>DCAE01000139.1:0-7518 GCA_002311385.1 Dehalococcoidia bacterium UBA1141 | reverse complement strand
TTTGTCGGTAGAAACGCAGTTAAATCTAACGAGCTTGATGCAAAGCGAGGGGCTATGAAATATGACGTTATCGTAATCGGAGCCGGGTCGGCGGGAGGCACTGTGGCTTCCCGACTCGCCGAATCCCCGGAGCGCTCCGTGTTGCTTTTGGAAGCTGGCCCGGACTACCCGGACTTGGATCACCTACCGGACGACCTTAAGTACGGTTACGTGCCTGCGGCTTCGGAGATGGGGGCATCCCACAACTGGTCCTTTTTCGGCAAGGGCTCAGCAGTTCAGACCGAGCCGGTGAACGTGCCCCGGGGCAAGGTGATGGGCGGGACCAGCGCCATAAACGGACAAGTCTTCTTGCGGGGAGTTCCAGAGGACTACGACCGCTGGGCGTCGTGGGGGAATGACGAATGGGGTTTCATAAATGTCCTCCCGTATTTTAGAAAGTTGGAGACGGACACTGACATACGGGACGACTTCCATGGTTTCGACGGCCCGATACCGGTTCGGCGGCACAAGCGCGAGGATTGGTTGCCACTACAGGAGGCATTCTTTGGCGCTTGTGTCAGTGCCGGTTATCCAGAGACCTACGACCACAACCATCCCGATGCCACCGGCGTTGGTCCGATCCCGATGAACAATCCCAATGGGATACGGATGAGCACCGCCTTGACCTACATTAACCCCAACCGTCACCGGATGAACCTAACCATCAGGGCCAATGTGCAGGTTCAGCGCATTCTGTTCGAGGGTAAAAGGGCCACTGGCGTTGAGGTTGAGAGCGGCGGCGAGAGATTCGTCGTTGAAGGCGACCTGATAGTGCTTAGCGCCGGGGCCATCGCCTCACCCCAATTGCTGATGCTCTCCGGCGTGGGCCCGGAGGCACACCTGAAAGAAATGGGCATCCCGGTGGTGCATGACCTGGCCGGCGTCGGCCAGAACCTGCGGGACCACCCTATCGTAGCAGTAAGGGTGAAGGTCAAGGATGACTTTCCCTTGGACGCTACTGCGCCACGGATGCAGACTGTCCTTCGCTACACGGCTACCGGGTCCGACCTCCGGAACGACATGCAAATCCTGCCTTCATCTTTCTCTACGCCTTTGGGTGGAGACCCGTTGGAGGAAGAAGGGATAAGGTTCACCTGCATCATGGAACTGGCTATTAGTTCCGGCGAAGTGAAGCTAACCTCAACGGACCCCAGCGTCCAGCCTTATATAGATTGCCGGTACCTCCAAGAGCGCCAGGACACAGAACGGTTGCGAGAGGCTGTCCGAATGAGCATCGACTTCATGGAGCATCCGTCCTTCAGTAGCATCGTTGACAGCCTGATTTCCCCAACCGAAGAGGACTTAAAATCTGATGAGACATTGGACGCATGGTTGCTGGAGAATGTTACCATCGGCCAGCACCTGTCGGGGACCTGCAAGCTGGGACCGGACAGTGACCCTATGGCTGTGCTCGACCAGTACTGCCGAGTCCGTGGGATCGAGGGACTTAGGGTGGCTGACGCCTCGGTAATGCCTGACGTAATCCGCGCCAATACTAACCTGACGACTATCATGATCGGCGAACGGGTCGCCGATTGGATCGCGTCGGACACCCCATAACTTTGTCGACGTCAAACTGCCCGACCTTCCCAACTGGGACAACTTTGGCGACTCCTTCGAGTCAGCATTGAACTGGTCGGATTTGGAGTGGCTGCGCTCCCTAAGCTCGATGCCCATAATCATCAAGGGCATCCAGACATCCGAAGACGCCAGGCTATGCACAGGATACGGAGTGGAGGGACTGGTGGTTTCAAACCACGGCGGACACGCTTTGGATCGGACCTCTGGAACCATACAAATGCTCCCTGAAATAGTCGAGGCCGTTGGCGACCGCGCCGAGGTGTACATTGACGGCGGCGTACGCCGGGGAAGCGACGTGTTGAAATGCCTAGCCCTAGGGGCCAAAGCGGTGTTCATCGGCAGGCCCATTTTTGGGCGCTGTCAGTGGGCAGTGAGGGCGGTATGAGCCACGTCCTAAATATTTTGCGTAACGAACTCAACATCGTCATGGGCTTATGCGGATTATCCGACATAAAGAAGGCTGATCCCAGCCTGGTAGCCCTGCTCAATGATGGCAATCAAAGGAACACGACAATCGACGAACTGGAGCGGTTGGCTGGATTGTTGGAAAAGGGCTATCTGATCCGTGATGAGTTCGAGAATCTGAAATCAAAGTTGCTGAGGTAACTAATTGTGTTGACCTTCGGCTAAATATCGCATAGTGTACGACTATCTACATCGACCCTCAATACGTGAACCCGTTGCCTCAAGGAAACGTGCGACCTTGGAGACTTGACTTGGAATTCGCTCCGTATTATCGGAGCCAATGGGAGGAAGCGTAATGGCATACGACCTGCTTATCAAAAACGGGCGAGTCATAGACGGTTCGGGAGGTCCGGGATTTTACGCCGACGTGGCGGTTTCCAACGGTAAAATCGTTGGAGTCGGCAAGTTCAACGAGTCCGCAACACGGACCATAGATGCTGAGGGCCGAGTGGTGGCTCCCGGCTTCATTGACCATCACACTCATTTCGACTCACAGTGTATGTGGGACCCGATTGTCAATTCCACTTCCCTGAACGGCAATACCTCCATCATCGTGGGCCAGTGCGGGATTGTGTTAGCGCCGGCCCGGCCCGGGGATGGAGACTGGTACATGCAGATGTTCGACAAGATGGAAGGAATTCCACTTTCGGCCCAGCGAAAGGGCGTGGATTTTGCTTGGGAATCCATTGCAGAATACCTCGATGCCGTGGGTCGAAACCGTGGCATAAACGTGGGTAGCCTGGTTGGTCACTCCGGGGTCAGGCGTTACGTTATGGGCGAGGCAGCGCAAGAGCGTGTCGCGACCCCCGAAGAGATAGAGGCTATGAAGCGCATAGTGCGGGAGGGGATTCAGGCCGGGGCTCTGGGGTTCAGCGTAGGCAATTTCGCCGACCAAGGTGAAGAGATTTTTGGCGTCAAAGTACCATCCTCTGTCGCCAGCGATGAGGAGAGATACGCCGTAGGCAGTGTGTTGGGCGAGATGGGCACGGGGGTATTCCAAGTGAGTGGCGGCGCAGCCGGTGGCTACAAAACCCCAGCACTCATCGCCCAAGAGTTGTCCCGTAGGACGGGTCGACCCGCCATGTACAATCTTTTGGCCCAAGAGTTAAACAAACCCGACGAGTGGAAGGAACACCTTCAAATGTTAGAGGATGCGTTCAAGTCTGGCACCAGAGCCTACGCATCCTGCCTGTCGGCCACGGCCGGGCCCATCTTCGACCTTCGGGCAGGGTTGGGTGGTCTGGAAGATGAGGACATGATTAGCCCCACAACCGTGTTCCAGGGCATGACGACCTGGGATTCGGTAATGGCCCAACCGGTGCGGGAGAGAATCCAGGCGTTCCGTGACCCGGAGATACGCCGGGCACTGAGTCTTGAAGGCGTCGAGACAGAAGGAACCCACTCCTATCAGGCGGAGCGGGGCACGCGGCGGATGAGCTTCAACCGGCGCTGGGATTTGGTTCAGGTCTATATGGCCCACGAGGAGAGGAACCGGCAATACAGCGGAAAGAGCATCGAACAAATATCCAAGGAGCAGGGCAAGGGCATCATGGACGCTTTCTTGGACCTGGTTTTGGACGACGACCTAAGGACCAGCTTCCAGGTCATCGACCGGAACAACGATACGGAGTCCCAGCGGGAGATATTCGGGTCGCCCTACACCGTTATCGGCACCACCGACGGCGGCGCACGACCGGACAAGGGTGACCGCACCACCTATAGCACACACCTGTTGGGCTACTGGGTGCGGGAAAAGCAGGTGATGTCTCTGGAAGAAGCTGTGTATCGCATGACCGGAAAAACCGCCATCATGCACGACTTGCACGACCGGGGGTTCATTGCAGCGGGCAAGGCGGCGGACATAACCATCTTCGACCCAGACACCATCACATCGACACCTCGTGAGCCCATGTACAGCTTCCCGGGTGGGGAGATGCACGTTAAGCAGGGTGCCACGGGGATTAACTATGTGATCGTCAACGGTGAGGTTTTACTGGAAAATGGAGAGCACACCGGAGCCTTGCCGGGCCAGGTTCTTAGGGGTCCCCTTTACCAGGTCAAAAAGTAAAAGCTGACAAATAATCTGAACCGCTGTGCAGAAGGGGGCGTCGACGCCTAACGGTCCGTGCGACGTCCCTTATGCTGCGAAGTTATCCGGCAGATGCTAGTTGAACGCCAATCTCGTCTTTGCTGAGGGCGGCTTTTCGGGCTGGTATGGCGATCTCGTACAAGCGGGCCGCATTCTCTCCCAGAATCTTGCGCTTTACCGATTAAATAAGTGACACCTTGTATTCTTCCTTTATGTGGTCGGGCAATTCTAAGGCCATTAATTTTTCGATCAGCCATTTGGGGCTCCAGATAGCATAATCGCTGCCGAATAGAATCTTGTCCTCGCCCAGCCAGAACAGCAGGTTGGCTATTATCTCGGCGAAGTATTTGGGCCTGGGATGTATGAAAGCTATAGCTACCGATAGTCCGGCATACACGTTTCTTTCTTGAGTGGCAATCCAGCAAAAATCGTCCAGCCTGGGTAGGCCGACGTGCTCGATGATGAAGTTAAGGTTGGGGAAATCGGTGGCGGCGTAGTCAACATCGTTAACGTCAAAGGCGTCGCGGCTAAGCGGGTAAATAGTCGGGCCTTTGTGCACGTGGACGTTCTTGATGCCCAACTCTTCGGTTAACTCCAAGTATTTGTAGGCCCACGGGTCGTTCAATTTCCAGCCTTTGGAGCCTTGCCGCCACTCGGCGGTATAGAGTTTGACTCCACCCACCGGATACCCTTCGACCGTCTGTCGCAGTTTGTCCATGCCGGCTTCCTCATCTCTTGGGTCAAAGGCGGCGCAGAGAATGAAGCGGTCCGGGTGCTTTTGTTTCAGCACATTGTTTTTCTCAATGGGGTTGAAGCCTTCTTTGAAAAACTCGAAGAGATTAGTTGAATTTAGGATGCCCATGTCGACATGGCCATCTAGGAAGAGGTCTTTGACCAGGGTCTCTTCACCGTACTGGCAATACTTTTCGAAAGGCCACACATAATCCTCTGGGCTCAGGCCCGAATGGTAATCGTAGAAGCACTTGATCCATCCTTCCCCGTAATCGTTAAGCCAGTTTTCCCGGCTGACATTCCAGTTGTGCATGTGGCCGTCGATGACAAAAATCTCGTCGCCATTGACTTTGAACATTATTGTCCCCTTTTATGGTGATGGTTGTGATTGCGGATAATGAAGTTGGAAGGCCGTAAATTGCTCAGAAGCGGTTACGCTATTCCACTGGCCGCTTGCCTCGCTTGTAACAAAACTGAACAGAGGGTGCCCGTGGCTTCGGCGGAGACCCGCGCGGTGCGCGAATGGGCGAAGTAGGTTTCCAGAATTTCCGCTGGCACCGATTGGTCCCTCAGGTTTCGTATCAGCGCTCCCGTTGGTGAGCAATCAAGGCCCAACTCCTCCCGCCGCTGGAAATATCGCCAGGCCACGGATGCCGGTCCAACTTGCACTGCTTCGGCGCCATCCCGGTGGATCCAGAACGATTCGCCATCGACTACGACGTCACCCGATCGGAGGCCCGAAATCTCTTCATAGGACAGGCCAGCGTTAATCAGTTGCCGGAGGAATTTTTCTTGGCGGCCGATATAACCCTTGCGGAGAAACAGGTCCCGGAGTTGCTCCAGGTTGTCCCAGGCCTCGTCGGGGAACGAGTCTGAAAAAGGCTTGGCCGAGTTCACCCCATCCTCGATGGCCTTGGCAGCAAAGTGATCCCCCAGCCGAACGGTCACATCGTCAACACCCGGAACTTGAAGCAGGTTTCGGCGGGCATCGATTGCCATCAAATAAGAGAAGTTTGCGGCGCACCAGGCTGATTCGTTGTGCCAGCACCACTTTTCTTCCCTCGCAATCAACGGGGCTTCTAACCCTCGGATTCGCTGTGTGCCCACTTGTTCAGGGCCGCTATCGTAGGCTTCTCTGCGGTAGACTGGCAGTGTGCGAAAAACTTGCGGGCCACGCGCCGGCCTACTTCCAGGGCTATATAACAAAAGCGAAAGCTGCCAGGCGAAAATCAATCCCAACTGAGTGACCAAAAACGTCCCCCTTTCGCAATGGGGGATTTAGGTCCGACGGCGAAGCCATCGAGTGCCGATCGAATCGAGCATCCTCGGCAAAGCCGGGAACTCTCGACAAAGCCGGAGGGGATTTCACTCCTCATACACCTGGAGCAATGTGTTTACTTGTTTAAGCCATGCGGCAGCGTATAATTCGGGCTTGGATCGATGTGCGCTGGCGGCCAATACGTAGAGCGGAGACTGCCTAATGAAATTCGCTTATTTCTCCCATGTTTGGAACCGGCCGGAGATGGCGCCCTCGGATCGCTACGACCAGCTATGGCGGGAGTTGGCTTTGGCCGACGAGTTGGATTTTGATTATGGATTCGCTGTTGAACACCACTTTCTGCCCCACGAAAGCTGGATGACGTCACCCACCGTCTTCTGCACCGGCGGCGCGCTTGTCACCAAGAAAATCCGGTTGGGACCGATGGGGTACATCGCTCCCCTTTACGACCCAATCCGCATTCTGGAAGAGACGGCGGTACTGGATAATGTACTCCATGGCCGGCTCGAGCTGGGCCTAGTTTCTGGCATCGTCCCCGAGTACTACAACCACTACACGCATTTCCGGGATTCCCGCGATGAGACCTTTGAGCGGCGTAGGGAGATGACCTTGGAGTTGGTTTCCCTGGTCAAAGCGGCTTTTGCCGACCCAGAGCCCTTTAGCTTTGAAGGCCCTTTCCACCAGTACAAAAACGTGCGGCTTTCGGTCAAGACCCAGCAGCAACCTCACCCGCCCATGTGGATTCAGTCGCGGGATGCGCCCACGCTGCGCTTTTTGGTCCAGAAGGGCGTCAACACGGGCTACCTGTTGTTCTTTCCCCGAACAGAAGCGGCGCCTCGCTATGAGGAGTACCTGCGCCTGTGGAAAGAGGCGGGCCACCCGCAAAAGCCCAACATTGGATACTGGACGCTGGTGTATGTGGACGAAACCGACGAGTTGGCCGTGAAGAAAGCCACGCCTCACATCGCCCATGCGTTCAGCCAGGTTTTTGGGGTGGGCGACGCCGGGTTTGAGAACACGGAAAGACTGATCAAGAACTATGAAACGAGAGGAGAGTGGGGATCGGCGGAGATTGCCCGCAACATGGCCAACGTGGAGTATTTAATAAACCATAACCTCGTCTTCGTAGGCTCACCGGAAACGGTGTCTGACAGAATAAAAGCGGCGGCGGCGGAGGGGTTATTCAACACGGTCTTCGCCGAATTCAATCTCGGTTGGCTGGAAGAGGAAGACCTGATGCGGTCCATAAAGCTCTTTGGCGAACAGGTCATCCCCGGGATTTGGGATTTCCAGCCTTACTAGAGCGCTCTTAGGATTTACGGCCCAGGATTAT
>DCAE01000040.1:74489-74756 GCA_002311385.1 Dehalococcoidia bacterium UBA1141 | reverse complement strand
GAAAATCACCGAAGTTACGTCGAATGTTTTTGGCATAGAAAATCTGCCGGAAAGCGTGGCGGTGGTGGTAGTGGAAGGCGACGGGGTTTCTGTAAATCTTGAAGCGGGTTCTTCGGTAACCGTACAAGACGGTGTGCCGCCGCCGACACCGAATCCCACATTGACGCCCACTCCTTCGCCAACGCCTGGGCCAACATTTACCCCGGAGCCGACGTTCACGCCCACACCGTTACCCACACCGGACGTCACACCATCCCCTACGGACAC
>DCAE01000040.1:73263-74325 GCA_002311385.1 Dehalococcoidia bacterium UBA1141 | reverse complement strand
ACGCCAACTCCCACGCCAGGGCCAACTGCCTCGCCGACACCGGGCCCGACACCGACGTCCACCCCGGTTCCCACGCCGACCGCCGACGGCTACCCCAGCGCCAACGGCTACACCAGCGCCAACGGCTACACCAGCGCCAACGGCTACACCAGCGCCAACGGCTACACCAGCGCCGTCGGCAACCACTTTTGAGTTTGACACTCTCAAAGGCAAGACGGCCGACCTGATTCCCATCGCAGGAAATATTTACGCTATTGCCTACGCCGGTGACGGAGACGATGGCTTCCTCAAAACATTTGTGATTGCCACCAATGGCCAAATCACGGGAGCGGCAATCGACACCTTGGAGTTCGATACGGTTATGGGCAAGACCCCTAACATCATCCCCATCTCAGGCAATGTTTACGCAATCGCTTATGCCGGTGATGGCGATGATGGCTTCCTCAAAACGGTCGAAATTGCCACCAACGGGCAGATTTCCGATGGGATCATAGACACTCTGGAATTCGACACCTCAAAGGGAGCGACCCCCGACATTATTCCCATATCAGGCGACGTCTATGCCATAGCCTATGCTGGCGACAGCGATGATGGCTTCCTCAACACGGTAGAGATTGCCAGCAACGGTCAAATCACCAACGCAGTGATTGATTCTCTAGAATTCGACACTGCTAAAGGAAAAACCGCCTACATCATCTCTATCTCGGGGAACGTGTATGCCATCGCCTACGCCGGTGACGGTGACGACGGGTTCCTGAAAACTGTCAATATAGCCACCAATGGGCAGATTACCGATGCCGCTATCAGCACCCTTGAGTTCGATACTCTCAAAGGCGCTACCCCGGTCATAATCGCTGTATCGGGCAGCCAATATGCCATTGCCTATGCTGGCGACAGCGACGATGGGTTCCTCAAAACGGTCACGGTAGCCTCAAATGGCCAAATTACCGGTGGGACCACGCCGACGGCCACGCCCACGCCGGTTCCTACGCCCACGCCTACGCCAGTGCCAACGGCCACGCCCACGCCGGTTCCTACGCCCACGCCTACGCCAGTGCCAAC
>DCAE01000040.1:69419-73162 GCA_002311385.1 Dehalococcoidia bacterium UBA1141 | reverse complement strand
GCCAACAGCAACTCCGGTTCCGACAGCCATACCGGACACTCTGGAGTTCGATACGGTTACGGGCAAGACACCGGAGATGATAAATATCTCGGGCAATGTGTACGCCATCGTGTATGCCGGCAGCGGCGACGACGGATTCCTGAAGACGGTCACGGTGGCTTCCAATGGTCAAATCACCGATGCCGTAATTGATACATTGGAGTTCGCTACCGTTAAGGGCAAGGACGCCGATATAATACCGGTCTCGGGCAACGTATTTGCCATAGTCTATGCCGGTGACGCTGATGACGGATTCTTAAAGACGGTGGAGATTGCCACCAATGGCCAAATCACCAATTCTGTGATTGACACCTTGGAATTCGATAGCGGGACGGGCAAGAACCCCAACATTATCGCGATTTCGGGCAACGTGTTCGCCATTGCCTATACCTCTGATGGCGATGACGGATTCTTGAAGACGGTGGAGATTGCCTCCAACGGTCAGATTACTTCTATAATCGACACTCTGGAATTCGACAATGCGAAAGGCAAGACCGCCAATATCATCTCTATCTCGGGCAACGTCTATGCCATCGCCTATGCTGGCGACAGCGCCGACGGATTCTTGAAGACAGTGGAGATAAACACTAGCGGTCAAATCACGAATTCGGTAATCGACACCCTGGAATTTGACAACCTTAAGGGCAATACCCCAGAAATCATTCCTGGCTCGGGGAACATATTTGCCATAGCCTACGCCGGCAATGGCGATGACGGGTTCTTGAAGACAGTGGAGATAAACACCAGCGGTCAAATCACAAACTCCGTGATTGACACTCTGGAATTCGACACGCTAAAGGGAAAGGAACCAAGCATCGTTCCTGTCGCTGGCAACATTTATGCCATCGCCTACGCCGGATTTGGCGATGACGGGTTCCTGAAAACGGTGGAGATAACCACTAGCGGTCAAATCACGAACACGGTGATTGACACCCTGGAATTCGACACGTCGAATGGGAGGACTCCTGAGATTATCAACGTATCAGGGAACGTGTTCGCGATAGCCTATGCTGGCAGCAGCGACCACGGATTCTTGAAGACAATTGTGATTACTAACAGCGGTCAGATTTCGCAATAATGGAGCGTTCGTAGTTAATCTGAATCGACGTTCGCGGCAAGAATTAATCAGTCGTCACTAAGATGTGTGGCCCAAGTGTGTCATTCTTCGCTTCACTCAGAATGACAGTATTGCGGAGGCTTTGGGGCAACGGCGCACGATACTTGGTGGGCACATTTTGACCCAGCAACTTGGTATTACCGTCATCCACACTTGACGTCTTTAATCTAGGCGGTGCCGGTCTTAGAGGGGTAATTAGTCTATGCGGGGATGTGGGGCTAGAGGAGCTGAGCAATCCACTGATCAGCATTTCTGACCATGGACCAGCGGGCAGCATACCCACCGCGATTTGAGGGTTCTCTTCCAGAGCGGCCAAGAAAGCATCTCTGGGCAGAAAATAACACCAAGTAGGCTCCATTGCGGTAACAGTGGCAGTGCGGGGAAGCCCGTCAATGAGTCCTATTTCGCCAAAACAACTCCCCGGCTGTAGTATCGCCAAAACCGCCTCGGTTTCTCCACTTTCCGAAGCCTTGGTCACCTTGGCCCAGCCCGACTCTATGATGTACAGCCCATCCACCGGGTCGTTGTCCTGAATGATATGGCCTTCCAAGAGATAAACCATGTGCATCCTGGAGGCCAATCCTTCCAACACCTTGCGTTCAAGACTTTTGAACAACGCCACTTGGCTCAGGAACTCAGCGGTGTCAACCCGGTTCTCCGCGCTCCCTTCTGTTCTACCTTCCGTGCTCCTTTGTGTTTTACCTTCCGTGCTACCTTCCCGCCGCTCGGTCATAGGTCGTCCGACTATTCCTCAACGATATAGGCGTAGCGGAACCGAGGGACAGTCATGGGGAATAGGTAGTAGTCCCTCACCTCTGGGCTGAGCAAAGCGTACCCGCCGTTTCCATGCCATAGAGGCACCCACGGAGCATCGTCCATAATCATTTGCTCTACGCGGTGATAGGTCTCAAATCGCAAATCCTGGTCTTGCTCTACCCTTGCTTGCTCCAGTAAGGCGTCTACTTCCAGATTGGAATATTTGGTGTTGTTGTTGTTGCTCTCGGAGTGAAACAGCCCATCCAGGAAATTCTCCGGGTCCGGGTAATCAGCGCTCCAAGAGAGACCGCCGAACATCTGGAACCGCTCTTGGTGCAGATCTTTGAGGAAAATGGCCCACTCCGTCTGCAAAATCTCGATTTCTATATCAAGGTTCACTCGCCACATTTGGACTATGGCTTCAATCACCGGTCCAACTGAGGCTCCGAAAGAGCCTGGCAAAGTCAACACAACTCTGGGGAAATCCTCTAAATTATCTCCATATTTGGACTCACTCAGAAGCTGACGGGCTTTTTCCGGGTTAAATTTATAGCCTTGGATATCCGGGGTGAAGCCGGGTAGCGCCGGTGGCAGGATGCCATTTGCAGGCACGACCAAGTCTTCAAGGAGCACACTGGAAAGGGTCGCTTTGTCCACCGCATAGTTAAGGGCCTGTCTGACTTTGACGTCATCGAAGGGAGGTTCGTTGGAGTTCATACCAAAGTAGCTGACGTCAAATCCCGGCGGAGCTTGAATCACATTTTTGCTCAGGGGATTGGCCGGATCCAGAATACTTGCCAGGTTAATCAGTCCTACGCCGGTGACGTGAATTTCGTCGTTTTCAAACATCAACAAAGAATCGCCGCCGCCCAAGGAGAAATCCACACCTGCCAGCTTGGGAACCTCCAAATGGTAAAATTCGTTTCGCTCCAGCCTGAGTATCTCTCCGGGAGCATATTCCGCCAACTTGAATGGCCCAGTACCATTGGGCTCATTGAACCAACTATCGTTTCCTTCGACGTTCTCCCGGTCCAGGACGAATGCCGTAGGGTAGGTTAACTTGGATAAGAAAAATACCTTGGGCGCGTCAATGGTGATAGACAACGTGTGGTCGTCAACCACGCGGATTGCGGGCATCGTGTCGGACCGTCCTTCAATCTTGGCTTTGAATCCTTCAATGTCGCCCAGATAAACATCTACGACGGGCGACAAGGTATTCGGGTCGGCTGCCCTTTCCAAAGACCATTTGAAATCATGAGCGGTTACGGGTTTGCCGTCGTGAAATTTGGCATCCTCTCTCAAGAAGAATGTATAGGTCATCCCCCCGTTACTTATCTCCCAATCTTTGGCCAAGTCGGGGACGACCCGGAGGTTTCGATCTATGGTAACTAGACCGCCGTATATCTCCACGACGTATAGGGCCGATTCTCCAGAAACGGTGATGTGAGGATCCAATGTAGGCGGCTCCGGGCCCAGCCGTTGCAAGACCGCATCTTCCAAGAACCGTTCTTCGGTGAGGGCCGGCGCAGTTATCACGATGGGAGCCTCTGTGGTTGGTGTTGCGTCGGTGGCGCCGGCAATCAGTGCCGATGCGGCGGTGACCGCTGATGTCGGCGGAGCCGTGACGGTGGAAGTGGGAACCTCAGTGGGTTGGGTAGCAGGCTGAGTCGCTGTGGTATCCGAACCACAGGCAATCGCCACCAATAGTAGAGTTACCGCAAGCAAGAAGAGAATCCTCATGCCACCTCTCTACGAATCGCCGCCAGTCACATTGATTGGTTCCGTCGCCCTCAATTAAGGTGACCCTAAATAAAAATCGGCTATTGGATTG
>DCAE01000040.1:64106-69361 GCA_002311385.1 Dehalococcoidia bacterium UBA1141 | reverse complement strand
GCTATTGGATTGAGTGTATTGAGGGCCAACCTTGATGTCAATCTTAGACGTGGCGATTACCAATTGTACTAAGATTACGAAGTAGGCATCGCCGCCGGATTCGGCGAGAGTCCACGGCCTTCATGGTGGTTCCCGTACGTTCCCCATAAATCCGCTGACGGTGGGCAGAATGGGGTTACGCCCACAGGCCATCTTCTCTTGCCATCAATGCGTTCACTGATTGAACGAACAAATCTCTACCCGTGAGGATTACCCCATTGTTGAACTGACATCGAATGGCCCAATAAAGAAGCCCCGAGCTTGAGTTCGGGGCTTCTTTATTCTTGGCTCGCATTGTGAACTTTCGGCCTTGGTCCCTGGCAAGTTGACCGATTAGGCGTTGGCCATCTCGGTCTGGAAAGCCGGGATTACCTCTTTACCGAACAACTCCAAGGATTCCATAACCCGCTCGTGGTTGATGGTCTCCGTCTGCATAATCATTATCACTTGGTCAACGCCGATGTCCTCATACATCTGGATAGTCTTGATGCAGCTTTCGGGGTTGCCAGCGATGATGACGCCGCGGTCCACTAGAAGATTAGCATCCAGCCCGGCCACAGCCGCACGTGCTGCGCCGGGTCCTGAATCCAGTGAGATTCCTGCCTGCTCTGCCTGCTCTTTATGAGCATCATCGGACTGTCGCAACCAGCGCCCGAAATCGGCATTCAGGTGCTCGGGCACTCCGCCCCAGGCTTCCAGCAGCTCCTCGTAGGCATTTATGCGGCCTTGGATATATGGCTTATCCGGTCCGAAGAACGTCTTCATGGACTCCGCTGCCAGTTCCTTGGCTTCTTGATCGTCCTTGCCGCAGAAGGCATGGACATTGTTTCCCCAGAACTCGTTGATAAAGGCGCCCACGGGCTCGGCGTCTTTGATGGCGTCGCGGTAGACCTTCACATGCTCCGCCAGGATATCCACGGCGTAGGAAGCCGAGGATAGGACCCCGATGCCCTTCTGAGCTGCCAGACGGAAGCTGTCGGTCTGGGTGCAGGCCAGGTACATCCGGGGGTGGGGCTTCTGGAATACCCTGGGCAGCACCCGCCGGGAAGGCACGTCCCAGAACTTACCCTTCCACTCGAATTCATCAGACTGCCAGATTTTGGGCAACATGGTGATGGCCTCTTCCCAGCGGTCCCGAGTTTCCCGGGGGTCGATACCTTGGCCCATCTGTTCATAAGCATTCGATCGGCCAGTGCCGAACTCGACTCGGCCGTTGGTCAATTGGTCCACCATGGCTACCCGCTCGGCTATGCGAATGGGATGGTGGTTTGGCAGAATCGATACTCCAAAGCCTATCCTGATGTTCTTGGTGCGCTGGCTGAGGGCTCCCATGAGCACCTCAGGGCAGGGTGAACCGGAAAAGCCCATGAGGAAATGATGCTCCACAAACCAAAGGTTGTCGAAGCCCACTTTGTCCGCCAGTTCGCACTGGTCCAACGTCTCTCGGTAAAGGCTGTTCCAATCGACATCGTTGCCTTCGAAGGGCCGCTGCGCCTCGAAAAGTAATCCAAATTTCATCTCATATCTCCTAATTATTTAATCCCGAGAGCGCCAAATCCAGCTCATGAAATTGGGCTCAGAAGACCATCTCATGCTAGTGCTTATGGCATGCTCCACCTGAGGAACGAGGGTGTGGAGCAAGCCCAGTATACCGCAACGGGACATTCATCGGAATAGTGGACGCACTAGCCCAGCCACGATTTTATCTCAGGCATCCTTCTCCCAATGCGAGAGGGAACCGCGATGAGAAACCCAGGGTCAGCACTCCAGCCGATTAGTCGACGAAGATGTCCAAGGGCAGGAATGCCGAAACCACGAAGTTCGGCACATCCACCACTTGGCTCAGCTTCAGGTCCACGGCCACACTGCAGATGCTATAAGCTTGCTCCCTGGTCCAACCTCGTTCCTGCAGAAGCTGAATCATGGTCAGCAAGGCATTCCTAGCGGCTAGGGTCGCGTTTTCCGACTCGTTAACCCCGGCATCAGTGATGCACATACCAGTACAGGCGATGAACCGGCGAGGCGCGGCCATCTCCGGCGTGGCAAAGTAATCATCCGCTTCAAACGTGGGGAAGCGCAGGTTCCGCCGGGTAGCCTCTCCCTTCAACACCCGGAAGTTTACGTGGAGGGTACAGTCCATCTCCACTGCGGTGCCGCAGCACTCCGAGTCGCCTTGAGCAAAGTGGGCATCGCCAGCGGAGAAGAGCGCCCCTTCGGTAAATACCGGGAGCAGCAGTCGCGTGCCAGCGGTGAGTTGTTTTATGTCCATATTGCCGCCATGTTCTCGAGGGGGAATGGTACGCAATCCCTCGGAGGCCAAGGGCTCTGTGGCGGGCACAGCTCCTTGGGGCTCTGGCCCGAGCACCGCCCCTCCCCGGCTCAGCAATTCGGCCTCTCGGAGCTCAATCTCCCGGCGCATTTCCCGCGATGGGGCCACGCCGATTGTACCCATGAAGGGCGCTCCGGGCACCCGAACACCTGGCAGGTCCGCCGATTCCGCGTATCCGTCACGGATGTCCCAGTGGACGATGTGGGGTTCCAAGAACACATCCCGCAGAAACCCAAAACCGGGGATGATGGTGGTGAATCCCCAGCTAGCTGGCTCTATGTTGAGGACGTTAACTTCCAGCATGTCTCCAGGCTCTGCCCCCTGCACATAGACGGGACCAGTCAACGGGTGTATCAAGCCTAAATCCAGATTGTTGAGCACATCGGCAGTACAACCAGGCCAGACCTGACCGTCTAGGGCGTGCCTGGTCTGCATCACCAACTCCTCTCCCGGAGCCACCTCAACCACCGGCGGAATGTCGGGGTGCCAACGGTTATGCCCCTTTTCGGGTTCGGCGGCGCAGGGTTTTGAGTAATCCAGCTCAATGCTTTTCACAGTACCCTCTCAAAAAAAACATTTTATGGCGTAATCTTCGGAAATCAGCAGCATTATAGCCTACTGAAAGGCTCCTCCCAACAAGTGAGCCAGGAATGCGCCCGACCTATCGGGCAACCAACCGCTTGGAAACGCATGGTAGAATCGGCAGGTATCAGGCTCACCGAATGCCGAAAATCCAGGAGCATAAAGTTAAATGCCACCGAGCGATAGTATGAACGAACCGGTTTCCGAGCAAGCAGCTCCGGATTTGCCTCCGATAAACGTGGCTATCGCCAAGGAGATGCTCAAGGAAGCAAAGCAAATCATGGATGCGCTAGGGGTGGTCTTCTTTCTGCGGCAGGGCACCTGCCTAGGCCCCATCAGGGACAATGATCTGATTCCCTGGGATGACGACGTGGACTTGGGGTCCGTGATCGGGCTTCATGGATTGACCGAGAAAACCATCGACATCGTGGCTGCCACCTTCGAAGAGAATGGTTACGTGCTCAATGTGGGCAGAACCGACCACAATATCTACGTTGAGATGACCAAGCAGTCCAATAAGATGGACTGGAACTGCTACTGGATTTTTGACGACCACATTTTCCATTACCCAGGCGTCCGGATTCCTTTACACCTGTTCACCGATCTTAAGGAGATTGATTTCATCGGCGAGAAGTTCTTGGTTCCGAACCCTCCCGAAGAATATCTGAGCATCAAGTACGGCTCCAACTGGATGACCCCCAAGAAACGGGCGTGGATGACCGACGTTGTCCAGATGATTCCGGAGACTTCTGTATCCGGTCGAACCGGTAAACTGAAACAACTGCTGACCACCACCATACTGCCGTGGCGGGCCGTCAAGCTACGAGTCCTTGATGATGCTGGCATTCCGGTTGCTGGAGCCGAGATCCTAATCGCTGGTTATAACCAGTCCAAGACCAACAAGCAGGGTTACGCAAAGTTCTACGTCCCCCGAAACGACTGGTACGCCATGGTTGTTAAGTATGACCAACACGAGGAATTGCTTTACGAGGAGTGGATGGCGCCAGGCGGGACTTACATCTACCGACCCGATTCGTCAGTGCCTCCCGGTCGGCTCAACGTTCTGACACGGCAATGAGTCCGTTTTTGGCGCACGGACATTCAGAGGCACATCTTTCGCTGACCTGACCTTCAAATTTGTTGGCTTCCCCGTCACGGTCTCCATTGTCTACTCCCGTTGACGCCTCCGTTGACGATTCAATCGAAACGCCGGATACTGGGCACCACATAAGCATATAAATCTATTCCCAAATTAGGCAAAGCTAGGAGATTGTGATGCGTTTAGGAGCTATCTTCCCCCAGACCGAGATTGGAGCTGACCCGGCAGGCGTGCGGGACTTCGCTCAGGCTGCCGAGGCTTTGGGCTACGAGCACTTGCTGGTGTTCGACCATGTGTTGGGCGCCGACGGCAGCAAGCGGGACAGTTGGGACCGGCCCTACAGCCACAAGGACATGTTTCATGAGCCATTCGTGATGTTTGGCTATTTGGCTGGCATCACCGAGAAAATAGAAATGACCACCGGCGTCCTGATTTTGAGCCAAAGGCAGACGGTCTTGGTGGCCAAACAAGCGGCAGAGGTAGACGTATTGACCGGGGGCCGCCTGCGGTTGGGCATCGGCATCGGTTGGAACGAAGTAGAGTACGAGGGCTTAGGAGAGGATTTCGGTAACCGGGGACGGCGCAGCGTGGAGCAGATACAGTTGCTGCGCGAACTCTGGACCAAAGAAGTGGTCTCGTTTAAAGGCCGATACCATGAGGTCACCTATGCCGGCATCAATCCTCTGCCGGTGCAGCAGCCCATCCCAATCTGGTTCGGCGGTGGCGCGGAACGCGTGGTAAGGCGGGTCGGCCGCTTGGGCGACGGATGGTTCCCCCAGTTCCAGCCCGACAGTGCTGGTATCGAACGTATCGGGCAGATGCATGAGTATGCCAAAGCAGCGGGTCGCGACCCCAGCGCCATCGGCATTGAAGGGCGCATCGGTTTGGCCGACGGCGGCAGTCCCGATGATTGGCAAAAAGGTTCTGAGGCGTGGGCCGAGGCCGGGGCGACCCACCTGTCCGTCAATACAATGCGCGCGGGATTAAAGGGGCCGGACCAACACATCGAGGCCATCCGCAAATTCAAGGAGGCGGTCACCGGTTAGGCGTTGCAGGCGTGTGGTTAATCTCCCTGCACGCCAGGAGCATCCTTCGACAAGCTCAGGACGAACGGGGTGGGAATCAAATTGCTTCGTGGATAATCAGAACCGCCCTTGGCTCCCCTCATCGGTTCGTGGTGAACCAAATCCGTTCGTGGTGAGCTTG
>DCAE01000040.1:54197-64048 GCA_002311385.1 Dehalococcoidia bacterium UBA1141 | reverse complement strand
CATCCAGTGGTGAACCAAATCCGTTCGTGGTGATTGTCGAAACGTTCCACCAGTCTTTCCAAAACTCTGCAGTTAATGCGGATTTAGTTAACTGGCAGCAGTGCCAAAACCCGGTCGAGAATCCGATTGCTGACCTCGTACTTGCTCAGCACGGGCAGCTCTTCCACCTGCAGATCCCGGCCAATCAGGGCAACCTTGTTGGTATCCCGTCCAAAACCGCTGTCCGGGTCGGTGATGTCGTTGGCAACAATCAGGTCCAAGTCTTTGCTCTTGACCTTGGCTTTGGCATTTTCCACCAAATCCTGACTTTCCGCCGAGAAACCCACTCTAACAAAGCTCCCTCTGGCAGCTTGTAAAATGTCGGTGGTCTTGGTGAGTGCGATAGTCAAATCGTCCTCGGATTTCTTGATTTTCTGCTCCGCCTGGCTAGATGGTCGGTAGTCGGCCACAGCGGCGGCCATAATTAAGGCATCAGCTGACTTCACGTGCTCCAGCACAGCATCGCACATCTCTTGAGCGGACCCGACGGGGACCACCTTAACCATGGCGGGCTCAGCCAAGCCAGAGGCTGCGGTTACCAAGACCACGTTAGCTCCCCTGTCTCTTGCTGCCTCCGCCAAGGCGTAGCCCATCTTCCCCGAAGAGTGATTAGTGATGACCCGCACGGGGTCGATTGCCTCCATAGTGCCGCCAGCGCTAACCACGACGGTGCGGCCATCCAAGTCTCCCTGCTTACCCATGGTGGCCGTGATGTAGCCCAAGAGTTCGGGTGGCTCCAAGAGACGGCCCATTCCCATCATCCCCGAGGCCAAGCGGCCCGGAGCGGGCCCGGCAACAACCACTCCCCGCTGGCGTAGCTTGGCCAGATTTTCTTGAGTGGCCGGATGGTCGAACATATTGGCGTCCATCGCCGGAGCTATCAGGAGCGGAGCTTTTGTCGCAATCACTGTGGTTGTCAACGGATCGTCGGCCAGGCCGCCAGCCAGCTTGGCTATGCAGTGAACGGTGGCGGGAGCGATGACGACGATGTCGGCTCTGTGGGCTAAGGAAACGTGCTCTATGGCCGATTCCGACTGGGGGTCAAAACCGTCGGTCACAACATCGCGGTGAGTAATGGCACGAAATGTCAGAGGCGCTATGAACCGGGTCGCCCCATAACTCATGACAACGTCCACCAGCGCACCCGCCTGCACCAGCTTGCTGGCCAAATCAACAGCCTTATAGCAGGCGATGCTGCCCGTGACGCCCAAGACGATGTGCTTATTCTCCAACGGTCCGGCCAAGAACGCTTACGCCTCCCTTGCTCCGCTTTGAAGCGGCTCACTGGTAGTCTCAACACTCGGTTGATTCATGTTGTATATGAGACGGAGTCCCACCAGGGTGAGGTCAGGATTTATCTCGTCGAAAACGTCGGTTTCATGGGCTATGATGCCCGCCTGACCGCCGGTGCCTATAACCTTTGCGTCGTCCCCCAGTTCCCGTTTGAACCTTGCCACCAATCCCTCAACGAGGCCAGCGTAACCAAACACCAGTCCCGACTGTAGAGATGCGGAGGTGTTCTTGCCGATGGCCGTCTGGGGCGCAACCAGTTCAACTCGGCGTAACTGGGAGGTGTTAAGGAACAATGCTTCTGCCGCCACGCTGATTCCAGGAGAGATGGCCCCACCCAAGTATTCCAGTTCCCGGTTCACCGCATCAAAAACGGTGGCTGTGCCGAAGTCCACCACGATAACCGGCGCTCCGTAAAGGTGGATTGCGGCCACAGCATCGACGATTCTGTCAGACCCCACATCCCTGGGGCTATCGTAGAGAATCCGTAGACCAGTGGGCACGCTGGCCGTCACGATCAGGGGCCGAATGCCGAAATACGCCTGGCACACGCCGTCGAAGACCAAAGTCAGAGGCGGCACCACGCTACACATTGAGATGCGGTCGATTTTGGACGGTTCCACCCCGTTGAGGTTCAGCAGATTGGTGATGAGCAAGCCGTACTCGTCGGCCAGCTTCCTTGTGTCGGTGGCGACTCGCAACGTGGTCTCCAAGCGTTCTCCATCGAACACCCCCATGGTGACCATGCTGTTTCCGATATCTATTGCAAGTAACATCGTGTTTCAGGGCCAATTATACGGTACCCCAAAGAGCCGAGCAACGAAACATAACGTGGCAGGGACTGCACAAAGGATTGCTAAAGAAGTTTGCAAAAGAGGTTTGCAATAACAGAAGACCGGCGCCTCAGAACGGGGCGCCGGTCTTCTGCTTTAGCTTGACCGCTTGCTTATAGGTTTGCCTGAGGGTCCGCGTAGTTGGTTTCCTTGTGGTAAATCTGGAGCCTACCCCGTTGGCTGTCACAGACTATCAACCGGTTGTTCTCCCGGTCGAAGGCACAACCCACGGGCATACGGAAGCGCCGCTGCTGATCTTCCAGGTTGTTGACCTGACGGCGGCGGCGTTGCATGTCGGGGTTGGCGTCGATGGACATCTGCCCCCATTTGGACACTTCCACGGCGTCTCCCATCAGAAATACCAGAGGCATGGCATCGGAGTTGAAAATCGCAATCCTCTGATTCATCCAGTCCACGGCGTAAATGTCCCCGTCCCCGTCCACGGCCACCCCGCTGGGATGCCTGAGATTGCCGGGACCAGAGCCACCGTGGCCGATCGAACCCAAGTGCGCGCCACCGGAATTGAACTTCTGAATCCTATGGTTGTTCCAGTCGGCCACATAGATATCCCCATTATTGTCGATGGCGATGCCCCAAGGCATGTCCAACTCGTCGTCACCATTGCCCTTTGCGCCGAATCCCGAAAGGTACTTTCCGTCCTTGCTAAAGGTCTGGACCCGGCTGTTTAGGCTATTAACGATGACCAGGTTTTCGTCTTGGTCGAAGGCTAAACCAGATGGACCGTTTAACTGCCCCTCGCCCTCCCCGGCCTCTCCCCAACTGCGCAGAAAATTGCCGTCGTTGTCGAAGACGCTGACCCGGTTTAACCACTCGTCGGTGGTATATACATTCTCGTCCCGGTCCAAGGCCACGCCGGTGAGGAAAACGTGGGAGCCCTGCTCCTCGCCCACACGCCCGAACTCATGGATGAAATCTTGGTCCAGGGTGACCTTGCTGATTCGTTGGTTAGGATTGGTATCGCTGCCACGGCTGGCAACGAACAACACGCCGTCTTTGGCGGGGGCCACGCCTATCGGCATCGAGAATCCCATTCCCGCAGCGGCGTTTCTCCCAATGTTATGGCTATATATCCAAGCGCGGTTACCCACCACTGTTTCAATCGCCATTTATCCGGCCTCCGTTTCAGTCGAATCCAGGAACGTTAATATCGGGTGTGTTGCGTGCCAGCGAGTTTAGAGTTACCAGCGAGCTTAGACTTATAGGAAGGCAAGCTTCTCGAAATTGCCGTTTACGATGGGTTTGGCGTCGAGGCCCATCCAGTCCTCCACGATGCTTGAGTAGGCGCCGCGGAAGTCGTAGTTGGGAACCAGGTCGCCTTGTTCCAGGTCCTCGGCCTTGCGGGAAGGGTACTCACCGTACATCCCGCCTTTGACCATATCGCCAATCACGAATGACGCTCCGGCAGCCCCGTGGTCGGTACCTGAGCCGTTGTCGTGCACTCGTCGGCCAAACTCGGAGAACAAGTACATTAATACATTTTCTCCTCTGCCGTGCTCGTGCAGGTCGTCAAAGAATGCTGTGATTCCTTCGGACACCTCTCTCCAGAGAATGGGGTGATTCATCATCTCGCCAGCGTGAGTATCGAAGGTGGCATGCTGGGTGTAGAAGATGCGGGTACCCAAGTCCGCCAGATACACTTGCGCTATGTCTTTCAAGTGGGAAGCAATCGCCGACGCAGGATACTCTACGTTGGATGAGTACATCTCCGGCGCTGCCTTAACGATGTCCGCCCCTTTAAGAGCATCCATGCCGGTGCCGCGCAGATAGTCGGTCACCGCCCCAGCGCCGATGGCTGGCGAGTACATGCGAGCGAACAAATCGAGGGCCTTGGACCTCTGGTCCTGATCGGTAATCCCAGTGAGCACGCCGTAGGTAGACAGGTCGGCTATGGCTGCGACGGGCACTCCGGGAACCACCAAGGCTCTCGGCAGGCCATGACCGAAGTTGATGGCCGTCAACACGTTCTCTTTGTTCGGGTCCAGTTGCTGGGTTATCCTTCCGGCCCAACCTTCAATTCCAACCTTGTCGGGCTCGCAGGTGTGCCAGATGTCCATGGAACGGAAGTGGGAACGGGGCGAATCGGGATATCCTATGCCGTGAATCACAGCGACTTTGCCTTGGTCATAGAGGCCTTTGATTGGCCCCATGCTGGGCATGAAGCTCAACTCGTCATCGACCTTGATTAAATCTTCCAAGGGATATTTGATGTACGGCCGGTTGTCCATGTACAAAGGGTCGTTGTGGGGAATCACCGTGTTGAAGTAGTCATTGCCCCCGGTGAGTTGCAGTACAACGATGACCGGGTCTTTCTGCGTAGATGTCATGCTCTTTTTCTCCTTAAGGGCTGTGGGCTTTGCCCATCGGACTGGGAACTGACAGGCTGGCTAGCCGAACTGATATTCGGTGGTGGCGCCGACCAAAGCCAGCACTTCTCCAATCCGGGTACCGGAGGCCGCCTCGTCATTCCAGTCTAGGTTGCCGCCGCCCTTGGCATGCTCCAAAAGTTGCTTCTTGGTCTCTGGGCTAAGCTCCAAAAAGCCCATGTGCTCCAAGGAAGCTTGCACCAACTCATCGGGGGTGCTCACTCCATCGGCCTTCATATCAGCGATGATTTTCTTAACTCCAGATAGGGAGGTATCGGCGACTCGGTCGGCTACGAAGTTAATCCGGGCCAGCAGTGAACCGCTGTTGATCCATTCGGCTCCGGTGTACCAGCCTTCAACACTGGGCGGGTCCAAAATCGACTGGCCCATATAACCGGGCTGTAGGCCAATGTCTTTGATGCCGGGTCTCGGGGTGTTCCAGTCCTCCACCAAACGAAGGGTGCCAGCCACCACCTCCGCAGGGCTCTTTATCTTGGCGTATGTGGCATTTTTGAAGAAATCGGAGTTAAACACGACCCTCAGCAGGGTCTTGATGTCATAATTGGACTCTTCCAGTGTGTTAACCATGACGTCCAGGGCTTCTTCGTCCCTGGCTGGCTCAATGGTCCAAGCGGGCACCTGCACTTCGTCGGCGACGAAGAAGTTATACAGATGACGGCAGATAAAACGTATGGTAGCTGGCTCTTTTACGATAATGTCGATGATATCTTCACCGTTGAAATTGCCGGAGTGCCCCAAGAAGGTCTTCTCTGTGTCGTCGTGGTCTTCCTCTCGATAGTCAAACCGCCAAGGGAACCTGCCGTAGGGCAAGCGAGGAACCTTGGGGGCGATGGTCCATCCGGTGAATGCCCGGGACGCCTCTCTCACGTCAACTTCGGTATAGTTGCTGACGCCCATGGAAAATAGTTCCAGCAGTTCCCGGCCCCAGTTCTCATTGACTGCGTCCCGGTGGTTCTCGTTGTTATCCAACCAGTAAATCATGGCCGGGTTCTTGGACAGCTCCACCAACATGGTCCGATAGTTGCCCATTCCGAACTCGCGGAACATCTCCACCTGCTCCAGCAACTGGTCGCAATTGTCCACTTTCGAGTTGCCAGTGGCGAAAACGTGATGCCAGAAAAGCGCCACCTTCTCCACCAAGGGGTTCGGGCTGTTTATCATGTGGTACATCCAACTGGACTGCCCCAGGGTGGGAACGCCGCCGGGGAGCAAGGTGTTGGGGTGGTACCGGGTCAACATTGCGAATGTTCCTGCTGGGCCCCCTGAGTCTTCTTTGGGAGGGTTCAGCAACTCTTCCACGGTGGCCTCGTAGCCGACAGCCACGCGCCTTTCCAATTCACCTCGGGTAGCGCCGAAACCGGCACGCCGCATTAAATGGGCCATCTGGGCCAGGTCGTCTTTATGAGACATCCAGTCCCTCCTTGATTATTATGTTAGCCCGAAGTTCTAAATCCCGGCTAAATCCGAAGCTCTAATCCCGGCTAAATGCGAAGTTTGGGATAAGAACGGATGGACAAACAATTATTGACTAATGAAATGCAATGTCGTGCTAAATATTATGGCAAGGGGTTCTCCATGTCAATCATTTTTTGACGTCATTTGCTAAAACCATTCGTATATAATAGATATTATAAGATGCTAATGAATGATTATATAGTGTGCCTAAAGAGTCCTCTTAACGCGAATTATAAGGGCTCTAAAGCGTAATCAGACAGGGGGTAAGACCAACAGATGGAGGGGTGGTGTGGCAGGGTTTCTAGTGACCGCAACCATGTGGAAGAACATATCGATGCACGGCGGTGGACTGAAAACAGGCCCGAGATTCGCATTGGTTGGAGCTTGGTTTATGGCCCTAACTTCGGCCCGTTATCCAGCCCCACAGGCGGCTAAGCTTTCCTCTCCCCTTGGAGCGGACTGCTCCAACCTGGCTGCCGCCTCAATGGAGCATGGCATTTAGGTCTTGGAACAAGGACTCGAACCTGTCCATAGCCTGGTCCAGTTCGGGTAGGCTGAAATCAGCGCCTTGTTGAATCCGAAACTCGGCAGGGCGATAACGGTCAAAACGGCCCGGTCCTCCAGACAGGGATCTCATGAATTCCTTGACTTCCGCTGTCACATTGGAGGCTGATGAGGTACTTGTCCGTTCCATCGGGCGCATCAGGTCCGGCTCCAGGTTGAAGGCCATCCGGGTAAGGTCCAAGTAGTTCTTCCGCCCAATCACATCCTCAATCCCAGCCTCCCCATTCCCCGGAGATCCGGCATACTTGTCGTAGGTCAGGACGTGTCCGTGTTGCAACAACTCGGAGTCTCGCAGGTCTGAAGCTGGATTTTCAGCAGCCGAATTCTTGATAGAGGCGGCATTTGTAACCACAGCCAACCCCAGTTCTTTACCGGCGTAGAGGGTTAGAAAGGCCCCAACCTTATCAATGCCGCCGCCTGGGGTAACAACCCATTGATTGTCCAGGGTGGTACGACCCAAGGAACCCAACCTGCGATTGAACCAATGGAAATAAAGAACCTCTGCCGGGCCTTCCACCAAAAGCGTGTGTTCTGCGGTTAGCAAGGAACGGGAAACCTCATAGGCCAATGCCGCTTTGAGCGGCTGAAGTGTCTCCGGATTGGTGCTAAGCTCCCGGTTGCCCACGGTGTGGTCCCTTGGTCGGGGCCAGCACCGGGCATCTCTCCTTCGCGAGGCTGGGTGAAAACGTTCTCCACTGTCCGAACCCGGTGAGGTTTGGAAGCGTCAATCATGAAAGGCGAGTGGGTGGTATACATCACTTGGTAGTTGGGCGCAAGCTTGTCTTCCATGTAGCGCAGCAGGTCTGTCTGGCCGTTGGCATGGAGGCTTAGTCCCGGGTCGTCCAGCAACAGAAATAGGTTATCGCCCAGATTGTTGCGAATCTGGTTGAACCAAATGACGAAGGAAAAGAACCAAACAAAGCCGGTGCTACGTTCGTCGAAGTTAATCGAGTCTCCATGGCGAGTATTCTGGATGCGAGTCCGAATAATCCAACCTTCGTTGAATGGAGCAGGATCCCCTGGCAAGGCCCGCTGGAGTTGGAATTGGACCCTTAGACTCTGGTTCTGAGACCAGTACTGAAACACTTCCTGGGTGATGCGGTTGGAAGCCGCCTCCAGTTCTGCGGTGAGCATCTCGTGCTGGTCGATTCGCTCCAAGTCGTCTACGCTACGGCCCACTGTTTCCAGCAGCGCCAGGAACACTTTGTCCCCTTCATCCAGTCTGTTTGTCCTCGCCCTTGCCCGCAGGTCATTGACCGCGATCTGGCCGGGCATTCGCATATATTCTGAAAAATCTGCGAACTTGGGCAACCGTGTTATGAGCCTGTGGGCTACTGTTTGGTGGGCGCTGAAGTCTTGGAAATTAGAGATCACCGCATCAAGAATCCGGTGAAGACCGTCAGAGCGTGGCTCCATGTCACTCAAGCGCCGGTGCAAATCCGCCAGGCTGGTGACTCCCTCAACAGACCGCAAGTCATCCCGGTCCAGGGTGAAGGAATCGATGACATGCTGCGCCACCGCTGTCTCGTCCACATCGAAGGTGAACACCACCTGGTTGTCGTACCCTTTCTGTATCTTGATCGATTGAATCTGCCGGGCGGCAGGTCCAATCACGGACTCCAAGTCTTCAATGTCTAGGGGGCCAAGAGCCCACGTGGTGGTGAGGGCCTCGGCCGGTTCTGCTTCCGCCCTCTGCTGATACTCCATCATGTACCGGCGAGGGTACTCAAAAATATCAAATTCCGCCGCGTCCGCTTCGGTGGAGTTCAGCTTGCCGATGGATCGCAGAATCGCGGTTTTCCCCGATTCGTTTTTACCGACAAGTCAAGTGACTCTCTCATCAACGGTGAACTCGGTCGAGTCGTTAATGCTCTTAAAGTTCCTCATTTGGGCGGTTTTAAGAATCATAGCGGCATTTTATAATGAGCATATTCCCAGCTCACGCCAGGAACTTAGCCCTGCGCCGCAGACGCGCTGCAATAGTCAAAGCTTTAGCCCCCACCGGCTATGCGGTGTGCCCGGTCGACAATCCTAGGCGTATCGAGTAATGCTTTAGTTTTGCTATTGTGCTACGGCTATCGAGTAGAGTTAACCTATAACCTTTTATGGATTGCGTCAATAATAATGTATTTAAGACCTCGAATGGATGGTTTCGCCAACAATAATTTTTTTGGGCGTAGGATTGCTCACATCGGTGGAACCAGGCAAGCAGAGGAATTAGACTCCAAATTGCGGTCATCTAGGTCGCAATCTGAACCCACAATCTAACCCCACAAAGCTCATTTCATGGTTTATAATCAGCCGCGGGATTATAATCAGCGTCACATCTATCAGAGTGAATAGCGCAAGCCAAAGGCAGACTGCGCTTTGAGCCCAGAGCCGACCAAGCCGTCAGTAGAACTGGCGGATCATACAAAAAGCAGACATCAATAACATTAGTTTGGAAGGACTTGATGAGTAAGTTTATCGACCGATTGGACCAGATTAAAGAAGGGGCCCCATCCGGGATAGGATTTGGTGTGCAGCGAGTGCAAAAAGCGCCCGGCATGGCTCTGCTAGCAATCGTTTCCGGTACCGACGCCAAGGCGGTGAAACAGGTTGCTGACCTGATTCCGGATGGAGCTTTGGTCACCGGTGTTGATGATCCGGCGAAACTTAAAGCGGCTTGCAAGGCCTTGGGCGATGGCATCCCTTGGGGAAGCGCCGTGACCGGCTTGAGCGAGGATAACGCCGCCGCTTTTGAGAAAGAGGGTTGCGATTTGCTGGCATTCTCCTTGCAAGGAACGAGTGTTGCGGCGGTGGGCTCTGAGGACATAGCCCGCATTCTGCGCATTGATCCAGCCATGGATCCGGAGCAATTGCGTGTCGTTGACGCATTGCCGGTGGATGTATTGCTAATCAACGGCCCAACATCGTCCCAGTGGTCATTGGAAGACCTGATGACAGTGGCTGGAGTCGCTCGCCGCATAAATAAATACATCATCGTTGAAACATCCCAACTCCCCGGCGGAAAGGAACTGGAGGCGCTGCGCGACGCAGGCGTAGATGGGTTGGCCGTAGACATAGCAAGCGTAAACAGTGAGAAGCTGGCCGAGTTGAAGAAGGCTATGCTGGATATGCCCAGTCACCGTCCCAACAAGAGGGACCGGAACATGGCCCTCCTACCTCGCTCGGCCTTCCCCTCCGGTAGTTCGGAACCGGAACCCGACGAAGATGACGAAGACGACGAATAGGTCCTGGCCGACGTTTGGCTGACGGGATGTTT
>DCAE01000040.1:42467-54130 GCA_002311385.1 Dehalococcoidia bacterium UBA1141 | reverse complement strand
CTGCCTTTGTGCGATTGGCCGTGGTGGTGGCATTTTCATTGATTGTGGCCATCACCATCCATGAATTCAGCCACGCACTAGTGGCCAGTGGCCTGGGCGACAACACCGCCAAGCGATTGGGCCGATTGAGCCTGAACCCGGTGCGGCACATGGACCCCAGCGGAACCGTGATGATGCTTGTGGCAGGCTTCGGCTGGGGAAAGCCGGTCCCTATAAACCCTAGTCAGCTAAGCCACGGTCACACTGGCACCGCCTTGGTGGCTGCTGCCGGTCCATTGTCCAACCTGATGCTCGCCTTCATCATAGCCGTGCCCATTAAGCTGGGCGTGCTGGGGTCCACCCAGCCAGACCTGGGACGGGTGGCCTACGTTATGACCGGCGGGTTCAAAGAAGGCTTGGCCGACATTGCCGGGCTGGTGATTTTCTTCAACCTTCTTTTGGCAGTGTTTAACCTGATACCCCTCTCCCCCTTGGACGGCTCCAAGGTTATGGGTGGCCTAGTTCCTTCCGAACATATATCGGCTTACAACCGCCTGCAGCGTGGCGGGCCAGCAATATTGATTAGCATCGTCTTGGTTGATTTCACCTTGGGCTTGGGAATTCTCTGGGGCATCATCGGCCCGGTTGTGCGGGCTTTGAGTTCGGCGGCCATAGGAGGCTGAAGAGCTTCAAACAAACTGACAAAGCGGTTTCCTTACTGTTTTATTGGGCCTGCTGTCTTGCCAAGGTTCACACCTGATTAGGCATGATGCTGGGCATGATAAAATGTACGCCAAATGTGAGGCTGGGGTTCTGTTGTTTCTTTCTATCTTCCGAATTATTTGATTCCAATCATTCGCCTGGAATCATTACTATGGACTCATTGCCGTCAGACGAACTGCTCGTCGTTCGTTCTTGTCAAAATCCAGCCGGGGGGTTAACCGCATATGCCCGAAGAGCAAGCCGACGCGGAATCAATCGAACTCCATGGAATGGTGCTGCCTGACGAAGGCATCATAGAGCTTTCCGACAAGCTGACCGGTTACATGACCGAGATACAGTTGGACGGAATGCCCGATGTGATTGGCCAGGTGCTGGATGACTTTCTGGAGCAATGCGGGGGCATGCCCGAAGATTTGACCAGCCCGGAGGCCTTTGACCAGATAACCAGAAACCAACTGGCCGTGACCCTTGCCTATCAATTGGGCAGGCTGGAAGGAAGGTCACCCCAAGTGGTTGATTTATTGGTGCGGCAATCAATCCAGAAATGGGGTGCTCAACCGGTCCGGGAATCACCGGACATCTCCGATGACGACTTGGAAAAACCCAAGGAACTGGTCTACCCGCGGTTGCGCCGGTTGGAGTACGTGGACCCCCAGGAGCTGGATGAGAAGAATGGAGGTTGAACCAAGTACTTCGTTTGAAACAGAACTCTCGCTAAATTAGACCCTCCCTGTTGAAATATAACCGGCCTGTTGAGTAGTAGAAAGTATTATCAGGGTATTTGCCAAAGGAGTAGCTGATGACCACCTCTCCCACGACCTACGATTTAGTTTTGAACGGCGGGACTCTGCTGGATCCTGCTCAAGGTATCAACAACCGCCGTGACGTCGCGTTCAAGGACGGTCTTGTGGCCAACGTAGCGGAGCGCATTGACCCGGCTTCAGGAAGCACGTCGATAGACGTTTCCGGCAAACTGATTACGCCCGGTCTGATTGACCTCCACGGTCATTTCTACCACGGCGGCAATTCTTCCGCAGTCCATCCCGACCAAATCTGCCTGTCCTCGGGCACCACCACAGGCGTGGATGCGGGCAGCGCCGGTTCTCAGAATTACCAGGCCATGCGGGACTATGTGTTCCCTGCCCACAGAACCCGGTTGTTGGCATTCCTCCACATCGGGGGCGTGGGTTTGGCCCTAAACCGCCTGCTGGGAGGCGGGCTCCACGACATGCGAATAATCGACGTTGACCATACTGCCGACGCAATAAAGGACAATCCCGGGTTTTGTTTTGGCGTCAAGGTACGGATGCACTTTAATGCCGTGGCAGCATGGAACGCCCACGCTGCAATGAAGGCCGCCAGGGAGGTGGCCGATAAATCTGGGACCAGATTGATGGTCCACGTCAGCGGCACGCCAATATCCCTGCCCGAGGTCCTGGAATACCTGGGACCCGGTGACATCTCCACCCACGCATTCAACGGCAATCCCGAATCCATCTTGGACGGCAGGGGGAAATTGCGACCCGAAGTTCGGGCCGCCGCTGACCGAGGTGTGATAATGGACGTGGCCCACGCCGGTGTCCACTGTGACGTGGAGGTGGTTAAAGCGTCCATGGAACAAGGATTGCTCCCCGATACCATCAGCACCGACATTCACAATCCACCGCCGGACCGCACCGTTTACCTGATGAACGACTTGGTCAGCAAGTTCCACGCCATGGGAATGCCCTTGCCCGATGCGGTGGGAGCTGCGACCAGCAGGCCAGCCCAAGTTCTGGGCCTCCAAGATTCGTTGGGGTCTTTGGCCGTGGGCATGTCCGGTGATGCTGCTGTTTTCGACCAGAGGGAAGGGCGCTTCGTCTGGCACGACATGGCTGGCCATTCAGTGAATGGGCAAGTGCGCTTGGACACCTTCCTCACCGTTAGGGCCGGGGCTGTTGCTTGGAGGGAAGGTCGGCTGACCCAGATGGGTGAATGCTAAGACACGTTGTCCCCTTGGGAGCATCGCGCCGATGGATAACCGAGGCGGAGAAACTTCGTTGCCCCTCCTCCGCCACGAATGTCAAAAAAGGTCAGTAATTTGCCTATCTACTCACCGGTCGCGGTTATTGCGGCTGTAACCGTGGCCACGGTTTCCCCATTTAGCTGAAACACAAAATCCACCTGCTCCCCGTGTGAAAATATTGTCCGATTCAAAGCCACCATGGCCATGGGGGCCAAAAGATACGGTCGTTCTCTGCCTTGGGGAGAGTCTTCCAACTCCAGCCGCACCTCCGCCAATCCCGCTGCGCCGCCTTTGCCCGGTTCAAAATTGAACCCTACAACAGATAAAGGGTCACCTTGAACGGGTCTCCACATCAGGTAACCGGCAACCAAGATTGAATTGGGGAAATCTATCTTACCTAAGCTGGTGGTGGTTCCCCGAGATATCCTGATTCTCGACCTTGCTTGAAATTCATCCAACTCCTCCTGGCTGGTGATTACGAACGCCCGGAAATCCTCTTCAAGGGGTCCAACCTGGTCCTCCGGCACCGGAGACACCCACCCGCTGTTTACGTACTTCCATTGAGGCAAGGGGGTCGCCGTCTCCGGAATTATTTTCGCAGTCGCAGTCGGATTGTCAGCCGGGTTCTCAGCAAATGAATTAGTGGTCTGCGGGGCAACGGTGGTTGTGGAGTTTTGAGTAGTGACGGCTGAAGTAGACGAAATTTCGTCGCCTCCACCGCATGCCGATATCATCGCGGATATCATCAATGTAGCCGAAACTACCAAAAACATCGCCCGGCTAAATAGCTTAATGACCATGGCTAACTTTCAACCGAATCGCTTTCCAAAATCCCCACTCCGAGTTAGGTCAATTCCACGATTATCTGTATTGCAGTTCGTTCCTTGTGCTCTGGTTCCGGGGACATAATACCAATTCCGGTGGCCTTAAACCATTACGGCTCAGAGACGAACATTGGATTGTGCTGCGGGCGTTAACTATAGCCAAATGTTATCGATTCTGGTGTCTGCAGGCTTCAAAACGCAAAATACCTCATTCCCGGTGCGTGCGTTGTCTTGAAAATAACAAAAGGGAATGTCAGACTATATACATGCGCATAGGAGCATTCGAGATTAACGATCCGGTCCCAAAGATGGACAACCCTCACGTTCTGGCCGTGCTGAGGCCGTGGATCGACGTAGGTAGCGTCGGCACATTGAGCCTGAGCCGGGTTGAACGTCACCTGAATGCCCAAGAGGTTGGCCGATTGGCCCGACCGGGCCGTTTCTACGACTTTACGAGATACCGGCCCCGCTCCTACATCAATCAAGGCACCAGGGAATACTCCATTCCCAGTACCGTGATTCGGTTAGCCAAGCGCGAGACATCTCCAGACCTTATCTTCCTGCATCTCCTTGAGCCCCACTCGTACGGCGAAGATTTCACCGACTCAGTGATGGAGCTTCTAAGCTACTTTGGCGTAAAAAGGTACTCCCTTGTCGGCGCTATGTACGACATGGTGCCTCATACCCGGCCCCTGTTGGTGTCCGGCGGTATCGGAGAACCCGACGCCGAAGAAGAGTACAAGATGCTCAATACCCGGCCCAGCAATTACGAAGGCCCAACCACCATCACCTATCTCATTCCTCTACAAGCGGGAAAGATGGGCATGGAAACACGCACCTTTGTAGTCCACCTACCCCAGTATTTCCAAGTGGATGAGGACTTCACCGGCACGTCACGATTGATGGAGATTCTCTGCAACGTTTATCAACTCCCCAAACGGTTGATGGACCCGCAGCGGGGCCGTGATCAATACCAGGCTCTACAGAAAATCGTTAGCGATGCCTCGGAGGTAGGCTCATTGCTGAGCCGCCTGGAAGAGCGTTACGACAAGGAACAGAACGAAGAATCGGCTCCAAAGCCCTTGTCCCCAAACATAGAACAGTTCTTGCGGGATCTGGACCTGGACCTGGACCTAGAGTCTCCTGATTCGCCAAATATTGATTCGCCGTTTTTTGATGAAACAGAAGATGCGGATGATTCTGAGCCGGAACGGCCTGAGTAGGTTTTGGTGGTTCCGGCCCGTCCTGTTGTTCTCTGGCCAGACTCTCCAACGAAATGATAGTGTTATCTTCTGGAGATTGACCCCAGAGATATCATTTTGGCGGAACCAAAGGTCAACGCTTCCACCACATATCCTCCCAATCCGCTGGAACTCCTCCAAAACTTGATTCGGTTTGACACCACCAAGCCTCCCGGCAACGAAAGAGAGTGCGTCGGATACAATCAGGCTCTCTTAGAATAGGCCGGTCTGGAAACCACCATCCGCTCCCGCTCACCATTCCGCCCGAACCCGATTGCTCGTGTCAAAGGCATTGGACAAGCGCCTCCCCTGTTGCCCCACGGGCACGTGGATAAGGACGCTTTCCAGGCGTGAAAAGCCCTGTCCTTCAATTGACGTGCAAAAACCCATGTGGTAGAGTGAATTCAACTGTCGATCCCGGTTTTGTTGAACAATTTAGTGAAAGAATTAGTATTAGAGATTTTCTCTAAATCAATCGTGGGGAAGGCGTTCCGGAGGTAAAGGAGCATAGCTAGGCAATATAGGGTAAACGAGCGGATTACGAGCCCTCAGGTTCGCGTCATCGGTGACGAAGGCGAGCAGCTCGGCGTGATGGACGTCAGACGAGCGTTGCAACTCGCACGAGATGCGGATGTGGATTTGGTTGAGGTAGCTCCCAACTCAGACCCTCCTGTTTGTCGCCTATTAGACTACGGCAAGTTACGGTACCTTACATCGAAGAAAGAGCGGGAATCGAAGAGAGGTCAGAAGAGTAACGACCTGCGTGAAGTCCGGTTCCGGCCCAATATCGGCACCCATGACCTAGATTCCAAAACACGCAAGGTGCGGGAATTGATTCTGGACGGTTCCAAAGTCAAACTAACCGTGCGTTTCCGCGGTCGGGAAGCTGCTCACCAGCAATTGGGACTTGCGGTCCTAAAACGAGTGGCCGATGAGCTCAAGGATGAGGTTAGACTAGAAAAAGCGCCGGCGTTGGAAGGAAGGGCACTGTCCATGATTCTGATTCCTTCTGCCCAGCCCGCCCAAAAACCGGAACGGCCCGAAAAAGCCGCACCAAAATCTGATAAACCAGAAGAGCAAAGCGTAGAAGATTTAGCAAATGCCCAAACTTAAAACGCACAAGGGCGCCAAAGCCCGCATACACATAACCGGAACCGGAAAGCTGATGCGCCGAAAGCGCATGAGCAGCCATCTCAGGCGCAAGAAGCCAAACAAGGTTACCCGTAAGTACGCCCAGAAAATGTTGGTGGACAAGAGCGACGTGCCCCGTCTCAGAGCTCTGCTCGGCATCGGCTAGCCGGTCCAAAGCCATCCCGAAACACCCCAACCCAATTACCATCAAACTGGAGTCCTGTTTTGTCTAGAGTCAAACGTGGTGTTACAAAACATGCCAGGCACAAAAAAGTGCTGTTGGCCGCCCGTGGTTTTCACGCCTCTTCTCACAGAAACTATAAATGGGCCAAAGAAGCCCTGATTCATGCTTGGGACCACGCCTACCGCAACCGTAGAGAGCGGAAAGGGGAGTTCCGGCGTCTCTGGATTATCCGTATCGGCGCAGCTTGTCGCCAGTTGGGAACAACCTATAGTCGGTTCATCTTCGGCCTGAAAAAAGCAGGCATAGAACTTGACCGCAAGATTCTGGCTGACCTGGCCGTTCGAGACTTCCCGGCATTTGAAAAACTGGTGGCTCTGGCAGCCCAGAACGTTGAGGAAGGCCAGCAGAGTGCGGCAGCGGCATCACCTGTTGCCCAATCCGATGGTGCCCAAGACGATGGAACTCAATCCGATGAAACCCAAGACGAGCCTGAGGAAGTAGAAGCCTAGCCCAGTCAAGCTTCACCCAGACACCAAAAGGTGCGGCATAAGCCGCACCTTTTTTATTCCTCAATTATCGGAGCGAGACACCCCCACTACTGGAGTCGCTAGTTATTTAGCTCTTTGGCTGCACCCTGGCAAACCCATAATACGTGTCGGAGTCCAAGATACGTGAGAGTCCCTTCTCGGTGACGTTTATTGGCCGCACGGGGGTTGAATATTTCTCGGTCAACTCGTAGTGCAGGTCGCTAAGGAGCGTGGGTGAGTTTCTCCTAGTCAGCAACAACCGGAAAACGATTTCTTGAATCGGCATGTCCGTGAGGATGAAATTCTCGTCGTCGGCACAATGACTGGCGATTTCATCCACCAGTTTTTTGGCATCGGGCAATTCGGTGTCCGGGTTCTTTCTGGAAGGAGACGTGGAAGGGCGCCGGTCCGCCATTATAGCGACCGCAGACCGCTTCAACTCGGCGATCCTATCGAAGCTAATCTGGTAAACCAAGGGAACCTCGGGCTGTTCGATTGTTTCCTCTTCTGGTGTGGTCATAGGTCTACCTCTTCATTCCAATCAAGCATGATGATACGCACCCTTTCGCCGGCCCGTTTGGTGGCCAGGTTTTCAGGGCAGATAGCCAATCCGTTGGCGCGGGACATGGATGTTAATATGTTGGATCCTTGAGGGCCAGCGGGTTTGGCGTAATAGGTGCCATTTCGCCGCTCTACCTCAACTCTGGCATAAACTCGCCTGCCGTCGGCGTTGTGAATCGGGCCGGTCAGCACTCCCTCCACCACGGGTCGAGGCAAACGGCCTCTACCCAGCATCGTACGGATGGCGGGCCGGGCAAACATCTCAAAGGCTACCATGGCACTAACCGGGTTACCGGGAAGCCCCAGTAACGGTACGGGCCTGCCTTTCGGATTGTTCAAGTGGCCGAAAGCCAGGGGTTTGGCCGGTCGCATCCGCACCGACCAGAAGTTCATGTCGCCCCGCTGAGTTAGGACGTCCTTAACTATGTCATAGTCCCCTTTGGAAACCCCTGCCGAAGTGATAACCAGGTCCGAATCCAAGGCGGCTTCCAGCTTGCTGCGCAAATCCTCTATGTTGTCCCTGGCGATACCCAACATCTTGGGAATTCCGCCGCATTCGATCACGGAGGCTGCCACGCTGGCGCTATTGCTGTCGTAAATCTTAGCAGGTTCCAGAGAATGCCCGATTTCCGACAACTCGTCACCGGTGGCCAAGATGGCCACCACCGGGCTACGCACCACCGGCACCGACCCCAGCCCCAAGGAAGCCATCACGCCAACTTCGGCTGGCCGTATGACGGTCCCTCGGTCCAGGACCAACTGTCCTTGGCGCACATCTTCTCCGGCCGGGCGAACGTTGCAACCATAGGGCAGGTCGGCCATGATTGCTACTTCTTCCAGTGGGTCGCCAGCCGCTTTACGAGCAATCTCATCAGTCTCTTCAAAGGGGACCACGGTATCGGCCCCGCTGGGAATAGTCGCCCCGGTCATTATGCGCACTGCGGTGGCAGGCAACACCGTTTGGGTAGGAACCTGGCCAGCAGCCACCAACCCTATGACCTTTAGCATTCGAGGCGCGTCTTCGGAGGCGTCCACTATGTCTTCCCGGCGCACCGCATAACCGTCCATGCCCGAATTGGCGGACGGTGGAAGGTCCAGTGGCGCGCTTATGTCCACTGCCAATACATGGCCGAGGGCTTCCAACAAAGGCATCTCAACCGGCTCCAACGGGCTGAAGCTAGCCATAATCCGCTGGTAGGCCTCTTCCACGCTTAGCATATCTTGCTGGTTATGCCGATGGCCATGCTGATGAGCGGCTTCGGCATCCCCAGCATGATGTTGTATGTGACTATTCATAATATACCTTAAGTTGCTGGGACCCGGCCCGCTAACTGCGGAGCGAGGCCCCAAACTCACGTTCCAGATTGCGCAACAATCCCTGCAAGGAACGATTGACTTCTTCGGTGGTCAACGTGCGGTCATTAGCCTGAAAGTGGACGTGGTAGGCCAGAGACTTCGTCCCCGGTTCCACGTTCTCGCCGCTGTAGATATCAAATAGCTCGGCACGAACCACTCCCCGGTGGCGGTTGATTATACCCTCAACGGCGGCCGCAGTCACATCAGCGGGTAATACCAATGCCAGGTCTCTGGTGGCCACTGGGAACCGGGATATCTGTGAAAAATGCCTACCGGCGCCGGGGATTGCTTGTAGCAGGGTATCTAGCATCAGTTCGAAATATGCTACAGGCCGGTTCCTCAAATCAAATTTATCAGCCACCGCCTCATGCACCTCTCCTACATGACCTAAGATTGTGCCGTCCTTATCATTCAACCTAATCACAGCACAGCGACCCGGATGGAAAAATGGGACTTGGGCGGCCTGGTACTCAACGGTCACATCCAAGCGTTCCAACAACGCTTCCACAACGCCCTTGGCGTCGAAGAAATCCAAGGCCTGGCTGACTTCCAACCAAGAAGACTCTGTCCTCTGTCCCGCCAGTAGGCCGGAAACCACCTGGCGTTCTTCGGGAAGGTCACCGGGCCGAGGCAGAAACACTCGTCCCACCTCGAATAAGCGAAATGGGCCTTCGCCGTGGCCTTGGTTAGAGGCCAAGGTACCCAGGATGCTAGGCCGCAGCGTTGGTCGAAGCCACTCTTCGGAAACATTCATTGAGTTGGACAATCGCAAAGCCTGGCCAGAAATTTCTGGCGAAGTCCCGGGCGAATCATCCGGCGAATTCTCTGGCCATTCCACCTTTTGTAGGTCATCCAAACTCACCAAGGGATAGTTGATAACTTCCTGCATGCCGATGGCCGCCAGATCGTCCTTAACCGTCTCCGCCAGCCTCCGGTCCAACTCCGGCCTCTGCTGTGGAATAGGAGTTGAGAGCGCCGTAACAGGAACGGAGTCATAGCCAGCAATCCTGACCACTTCCTCGATCAGGTCTTCTTCTATGTTGATGTCATTTCGCCAGTAAGGAACATCGACCTCCACCACATCAGAACCTTCCCTGTGGATGGTGAAGCCCAAGGAACGGAGAACCCGGTCCACCGTTTCCGGTTCAAAATCCATGCCCAATATCTTGTTCAACCGCCGGGCGGTCAAGCGAACCTTCTGGGTTTCTTGGGGCGCTCCAGCGAACACATCGATGATGCCGGAAGCGACGCGGCCCCCGGCCGACTCTTGAAGCAGTTTAGTTGCCCGGCGAAGACCTATGGGCGCGAGCTCGGATCTCAGCCCTTTTTCAAACCTGAGTGTCGCTTCGGTTCGCAGTCGGAAGGACTGGGCGGTTTCCCGGTTGTTGAGGCCATCGAACGTAGCCGACTCAAGGAGAACGCTGGTCGTCGACTGGCTAATCTCGCTGTTGGCGCCACCGATGACCCCGCCGATGGCGATGGGTTGGGTGCTGTCGGCAATCACCAATACGCTGTCGTCCAGATTGCGCTCCACACCATCCAGAGTAATCATGGTCTCGCCGGGTTTTGCCCGGCGGACAATTATGGTCCGGTCCTTCAGCAGGTCGTAGTCAAAGGCGTGGAGTGGCTGGTTGTACTCCAACATGACAAAGTTGGTCACGTCAACCACATTGTTGATGGGTCGCAGCCCGGCCTTGGTCAGGCGGTCCTGCAACCACTGGGGGGACGGGCCGATGGTCACGCCGGTGATTAGACTCGCCGTATAGCGGTAACACAAGTCAGGGTCCGCGATGCTGATGGATATTTGGTCGGCTATCGGGTCCCCTTCCTCGGGATAGCTCCCATCGGGTTCCCGGACGTCTTGACCGGTCAGCGCAGCCACTTCGTGGGCGACACCCAGGATAGAAAAACAGTCCAGACGGTTGGGGGTAACTTCCAAGTCCAGCACTGTATCGCCCATATAATCGTCCAATGGCATTCCCAGAGGAGCGTCTTCGGGGAGAACAATGATACCTGAATGGTCTTCCCCCAGTCCCAACTCCAAGGCGGAGCAAATCATACCTTGGGATTCCACACCGCGAATCTTCGCCGCTTTCAGCGTCTCGTGTTTCCCGGTGTGGGTATTTAGCAGGTTGGCGCCCACTGTGGCGAAACAAATCTTCTGGTTGGCCGCCACGTTCGGGGCACCGCAGACCACTTCCATCTTCTCTGATTCTGCCGGGCCGGTGGTCACTTGGCATAAGGACAGGCGGTCGGCTTGAGGATGGGGACGGACAGAAGTCACCAGCCCAACGAAGCAGCCACTCCAACCTCCCGTTTCCAGCACTTCCCCCACCTCGACTCCTGCCATAGTTAACCGGTGGGCTAGGTCCTTGGCGGGGATGTCCACGTCAACGTATTCCCGCAACCAACTAAGTGGTACTTTCAACTGATAATCTCTTCTAAAACTGGCGCAAGAAGCGCAGGTCGTTGGCATAGAACAAACGGATATCGTCTATGCCGTACTTGAGCATTGCTATGCGTTCCGGTCCCAACCCAAAGGCGAAGCCGGTGTACTTCTCGGGGTCGTATCCCACTCCTGCCAGCACCTTCGGATGAACCATGCCGGCCCCCATTATCTCGATCCAACCGCTGTCCCGGCAGATTCGGCAACCGCTGCCCTCGCCGTCGCAAGCGAAACAGTCGATGGACATATCAACGCCTGGTTCCACGAAGGGGAAATAATCGCAGCGGAAACGCACCTTTCGGTCTTCACCAAACATCCGGCGAGCGAAGGCGTAAAGAGTGCCCTTAAGGTCGGCAAAAGTGATTCCTTCGTCCACCGCCAGACCTTCCACCTGATAGAAATGCCACTCGTGGGTGGCGTCAGTAGCCTCATAGCGGTAGCACTTTCCGGGCACCACAACTCTTATGGGTGGCTTGGAATTCTCCATCACACGGGCTTGCATGGGCGACGTGTGTGTACGCAGCAGCATGGGCTGCTCTCCGGCTTCATTCTGGTAATCGACCCACAAGGTGTTCCACATGTCCCGAGCAGGATGGCCCTTGGGAATGTTTAGCATCTCGAAATTGTAGTGGTCCCACTCGACTTCCGGCCCTTCCACGATACCAAATCCCATGTCGGCAAACGCG
>DCAE01000040.1:38692-42339 GCA_002311385.1 Dehalococcoidia bacterium UBA1141 | reverse complement strand
CCTTGTTCCAAGGTCCCCTTGGCTTCATTGGCTAGAGAGCCCACCACCCGGCGTTCCTCCAGGCCCAAGCCGGAAAGTCCTCGGAGAAGGAGAGTCAATCGTCCGCGTCTGCCTAAATAGCCGACCCGCCAAGTTTCCAATTCGTCATGGGTTGCCAGCCGGTTTAATTCATCCACCGCTTCTTTGGTCAGTTGTTGTATTGATTGGCTCGAAGGAGCCTGGCCTGGAAGCGAATCATCGTTCGGTTGGGTCAAGTCTGCACGCTCGTCTTTTTATACGTACCGTTGAGGAAAATAGCTACATGTTTTTAGCTAAGCTCGGGTTAGGCCATTATAAAAATTGGGTCACTGGCGGTCAAGTTTTTGAAAAACGAACCCGCCCACACTGCTTCCATGCACCCATGAGAGAGTGTACACCGTAAACGCTTCCCAGTGGTGACATAACAAGATTGTTTTAGAACATATGTGCTGATAAAATTTTACCAAAGTCGCAATAAATGTTGCGCGCCGGGGACGGTATAGTCAGCGTCCTCGGTCTTGGCACTTGTTGCGACGGATTGCCAACTATTCCACTACAACACTAACCGGAGGATTCGTGAGCTGGTTCCTTCTGAAAGCCTGCCCAAAGTGCCAGGGAGACTTGGCGTCGGACGACGGCGACTGGCTGTGCCTGCAATGCGGCACCTATTACTATACGGGTCTTTACCGCAATTCAGGAACTTCCCCTGGCCACGGCGCTAATAAGGCCAACAAGGCCGCCTTGCGGCCTGAAGCCGCAGACCCATCCAGCGCTCAAAGGGATTCTCAGGCTGAGCGAGTTAGACCAAGCCCACAAAATGAATTTCCCAAGGGCCAAGAAAAGTCACTGGTTTGGGCCCTGGGAGCGAGCCAAACCGTGGCGGTCACTGCCCCCGAGCGTTCCATGGTTGTTGCTAATCTCACGCAGGCCAGTATTTTGCGCACAATCAACCGGGAGACATTCCAGCGATGAGCCGAGGAAACGTTGGGGCGTCCTTGCTGGCTTTGGACGCCGGCGTCCGGAAGACCGGATGGGCCATATTGGGTTCCGGCCGCCAGGTGAGTACCGGGATGATTGGCATGAAGGGCCGGCGAGGCATCGACGCCCCCGCCCGTTTAGCCCACATGGTCGCCAAACTAGACCAGCTGGCGGACGAGTGGCGTCCGGCAGCAGTGGCCCACAGTCGTCCCTCGGGCATCCACTGGCCTGTCCCCGCCTTGGAGTTGCTGGAAACAGCCCTCTTCGATTGGGGTCTGCGGCGAGGTCTCCAGGTTTATGCCTATACCACCCAAGAGGTCCGTAACGCCGCCACCGGCCATCCTAATTCCTCCAAGGATGAACTGGCCTATGCCGTGATGGTTGGCTTGGGCCTCATAGGGGCTGAAAAGAACGCTCAAGAATGGGAAGCGATCGCCGTTGGCCGCTACCACATGGCCAAGCAGCGGGCCAATCGCCTGTCTGCCCCTGTACCTACCAATCTGCCTGAAAGCTCCTACGGAAAGAACCATGAGCCGCTGTGAGTCTCACGGAGCTACGGCTGGCTCGCACAACAACTTGCGGACGGTTAATAGGGAAATAAATATCGAGCAACAACCAGGAATTTAGCGCTCATATTAGGCATCGTGAATGGGCCTATCGACCTGCCGATTTGCACGGTGGTCCACGAAATATATTCCGATAAATCGCCCAACTGACATGCTACAATCCTTCCAGTTTTGCCGGTCCCTATTATAGCCATTCGTCTGCCGGGCAAGCCGAATCCTCAGCTAAGGAGCGTTCTGATGAAGCGCAGCACTGACAGGATACTGACCACCCATACCGGGAGCCTACCCCGGCCGATGGACTTGGCAACGATGTTAGAAGCCCTAGATTCCGGTGAACCCCTGAATCAAGACGCCTTCAAAACACGGGTTCGGGAGGCGGTGGTAGAGGCCGTCGGGAACCAGGTGGAGTCCAGGGTGGACGTGGTCAGCGACGGTGAGCAAGGGAAAGTGGGTTACTCCACATATGTCCGGCACCGGCTGACCGGATTCGAAGGAGAAAGCTCTGTTAGCGTTCTGTCCGACTGGACCGACTTTCCGGCGGCAATCGCTCGCCAACCTCAAAGATCCACCGTGATGCGCCCTGCTTGCGACGGCCCGATAGAGTGGAAAGACAAGGAACAGCTACAAACGGATATTAGCAACTTCAAAGCCGCCCTGTCGGCCTCGGATGCGACAGAAGCTTTTATGACCGCAGCGTCTCCGGGCGTCGTAGCCCACTTCATGTTAAACCGCTATTACCCTAGCCGGGAGGCCTACCTGGCCCGGCTGGCCGAAGTCATGAAGGAGGAATACAACGCCATACATCAGGCCGGTTTCTTGTTGCAAGTGGACTGCCCCGACTTGGCCATGGGGCGTCATTTGAGGTTCCCAGACCTGAGCAACCAGGAGTTCTTGAAGGTAGCTGAAGCCAATATAGAAGTGCTGAACCACGCTCTAGCCGACATACCGCCCGACCGCATCAGGCTTCATCTATGTTGGGGAAATTACGAGGGGCCTCATCACCGGGACATACCCATGGAAGACATCATCGGCATCGTGTTCAAAGCCAGGCCTCAAGCTGTCTCCTTTGAAGGAGCAAACCCACGGCACGAGCACGAATGGGAGGTATTTAAAGACGTCAAACTTCCCGACGATAAGATAATCATTCCGGGCGTGTTGGATTCCACGACCAACTACATCGAGCATCCCAGATTGATTGCCCAAAGAATCGTCCGTTACGCCGAGTTGGTGGGCAAAGAGAACGTCATCGCCGGGTCCGACTGCGGTTTCGGCACATTCGGCAGAACCAGCTACACCGTGGAGCCAGAGATTGTCTGGGCCAAACTCCGGGCGATGTCAGAGGGAGCCCAGCTTGCCAGTAAACAACTTTGGGGCTAAAACGGGGAAAACCCTGTCTAGTGCCCTTCACCGTCCGGAAATAGCTTCTCACCAGCGAGAATCGGAACCTTAAGCCGGTTTCCGGGAGGCGGTATCGGGCAAGACCAGTTGGGATTATAAGCGCAGTAGGGGTTGTAGGCGTAATTAAAATCAATCAGGTAGCGCCCATCGTGCAATTGGACCAAATCCAGATACCTCCCTGCGCCATAGGTCTCACTGCCGCTGGTGGCATCCGCGAAGGGCAGGAAAACTCCTCTACGTCCATCCCCCGGAAGACGGTTAGGCTCACATCCTGGCCCTCAACGTTGAAGTTAAACTTGCCCCAACGAATCTGAGTGGTGGGGTCACCGGTGCTGGTGATGATTTCCGTGGGCTCCTTTTCTTGGTCTGGGAACTCTTCCAACGTCACTTCGAATCGCAGTTGGGGATTCTCTGGATAGTATTCCAGATTGCGGAAGCTCTCTTGTTGCTGGGGCGTTAGGGGCGAGTGCCCGTCTGCGGCGAATAACTCGTCCTTGGATTTTCTGAATTCCGTTAGCTCTGACATGTCTCTGTTTTCCTTATTAAGATCGAACGAAATAAAGCCTGAACAAAAAACTGCTGGCTGTCGGGCGGCTCATTGTCGGATGAAAACCGCCGCCAGTTTGGCCCAATAATCCGGCTCTAATTGCTACCAACCTGTTGGATGCACCCAGCGTGTTTTGGATG
>DCAE01000040.1:1585-38571 GCA_002311385.1 Dehalococcoidia bacterium UBA1141 | reverse complement strand
CCATCAGGCTCCTGCGTCCCAGGCATGTTTGGGCAACTGCCAGTCTCATGCAACCAGACGCCCGAGGGCTTGTCTCGATAGGAGAAAATCCATGCCGATAATTCAGCGACCTTATGTTCCACCCGAAGACCAAGTGCCTAACGAAGACCAATACGTGAATCCCGGCGACCCTCAACAATCCGAAGGGTTTGCAGGAGAAGCGATTACTTTCTACTCCGACTCCATGCACATCTTCAGCAGCCTTTATTCTGCCGTACTTTTTTTTGGCGAACAGTTGGAAGAACGAGAGCCGATTCTGCGGGCTAGAATCAAGGTCAGCCCCCAGATGCTCAAAGCCATAGCCCTCTTGACCGCCAAACACGTCAAGGAATATGAGGAAGCCGTCGGTCCTATCACACTGCCTGATCAGGTCTACGCAGCCTGGGAGCTCCAGCCAAAACCGGAGCAAGCTTAATGCCGGAACCGGTGGACCGGACTATAGCCGAGGATTTGGCTTCCCCGGTGGATATTCAACCGGGAAAGGACGAAGCGACGCCGCCCGATTGGACTTGGCGCCGCATCAGCTCCAGCCTGCCCAACGCAGCGACTTTTAACCTGAGCCACAGCGACGTCAGCCGGGTCATAATTGATGTACTCCACGCTTCCGACTCGCCGCCCGAGGCCCCGTTTGTGATATCCAAGGACATACCCATCATTATCATTGATAGCTTAGACAAGTACTGGGCCGGCGAAGCGAAACAAACCCTGCCTTTAAACGGCATCCGGGTTCCTGTGGAACATGACACAATCGAGGGAGCGAAACGAGCGTTGGCAGCGGATTTGGCGGCCCAGATGCGGTTGCTGTTGTTGCTGTCGTCCTCGGCCAGAGAAGGCAGGCTAGCCCCCCAACTGCGGCAGAACATGGAAATGCTCAGCCAATTCTTGAAGCCCGCCAGTCAGGATTAAACGAATCCGGGGCTTCTGACGGATGGCTATCGCTAACTCAGGATTTCCGAAAGGCGGGTGAACAATTCGTCGTTGGGAATGGTTTCTGCTTCGGCGTCCTTGCGGCCCTTCACTTCCACCACGCCATTCTTGAGGTTTCTGGGGCTTATTACCAATCGAACGGGGAGGCCAATCAGGTCTGCATCATTGAACTTCACCCCGGCGGCTTGGTCTGTGCGGTCATCGTACAGAGTCTCAAAACCCTGCTCCCACAAATCGGAGTAAAGCTTGTCGGCGGCAGCGGCTACTTCTTCATCGGACAGATTTAAGCCTACTAAGTGAATCTGATACGGTGCGATGGGTATCGGGAAAACCAGGCCCTTATCGTCATGGTTTTGCTCAATGGCGGCAGCCAGCAAGCGCCCAACCCCGATGCCGTAGCAACCCATGATAATCGGTTGTTGCTCGCCCTCATTATCCAGGAATAGTGCACCCATGGACTCGCTGAAAAAGGTGCCCAGCTTGAATATATGGCCAACTTCAATACCTCTCGTCGCCTCCAAGGCATGACCGCAATGAGGGCAGAGTTGACCCGGTTGGGCCAAGGCAATATCGGTCAGAACATCGACTTCAAAATCTCGTGGGTAATTGGCCCCGGTCAGGTGGGTATCAGGCTTGTTCGCTCCCACCACAAAGTTTGCCCCATTGGTGATTGATGTGTCCGCGATTCGCTTGATTCCGTTCAAACCCACGGCGGAAGCGGAGCCAGCCACCAGTCCTGCGCCTTTGACCTCTTCGTCGGTGGCCAAACGCAGGTCCGTGGCGTGGAGTGCATTTTTGAGTTTGACCTCGTTTACCTCCAAATCACCCCGCACTGACACCAAGACGACTTCGCCATCGGCGGAGTAGAAAACAGCCTTGATTGTCTTGTCCTCGGTTATGTTAAGAAACTCGGCCAGGCTGGCGATAGTCTTAATACCCGGAGTGCTGACCTCTTCCATCGCCTGAGCGGATTCTGCTGGCGCCTCCGCCAATCCAGCCACGGCTTTCTCGGCGTTGGCGGTGTAGCTACAGCTAGGGCAGGTGATAACCGTGTCTTCACCCGTGGGTGTGGCCAAGATAAACTCGTGGGAATCTTTCCCGCCGATGGCCCCACTGTCCGCCTCGGCCATCAGAACGGGTAAGTCACACCGGCGGTAGATGTTCCGGTACGCTTGGGCCATGGCCTGATAGCTCTGGTCCAGACTCTCTTCATCGGCATTGAAGCTGTAGGCGTCCTTCATGTCGAATTCACGCACTCGAATCAGACCGGCCCTGGGGCGCGGTTCGTCACGGAACTTGGTCTGAATCTGGTACAGAATAACGGGAAGATCCCGGTAACTCTGTACGTTTGACCGAACGATGCTGGTGACCACTTCTTCGTGGGTGGGCGCCAGAACCATGGGGCGACCTCTGCGGTCTTCCAGGGAAAAGAGGGTATCTCCGAAGGCTGAACGGCGGCCAGTATGTTCCCAAATCTCCATTGGCTGGAGAGTGGGCATCATGATTTCCTGGCCACCGGCGGCGTCCATCTCCTCACGGATGACGGATTCAATCTTACGAATGGCGCGCCAGGCCAAGGGCAAGTAGGAGTAGATGCCGGAGGCCAATTGTTGAATCAACCCGGCCTTTAGCATTAAGCGGTGGCTGGCCGTTTCAGCCTCGGGCGGATCCTCTCGCAGCGTTTTGCTGACAAGTTGGGTGAATCTCATGCCTCTGCCGGTGTCATTTCCACTTCTTCCATCAAGGCCGAAAGCATTTCCGATTCCGGCACCACCCGGACCTTTTCGCCTTTGCGGAAAATGATGGCCCGACCGTTCCCAGCGGCAATACCAACGTCGGCGTCTTTGGCCTCACCAGGCCCGTTAACCTCGCATCCCATCACAGCAACTTTCACTTCTTTGTTGCTCTTCTTGAGCAGAGCATCAACATCGTTTGCCAGTTTGACCACGTCAACATCGGCCCTGCCGCAGCTTGGGCAGGCTACAAGGATCGCGCCCTTTCGCCTGAGGTTCAACGATTTCAGAATATCGTAGCCTGCGGCCACCTCGTCGATGGAATCTCCGGCTAAGGACACGCGAATGGTATCTCCGATTCCCTCATACAGCAGTATGCCTAGACCCACGGCGGTGCGGATGGAACCCGAATCTTTGGTGCCAGCCTCTGTGATTCCCAGATGCAAAGGGTAGGGAACCATCTTGGACAATCGGCGGTAGGCTTCAATGGTGGTGGGCACATCAAAGGCCTTCATGGATATCTTGATGTTGTCGAAGTCCTGGTCTTCTAGGAGGCTAATCTCCCACAAGGCCGTGGCCACCATATGGTCCACAACGCTGTATTCACCCTCAGTCACGTCGTCTTCTTTGGGGAGCTTGTTCACCAGGTCCATATGCCTGGAAAAGCCCCTGGTGCGCCCGATGCCACCGACCGGAGGAAGACTGCCAAAGTTCACGCCGATTCGGATGGGAATACCTCGGTCTTTGGAGGCTTGAATCACCTGGAGTACTTGGGCTTCATCCCGCAGGTTCCCAGGGTTGAGCCGCAGGCAGTCCACGCCACCAGCCGCGCACTCCAATGCCAATTGGTAGTGGAAATGAATATCCGCAATCAACGGAATGTGAATCTGTTTCTTGATTTCCGCCATGGCTTTGGCCGCTTCCATGTCGGGAACGGCGCTACGGATAATCTCACAACCCGCTTCTTCCAACGCGTGAATCTGACGGACAGTGGCCTTAATATCCCGTGTGTCCGTCTTGGTCATGGACTGAACCGATATATCGGCGCCACCGCCAACTTTCACACCGCCGACGATTACTGGCCGAGTAGGACGACGCTTATCACTCATGGTGTCCTCGACAAAACCGCGTCCCGATTTGACTATTCACTGCCGAAATACCGATGGTGAATAATCACCCCAAGGATTTGGTTGGTTTGATTCCGGTTAAGACCCATAGGCGTTACGGCACACAAGTAAATACGCAAGTCTGCGCCGTACGGCTGGTCAGGGTAATGTTACACGAAGTGAAGGTGCGGTGAAAGGAGGGCGGAAAGGGATTAAATATCCAAAAGCTGGCTCTCTACCGGTTATCCGCCCAAAAAGCTACTGCCTTGGACCAGTCTGGTGATGTCGTTGGCGCTTATGACTAGGATTGCGCTAATCAGCAGGGCGAATCCCACAAGGTGAATCAGTCCTTCTTTTTCCGGCGGGACTTTCTTGCCCCGGCGCAGCCATTCCAGCACAACGAAGAACAACCGGCCGCCATCCAGCATGGGTATGGGCAGAATGTTCAAGATAGCCAGGTTTATGCTCAGAAGCACCGAGATAGCAAGCCAGCCGTGGATACCGCCGTCACGGGTGACCTCACCGGTGATTTGGGCGATGCCGATGGGGCCGGAAAATTCGGGAGCCGAGCCCGATGAGACAGCGCCGGTAATCGCCTGCTTCATGAGGACCATAGATTCCCAAGTGCTTACGAACCCTTGGGGAATGGCGACCCACGGCGGGTCGGAGCGCTTGACTGTCCGGCTGTCAACCAGGGTGGTAGTTATGCCGGTTAGCCACATTGTTGCCCCGGAGCGGTCGAATTCGGCGGACACTGACAGCACTTGTTCCTGACCGTCACGGCTGATGACCCAGTCCATCGGTACGCCTTGGCTGGCCTCAATGGCATCGATTAGTTCCCTCGTCTGGGTGATACTCTGGCCGCCCGAGCGCAACAGAACGTCACCGCTTTGCAAGCCAGCATTTTCAGCCGGAGACCCGGCTAAAACCTGCAAGACTTCCAACTGGCCGGTGTTTTGAGAGATCGCGATACCTGTCAACCACCTGCCAGGCGGTTGCTCGAACGTGGGCTGTACCCTTATGAGCTCCAGGATTCCATTGCGGTCAACCACCCACTCCATGGCATTACCGCCATTGAGGTTTATGGCACGGGTCAAATCGTTGCGGTTTTCTATCTCCTGCCCACCGGCTTTGACGATATGGTCGCCCGGCGACGCGCCCGCCACCTGTGCCGGAGAATCCTCGTTGACGCCGGAGATGACCACGCGGCCCACAAACTGGTCCTGAGGAATCATAAAAAGTATGGCGAGAATGACCACGGGCAGTACCACATTCATCAGCGGTCCGGCTACCAGAACCAGGAAGCGTGTGCCGGTGCCTTTGCTGGCCAGGCTGCGGGGGATTTCCGGGTTACTCTCCCCGGCCAACCGTACAAACCCGCCCAAAGGAGCCCAGTTGACGGAGTACATCATGTCTGCCAGGAGGAACGAGCCTCCGTCGGCTTCCACGGCGCGAATTTTCCCTTCGTGCTTCAACAGGTCGTCCGGCTCGGCATCATCGGACCCGTCATCCCTGGAAGTGGCGTCTTCTGAGGAGCGTTCTGCTTTAGCAAGCGCCTTAGGCTTGGCCGCCTCGATGATGCGGGCCACCAAATTGCCATGAGCGTCCTCGGTGGAGTAAACCTTGACCTTTTGGCCCAAGTTCAGGTCTGCCAGACCGCTTAGGTTCACGAAGCGGGTGAGGGGGTCGATGAGGACTCGCGTTTTGCCGGTGTAGATGCCAAAGGCACGGGGCGGGAACCCCACGCCGAACTCAAGAACCTTGACTCCCAAGGCGCGAGCCGTGAAAAAGTGGCCAAGTTCGTGAACAACCACCAAGATGAGGAGCATGGGGACCAAGGTCCCTACAGCGATGAGGGCGGTCTGCATATACGCCTATCGGCCAGCTACCTCGCCAGCCCTCTTTACGGCCCAACGGTCGGCTTCCAAAAGTTCTTCCGCATCCGTCCCCGGCATCATCTTGTGGTCCGAGAGCACTTGGTCAACTACCCGATGGATGTCGGTGAATCCTATTTTCCCATCAAGGAATGCGCCCACGGCAACCTCGTCGGCCGCGCTGAGGACGGTGGGATAAGTGCCGCCGCGTTGCCCTGCGGATACGGCTAGGCCGAAGCAAGGATAACGCTCCGGCTCCATGGGCTGAAACGTTAGCGAATGAGAGATGCTGATATCCAGTTTAGGAATCATATCGTTGAATAATCGCTTGGGGTAAAAGAGGGCGTACTGGATGGGCAACCGCATATCCGGTGGGCCCATCTGCGCTTTGATGGAACCATCCTCAAATTCGACCATTGAATGTATGGTGCTTTGAGGGTGAATCACTACTTCTATTTTATCCCAGGGCACATCGAATAACCAGTGAGATTCGATTACTTCAAATGCCTTATTCATCATGGTAGCAGAGTCAATGGTTATTTTCTTGCCCATGGTCCATGTAGGGTGATGGAGGGCCAGTTCTGGAGTTACGCTGGCAAGTTCGTCAACCGGAGTGTTCCTAAAGGGGCCTCCGGAGCCGGTTATCATCAACCGTCGAATTGGATTATCCTCACCTCTCATGCACTGCCAAATGGCACTGGGCTCACTATCCACCGGCAGCACGGTGCCACCGTATTTGGCCTCGAAATCCTTGATCATCTTGCCGGCCATGACAATCGGCTCTTTATTGGAGAGGGCCACCAACTTGCCGTGCTTCAATGCGCTCAAAGTGGGAACCAGTCCCACACTGCCCATGGTCGCCACCATGACAATGTCCACCTCTTCCAAGGACACCATTTCATCCATGGGTATGAAGCCGACACCATTTGGCAGATTAGACGGACGATCTGTGCAGTAAATGTATTTGGGCTTAAACTCTTCGACCTGCCGCAACAGCAGGTCTCGATTATTTCCTCCCGCTAAACCCACTACATGAAAGTCATCCGGAAACGCTCTCACCACGTCCAGCGTCTGGCAACCAATCGAACCTGTGGAGCCCAGAACAACTATATTCTTCATAGTTAAATCTTCTATTGCTCAGAGTTTTGATGTCTCGTAATTATCCCTGGTTCTTTTTTCCCGTTCTTTTTCAGGCCGAAGACTTAGGGTTCAAAGACTGTTGCGACAAGATAGTACACCAGCGGAATTGACACGACAACGGAATCCAGCCGGTCCAATACTCCGCCGTGTCCTGGAATTATACTACTAGCATCCTTCACATTGGACATTCTCTTCAGCTTGGACTCGAACAAATCTCCCGCCTGAGTAACTACCCCTACGCAGGCGCCAATCACCATTGCCTGCCATAGGGGTATATCCAGGTCCAATGCGTAACTAGCTATGGCAGCAATCACCAACGCAAAGATGAAGCCACCGGCTGCACCTTCCCATGTCTTACTGGGGCTAATCACAGGCGCCATGGCATGGGTGCCAAAGGTTTTGCCCACCAAATAAGCGCCTGTATCGGTTCCGAAAACAATCAAAAGCGTAAACAGCAGCCAATCCCGGCCTGCTTGGCTGGAAACAAGATCCGAGACGACCCCGGACGCAACCAGCGATTCACCGCTGGTATCGCCAATTTCATGCAATGCAAGGGCATGGGCCAGGAGGAACCCGGCGTAAACGGGACCAGCCAGCAGATAAATGGAAGCGGTCACAGGCCGACCGGAGGTGTAGTAGGCAATCAGCCAAAGTAAGCAGGCACCGGCCCCGACAACCATGATGATGAAAGAAATCACCAGGAAGCTGTTCAAGTCCGAGCTGGCTTGAGCTCCCACAACAAAGGCGACCGCCCAAATCATACCTAGAACCACCGGAAGAGGAGAGACGCCCTTGGGCCGCAGGCCATAGAACTCGCGGACGCCCAAGACCGCGACGACCGCTATCAGAACAGTTAACCCGGGAGAGCCGAACCAAACGGCAGCCACCAGCACAGGGATGCCCACCGCCGCCGTAAGCGTCCGTTGGAGCAAAGCCTAGGCCTCTGGAGGGGTCACCCTGCCGAAGCGCCGCTGGCGGTTGCTGAATGCCTCCAGTACCCGCTCCAGTTCGGCTGAGTCCAAATCGGGCCACAGTGTGGCAGTGTGGTAGTACTCGCTGTAGGCAGACTGCCACAGCAGGAAGTTGCTGATGCGAATCTCGCCGCCGGTCCGAATAATCAGGTCGGGGTCCGGGCAGTGGGCGGTGAACAGGTACTTGCTGAACAGCGCCTCGTTGATGTCCTCAGCGGGCACTTGGTCACGAATTACTTGCTTCACTGCCTCTAAGATTTCGTCACGACCACCATAATCAAACGCAAAATTTAGGGTCACACCCGTGTTGCCGCCGGTCAATTTTTGGGCGTGGTTTACGGCCTGCTCCAACTGAGGACTGAGCCGGTCCGTTTTCCCGATGTGGAGAATCTGAACATTCTTATCATGCAGGGATTGGGTCTGCTCTTGGAGCGCGTCGTACATGATTTCCAGGATTCCTTCCACTTCATCCACCGGCCGGTTCCAATTTTCCGTGGAGAAAGCATAGAGGGTGACGTACTTCACGCCCTTTTGCCCCAGCGTGTCCAAAACGCGCTGGATGCAATCTACGCCCACCCGGTGTCCGGCCAATCTTGGCAAGCCCCTCTTTTGAGCCCAACGACCGTTGCCGTCCATGATTATGGCGACATGCGTCGGCGCTTTGGGGGGGTCTTTTCGTGCCTCGGAAGATTCTTGAGGAAGCTCGTCGGCCTGGGGCTGAGACGAATCAGTCTTGACGGTCATTCTTAGACCTGCATAATTTCCGCTTCTTTGGCGGTGCCTACTTGGTCGACTATTTTGGTGTGGCCGTCAGTGGTCTTTTGAAGTTGGTCTTGAGCCCGCCGATTCTCGTCCTGGGAAATCAGCTTGTCTTTCTCAAGTTTTCGCAGGTTTTCCTGGCCATCTCTGCGGACGTTTCTAATGGAAACCTTGCCGTCTTCCAGCTTCTTTTTCAACAGCCGCACCAACTCTTTGCGACGCTCCTGGCTCAGGGCCGGAATCGGAACGGTAATCATGTTGCCGTCGTTAGAAGGATTGAAGCCCATTTCCGATTTCATAAGGCTTTTTTCGATTTCGGCGAGAGCTTGTTTGTCCCAAGGCTGCACCATGATTGCTCGAGCGTCGGCCACCGAGATTGAGGCAATCTGATTCAGCGGCGTGGGTGTTCCGTAATAATCAACCGGGATGTTCTCAACCAATGCGGGAGTCGCCCTGCCTGTGCGCAAGGTATTCAATTCCCGGTTTAACGCATCGATTGCCCGGTCCATCATGGTATCGACCCCCTTCAGGATATCCTCGGGGGTTCGCTCACTGTCACCCTTCTGATTTTCAGCCATGATTACTCCTTCCCGCTGATGATTGTGCCAACCGGATCACCGGACAGGATACCGGCCATGCTGCCGGACTGGTACACATCGAAAACGATTATCGGCAATTTGTTGTCCATGCAGAGGGAGAGGGCGGTGGAATCCATCACTTGCAGCCGCCTACTCAGGGCTTCCATGTAATCCAACTCGCTAAAGCGGACGGCGTCGGGGTTTTCGTTGGGGTCGGCATCATATACACCGTCTACGTTGTTCTTTGCCATCAGTAGCACTTCTGCGCCGATTTCAAGGGCCCGGAGAGCGGAGGCGGTGTCGGTGGTCATAAATGGATTTCCGGTGCCTGCGGCGAACAAGACCACCCGCCCTTTTTCCAGATGGCGAATGGCGCGGCGGCGTATGTAGGGCTCAGCAACGGCTTGCATCTGTAGAGCGCTCTGAGTGCGGGTCGTAACGCCACGCTTTTCCAGTCCGTCTTGAAGGGCCAGAGCATTTATCATCGTGGCCAGCATGCCCGCATAGTCGGCGGTCGCCCGGTCCATGCCTCTGGACTCGGCAGCCTCGCCTCGCCAGATGTTGCCACCGCCGATTACAACCCCTATCTCCACGCCTTTGTCGTGCATCTGGCCTATCTCTTCCGCCAGGTAGGCAACTGCGTCGGGATCAATGCCGGATTCGGCGGAACCTTTCAGTGACTCACCGCTTACTTTCAACAAGACCCGGCTGTAACGGGCTTCTCCCATTTGGCTTGGCGCCAGTTATTCCCCCAGAGCCAGGCGACTAAATCGGATTACGCGGACGTTTTCACCCAGCTTGGCGGCGATTTCTTGGATGACCTCTGCCACAGACGAAGAGCTGTCCTTGATGAATGGCTGTAGGAGCAAGCTTACCTGAGCAGGAGGACGTTCATCGCCGTCTTCAATGTCGCTCTCGCTCACATAATCCGGACTCATGGCAGCAACCTGCATCGCAATATTGTGGGCGAGTTCCTTGAACTCTGGGGTTCGGGCCACAAAATCGGTCTCGCAGCCCAATTCAACCATTGCTCCCACTCGACCTCCGGTGTGCACGTAGGCTTCCACCACGCCTTGATCGGTAGCCCGGTCGGCTCTCTTAGCAACTTGGGCGAAGCCTTGTACTCTCAATGCCTCGGCCGCTTTGTCTAGGTCGCCTTGATTGGCCTCCAACGAAGTTTTACATTCCATGATTCCGGCCCCGGTTCTTTCACGTAGGGCCCGGATCAGATCTACGGTGACCTCCAATTGTATCCTCCTAGACTCGTTGTTCCAGTTTTCAAGGGACCAAGTTTACGGTCACCTGTTAGTTTTGATTGTCTTCCTCGTCATTATCCGCTGTCGCTTCAGCAACTGGAGCAGCAGGCTGCTCGACCTCTGCGATGGGCGCCCGCGGAGCCTCGGCTTCGGGAGCCGGTGCCGGAGCAGCGGCTTGTATCACGGTTTCAACTACCATAGTTGTAGTACCAGCCGATTCATCGCTGGCCTCCGCTGCAGCCTGGAACTCCTGTTCCAATCCCTCTAGGGTTGGCGGCAACGGCTGATCTCCCAAATCCGCTGACTCGGTGCCAGCAGACTCCTCGTCGGGCATCTCGTCCAGTTCCAGTTCCTCTCTCTCGGCCTGCAATCTGGCCTCGAGTTCGGCGGTTCCTTCCAGCACAGCGGTGGCCATTCGGGCACAGATTAACCGGATGGACCGGACCGCATCGTCATTGCCCGGTATGATTTGGTTCACGTAATCAGGGTTGCAATCACTATCAACAATGGCAAAAATCTTGACGCCCATACGGCGTGCTTCAGCGATACAAAGGTCTTCTTTGCCGATGTCCACCACGAACATGGCAGCGGGAATCTCACCCATATCTCGGAGGCCGTGGAAGTATTTCTCCAATCGATTCAGGGTGTCCCGGAGTTTAACGCCCTCTTTCTTGGGCAGAACCCGGAAGTAGCCTTGGTCCCTCTTTTGCTGCAACTCGAGCATGTAGTTTATTCGGGTGCGAATGGTCTGGAAGTTGGTCAGCGTCCCACCCAGCCACCGTTGGTTCACATACCACATGCCGCAGCGCTCGGCTTCGCTGGAGATCACCTCTTGGGCTTGTCTCTTGGTGCCGACGAACAGGACCTTCCCGCCGTCAGCCACGACCTGGGTCATTGCCTTGTAGGCGTCATTAATCATGCCGAGGGTTTGTTGAAGGTCGATTATGTGGATGCCGTTCCGCTGGGTAAAGATATAACGCTTCATCCTGGGGTTCCAGCGGCGAGTCTGGTGTCCGAAATGGACACCGGCTTCCAGAAGCGACTTCATCGTTAGAGGCTCTCTAACCGGCGCAGGGCGAGGAACAACCGCCTGTTCCGCTACCGCAACTGCGGCTGCTATTACTACCGGTTGAGCTACCGGCGCCGACTGTACTTCCTCAGGTTGCTCGGGGGACTGTACCATAAAACCTACCTTTCTATTTCTTTTGGCCTATCGACGTTATTTCTGAAGCTATGTTACACGTGTGTGTGATTATTTCAAGATTGACAATACCACCCGTCCAACAGCAAATGACGGGAAGCAAGCCAGTTTTTTCGTGCTTCCGGCCAGGCGTTCCCGCTTGCATTTATGCAGACCGAGTTGCTTTTTCGAGTATAACATAGCCATTTTCCACGGGCAACGCACAGAATCATCGCGAAATTCTCCCCGGAATGGCTCCCCTGGGACTCTGTCGCGAAGCGGGTCAATCCGCGGCCGGACCTATGCCTGCAATCTCATGCTGCCTGGCTTTAATCAGAGGCTCTAATCCCAGAAAGCCAACCTCAGGCCGTTGAGAAAGGCCGCACCGTAGACACCTGCAAGCAAATCATCCGCCATGATTCCCAGACCGCCGTGGAGTCGCTCCAGCCTGCGAATGGGCCATGGCTTTGCCACATCCAGCACGCGAAAACAGAAAAATGCGGCGGCCATCCAGGCGATGTCCTTGGGCAGGAAAATGCAAGTGACCCACACCCCCACGAACTCGTCGAACACCGCTCGCCCTGGATCAGGATTGGTGGGAGTGATTAGGGTTCCGGTGGCCCAGATTCCAATGATGAACCCAAGCACAATCATTGCGTAGAGAGCGACCGAGTCATTCTCCACCGGCGCAAATGAATATATGAGGATAGCGACGAGGCTACCGGCGGTGCCGGGGGCTAGGGGCGAGAACCCTGAGCCAAGCCCGGATCCAATCAGCCAACCTAAACGCCCAGAGGCTTTTCGCATCAACTGCATGGGCAGTTGTCTTGGCAATTTTTTTGGCACGGAGAATGTACGTTCCAAAATGCCCGGCACGTCGTATCGCCCGCAACCAAAGTTCTACCCATAGCCCAATCGGTGCAAGTCATCCTCGTCCATCCCCAAGCAGTGCCCCACCTCGTGCAACAAGGTGACTCTAATCTCTTTTCTGGCCTCTGTCAGGTTCTTACAGCATTGGAGTATTGGCTGGCGGTAGATTACGATACGGTCGGGTAGGTCGGGTTCGCCTCCAGTCCTCTCCGGCAATGGCACACCTACGTAAAGACCGAACAGGGTTGCGTCTCCGCCACCCACTCCTTCACACTCTCCTTTATCCCCTCCTTCACGGCTGCCTGCTAAATCGCCCAGGAGCGCCACCTCCGGGTCAGGGTATTCCTCCACCGAGATGTCCACATTAGCCAGAGCCTGTTTAACCTTTGGCGGGACATCCTCGTATGCCTGCCGAACCAAGCGAACAAACTCCCTTCGGGACATGCGAATCATGCCGCTGCTCTTTCCACTGCTTTGCTGATACCGCCCGCCGATGACAGATGGGCACCAATCTTCATACTAAGTTCTCCAGCTTCAGGCTTGCGCTCAAGAGTCTCCGAACTTTCGAAACAACTCTGGTTTCGCATGAATTATACGCCCGGAGTGCTGTTGGCCGATTAATCCTCTTGCCCTATAATTTCGGCAATCGTGTTTGCAATGAAACTACAACAACCCGGAGGGCCGGAGGCGCTAACCTTGACCGAAGTGCCTATACCCGAGCCTGGCCCGGATGAGGTCTTGGTGCGAGTGGCGGCTTGCGGGTTCTGCCATCACGATCTGTTGGTCATAAAAGGCGTCTTGCGAAGGGGCGTCAAGCCTGGGCTGGTGCCGGGCCACGAAATCTCCGGTGTCGTCGTTCAGCTTGGCGAAAACGTTACCACTCTGAAACCGGGGGAACGAGTTGTGTCCCTGCTGGTCAGCGCTTGCGGTCATTGCGATCGCTGCTTGGAGGGTCGAGAACACAGGTGCCGCAACGGACAAGGCACCGGGCATGGACGGGACGGGGGTTTCGCAGAGTACGTAGTGATTTCCGAATTTGGCTTGGTCGCGATTCCTGACGGCGTGGATTTAATCTCGGCCGCCCTATTTGCCTGCCCCATGGGTGTAGCCCTCCAAGGCCTCCAACAAGCAGCCCAGGTTCAGCCGGGCGAGACGGTGGTGGTCACCGGAGCGGGCGGTGGCCTTGGAACTCACACAGTGCAGTTGGCAGCCGCCTTGGGCTGCCGCGTGCTGGCAGTGACGTCTTCGCCTGAAAAAGCAGAGCTGCTGTCAGACTTGGGGGCCACGGAAGTGCTCCTGGCTGGAGAGCTGGAATTCAGCGAGTTGGTCCTGGCATATACCGAAGATCAAGGAGCCCAAGTAATCATAGACACAGTAGGCTCAGTTCTTTACCCCTCCACATGGAACAGCCTGGCCCAATTTGGCCGGTGGGTGCTGCTGGGGGAGGTGGCCGGAAACCCGGTAAGCATTGATCCCGCGGAAGTGATTTTCCGTGACGCCAGCATCTTGGGCTCGTCCGGGGTATCCAGAGAAGGTGTGCTTCGAATCGCCGAAATGGTGTCTCAGGGGCTAATCATGGCTGTGGTGGGGCAAAGGTTGGCAATGGAGGAGGTCGCCACTGCCTACGGCCTGATGGCGGAACGCAGTGTTGCTGGCCGGATTTTACTGATACCGCCTGGTAGTTCAACACTCTAAATGGAAGAAAAATCGGCTAGGCTGCCACAGTCGGAGCGCCGGACCGGCTCAGGCTGATTACCGGCCTAATAGGCCAAATAAGCTGAGCAGCCCGCTCGCCGCCGTCGAGGACGCTCCTCGGCCAAACTTCAGCAACTTTCTGACCTCGCCGCGATCCCAGATGACCAGGAACTGGCTGGCGATGAATACGGAACTGTAGGTCCCCACCACCACACCAATCGCTACGACCAACAACAAACCGCGGATACTGGGTCCGCCAATCAGTAGCATCGCCAACAGCACGAAGAGCGTTGTGAAACTAGTGTTGAGAGAGCGCCCAATCGTGTCCATGATGCTGAGATTCACGATCGATTCCAGAGGCCTGTCCGGGTGACGAATCACATTTTCTCTGATTCGGTCGAAGACAACGATGGTGTCGTTCACGCTATAACCAGCAACTATCAATACACCGACGATGAACATGGAGTTGACTTCGATGCCCAATACCTTTCCCAATATGGAAAACACGCCCAGAACAAATACGACATCGTGGACAAGGGCCAATATGGCGCTCACACCGTAACGGTAGGATTTGGGAACTCTGCGGAAGGCATACCACACATAAAGCAAGATAAAGACTGAGGCTGCGAGTACCGCATAGATGGCGTTGGTCACCGTCTCGCTAGCGATGATGGGTGAAACGGAAGCAAACTCAACCCTGCTCCGGTCCAAAGTCAGGAATTTCTCCAAGTCTCGCTCGATGATTTCTCTTTCCGAAGGCGCGCCATCAACTCCTTGCTCAAGAAGCGTGGTGCGAATCAGAAAATCCTCTCTCCCGACTTTCTGGATTAGGGCTTCCTCGTGGCCCAATTGGTCCATTCGCTCTTTTATCTGGTCCTCAGTAACGAGGGAGTTGAAGGTAACGCTGAGCACCGAACCGCTGCTGAAATCGATGCCGGGCGTCAACCCTGAGTCCCCCGAAAGCCATCCCGATGGTATAGCCATTGAGATGATTCCCGGCAATATTATCAAGGCCGAGAATAAGAAGTACCAAAATCGCTTGCCTACAACATCAATCACTGTTTAGGTACCTCCGCCGGGGTTGGACGCGGTCTTTGGGGCCCCTTCAGGAGTGAAGAGGTTGATTCTGTGGCCCAGACCAATCCAAGCCATCAACTGGAGCAGGTTGCGGCTGACGATTACAGCGGTAAACATGCTACCTATCACGCCGATTCCTAGGCTGATTGCGAACCCGGTCACCAATCCGCCTCCCAATCTGTCGCCGAACCAAAGCAGAACTCCGCAGGTTATCAATGTGGAGAAGTTTCCGTCGCGAATCGCTGGCCAGGCCCGGTTGAAACCCACCTCCATAGACGATGCCAATGTGCGTCCGATGCGCATCTCTTCTTTCATACGCTCGAAGATAAGCACATTCGCATCCACCGCCATACCGATGGACAGGATGAATCCGCCGATGTGGGACAGTGTCAGTGTGATGGGAATGAGCTTGAAGGCAGCCAATACCAAAATGGAGTAGAAGATCAAGGACACGGAAGCGACCACTCCGGCCATGCGGTAGTAGGCAATCATGAAGGCCATGACCAAGCCCAAGCCGACAAGGCCAGCAATCAAGCTGTTTCGCAAAGACTCGGACCCCAACAGTGCGTCAACATCGTTCTCTTGAATCAGGGTCAAAGGCACCGGCAAACGACCGGACTCGAGCTGAATAGCTATCGTCCGCGCCCTTTCTCTGGAGAAATTTCCGGTAATCTGGCTTTGGCCGTTCCTGATCCACGCTCTGGCCACCACGTCAATGAGCAGGTCGTCGTCAAGGAAAATTGCGATTCTGCGCTCGTTGCGGTCCACGATGCGGCGGGTCAAATCCGAGAATATATCCGAACCCCGGCTATTGAACCTAACGGAAACGGCCCAAGCGCCGGTGATCGAGTCGGTGGTTACAAAAGCGCTGGACAAATCGTCGCCGGAAAGCCCTATATCGGCATCGCTGGGCTCCAGGCAGATGCCGCTGATTTGGTCCACACCACCGTTACAAGTACGGTCCTTGAACTCCAACTGGGCGGTCTGGCCAATCAGATTCTTGGCATCGTCAATGGCGCTGGTAATTTCAAATTGGGTGATAAGACCAAATTCTTCCACCAGAGCGCTTAGCGCCAGTACTCTTGTGTCGGCGCCTACGGTGGCAGAACTGACTCTAAAGGCTTGCTCATCCCGACGGCGCACTTCAACGTCGTCGAAACCTGCACCCGTAAGGATGGCGGCCAACTTTTCCAGGTGCTCCACATCGGGCGCAGGCTCCGAGAACCGAATCTCGGAATTGGAGCCGCTGGCCCCGGGGAGTTGCACGATTATACGGTCTTCGCCAAACAGCTGGATGATTGGCTCTTCCGTGCCAAAGAGGTTTACCCTCCGGTTGATTATGGACAGAGCCCCTTCCATCTGAGCAACAGTTGGGGCATCTATGGTGTCTATCTGAAGGTCGGTAATCCCACCCAACCTCCTGGTCAACGTTTCCTCAAACTCGCTACGGCGGGGGTCTTCGCTATCCAGGATCGGCGCTCGTATCCGCATCCTAAATGGGCTGCGGGCTTCGACGGTGAAATCCACCAACGCAAGTTCTTCTTCGCCGAACCGCATGTCCTGCAGGGCCACGATGACTTCAGCGGCGCTGATGGGGTCTAGAAATGTTACGTCGAAACGGGTGCCTGTGTCTGCCTGATAAACCAGGTGCCCACCGCCGCGTAGGTCCAAACCCAATTTTAGGCCCAATGGCCCGGTGCCACCCCGGTCCAGATCGCCAATGCCCGGTATGTTCAGGTTAACGCTCTTCCAACTGAGGGCGGATATTCCCAGAGCAGCAATCAAGACGATAAAAACGGACAAGCGGATACTGCGGCCCCTAGCTGATGGGGACCAAAGAATGGAGAAAATCTTGCCCATTATGCTCCAAAACGGCATAGTTTAAGCCTCGTCAGTTTGTTGGAGCATAATTTTGCCAGCCAAATCCCAAGCTTGCTCTGTTGTGGAAATCTCTCCAGCGGCTTGGGCTTCGTTGATTCCTTCCAGTAGTAATCCGACAAGGGGTCCAGGGGCCAACTTGAAATGCTCGATCAATTCATTCCCATTAATCAGCCGCAGGGCGGCTTCAGGTAAGGCGGGTTGAAAACCCACCTGAAAAATGTGTGCAATCATTCTAGCATGGTTGGCCCAGTCATCTGGGTTAAGTTCTGGGCCTTTTGCGGCCAAAAAATCCGCTTGACTAAGATACAAGGTGTCGACAGCCACGTCATCCAAGTCTCTGAAGAAACGATAGATCGCCCTGTTTGTGGGCACTTCCACACCCTGCATCATGTTATAAGGCCGCAGGTGTTGCTCGACCATTTTATACACCATGCCGATTCCCTTGGAGCTTAACTTTAGTCGGGACAAGCGCTGCTTCGCCACCTCTGCTCCCGCCTCCGAATGGCCGGGAAAGCGGGTGCGCCCCGTTTCGTCCTGATGTTTGGTTTGGGGCTTGGAGATATCGTGAAAAAGGGCTGCTAGTTTCAGAATGGTGCGCCGGTTATGGCCGTCGGAGACCGTTTGATTGAAATATGCGTCCGTTTCCTCAGTCCAGTAGACCAAGGTGAATACCGGCGAGTGCTGGTGGCCCTTGGTCACTCTTTCGGCGCCCTCCACCGCATGTAGTGTGTGGCCCCAAACGTCCCAGTAGTGGGCATTTGGCTGTTCGACTCCTTTGGTTTCGGCCAGTTCCGGAATGATTCGGCAAAGCAAATCCAGACGGTCCAACGCCTCCAGGCTTCCCTTGGCGCCATCCAAAGCCAGAATCGCCAGCAGTTCCGAGCCCACCCGCTCTGGCGCTGGCTCGGTTATGTGGTTGGCATCGGCCAAGACCATGCGCGCTGTTTCCGGGTCCAACCGGAATCCCAATGACGCCGCCAACCTCACAGAGCGTAAAAGCCTGATGGGGTCGTCTCGAAATACGCTGGAGCCAACGGCACGGATGCACTTACGGGCCAGATCGGCCTTGCCGTGAAATGGGTCAATCACCCTCTGTGCCAGCAGATCCTGTGCTTCGTCATCCCAATTGGATACGGGCCAATCAGATATGGGCAGCGCCAAGGCATCAACGGTGAAATCCCGGCGAGCCAGGTCTTCTTCGATGCTCCCGGAAAAACCGGATAAATCAATGGTCCAATTCTTGTTTGAGGTTCCCGGGACAGGGGATTCCTGATGGCTGTCGGCGCCGGGGTGGGGGACCACCACACGCATCATGCTGCGTTCGGGGCTTAATGGAACGAGCGTTCCACCAAATGACCGGGCAAGTTCTTTGGCCAGAATTTGAACGTCACCAGCAACGGCGATGTCCACATCACGGCCTGGAGGTAACGATAGCAAACTGTCTCGAAGGCAACCGCCAACGATAAATGCCGGGGTTTGAGTTCTAGTAAAGAACTCTATGAGGCCGGTCAGCATATTAGGAAGCCGTTTAGTGGGTAATTGGATGGAGCATTAACCCGCGGCATTGCCCCCGTCCTGGGCAACAGCGACAGCGTTTTCTAGGCCTGAAGAATCTTCTGATTCAACCCCGTCAACTTCTCCGGATTCTTGTTCTTTCTGCTCTTCTTCGCCGTCATCTTCTTCGCCGTCATAAACTTCGTCATGTTCCCCTACCGGCTCGATTTTCCACAAATCGCCAGGGGACACCAAACGGTCGATGTACAAAATACCGTTTAGGTGGTCGATTTCATGCTCCAAGGCTTGAGCAAGCAGTTCGTCGGCCTTTATGCGTATTACTTTTCCGTCCAAACCCAAGGCCCGCGCTCGCACGGAGACGGAGCGTTTGACCAGACCTCTGTAGCCGGGGATACTCAGGCAGCCCTCTTCGATCTCCCTCTCCCCTTCCTGTTTCACAATCTCCGGATTAATCAGCACCAAAGGTTCTTCCATCTCCGGAGTCTGAATCACTGCGACTTTCTGCAGGGAGCCAATCTGATTGGCGGCCAGACCCACGCCGTGCTCATCGTTCATGGTCTCCACCATGTTTGAGACCAATTTTTTCATATTAGCTGGAATCTTGCCAATCTTTTTTGCTTTTTGCCGCAGAATCGGATCGGGCACAATCCGCATTTTTAGAACCGTCAACTTTAACTACCTCCCGCTAAATAGCGACGGATGATTAACGACTGTGGTTTCCGAAAAACGTCAACATGGAACATTATCCGGTTATCAGGGAACATTATATTGAAGGCTGGCGGTTGATGCCAGTCCATATCCGCATGCCCGCTAAAGCACATGGGCCCGCTAGAGTACGTGGGCCGGGTCCACATCCACGGTACAGCCTCTCGGAAACTGGGTATCCTCCAAAAAACGCTGCAGGTTTCTACCCCGCAAGACCAAGTGCCACCGGTATCGGCCTCTGAGCCGGGCGGGCATGCCCGGCGACGGCCCGATGACTTCAACATCGGTTAGGCCTTGGGCTTCAGCCTTGCTTCTCAGATCACGGGCGGTGGCCACCGCCTGGCGTTGGCACATATTGGCATTAACATCCTGGTAAATGATGTGGACCATCTGATTAAAGGGTGGGTTTCCCAGTTGACGGCGCGCTTGTATCTCCCGTTGGAACATCACGCTGTAATCCTGTTTGGCGGCGGCGGCAATGACGTAGTGTTCAGGGGTGTAGGTCTGGACAATCACTCTTCCGGGGAACTCCCCCCTGCCTGCCCGGCCCGACACCTGGCAGAGCAGGCTGAAAGCCCGTTCGCCGGCCCGAAAATCGGGCAAGTATAGGCCAACGTCGGCCAAGACCACCCCCACCAATGTAACGTTGGGCACGTCCAACCCTTTCGCCACCATCTGGGTGCCCACCAATACCTGGGTCTCGCCGCTGTTGAGGCGCTCCATGGCGTCTTGAGAACTCAGGCCAGTGCGGGTTGCGTCGGCGTCCCACCGGTCCACTCTTACCCCTGGCAGCAGCTTTTCAACTTCCAATACCACTTTTTGGGTTCCCACGCCCAGGTTGCGGATGCTGGTCCCACCGCATTGGGGGCAACGGTCAGGGGACCGGGATCTCCGGCCACAGCGGTGGCACATCAGTCTGTTGTCCACCGAGTGAAAATTCATGGTGACGGAGCAACGGCGGCAGGTAACAACGTGCCCACAGTCCCGGCATTGGATATAGGTGGCGTTACCACGCCGGTTCAAGAACAAGATGGCTTGATGCCCGTCTTCAACGCAGTCCTTCAGGGCTTGAGATAAAGACCGGCTGAACATGCTGCGGTTGCCTTCCCGCAACTCCGCTCGCATATCCGAGATTTCCACGGGAGCCAGACCCATTTGGGAGGAATTGCCCTGTTCATCGGTCGCCGTGCCGATTCGCCTTGGCAACTCAAGCAGGCGATGCCTGCCACGGGTGGCCCGGTAGTAGGATTCCACATCCGGTGTGGCGCTGCCCAACACCACTACTGCGCCGGTGAGCCTGCCCAGTTCAAAGGCCACTGTCCGAGCGTGGTAGAGGGGGTGCGCCTCTTCTTGCTTGTAGGTCCACTCGTGTTCTTCGTCGATAACAATCAAGCCCAATTTCGGAACCGGGGCAAATAGTGAACTGCGAGGGCCCACCACCACATCGCATTGGCCGTCGCGAATCTTCCACCATTGGTCGAACTGTTGCCTTTGGGTCATGCGGCTGTGCAAAACGGCGGCGCGACCAGGGAACTTGGCATTCACCCGCTGCATAGTTTGGGGAGTAAGAGCAATCTCCGGCACCAAGAATATCGCCTGCTGCCCTCTAGCGACGACATGCTCAATGGCCCGAAGGTAAACCTCCGTCTTGCCGCTGCCGGTGACCCCGTGCAAGAGAGTTATTGGGGGCGGCTGGGCGGCGCTGTCCAGGTCCTGGATGATGCTGGCTAGGGCATTTGATTGCTCAGGCGTCAGGACGTGTCGAATTTCTTCAGGCTCTCTGGAAGCCTCTCGCTCTGCATCCTGCCCGCCCGAAGATTCGTCCAAGGAATCAGCCGAATAAGCCAATGCAGAAGTTTCCACCCTTAGCCATTCCCGGCCCAAAAAGCCCTTCTTGACCAGTGAGTCGGCCACACCCACACCGAATTCTTTATTAGCCAGGGAAGCTCGGTATTCCGGCCCCCGCTCTCTGACCGCCAAAAGTAGCTCCCTCTGCCGCTTAGGAAGCCCATCTGTCTCATCCCGGTTTTCAAGTTCTACGGCTTCGCCCGTGCTTTTACGGAGAGGGACAGTAAACAAGTAGCTCTCGTACTTGGGTGCGACGCGAGGACGGGGCAACTCGGTCTGGCGGGTGATAAATTCCTTCTCGATAAGACGCGCCAGTTCCCTGTCCCCGTTTCGTCCCAGCAGTTTGAGGAAGTCGCGCTCCCGCAGGCTAGAGGAATCGGCCAATGACTTCAGAGCTTTTACCGAATCGGCGCGCAGGGTGGGCAAGCCCCCGTCTTTGGCGCCATCCAGACAGTCAGCTTCGCTGTTTAGGGCGAGAAAACGGGGTCCGGGAGAAACCTTGGAGCGGACCTGAGACTCAAATCCCGGAGGCAGCAGTGGGGATATGGCTGTGAAGATGGAGCAAAGGTAGTAGCGAGCCATCCACTTGGCTAAAACCAGATCCAGTGGGCGAATCAATGGGGAGGGTTCGATGGGTTGCAGGATGTCTCGGGTTACTTCGACCTGAGGCGCTTCGGCCAACTCCACCACGACGCCTTGGGCTATGCGGCGACCGAAGGGCACCCAGACCAATTGGCCGGGTTCAACGGTAAATGTAGAAGGTACACTATAGGAAAAGGTGCGCGAGTGGCTGATGGGAGCATCAACCGCCACCTCCGCATACCTCATGACGTCCCTCGCCCGGCGTACCGTAATCGAGCCGGTCGTGATTCAACTAATTGAGATTCGACCGGAAACCCGTTTAGCTTGATATGAGGGCTGGCCCTAGGTCTGTTTGGGAGCGGGACGGGGCGGAGTCTTTTCCTTAATTCTAGCAGCCCTGCCCTGTAGGCCTCGCAAGTAGTAGAGCTTGGCTCGCCGCACCGAACCTCGGCGCACGACTTCCAGAGAGTCGATAAGCGGTGAGTGGGTGGGAAAGATTCTCTCGATGCCTATCCCGCCGGTGATTCTGCGAACAGTGAAATTAGCAGCCGGTCCAACGCCGTTTTGCAAACGGATGCAAACGCCTTGGAACGCTTGAATCCTCTCTCGGTCGCCTTCGCGAATCCGGAAGTTGACCCGTACGGTGTCCCCGGCGGCGAAGGATTCTATCTTCTCGTTGGGCTCGGTCCTGACCAGCATTGAGGCTTCCATAACAGCTTCCTATCCAGAGTTTATCTATCAGATTTTGACACTAGCGAGGGGCTGCGCGCACGTGATTCAATCATTGCGGCCCAAAACCTAGCCAATGGTGGGCGGTACTGGACTCGAACCAGTGACCTCTTGCGTGTCGAGCAAGTGCTCTAACCAGCTGAGCTAACCGCCCATTTGTTGTAAATATAGCAGACTTCAGTGTACCAATGGGCAATAATACAGTCAAGGAACCTGTGGGCAAAGCCTCGGGGGTTTGGGGCGCACTCCACTCCCCTATTGGAGAGCGGTGACTAAGTTCCTCATGTTGCTTTGCATCTCACGGCTACCCATCGATTGCATCAGAAAAAATACCGCCGGATTGACAATGCGACTAGCACATTAGGCGCTCTAAACAGGGCCCGTAATCCGATTTGAATTATGTGACTTGGGTGCACGTTGGCGTAAACAATTGGCACGTCGTATTACACGTAGTACCATTACGTCAGCGACGGTTTAATATACGTCTGGTAAGACGTAAATCTATTTTGTAAGGAGACTTATCCATGGTTATAAGCAACCTGGCGCACAGTTATTCCACTTTGACAGCGAAAAATCAAAACCGCGAGCCCGATTTGGAGTTGTCTGCTACTGTGGTCCGAAGGCCAGGTCAATCGCCTCACTTCGTGGCCATCACCACCCTAGGCCAGTTGTACGAATTTCAAGACCCTGATGACCTGAAGGTCCGAAACGCTGCGGATCGGCAGCGAGGCGACTCAGACGTCTACGACGCACAGGGCAACCTCACCGGGACGACTCCCGTCATAGATAGGAAACGGGTCGACAAAATGAAAGAACTTGTGCTGGACGGCAAGGAATTCTATGGTGGCTCCCTCACTTGGAATATTCCAAGCGAGGAAGCCGAGTACCAGTTCAACCCTCAAGAAGGGATACTTCGCATATGGGGCGTGACTACTACGCCGGATTCGAGGCATAGGCATGCTCTTGCCCGGGAAATTACCGAACTCATCCTCAAAACTGGCCACGACCTAGATCCATGGGCATATGAGTGGGTATTACTCATCTACACCGTCAGCCGCAACGCCGAGCCTACCATATTCAACGAGTCGAACAACTTGGGCAAACCTGCAAATCAAACCCGAATAAAGTATCTGTACCAGGCCGATCCCCATAATCGTCTCGCCATGAACTTGGCCCAGCATTCGGTCTTGAGCAATTACGTAGAAATTGTAAAGAACTCCATATCAGTCAATTCGCCGAAGGTAGTCACATTCAACATCCTGCAAAAGGGTTTGAAGGAGGCCTTCCCAAACGTCGATGACGGAAATTTCGATGCGATTAAAGACTTCATGCACGAATACTTGAAGCGTCTAGTCGAAGTCCGAAAAGACCTGGGACCCTTGCCTTTGTCAACACGAAAACCCATGCGGGAACAGACGGTCATCGACACAGGCGCATTTTGGAATGCATTTCTCCGCTTGGCTGGGAACCTCTATGAAGTGGCCGATTGGTCGGAGCGATTGAAATTTTTGGCCGAGCCCTTCAAGTATAAGGGAGTTCGATCTGACGGGACTAAAATCGACTGGTGTGGCGACCTGTTTTCCCGTGACAATCCCCATTGGCATGGCCCCGTATTAGCTGAAGGACCGAACAGCAAGTTTACAATCATCAACAGAGTCGATAGCCGACGATATATTCATCAAGTTTTGTGCAAACTGGCAGGCGTTTAATGTCCCAACTCCAGAGTAGCTCCGTTCATCAAATGGTTTCGTCAAATCCTAAAAAGAAACCCCCGCCAGCTGAAACTGGTGGGGGTCTTAAATATTGGTCTTGGCACAATCTACACAGGAGCACACAACTGGATGGATTTTCGTAGTGTTTGTAGCTACGGAAGCACAGCGTTAAGAGCGGTGGGTGTGTCGGGCCAGTGCTCTAACCAGTTGAGCTAACCCCCCCAATTTCTGGATTCAATGAGCGAAATGGCATCAACGGGCATATAGGCATTCAAGAAATCCTTTTTGTACTACTGCTCTTCCCTCCGGCTCCTCTCCCCAACCGCTATTCCGCCTGTGCTAGGATATAGCCCATTGCCAGCATTAAATATCGGCCCATAAAGGGCTGCCGAATCCCAGTTGTTCAAAGGAACATCACCATGAAAATCGCTAGGTTTGAGCTTCCCGGCACCAACGGCGGGGCCAAGATTGGCTTCGTGGACCTGAATGATAATCAGGTGGTCGATTCGGCCACCGTGTTGGGCCGCATGGGCATCCGCGATTCTTTGAACCGGGCAGTAGACATCGTGGCTTACAACCTGGATAAATCCGGTGCCTTGTCCCAAGGGCTGGGAGACCTGTCCACCTACGACGCTCCTCGTTGGCCGATGGAGAATATACGGTGGCTGGCGCCCATCGAGTCCGGGTCCTTGAAAGACTTCATCGCCTTTGAGCAGCACATATCTACCGCTCGCAAGAACCGAGGCCTCGAGGTTCCTCCGGCTTGGTACGAAATGCCGGTTTACTACAAGGGTAACCACCGCTCACTGATGGGCCATGAACAGCAGTTAACCTGGCCCCGTTACTCTCAGCAGATGGACTATGAACTGGAGTTGGCCTGCATAATCGGCAAAGAAGGCATAGACATCTCTGAAGAAGATGCCTCCGGTTACATCGGCGGCTACGCCATCATGAACGATTGGAGCGCCCGAGACACCCAGTTTCAGGAAATGGCCGTTGGCCTAGGGCCCAGTAAAGGCAAAGACTTCGCCACCGCCTTGGGGCCCTGGCTGGTTACTCCCGATGAGTTCAACCCGCAAGACGCTCGCATGACCGCCAGGATAAACGGTGAGCTATGGTCCGACGGGAACATCGGCGCGATTCACTGGAGCTTCCCCAAGATGATTGCCCACACCTCCATGGACGAATCAGTCTACCCCGGCGACATTCTGGGCTCAGGCACCGTGGGCGGTGGTTGCGGGTTGGAGTTGGACCGGTGGTTGCAATCGGGGGACGTGGTTGAGTTGGAGGTTGAAGGAATCGGTGTTCTGCGGAACCGGGTGGTCCGCCGGGACTGAACCGCCCCCGTTACACAGCTGGTAGCCAGAAAATTAGGGTTTGTTTAGTCGCCAGCTGAACAGGAACAATCCCGCCCCTATTGCGGCTATGCCCGCTCCCAGCCAGAATACGTCTTGGAAGGCCTGCATAAACGCTTGGGTTTCCCGTTCGCCCGCTGTTAGCGCCGAAGCAGCCAGCCCCGACAGATGATGATCGTTGCTGAGGGCGAAGATGCCCCCTATCACCGCTACTGACAGCACCGTCCCCATGGCCTGGGCCAACGACAGCGATGCCGCCGCTGTGCCGAAACGTTCTTGAGGGACGCTCCCCAGCATCAGCGTGTAAGCCGCCGCTTGGAACAACCCTAAGCCGATGCCGATGACGGCGATACGCAGCGCCACTTGAGCCAGTCCTGAGTCGCTGCTCAAGAAGCCCATGTACAACAACCCTAGGGCCATCACAACCAACCCCGAAACTCCCACGGAGAACGTGCCCACACGGTCGCTCAACCATCCACCGACGCCCGAAAATCCGGTGTTTAGGAAAGCCATCACCGCCAGCATCGCACCCAGTGTGAACGGCCCCTTTCCCAGGCTGTCAGAGATGTAGAAAGGGAATATAAACCAGATAACGAAGACGCCCAGGTGGGCCAGGAACATGCACAAAGCGGAGACTGCGAATCCCCTAACCCGCAGCAGTCCCAAGGGCAAAACGGGCCATTCCGCCCTCCTCTCCGCCATCCAAAACGCTATCAAGAACAACGGCGCCAAGCTGAGCAAGACCAAGACTTCCGGAGATGTCCAACCCTCCGAACGTCCCAGACGCAGACCGATGACCAATCCAAGCAATGCGCCTATCAAGGTGACCGCACCGATGATGTCAAAGGAGGTTTCCTGACCCTGACGCTCTTGGCCCTTCATGAACTTCCAGGCGATGAGGAAGGCTATGGCGGCAAAGGGGATTCTGCCAAGGAAGACCGACTCCCAGTCAAACCACCGTATCAGCAAGCCTGCGCCCAAGGTGCCGGCCAACATGCCCAAGGCCTGACTGCCTGCGGTAAAGCCCATTCCCAGCCCGCGCATGCTCGCTGGGAAAACCTTGGCGGCTATGGCGGGGGAGACGGCATAGAGGCAACCCACCGACAGAGCCTGAACAATCCGGAATCCTACCATGGTGCCCAGATTGGGGGAGTAAGCAATGAGGACCATCGCGAGCAAGTAAGTGGCTGCGCCAAAGAGGTAGACGGGTTTCAGACCGAACCGGTCCCCGAAGCTCCCTGCGCCCAACACCAGCCCTGCCCTGGTGGCGATAAAAGCCACTATGACCCACTGGACAGTCTGCAGGTCGGTGTCGAAGTCCTCTCTGAGGGAAGGCAGAGCAACGTTTAGGGCAATGTCCAACGAGGCCAAGAACATACCCAGCCCGGCGGCCAAGGCAACCATTCGGTCCACCTTACCTATTTCACCGCCATCCGGGGTCAACCTACCCGGATTAACATGATTATTAATGTCGCCTTCGGTAGCCACGATTACCGATTGTACTCCTTGCTAGCCAGCCGGTAATAGAAACCAGCCAGTGATAGAAAAGGAAGACCCCATGGAATGGTTTTAGCTCCCGGTTGATCCACTAACGCCAGTCAGGACGGCGAAGGCTCTAGAAGATGCTATTTTTGAGGCTGCCGTTTTGTGACGGAGACAATCAAATTAGCTTGGGCTGACGTTTACATCCGGGCCACCTTATGTTACAAATTTCACTGACGTTGCGGCAATGCAATTCACCCTAAGAACTAGTTGGGCTCCCGTGTGTAGTTTTGTGCGTAAACACGAGAGCCCCTGACCACTTTGGAGGAACGGAAAATGGTTGAGAACGTGGGCGGAATCGAAGCCCTTCTCCAAGAGGACCGCAGGTTCCCGCCATCGGATGAATTTCGCAACCAAGCCAACATCTCCGACCCCAACGTCTACGAAGAAGCGCTAAGGGACCCCGAGGGGTTTTGGGCCAAGTTCGCCGAGGAATTGGACTGGATCAAGAAGTGGGACACGGTACTGGAATGGGACCCGCCCCACGCCAAATGGTTCGTCGGCGGCAAGCTAAACGTCTCCTACAATTGCATCGATCGCCACCTGAAATCAGCCCGCCGCAACAAAGCGGCTATAATCTGGGAAGGCGAGCCTGGAGACCGGCAGGTATATACCTACCGGGACCTCTACCGGGAGGTATGCAAATTCGCCAACGGGCTTAAGAGCCTGGGCGTGGTGAAGGGCGACCGCGTCACCATCTATCTGCCCATGGTTCCCGAGCTTCCCATAGCCATGCTGGCCTGCGCTCGAATCGGAGCGGCCCACAGCGTGATTTTCGGCGGATTTAGCGCCGAATCCATAAGAGACCGGATTGACGACTCCCAGTCCAAGCTATTGATTACCGCCGACGGTGGCTTCCGCCGGGGTGCCATCATCCCCCTAAAGCAGAACGCAGACGACGCTCTGGTAAGCCCAACGCCCATAGAAAATGTGGTGGTGGTGCGTCGCACGGAAAGCGCCGACGACAAGATGGTTGCGGGCCGGGACATCTGGTGGCACGATTTGGTTGCCGACCAGCCAATGCACTGCGAACCCGAGCCCATGGACAGCGAAGACATGCTGTACCTGCTCTACACCAGCGGGACCACCGGCAAACCCAAGGGCATAGTCCACACCACCGCTGGCTACCTGCTGGGCACCTACGCCACGGCCAAATGGGTTTTCGACCTGAAAGAAGAGGATGTTTACTGGTGCACCGCCGACATCGGTTGGGTCACCGGCCATAGCTACATCGTGTACGGTCCGTTGGCCAACGGCGCTACCTCGGTCATGTACGAGGGCTCCCCGGACTATCCGGACCGAGACCGCTTCTGGGCCATCGTGGCCAAATACGGCATATCCATCGTCTACACCGCTCCAACCGCAATTCGCACTTTCATGCGGTGGGGCGAGGAATATCCCCAGCGCCACGATTTAACGTCGATTCGCCTCTTGGGTTCGGTTGGCGAGCCCATAAACCCAGAAGCCTGGATGTGGTATTGGAAAAACATCGGTTTGGAGAAGTGCCCGGTGGTCGACACTTGGTGGCAGACCGAGACAGGCCAGATACTAATCGCCCCCCTGCCGGGCATCACCACCCTCAGACCAGGCTCAGCCACCCGGCCGTTCCCTGGTATAGACGCCGAGGTGGTGGATGAAGCAGGAAACCCCGTGGGTCCGGGCGGCGGTGGCTATCTAACAATCAAGAAGCCCTGGCCAGGGATGCTACGTACAATTTACGGAGACCCGGACCGCTACGTTGAGCAGTATTGGTCTCGCTACCCAGACATTTACTTTACCGCCGACGGCGCAAAAATCGATGAAGACGGCAACTTCTGGCTTCTAGGCCGGGTGGACGACGTTATCAACGTCTCGGCCCACAGAATCAGCACCATGGAAGTCGAGAGCGCCTTGGTGGACAACCCCAAGGTGGCCGAAGCGGCCTGCATTGGCAGGTCCGACGAGATAAAGGGCCAAGCAATCGTCGGATTCGTAACTCTGAAAGACAACGTAACATCTTCCGATGAAGTAATCGCCGAACTGAAACGGCACGTAGCCACCAAGATTGGCGCAATGGCCCGCCCGGATGACATCTATTTCACGGCCGAACTGCCCAAGACCCGAAGCGGCAAGATTATGCGGCGTCTGCTCCGCGACGTTGCCGAAGGCCGAGCCCTAGGCGACACCACGACTCTGGCCGACCCGGCGGTGGTCGAGGCTCTGAAACAGCAATACGGAGACGACGAATAATGACCGGTAACTAACCGGTTGCCAGTCCAATTTCAAACCGGCTGCCAACTAGCCGGCTACCAACTAGGAGGAAGCCATGGCGCATTACACAAAACGCGAAGCTCAGGAATGGGCTAAGGAATCCTTAAAAGGCCAATGGACCACCCTGATGACTCCTTTCACCCCGGAGAATCATGTGGATGAAGAGGGTCTGCGGCGAAACATAAATCATGTGATTCGTCTGGGCACCAAGGGGGCTGGCTGCACTTGGGGCATGGGCGAGTTTTGGAGTCTGACCCACGACGAAAGAGTCAATGTGATGGACATCGTGGCCGACGAATCCAAAGGCCGTTGGCTCACCGGCGCTCACGTGACCCACTCATCCGGCGCGGAGATGCTCTCGCTGGCCCAACATGCCGAGTCAGTGGGTTTTGACGTGCTTATCGTCGCCCCGCCCTACATCGCCACCAAGACCGAGGACCAAGTGGTTGAATACGTCCAGATGCTTGCGGACAGCACGTCCCTGGCTATCATGTTCTATAACTCCCCTCAGTTCGGCATAGTCATGAGCCCCCTTGGCCTGAAGCGGCTCTGCCAGATTCCCAACGTGGTTGGCGTGAAAGAAGCAAGTTTCAACCAGCAACTTTCCATTGAAACCCACCTTTCTCTGGGCAAGGACCACGTGATAAGCACTCCCGACGAGTGGATATTCTGGAGGGGCAAGGAACTCGGTTTCAATCAGCAGGTGATGTTCTCCAACACCTCTGACTGGCGCTTCGACACACCAGAAGCCAACTACTATGTTCAGTTCATCGACAAAGCCACCGAGGGAAACCTGGACGAGGAGTTCTACGATACCCACATACGAAGAATCAAAGAGCTTTCCGACACTTGGTGGACGCGCACTGTGACCAAGTTCAACGGCGCTCTTCCGGTGCCCATGGTCAAATATTGGGGCGAGTTGATGGGCATGGCCGGCGGGCACGTGAGACCACCGATGATTGAACTCGAGCCCGAGGAGAAAGAAACCTTGAAGCGAGAATTGGAGCCGCTGAAACCCAAGCCACCAGCGGTTGTGCACGCGACTGCGGCATCGCCAAATCCTCGGCTATCCTGGCTAACAGGCAACAACAGCTTCTTCTCAGGAATGCTGCTCATGGTCAGCGTCCAGAACGTTCAGGAAGCATTGGAAGCCGAACAAGGCGGCGCGGATGTAGTGGACGTTAAGAACCTGCAAGAGGCGTTGGTGGGCTCCGGCCACCCGTCCATCGTTCGGGATGTGCGCGGAATTATCCCGGTGGAGAAGCACGTTAGCGTGACGTTGGGAGTGGTGCCCAACCAGCCCGGCACCGTGGCCATGGCCGCCTATGCGGCGGCGGCCTTGGATGCGACATCGGTGAAGGTGGGATTCCGCGTCTCCGATTACGACACCGCAGTAGACGTCCTGCGTCAAGCAAGGTCAGCCATGGAGGGGTTCAACACAAAACTGATTGGCTCGCTGTTTGCGGACAACGTCCTGTATGACGGTGGCCTAGACCCCATGCTGATGGTCCAATTGGCCAAGGACGGCGAATGTGACGGCTTCCTCATCGACACCTTGACCAAGGACGGCCGCAACCTATTCGACTTCATACCTGAAACTAAGCTGAAAGAGATTGTGCTTCAGGGCAAAGAACTAGGAATGAGCACATCTCTTTCCGGTCACCTGCGCATATCGGACCTTGACGAGCTGGCACGTATCAATCCAGACATCGTGGGAGTGCGTGGCGCAGTTTGCGGGAACGGCGAGCGAGACCGGGCCGTGGCTTGGGAAGCCGTGGCCAATTTCAAACGTGAATTGGACCTACGCAAGAGCGGCGAAGTTAACGTCCATAACGGCGCTCATAACGGTGAGGTAGCCAACGGCGCTAATGGCAACAGTGTGGTGGTTAACGGAAACGGCGGCGGTTGGGTAATCATTGACGGCCGGGGCAAGAGCTGCGCCGGAGTCATCGCCGCGCTGAGCCAACAGATGACTGCCGATAGTCATTCCTTCGTTGAGGCCATCTTGGCCGACGCACTGAATATCTACGACGTGATTGTGTGGGCTGAGAATGCCGGGCACCACTTGATTACCCAACGCAAGGACACCGACGGCACCACTCGGGTGTTGCTTCAGCCCAAGGCCATTTCCTAAATTATCGAGCCTAAAAGGCCTGCGTTTTACAGCACGCCGCTCAATTGGTTGATGACCATGCCGGTGGGTAGCTTGGGATAAAAGAAGGTTGATTTTCGGGGCAAGCGCTGTCCTTGCCCCACGATTTCCTGGAACTGGGTCATTGGGAAGGGCTTTAGCAGAATCGCGGCTTGATTGATGCCTTTGACCACTAGTTCCACGGCCTCATTGTGGTCGTGGCTGAAACCCAAGTGTTCCAGGGTGGCCTCGCCCAAAATCGGCCCCAACACCTGCTCTTCCAATATCCAGGCTTCGGAAACCCCCAAGCTGCCCCATTTTTGCCAGTCGATGCCGTCTTTGAGGGTAAGCAACTGTGGGCCATGAAAATCCGGGCCCAACAACTCCGGCCCCACTATCCCCAGAGCATGACCTTCCCCGCCTTTTGCCGCCACTTGGTCCACAAATCCGGATGCGCTTTGATCTCCTGTAGAGGCAAAGGGCTGCGCTTGAAAAATGTCGAACAACGCCTCTCTGACCTGGGTTAGCTGGCTGGCGGACAATCCGCTCAAGACACGGTGATAAGGCAATACCAACAGGCCGGGGTCCTCGAAACCAATCATGGTCATCAAAACAAAGCCGTGGGCTTGAGCACTGCTGTCTCGGGCCGAACCCTGTCCAGGCTCCTGGTTCTTATTATTCCGGTACTGTAAGGCCGCCGCATAACGGTGATGGCCGTCGGCCAAGAACACGGGAGTGTCTTCGAAAAACCCGGTGATTGCGCTTAGCGCCTCTGGGTCGGACATGCGCCAAAGGGTGGACCGGCCCCCTATATCGTCGGGAACATCAATCACCGGCGCCGTGGACATGGTCCGTTGAAAGACGGGCGAGAGCCGAGCTTCGGAGTCCCGATAGGCCGACATTATGGGGCTGAAGTTGGCCCCGCAGGCCTCCATCAGTGAAACCCTGTCGCGTATCGCAGGGGCCTCAGTGTACTCGTGAGGAAGCACCTTGAGGGCCTCGTAATCCTCCAATGCCAAGCAGCCAAATATTCCCAAGCGAGACCAATCGTTGCCACCATGTTTGAACTCTTGCCGCAGCAGATAGAAGGAAGGCTCGGCATCCCTTTTTAGAACGCCCTTGGCAATCCAGTCCTCAAACAATGAAGCTGTATCCGTGTATTGACCCGTCGTCGGCGCCGTCCAGTCCAGACTTTCGCCTGCTTCCAGGTGAACGGCATTATAAGGGCTTAGGTTGCGTAGCGACTGCTGCATGTCTGTTGAAATCATGTCATATGGAGGGGAGAGGACCGAGGCCGCATCGCCCACCACGTCCAAATCATAACGCCAACCGCGGAATGGCCTAAAAACAACCATGATACTTAGTAGCCTCTAATTTACTATGGATTTTGGAATCTAGCCGAGCCTGGATTATAGTTTAGGCTCGAGACCGGCGTCCACCGTCGAGCTATCACGCAAGCTATTGCCCAAGCCTTTGGGCCGGACACTACCTACCGGCCAAAAATGGCATGGCCGGTTGCGCCTGGCTCAGTAGTGAAATGTTTGTATTAAGCGGCCATTCCCCTGTGATATACTCCAAGCCGATTTAAACCTGCCTAGCGCCTAAGTATTTCAATAAATTTTCGAATTTCGGCGCTGATGGTTAGGCAAAGGGAGATGTGAGCATGGCGGGTCAGATTACCGTGGTGGAAGGTGGGTCCGTAACGACCCCACGGGGCTTTCAAGCTGGGGCCACCTATGCCGGGTTGAAGACTTTTGCCGAAGATAAGCTGGACTTGGGCATTATTGTCTCTGAAGCAGCTTGCTCCTCCGCCGGGATCTATACCCAAAGCAGTATCAAGTCTCCTTCCGTGACAGTTACCCGAGAGCATATCAATGGCGGCTCGGTCCGGGCGGTGGTGGTTAACGCGGGAATTGCCAATTGCAGCGTGGGCCATCAAGGCTACCTGGACGCTCAAGAAATGACCGCCCTTGCCGGAAAAAAGCTCGGTTTGGAGTCCAATCAGGTTGCTGTTTGCAGCACCGGCGTGATAGGCGTCGAGCTCCCAATGTCGCTGATTAGGACTGGCTTTGACCAAATCCAAATCAAAGCAGACGGCGGTCACGAATTGGCCCGGGCAATGATGACCACCGACACACGCCCCAAGGAAGTGGCGGTTAGGTTTGAAGTGGACGGTAAACAAGCTCATGTCGGAGGTGTCACCAAAGGGTCCGGAATGATTCACCCCAACATGGCCACGATGCTCTCCTTCATCACCACCGACGCCGCCGTGGATAAGGATTTCTTGGATGCCACTCTGCGCGAAGTGGCGGACTCTTCTTTCAACATGATGACCGTGGATGGCGATACCAGCACCAACGACACTCTGTTGGTTCTGTCCAACGGCCAAGCGGGTAACTCAACCATAAATTCAAACTCACCCGACGCAGCGGTTTTTAAGCAAGCATTGATGGACGTGTGCGTGCATCTCGCCAGGGAAATGGCCCGGGACGGAGAGGGCGCCACCAAGCTCATTACCGTGGAGGTTGTGGGTGCGACCGACGTTTCCAACGCCAGAAAAGCCGCCAGAACCATCGCGTCTTCTAACCTGGTTAAGTCGGCGGTAGCTGGCTCCGACCCCAACTGGGGCAGGATTATGATGGCCGTGGGTCGTAGCGGCGCGGTCGTTGAGGAATCCAAGATAGACCTATTTATCAACGGCGTGTGCATCATGGAGGAAGGCAAACCCGTTCCCTTCCACCGAGACGCGGTTGTGGCTCTGATGCGCGGAACGGAAATTACGTTGCGACTGAACCTCAATCTAGCAAATGGCGAGGGCACTGCATGGGGATGTGACCTTACCGAAGAGTATGTGATTATCAATAGCGCGTACACCACCTAATCCGGGTGTTTTGTCCACGGGCTATTTATCCGAATAATTCCTGGCCTTGGCAGAAGGCAATCCAAACTCTTTCTTTCCATCCTGCCCTAACTCCCTCATTCTGACTTACTCGCTTCCGATAATGTTCTATTCATCAATAAAATCGTCTTCTAAATTCTACGTATTTCCCGTATTGCAACCGGTGACCCAACCGTTGACGCAACCGAAAGGGGGCCTCGGGTGACTGGGGCGCCCATAGTTGTGAAGATCGGCGGCAGCACCTTGGGCAGCCACGACACCACATTGAAAGACTTGGTCACGCTACAGAAACAGGGCGTGGATGTGGTGGTAGTGCACGGCGGGGGCAACGTTATCTCCCAGTGGATGCAACGCCAAGGCATTCCGCCGCGGTTCGTTGACGGTCTACGGGTTACCGATGCCGCAAGCTTGGAGATTGTGGTGGCCGTGCTTTCCGGGCTGATTAACAAAGAGCTGGTTTCCAGTTTGCAACAGATGGGCGGCCGCGCCATCGGTATCAGTGGGGTGGACGGCAACCTGTTGGAAGCTCACATCGCCAATCCGGAATTGGGTTTCGTAGGGGAGGTTAGCCAAGTCAACAGCGAACCTCTTCGGGCGCTTCTCGACGGCGGGTTTATTCCCATGATTGCTCCCGTGGGCAGACACCGTGACGACGGTTCTGAAAATGCTGGATCACCACTCAATATCAACGGCGATACGGTGGCCGGAGAGCTAGCCTATGCGCTGGAGGCGGAGCGCTTGGTATTTCTGACCGACGTCGAAGGTATATTGGATGGCTCCAACCGGTTGATACCTCGCCTGAACCGCCGCCGGGCCAACATCCTGTTCCAATCAGGCATTGTGCGAGGCGGCATGATTCCCAAACTCTCCGCCTGCTTGCGGGCCTTGGAGCGTTCGCCGATTGCCAATGTCGTAGATGGCCGCCGTCCCGGGGCCCTGTTGGACTGTTTGCGTGGCGTTTCCACCGGCACATCCATAATTGGTGGGTGAAGGGTGAAGTTTGCACCTGGAGCCGCTCCATGCCGAACCGGCGAGACCATATTTCTCTCTGTGATGGCGCTGACACTTAGATTGTACGAGGCCTTTTGCTGGTCATACCGGTACTGGATACGATATTCTATTGTGGAAAATAAAAAGAGGGCGAATTGCGCGGGGATGGATTACGCCGGGATGGACTGAGACAATGGAATGAAGAGCTGGATCGATTCTATGAGGCGGTTACGGGTTTGGGTGAGGCGCTGGACGATCTACATGATGCTGTTGACAGGCTAAAAGAAACATTCGGAGGTGCTTCACAGTGAGCAAAAGCAGTGATTGGATAGCAGTTGAAAACAAGTACTACGCTCAGACCGTACGTCGCCAACCGGTGGTGATTGTCCGTGGCGAGGGCACCCGAGTATGGGACGCCGACGGCAAGGAGTACTTGGACTTTGTGGCGGGATGGGCCGTGGACAACCTTGGCCATTGCCATCCGGTGGTGACTCAAGCCATCGTGGAGCAGGCCGGCACCTTGGTACAGACCTCCAACCAGTATTACACCGTACCCCAACTCAACCTGGCGGAATTGCTAATCGAGAACAGTTGCATGGACCGAGTCTTCTTCGCCAACAGCGGCGCCGAGGCCAATGAAGGAGCGATAAAACTGGCCCGTCGCTACGGCAAGCTGCACCGGGACGGAGCATACGAAATAATCACAGCCCTCAGTTCATTCCACGGTCGCACATTGGCCACCGTGGCGGCCACGGGCCAGCCCCATTATCAGGAAAACTTCACTCCCCTGCTGCCTGGTTTCGTACACGTGGACTACAACGACGTGGAAGGCATCATGAACGCCACCACCGACAATACTACGGCGGTGATGCTGGAACCCGTACAAGGCGAGGGCGGCGTAATCATTCCCGACGGCGACTACCTGAAACGCGTGCGGGAGTGGTGTGACGAGAAGGGAATCCTGCTGATTCTAGACGAGGTTCAGACTGGCATCGGCCGGTTGGGCAGCCTCTTTGGCTACGAAGAGTACGGCGTAGAGCCAGACGTCATGACCTTAGCCAAGGGGCTGGGGTTCGGTGTACCCATTGGCGCCTTCCTGTCCAAGGAGTACTGCATGGCCTTGGTGCCAGGCGACCACGGCTCCACCTTCGGCGGCAATCCCCTGGCCACGGCAGCAGCCTTTGCGGGCACCAGATTCCTTCTGGACAACGACATACTAGGTCACGTAAAAGAGATGGAGCGTCACCTGTCGGCTAAATTGAACGAACTCAAGTCCCGAGTCTCGGTTATTTCAGAAATTCGCATCAAGGGCCTCTTGGCCGCCGTGGAGTTCAACAGCGACATATCCGGTCAGGTGCTAACTCAGGCCAACGAGGCAGGAATCCTGCTAAACGGCGTGAGACCCAATGCCGTGCGCCTGATGCCGCCTTTGAACGTTACCGCAGCGGAGATCGATGAAGCTATCGACCGCTTGGAGCTAGCACTGAGTAAGATTTAGTAACTTAAGATTTTCTAACCTAGGTGATTCTTTCTCATCGCCGAATCATCAGCAAAAGGAAAGACACATGGCCGAGCAAGAGAATAAAGCAGTCGTCCAAGGGATGATTGAAGAATTGTTCAACAAGAAAAACGTGGACGCCCT
>DCAE01000040.1:1185-1468 GCA_002311385.1 Dehalococcoidia bacterium UBA1141 | reverse complement strand
GGCATGAAAGAAATGTTCCACATGTTCCTCAGCGCCTTTCCGGATATACACATCGAAATTGAAGACCTCATCGCAGAAGGGGACACGGTAGTTATGCGCGGGACCACTACCGGCACCCATCAAGGCGATTTCATGGGCATTCCGGCCACCGGCAAGAAGGTTTCTTATGGAGAAATCCACATTGTCAGAGTCGTCGGCGGGAAAATGGTCGAACATTGGGGCGTCGAAGACCAGATGGGGCTGATGCAGCAATTGGGGGTCGTTCCATCCTAACGCCTGAAAC
>DCAE01000040.1:0-1056 GCA_002311385.1 Dehalococcoidia bacterium UBA1141 | reverse complement strand
GGAGGCCTGGACACATCGGTCGCGGTGCCCTGGCTTAAAGACAAGTACGGGGCCGAAATAGTTACACTGACCATCGACCTGGGCATGGTGGACCTGGAATCCATACGCCAGAGGGCCTTGGCCGTGGGCGCTAGCACAGCGTTGACTGTGGATGGCAGACAAGCACTGGTAGACGAATTCTTATTCCCTGGGCTAAAGGCTGGGGCCATCTATGAAGGCGTTTACCCCTTGGCTACGGCACTGGGTAGGCCACTGATTGCCCGCTACCTCGTTGAGGCTGCCCGCAGTGAAGGAGCCTACGCCATCGCCCACGGTTGCACCGGCAAAGGCAACGACCAAGTCCGCTTGGAAGTCAGCATAGCCGCCCTGGCTCCGGAAATAGAGGTTATAGCGCCCATCAGGGATTGGGGCATGAGCCGGGACGAAGAGATTGAGTACGCCGAGGCCCGGAACCTACCCATAAAGGCCAGAGACAGCCGATTTTCCACCGACGAGAACCTCTGGGGCCGCAGCATCGAAGCCGGGGAGTTGGAAGACCCTTGGCTGGAACCGCCGGAAGAGGCCTATGCTTGGACACGCTCCGTCGCAGATTGCCCAAGCGACGCGACCTACTTGGAGCTTCACTTCGAGCAAGGCGCGCCCACGGCGGTGGACGGCGAGAGCATGTCCGGAATCGACCTGATAAACCACCTGAATACGTTAGCCGGGAACCACGGCGTTGGCCGTGTCGACCACGTGGAAAACCGGCTGGTGGGCATCAAGTCCCGGGAGATTTACGAGTCTCCTGCCGCCACGGTGCTCCACTCCGCCCACAAATCGTTGGAAACGCTAACGCTAAGCAAAGAGCAAGTCCGAACTAAGGAAAAGTTGGCCCAAGAGTATGCCGAAATCGTATACAACGGGCTGTGGTTCACCGCTCACCGCCAAGACTTGGACGCCTACGTCGCCAGCACCCAGCGCCACGTAACCGGGGATGTGCGGGTACGGCTGCACAAAGGCTCCTGCGTGGTGGTAGGACGGACCGCACCCGAGTCTCTGTATCAGTACCACTTGGCC
>DCAE01000106.1 GCA_002311385.1 Dehalococcoidia bacterium UBA1141 | reverse complement strand
TCCAATTAATTTCAGAGGGCATTTTCATGCCTAAAATGATTGGTGCCGAAGGTCAGAGTCGAACTGACACGGGGTCACCCCAACCGGTTTTTGAGTTCGGCGCTGGTCGTCTCATCTGGTCACAGCCAATCCCAAGTAATCCCGTTTCGTAGCTAAAATGGCTGTTGCATTTCCCGGTTGATACCGTCTGATACTAGTTTGTTATCAGGATGTGGTCGGCAGAATGCCGGCAATTCCAATCCCGCTAGCCAGCCCCTAGCTCTCGTTAAGTTATTCTATCGTACTAGCCACGGCTGTTTTTTGATGTTCCCCAACCGCGGATCCCACCATGGAATAGAGCGTGGGTCTTTTCCACTTTCCCACGGAAGAAAACAATGTCCTCGCCCATTATCTTTACAAAAACTAGCTCTGTGGGGTCGACTCCTTTCTTAAACAGGGCCGAATAACAATACTCGCGGAACCCAAACGGCGGCACAAATTCGAATGGACTCAGCGGAGTCGCACCTTGAGCCTCTCGGCATCATTGGCCAGTTTGGCGCCATTAACGCCTCTGATGCTTGTTCCGTTGAATCCTGTCCGGCCGTTTTGCCCGACCATCTGGCAACCCCAGCGATCTATCTACGAGTAGTACTCGTTCGCTGATGTATTAAGAGGTGCTCTTTACCTTGGCTTGGCCCACTCCATCCCATTGATGTTCCGGGTGTCTCCCAGCCGAACGTGGTCTATCCAGCTCTCGACCTTCGTACCGAGTGGCCAAATAACATCGAAGCCGTAAAGTCCGATGTCCAGCGCGTTGTCGAACAGGAACCGGCCTACCTCCTTCTGAGCGGCCCAGCGCTCATCGGCGTCAAAGAGGGTGGTTGCTTTGGGCATGTTCTCTTCAAGCCAGGGGTGCTCGACACCCGCGTACCAGTTGGCCGCATGGCTCCACCAGTTGGTGTAACCCAAGAAAGGCTCTACGCGCGGACTGGTGGCATGGCAGGTGATACCTTCGTAGGTACGGGCGATCAACGTGGGCCTTAAGGTGCTGTAAGGAAGGTTCTGCAGTTTCACGTCAATGCCTATGTCGGCCCACATTTGGGCCACGGCTTCACAGGCCTCAACCTCTCCAGGTGCGCCCCTGATTGAAGGGGTTAGGGTTAGGGTGAACCGCTTTTCGCCAGTGTAGCCCGCTTCGTCAAGCAACTGTTTGGCCTTTTCCGGATCGAATTCCCAGGACATGCCCGGATCCAGTTTGTCCTCGTTGCCCAACCATCCCCACATCACGGCCGGTTTGCCGAATCCCCGCAACAGGTTACTGACGATTGCCTCCCGGTCGATGGAGATGGCCAGTGCTTGCCGCACCTTCAGAGCCTGCTCCCACTCCGGGGAGTTGAAATCGTCTGTTGGGGCAACCCAGGGCAAGTCCGGATTGAAATTGGGTCGTTGGTCGTCGGTCCCGAGACCGACGTAGCTACTGCCGTACATACCTAGGTGGGATTCTCCGCCGCCCGGCACGCTCATAAATTCAGTTCCAGCCACTGCTTCCACCGTGGGGATGGAGTCGAAGGACATCGTAAACGTGTCCAGTTGACCGGTCTGGAACCCAGCCACTCTGGCTGATTCCTCGGGAATATCCCAGAAGACCAGCTCTTGAAAGAAGGGAGTCTTTCGCCAATGGCTGTCCACTGCCTGGAACTTCCAGAATTGGGCGGTCTCCGCCTCGGATAATACCCACGGGCCGGTGAGAGCGGTCCTGTTATTGGACTCCTCTTCACCCAACTCATCCGACTGCTTCTTGCTGGCCACCCAAGTGCTGCCGGCCCACGGGTTGCGTACCCGGTTCAGCACATCGATGGCGGGAATTCCGGTGTGTAGCACTATGGTATAAGGGTCTGGAGTCTCCCGGGAGCCGTCTGGGTGCTGCCACATGCGGGCCACGTCGCTGCTGCCCGGATGTTTGGCACTCTCGATAATCTGGTCGAAGGACCAAAGTACATCTTCGGCGGTCATCTCACCGAACCCTTGATGGAACTGGATGCCCTTTCGAAGTTTGAAGGTCCAACTGAGGTTGTCATCGGACAGGCTCCAGCTTTCCGCCAACATGGGTAAAAATTCAGATGAGGATACGGCCGAGTGCATCACGAGATTCTCCGCCGAGATTAACTGATTCAAGAATATCTGGGGATTGCCGGACAATTTAGGGTGGCCCTGGTAAGGTCCTAATTCTTTTTGACCGATGTTGAGTGTCCCGGCTGGCTTGGGGCCGGCCTCAGGTGCTTTGGTGGGCATCATTGTCGGCGCGGGTGCGGTTGTGGCCGACTTAGGCGTGAGCGTAGGCCCCGTGGATGATGTGGCGGCTTCCGGAGTGGCGGTCGCCGAGGAACCGCAAGCGACGATTACCGCGAGAAACAGAAGCCAGAGGAACAAAGCAAACCGTTCTGGGATTCGCAACCATAGAATCGACATGCACCTACCTCCAGAAAGCATTTTTCTTGCAAATGGCAGATTCTCGCGGCCGGGTCTCTTGTCGCCCTGATAATCCCTAGCCCCATTGATAGGAATCTTCAGCCGAATGGCTATAGTCTATGGCCCATTCCACCGGCTTGTCCAGCCCTTCGGCCACCACGTTGTTCGACTGCAATACCCAGAAACCGACGGGGCGTACCCAAAAGGTACGGTCGTAAAAAGGGCAAGGTAGGCAA
>DCAE01000051.1:39159-79505 GCA_002311385.1 Dehalococcoidia bacterium UBA1141 | reverse complement strand
AGACGGGAGGTTCTTACCGGCCATGAGAAAACAGTATGTGTTAATACTGCTCGTGGGCTTCGTTGCAATCATTGTTGGTGGCAGCCTCTTTGCCATCACTTCTCTGAGCAGTTCCCGGCGATTTGTATCCACGGACAACGCTCAGGTGGTCGCGGACTTAGTTCAGGTTGGCTCTATGAACGCCGGACGCATCCGGGTTCTCAACGTGGACGTGGGGAGCGCCGTCGTAGAGGGTCAGGTCATCGCCATCGTTGAGCTTCCCACCGAGGTTTCGAAGTCAGGCACCACCGACACTGCCAAGATCGGCTTTCTGGAAGTGCAGGACCTGCAAGTGGATGTATTGGCGCCCAGGTCGGGGATTATCGCAGCCCGTTGGGTCAAGAAAGGCGACATCGTGCCCACCGGTCAGCGCATCGTAACCTTGATGGACCCCAGGCAGGTCTGGGTCGAAGCCAACATCGAAGAGGACAAGATTAGCCGGATACGACCGGGACAAACTGTTGAGGTGAAAATTGACAGCCTAAGGCGCACGTTGACCGGACGGGTCGACACAATTTCACCGGTAACCACGGCTACTCTGGGCGTTACAGCCACTGGAAGCCCTCCTGCCAACCTCAAAAGCGTGGACCGGGTCATCCCGATCAAGATTATTCTGGATGCAAATCAACCCGACATCATTCCCGGCGTTTCGGCAGAGATAAAAATACGCACCCATTAGCCGGCCCTGAGGTCCGCGGAATTCCTTTGCCCCACCACGAGTCTTGCTTCAAAACTGTTACTCTCAGCGAAGCGAAGAATCTTTGCGACTGATTCAAGAGATTCTTCGTCGCTACACTCCCCAGAATGACAGAATCACGGAGACAATTAGCCCACTGCCCATGGAGGGCATTGAGCTAAATCATGATATTCATTTGATTAATTATGGCTTCGCCCATTTCTTTCGAGCCGTCTATGCTTACCTTGCCCGAGGCCAGAGAATCTCCGGGCGACCAGCGTCCACAACCAAGGCAAACGAAAGTTTCGACGTCCATGGTCAGGCGAACGGCTGGGTTCGGCGGCTCCGCTTCCAGCAGCCGCGCTCTGTTGCCCTCCACGATTATCGGCAGCGAGCGGCCAGCATCGCCAGTGAGTTGAAATACCACCGTGGTGCTATCGGGCGCAGCAGCCTTCTTGCCGACCACCAATGGCATGGCCCGAGCGACTCGCCCCACCGAAAGTTCGGCCACGGGACCGTCTAAGTGCCCCGGCAATCCGACGGCCCGCCGAATGTCCTGCTCGTGAACCCAAGCATCGAAAATACGAATGCGCAAGAACTCAGCCACTGTGCCGGGGCCGATGGGCGTTTGAGTTTCCACTTGAAAGTCGGCTTCGCTCATATCCCTGAGCAACCCCAGCCGCTCTCCCGTGATTTGCTGAAACTCTTCCAAAACCTTGGCTCCGGGGGAGGAGCGCCGCCAGTCCACCACCACCTCGTTTCTCTGCCCCACGTCATTTTTAACGTGACCGGTTTCTTCCGGTATGTGATCTGGGGACGGCCGTCCCAATATCCCACATTCGGCGCCGACCAGATGAGATACTTGGTCCTTCACCGACCAGCCGGGGCAATCAGTGGGTGTCTTCCACTGTTCTTCGGTGAAAGAAGAGCAGAGAGTGGCTATAGAATGCCAAACCCGATCCATGTGGTCAACCAATTCAACGTCGGACATCATAATCACCTCCAGGCAGCCATTATACTCGGGCCGCCGGGAGGGGAGCTAACCATCCTCTGGGTCTACGATTAGGCCTGCTTGTCTTTTTCCTCTTGTGCTAGACGGGCGCGCTCGCGGAAGTTGATCAACCGCACGGCCTCGTCGGCGCCCATGCGGCCCACTGGTCCAGAAGCGTAGATGGACCCCAGTACCACACCGCCGCGGCCCAATATGAACTCAATTGGTTGGTTGTATTCGCCATGATTGGCGTCCGACGCCCACCAGCCGCCTACTGCATCCGCGTGCTCTTTCGTGGCGCCGTAGGCCATGGTGAACGTAAGGTTGTTGTTCTCCACAACTTCCTTGGCCAGGTCCAGAGTATCTACGCTAATGGCATAGATGCTGGCGTCAATCTCCGCCAATTCAGCCTTTGTGGCTTCCCATTCGGCTAACTGCCGATTGCAGAAGGGTCACCAGTGGCCACGGTAAAACAAAACCGCCGCGTATCGGGTCGTTATATCATCGGGAAGGGTGACTGTCCCGCCGTCGACGGTCTTAAACGTCATAGACGGCATTCTCGCTCCTTGCTGAAGCATTTCGCCCATGGTCATCCCCCTATAGTGAAATTGGACTTCTAAGATACGATGCTGCCGGCGCCGAATTAGGTTCCAGAATCACGAGCCCCGGCCCCGCTCTTGCGCCGCAATGATACCATTCTCCGGTGCCGTACCAAGTCAGATTATTACTTAAATAGATCGGATGAAGTCAACAACGTTGACTATGAACTCTCGCCAGGGTTAAGCTCCCACAAATCGATCGCACATCTTCCGACTAAATTGGGAGGCACACCGTGGAACAAATTACAGCCAACGTGTTTGTGGAAAACCAAATTCGAGGTTGCAATCACGGCTTCGTCACAACTTCCGACGGCATCGTGATGATTGACAGTCCTCACAAACCCAGCGACGCCCTGAAGCTCAAAGCAGAGTTGGAGAAACGGGGCGAACTTCGCTACATCATTAACACCGAGCCCCACGGCGACCATTGGACCGGCAACGCATTCTTCGACGCCCCGGTCGTCGCCCACGAGGGTGTGAGGGAGCGCATCCTCAACACCAACATGGAAGAGCACGTGATGCGCGTTGGAGCTTTCGGACAGGAAGAGCCTAAACTGCTGGAAGGCTACACAGCCAATGCCCCCATCATCACCTTCAAGAACGGCATGACCCTCCACGTCGGCAATCACACCTTCCAGATGATTCACATGCCGGGCCACACAGCATCCCAGGCGTCTGTTTCAATCAAAGAGGAAGGAGTGGTCTTCACCAGCGACAACATATTCTGCAAGGTCCAGACCTGGCTCCACGAGGCCAACCCGGACCTGTGGCTGCTGGCATTGGAATCTTTGCGAAAGCTGGACGAGGAAATCTTCGTGCCGGGCCACGGTCCGATGACCGACAAGACCTACTTGGACGAGCAGGGCTCTTTCATCTTGGAGTGGCGGGATTACGTCAAGGGCGCCATCGACCAAGGCATGACCAGGGACGATGCGGTGACCAACCTGACTAAAATGACCGACAGATACCCCATGGACGTGGGTCAGGACGGCATGGCCCCCATGGTCATGCGGATGTGCGCCGGAAATCTCTACGACTACCTGACCGGCGCCTGGCCCGCCCCGCAACCGCCGTCACTCCCCCTGCCGCCACGCCAGTAGAAACTGTTTGCTCATTGCCAGTTCTTGCGTTGGCAGGCGCTGGTACGTGAAAATCCCCCTGCATCCCCCGTTGTAAAGAGGGACCGAGGGGGATTTCGTTCACCATCGTCGCCAAGTAAAGGTCCCGCTCAAGGCCGTCATGGGCAGTTCAAGCCATTATGACGCCTAAGCCTTAACCAATGCCGCCGCTTTCCCTTTTTCTCGGTCGGCTTGATACTCTTTGATTGCCGGTATGACTTCCTGTGCCATCAAGTCTATGCTGCGCATGGCCACGTCGTGGCTCATGGGCCCTTCACGGCCCCAGAGAACCACGTAGCCGGGATCAATCAAATCAATCACGTTCTTGAGTTTCTCGATTACCGTCTTGGGACTACCGGTTATGATTTGATATGTTGCTTGCGCTTCGTCGTAGGGAAGGCTGGGACCGCCGGGCGTGATTGTTCCGGCCACCGTCCGAGCTTGCTCCCTGGCTCCCGATGCCGCAGCCTTGGTGATATACCCTGGAGGCGCTTGCCAGTGGGGAGGCGTAACCCCGAACGAAGTACCCAATTGCCAGTAGAAGTTCTTCCCTTCCTCGTATGCCTTCTCGTCGGTGTCAGCCACGTTTACCCGGATAGCATAACCCCGGTGGTCCGACGTTGGCGTCCAACCGTCCTTGGCGGCGGTGTCATTGTACAATTCGAAAATTCCCTCCATCAGACTGATGGGCGGAGCCAAGGCCACGTAAGGGTACTTGTGCTTTGCGGCCCAAATCACCGACTCGGGACTGGCCACACCGGGAATCCAGATGGGGGGGTGGGGCTTTTGCAGCGGCATCACCCACGGGTTCACCACGCGGTACTGATAGTGCTTGCCCTCCCAGCGGAACGGACCGGGAGTGGTCCAAGCCTTGATGATCACGTTGTGCGCCTCGTCAAAGCGCTCGCGATTGTATATTGGATTTGTGTTGGTGGCTATGCTTTCTTGGCCAATTCCCCGCACGAAACCGCAGACCACCCGGCCCCCGGAGAGGATATCAATCATGGCGATTTCTTCGGCCACCCGCAGGGGGTTTTCGTGGATGGGCAGCACGTTTCCCAAGAAGACAATCTTGCCCTTCTTGGTGGTGCGGGCCAACACTGAGCCGATGACGTTCACCGAGGGCATCATGCACAGCGGGTTGTTGTGATGTTCGTTAATCATCACACCGTCGAAGCCAACCTCGGTGCAATACTGAAGCTCCTCGAAGTACATGCTGTAAAGCTCTTGCGCTTTCTCCGGGTTAAAATGCTCATTGGGGAACATCAGGTTGTTGTAGCCAGCTTTCTTGGCCTCATCCTGAGGATAGGCCGTGTACCCCATCTCCGTGAAGAAATAGACCTCTTTAACCATGCTGGGCCTCCTGGTTGTTAAGCTAACTGCCGACCCTATCACCGGTCCTTGGAAAAACAGCGAAATTCAAAGAACGATTACCCGTTCATCTGGTGTATAGGCGAGTCCTGAGTCCATCAGGACACTGACAAGGTTTTGAATAACAATGTCTTAACTGCCCCAGTTAAGATTGACCCACCCCGAGTGCGACAAAGTATGACTGGGCCCCTCCTGTTAGTCAATATTCGTCTCGGCGATGCAAGGGCCAACCAAAATGCCAACCTATCAGCCATACAATAGACATTTTGACAGACCATTTGACCTTGACAGCCGCATCCTTGCTCCCGACAATCAACCTGCGAATCGGTAAGCAACGAATCGGCGGCCCGCCGCTATGCCCGCCGCTATAAATGATGAGGGAACCGATATATGGAATTCGAAACCATACTGCTGGAAAAGGCAGACCACGTCGCCAGGTTGACCTTGAATCGACCGGAGCGATTGAACGCTTTGAACGAGCAGATGTTTGGGGAATTGAACCAGGCTTTAACGAACGTGGCCGAGGATTCTGATATCCGGGTTTTGATCTTGACTGGAGCGGGCCGGGCCTTCTGCGCCTCCGCCGATATCAAGGACGAACGCCAAGGCGGTGACCGATTGTTGGGCCACCAAGAACCCTATCAGACCTGGCAGTTCATCCGCAGCGGCCCCCAAGGCGTCACTTCCAAGCTCCATAACATGGAAAAGCCGACAATCGCCATGGTAAACGGTCTGGCCATCGGTGATGGGTTTGACTGGGTGCTGGCCTGTGACATACGCATCGGCTGTGAGCACTCAAGGTTCATGAACGCCTTCTTGCAGATGGGTCTGGTTTCCAACACTGGCGCCACTTGGCTCTACAACCGGGCCATGGGCATCAACAAGGCTTTGGAATTTCTATATACCGGCGACTGGCTGGAAGCCGCTGAAGCAGACCGGCTGGGTGTTCTGAACAAACTGGTGCCCTTTGAAAGTCTGGAAGAAGAGACCATGGCGATGGCCACACGGATAGCCGAGAAACCGCCCATCCCAAATCGACTGGTTAAAGGAATGATGTACCGGGGACTGACCCAGACCCTGGATGACCACTTGGAGGAGGCCGCTCAAGTAGAGGTGCTGACCCTCACCAGCCAGGACCACCGCGAAGCCCTGAGCGCCTTTCTTGAGAAGCGGAAACCGGAGTTTACGGGTAAGTAGGCTGCCAACCTTATTACGAACCAAATCGGGGGGAACATGGCCGGACCGGAATCAAAGGATTCAGCGCCCAGCGACCTGCTGACCCAGTTAAAGGCCACAGTTGGCCGGGAAGTGGTCTTCCAAGCGCCCGACGAAATGGGCCGCTCCTCCTTTCGCCAGTACGCCTTGGCCATCGGGGATTTCAACCCGCTCTACAGCGACCCCGAATTCGCTCGCAGCCACGGTTTGCGAGAAGTCATGGCGCCCCCTACGTTAATCTGCGATACGTGGCAGTACATAGACAGCGATATAGACGAGAGAGGAGACCTGATTGGCCGAGGCGAGACTAGGGAACTGCAGGGACTGAGAGCGGGAAACGACTATGAGTTCTTTCAACCGATTCACCCCGATGACGTGGTCACTGCCCGGTGGAAGGTGAAGGACGTCTACGAAAAAACGGGGCGCTCGGGCCATCTGGCTTTCCAAGAAATCGAGGTCTCCTTTTACAATCAACGTAACGAACTCCTGGCTAAGAACATTGAGACCATGTTTTACCGGCTGTAGAAGCTTAGGCTAGAAACTCTATTAACCGCAGAGACACAGAGAGCGCAGAGGAATCTGGAATGAATCTTATTAATTGCCTTGATCTCCAAATCCGGGATCTCCAAGTCCTGGATCTCCAAATCCGGCGAGAAGTTCTAAACAGGAGCCAGATTACATGCAGTTGGTAGCACGCTATTTTGAAGATGTGCAGATTGGCGAGGAACTGCCGGTCCTTCATAAAGATATAAATCTGGCTAGGATGATGGCCTACGGCGCAGCAACCTGGGATTTCATCCGGATTCATTACGACGCCGACTATGTGCGTGAGCAAGGGTTCGACGCCCCTTTTGTCGATGGTCAGATGCTGGGCGGATATCTGGCTCAACACGTCCAAGACTGGGCCGGGCCGGATGCGTTTTTGCGGAAATTGGGCTTCCGCAACCGGGTCATGGTCTACCCCGGCGACGTTCTGACCTTCCACGGAGTGGTAACTGGTACCGATATTGATGGCGGTGAAGCCCTCGTGGAGTGCGACTTGTGGGTGGAGAATCAAAAAGGCGACCGGGTGGTCAATCCGGCCAGCGCCGTGGTTCGCTTTCCGTTAAAAAATCCGGTAAGAAAATCCGGTAAATAAACCGGGAGAGGAACACCTGAGTGAACCGCCCCTCGGCTTTGACCAACTTGAAAATTCTGGATTACGGGGACATGGTTCCCGGAGCTTACTGCGCTCGCTTGCTGGCCGACGCAGGCGCAGATGTGGTAAAAGTCGAGCCGCCAACGGGTGACTCCGCCCGACAGAATGGGCCGTTCCCTGGCGACGTGAAAGACCCCAACTGGAGCGGCCTCTACCTTTACCTGAACGCCAATAAAAGAGGAATCACCTTGGATCTGGCTACCCGGAAGGACATGGCGGTTTTTAAGGAGCTGGCAGCCAAGGCCGACGTGCTAGTGCTGGATAATACCGCAGCCGAGATTGATAATCTTGGCCTGCGCAGGCATGACCTCCAAGCCCTGAATCCTAGCCTTATAGTCACGGCCATAACCCCCTTTGGGCTGACCGGTCCCAAACGGGACCACACCGGAGACGACCTGATAGCGGTGAGTGCTGGCGGCATGGCTCACGCCACGCCAGGGATTCCCGACATGATTCACGATCCGGAAAAAGAACCTCCCTTGAGGGCCAACACTTATGTAGGAGACATCCTGGCTGGGGTCCAAGGAGCAGTCGCCACCATGGTGGCAGTCCTTAGCCGGAGCCTGAACGGCCAAGGCTCAGAGGTGGACGTGAGCCGTCAGGAAGCAGTATCCATGGTGCTCCCCTTCGAGCTTGCCCACGCCTCTCATCACGAAGCCAAGAGGCGCGAGCCAACCATCTTCGGTGCCATGCCCAACGCCTACCTGCCCTGCAAGGACGGTTACGTGGTGATTATGGCGGTCATGGACGCTCACTGGCGGGCATTGATGGACCTGACCGGCAATCCTGATTGGGGTGAGATTGAAATCTTCGCTAATGCCCAAGAACGAGCCCGCAATTGGGACGCTCTGGAGCCTCTGTTGATGGAGTGGACCATGAACCTCTCCGGAGCCGAAATCACCCGGCTGGCCCAAGCCCAAGGCATACCTTGCTTCCCTGCATACACAGTTGGAGATATGGTGGACTCTGAACACGTTAAGGCCCGCGAGTTCATGTGGCAGATGGAAGGACCACAAGGGCAACAATTCCAGTTGCCCGGATACCCGGTGCGCATGGCCGCCACTCCATGGCGACTCCGGCGCCCCGCTCCTAAACTTGGCGAGCACAACGATGAAGTCCTAACCAATTGGCTTAAACAAATTGACTAACGACCATTTCGGGGGAAGGTTAGAATGGGTGCTTTGCTCTGCCATACTCCAATCAGGATCAATTAACGAAATATGAACAACCAACCGCTGAAAGGAATCAGGGTGGCCGACTTCGGCCAAATAGTGGCCATGCCCTTTACCGCTCAAATCCTGGGTTGGCTGGGCGCAGAGGTGATATTGGTGGAAACCAAGCACCGGCTGACCACCCGGGCATGGCCGCCCTTTGCCGAAGCTGAGCCCGGCGTGAACCGCAGCGGTGGCTTCAACACCATAAACAACACAAAGTTGGGCTGCACCCTTAACCTCCGTGAACCCCAAGGCATGGAACTCGCCAAGCGCCTGATTTCAATCAGTGACATCGTGGCCGAGAATTACTCCACGGGCACCATGGAGCGCATGGGCATCGGCTATCAGGATATGCAACGCCTTCGGCCCGACGTCATATATCTGTCACTGGGTGCTTTCGGACGCACCGGACCCATGAAGGACTTGGCGGGATTCCACAGCGTAATCAACCTGTTCAGCGGTCTGGCGGCCGTCACTGGGCACACCGGCTCCCACCCGCGTATATTGGGCGGCATCTTCCCCGACCCTTTCAGCGGTTGCTACTGTGTGCTTTCAATCTTGGAAGCCCTTTACCACCGCGCCAACACCGGAGAAGGCCAATACATCGAAGTAGCCATGACCGAGGCACTGGCTACCCTGCTTCCCGAGGCTGTCATGGAGTACAGCCTCAACGGCAAGGAAGCGGAGCGTGTGGGCAATAAGCACAAAGACAAATCCCCTCACGACATCTTCCGCTGCAAAGGAAATCAAAGATGGGTGGCTATATCTGTTGATGGCAGCTCCCAGTGGCAGACCCTCTGCCTGGTCATGGAACACCCGGAGTGGCGCCAAGACCCCCGCTTTGCCGGCGATGACAATCGCCAGAAGAATCAGGACCAACTCAATCCCCTGATTGAAGCTTGGACCCTGAGCAAAACGCCGGAAGAAGTGGCCGGCCTGTTGCAATCAGCAGGGGTAGCCGCCACACCGGTGATGGACTCCGACGAGGTGCTGGCGGACCCTCACATGATTGAGCGAGGGTTTGTGACGCAGGTGGAGCATCAAGAAACAGGCAGTCGGCCCATGGGCACTGTTTCTTGGGCCATAGACGGCGAACGTCCCAGCAATTTCCGTCCGGCGCCGCTTCTGGGCGAGCATAACCAATACGTGTTTTGCAATTTGCTGGGCTTATCCGAGGAAGAAGTGAATGGCCTTGTTGAGTCCGGCGTCATTGAGTAATCGAATCAGCCACTGGAGGCATGTTGAGCAAGAACGTCATTGAGGTAGACCCGGACAAGTTTCCTTGGCTGGACCTGCGCCGGTACACTTTCTGCCTGGCGGCGGAAAACTCAGGTATCGTTTACCTGTCGGGCCAGACCGCCAGCGAATACGACCCGGACTCCGGCAAGGTAGTTTGCAAGGGCGACCTTTTGGATCAGACCAGGGTCATTTACGAGAAACTGGGCGTCGTTTTAGAAGCAGCCGGCCTCAGCTTCGACAACGTGGTGCAAACAGTGGATTACGTTGACCCGGTGGCCCTGCCTCAGTACCGGCAAACGGGTGAGATTAGACGCCAGTATTTGGGCGGCACCCCCGTTGGCTCTACCGGTTTCTGCGTGGAGCGACTTTTACGTCCCGACGCCCTCATGGAAGTGAGCGCCATCGCAATGTCAGGCGAGAAAAAGCTGATTAACCCCTATGGTGACCAGTTCTCCCAGGTGACCTACGTGCCCGGAGTGGAAGTGGACAACATAGTCTGGTTGTCGGGCTTTATCGGCTACGATGAAGACAATGGCGTCCGCAGATACTCCCGGGACACCAACCGGCAGGTGGAGCAGTCCTACGGCATCATCGGGGACGTTCTGAAAGCTGCCGGCTCTGGCCCTGGTGACGTGGTGAAGAGTCTGGATTACATCGCTCCCCAGGCTTTGCTCCAATACGCGGATAGTGCAGCGGCCCGCCGGGATTTCTATCAAGGCAGTTACCCGGCGGCAACGGGCATCTCCATCAACCGCCTGCTGCGACCTGAAGGGCACGTGGAGGTGGAAACCATCGCCGTGAAAAGCGGCAACCGAGAGGAGGTTCACATTCCCGAGTGGGACCAGAGATACCGGAATTTGACCTACCATCCCGGAATCAGGAAGGGGCATATGTTGCAAATCTCCGGCCAAGCGGCGGTTGACCACACCACCGGAGAGAGCATCGGCGGTTTTGACATGATTGCCCAAGCGGACAAAGCCTACGAGAACATAGCCAGAGTGCTTTCCGAGGCTGGCTATTCAATGGACGACGTGGTGAACACCATAGAGTGGATTGCGCCCAACGGTATGATGGGCTACCGGGGCACTCAGGAAGTGCGCCGCAAGTACTTCGGCAACAACTTCCCTTCAGCCACAGGAGTAATCATCCACCAGATTTTGCGCCCGGAACTGCTCTTTGAGGTCACAGCGGTGGCCTTGGTCTAGGGGAATCAATATACGACGTCACAGCGAAGGAAACCGACGCAGTTGGGCTGAGTCCCTTCCCCATGAGGGGGAAGGTTAGGATGGGTGTGAATCCTCCTCCATCGCATTGTCCGGCGTATTCTCGCCCAACCTTTCTTCGCCCACGTCCTCGTCCCGCGTTTCCTCTGCCTCTGGTGATTCTTCCAGGTCAAGCTCCTCTATGCCAGCCTGCGCTTCAGTTGCCGCAGCCTGCTGCGCCTGTTGCTGTGCCATCCAATTCTGCAACCAACGGCGGAACTCATCCAGAGCCGGCGGCGACACATAGAAAACCTCTATATCTTCCGGGAACTGCACCTGGTGCCGCTCGCTAATGAGCAACAAACCAACCTCGTTTTCTCCCAGGGTCAAGCCTATCTGGCTGGCGATGTGATCGTACCGGGTCTTGTTGGCCTCGGAGAACCATTCCTGTAGTTTTTGGGCGACGTTGGTGCTGGCCAGAGGAAGCATCATGCAACGCTGCAAATCCAGAGTTTCCAGCAGGATTTCCACATCCTCGGTGGCTTCCAGAGCCGCCCCATGATCGCACTTGGATTTAACGAAAGCGTGACTCCGCTGGTCCGCCTGGCCCAGTTGAGACAGCCCTAAATCCCCCCCTTCGGGAAGGCTTTCATGGTAGATGTGATGCAGACCCCCCAAGGCCGCGACCAAGGACTCGACCTGGGTTTGCATCTGCTCCCAATATTTCTGGAGCACCGCAATACCCTCGGGCACATTGGCTTGGGGCCCGTATACCAGAGGCACCAATAACAACTTTCGCCGCCCTTCGTATTGGCCTGCGGCGGGTCTGGATATTCGGCCTAGCTCCTGAGCCATGGGAGCACCTCTCCGTGTTTTATGGGGCCGATTCGGTCCCCATCGCGCCTTCCGGCACGCCTGCCATTATACCCGACGGGAGAGTACGTTGCCTGCCCTGGCTATTAAACAGCGGTGATAATACGGGCGTAATACTTCTTATGTCATGCTGGATTCATCAACCCAATCAGCGAGATATTCGGTCCGAACAACGGTCCATAACTGTCTCTCGCATAAAGGGGCAACAAAGATGAACTGGCTGGATTTGGCTCTAATGGTTAGCATGGCCACCGGAGGTTTGGTGGGCATGTGGGTGGGCTTTATACGGGGAGTATTTGCTGTCGGAGGCGTGCTATTAGCCGTAGTCCTGGTAAGTAACTTTAGAGAGACTGCAACCAGCTTGCTAACGGGCTATGTGCCCAGCGATACCCTGACAGCAACCTTGGGTTACGCAGTTACCATCGGCATCGCTGTTTCTGCTGCGGTCATTGGGGCAGCCACAGTTCGCACAATCCTCTACCGGCTGTTTCTGGGGTGGGTGGACCGGTTCACAGGTCTGGCAGTGGGTTTGGCCGCCGCTGTGGTCATTTCGGCGGGCGCGGTGATTGGCGTAGCCGGGTTGGATTATGGGAGCAGCTTCCCGGGCCAAGGGATGGCCGGAACAATCTTTGAAAAGATGCCCCACGCCATCGAAACGAAAGACGCCTTGTTGAGCTCCTTGGCTGATTCCAGGCTGGTGTCTGCGCTGGTAGAAGCGACTGGGTCCCTTCCTGAAGAAGCGGTGGAGCGGGTGCCTCCGGATTTCCTAGCGGCCATCGACTTCCTGGATAGGAAAGCCAGCCCTTAAATTTGCCCCAAAGGGAAATTGAGTTTTTTTCGGGCAGCGGCAGTGGGGGAATCGGGTCGGCTTGGGAGTCAGGTCCCAGGTCAGCGAAAACAGGAAGGGCGATATGACGGAAAGTGGTATTGGCAAGAAAGAGAGTCCATATAGAGGGGTATTTACCGGATATCAGTCGCGCCACAGGTGGCGGAATTGTGTGGCCACCACATCATCATAGGAAATAGCTTCAGCATCCGGCGCGGACAGAAGCCCGATACTGACTGCGAACTGATTCAGGCTGTCCACCACATCTTCGGATATGTCAGAATCGTAATAGGGTAAATCGCGTTCCACCAACTCGGCGATGATTGCCGCTTCTGACTCGGGGAATAACCGGTTGCCCACCTCGGTTGCCAGGGCCGGGTTTTGTTGAAGCGCTTTTTGAGTTTTTACGATTGCCCGCACCGATGCGGCCACCCCTTTGGGGTCATTCGCAATCAGGTGATCGGTAGCGACCAAGGCAGCAAATGTGAAGTATTGGGACGCCGGGGGGCCGATGCCGCGCCTAACATCCAGTACCACTGTGCCCGCTCCGCTACGCACCGCGACCTCACTGCCCATGGCATTGGCCCAGAACCCGTCTATCGTCCCTTCTTTCAAAAGCTGAGCGGCATGGACGCCAAAGGAAACGCCCGATCCCTTGGCACCGGGAACAGGGCCGATGTCCACTTGGTCTTTCTCCAAGTCGATGCCCGCCTCGGCCAAGAGACCGCGCAAGGCCAATTCGGGGCCTGGAGCAGCACCAATACGAAGGCCCCTAACTGCTTGGACGTCGCCCAATGTCGCTCCCAGGTCCGACCTTAAAATCAACAGCCAGTAGGTCTTTTGGGCGAGAGCGGCAATCAACTTAGCCCCTTTCCAGCCAGGGAATGCTCCCAATGCGGCGTGGGCGGAGCCAGCCACCAAATCCAGTTCCTTATCCCTCAGGGCTTCCATCATCTTAGGCATGGGGTACACATGGAGCAGCTCGGCATCCACACCCTCTGCCTTGAAAAATCCAAGTTCCACGGCGGCCACCGCCGGAAAGTAGGAGTTGGAAATCAAGTCAGGAACACCGATTCGCATGGCTCTCCTGTTACTGGTCAAGCTGGTGCCATTTAGTCTCGGGAAACGCCAGATTGCTATTTTCCGGAGAACGAGACCTGCTACAGATTCAGGGCCTTCACGCCGGCCTTGGCTATGGCCTCATCATCTAGGCCGCTGGGCAGGCCGCCTACGCCGATGGCTCCAACAACTACGCCTTCGTGGCGGACGGTCACGCCACCGGGAATCGCTATCAATTGGGAATCGCCGAAGGACTCCAGGCTTCGGTTCTGGGAACTCAGTTGCTCGCCAAAAGCCAATGTGTCTATTCCACGGCGGGCAGCGGTGTAGGCTTTCCTTATGGCGAATGTGGGCCTCAAACATTGGTCCATGCGGGCGTATGCCAGTAGGTTGCCCGCATCGTCAACCACCGCCATATCCACCTTGGACCGGCTGGAATCTTTATTGTAATCGGCAATCATTGCGGTAATAGCCGCTTGAGCCTGATCCAAACTCAACATCGCTTTGTTGTACATTCTCGACTCCTCGGAATTTTTCCCACGGTATGTTGCTCGCTTCTCTGATGGGAACAGGACAGGGGCCAAATATACTATTACTCGTCGACTGTAGCAAGGAAAGGAATAACCAATCTGACACAGCGTGGACAGCTACAGATCAGGAACTCTTATTGAATCCGGAAAGGTTTGGGTCAGGAAAGGTATCGTCACCGCAGAATGCCCAATAGAAAGCCTTGGTCACTAGCTTGCTGTTTGTTTCCCCGCTGAAACGGTGATCGCAGTTAGGCACCTGTTTTACCTGGAAGGAGTTGGCCGCCATCGGGCCCAAAGCCAATACGTAGGCCAAGAACCCGGCCATGGGATCTTCGGCCCCATAAGCCAGGAACACATCGCCTGAGAACTGGGTGACGCCCTCGTAGAACGGGTCTCCCACGCTGTCGTAGGCGGACAGGAGTAAGATTCGTTTTACCTCGGTGTATCTGTATGCTACGGCTCCCACGGCCGACGCCCCGGAGGAAAATCCGGCCAGGTACAGAGTGGGTCTAGTCGTGCCGCAAATCTCTTGTGCTCGTTCCAGGGAGATTTCTATGGCGTGGGACAGACTTTCCAGCAACAATCCGTTCCAACTGGCCCCTTTGTAGGAGTAAGGCTCCCAAGGCAGTTGGATCTGTCCATCGGGTCTCGGGGCGTTGTAGGTAACCACCGAAGCCAAGCACTGTTTTTGAAAGTGGCTGGCCAGCTTCGCCCAACGATCGTTTCGACCGTCCTTGAGTTCGCCGGAACCCGGGGATACCACGATGATAATCTCGGAATCAGTGGGGTAGGCGGAAATCGGCACCTGATAGGGCACCTGCTCGCCCAAGTGGTTCTCTGTCTCCCTATCCAGTGAGATGTCTATTCGGTCCATTAGCAGGCTCCGGGCCCGTCGCTTGGGCTCTGCTTGCGTGCAGGAATTTCGGGGAGCGCCTTAAATATTCACTCCCAGTTGTCTCGCCAAGTCCGGAAAGTCGTCGGCCACGATGTCATGATGAGGGTTGGGAGTCGGGTCGGGCGGGCCTGCAGTTCCCCATTCGTCCGGACGGCGCAGGAAAGCGGTCTTAAACCCGGCATTCTTCGCTGCGTCTAAATCAAAATTATGGCAGGTGACCATGCAGCATTCCTCGGGTTTCAGCTGTAGCCACTTTGCCGCTGTCAGATAGGCCTCTGGCAATATCTTGTACTTCCCAATGGCCTCGCATGAAAAAACGGCATCCCATGCCAGGTTGTTCCGCTTGGCAGTATCGATGATGATTCTAAAGCTGAGAATGGTAAACGAGGCGCAGATGAAGCTTTCCCGAAGTTTAGGCAGAACTGGCGGGAAATCCGGCCATGTCTCAAGGTTATGGGCGGCTCGCCAATATATTTCGTACCGGTCCTCGAGAGTAAATGCATCCAGGCTGTTTTCGGCGATTAGTTCGTCAAGTACGACCCGGTGGGCATCGTCAAAATTATACTGTGGAGGCGAATTTTCTCCCAGGTTAATCATCCGTCCCAGAGACCGGCGGCGAATTTCGTTGGCGATGGACCCCCAGTCTTTTTCCAGTCCGTATTTCGCTCCGGCAGTGGCCAGCGCCTTGCTAAATCCGGTATGCCAATCGAGAATCGTGCCGCCTGTGTCGAAGGTGAGAGCTTTCACGCCCTCTAATTTCATGCCTTCGCTTTTGACTCCTCCGCTGCTCACGAATGCACTATTTCTTCACGCACTATTTCTTCAAAAGATGGGGTGGCCATACCTTCTTGCCACGTTGGGTCACGCAACTCCAGCCGGTTTCCGCTGGAGTCAAAGAAATACAACTCTCGACCGGTGAAGAAACCCTTTCCCCGATAAACCAGTTCGTCGATGACCACCTGCTTTTCAGCAAACAGTTTGCACGCCTGGGTCAGCGTCTCCGGGCTCACTGTGAAAGAGTGGTGGACCTTATTATCCTCAGCCGTCGGGACTTCCAACGGTTGGTCTCTTTCACAGAGCAGGATGTTGTTGTCCCCAACGCTGAAGCAGGAAATGCGTGTGCCACCCAGCCTGCCCCTGGCCTCTAAGCCAAGAAAATCGCCGTAGAATGCTTCTGCTTCTTCCAGGTTATTTACGCCTATGGACCAGTGGGTGACACCCTCTATTTTCAGCAGTCCCATATCTTTCCTCTCTTGACCAGGCTCGAAATATCCTTCGTTGATGCATTTGTCTGTTGTATATGATTAGTGATATAAGATCCTATCCGATGCCCGTGGCCCTGGCTCGTCATTCCGGCGCAGGCCGGAATCTAGAATACATCTCTACCTCAGGCTTAAATGATACCCAGCAACCGGGAAGGGTTGGTTGATGCCATCTCCACCACTGCCTTTTCTGAAATTCCAGCTTGGGCCAAATCTTGAATAAATAGCTTCCAACATTCGGTCACGGACAGGGCTTGAACACCGCCCTCCAACGGTTGACCTTGGGTGTCCCTGGGCCACCTGGTTTGACCGGCATCGGAGCTGAGAATCACGTGTTCCGGCCCAATCAGGTTGATGGCTTCAGCGTAAAGCTCAAAACTTATCCCGTCTATGGTTTTGCCTGTGTAGGTATATTCTAGGTACAACTGGTGTTCCGGCTCTCCACCGGTCAGTTGCCGGTGCAGGTCAACCAGGGTTTGTTGTTCTTGGATGGACATATCGGTGACCTTGAAGAATGGGTGGGTGATGATGATTCTACGGACACCGTGTGCCACCGCCGCTCTGACGACTGCGGTGATCTCATCTTTTGAAAGGTGGCTGGTGGCAAGCACCAAATCGTGGCTGGCAATCAATTCTAAAACTTGCTGTACCTCTTCGAGCACATTGCCCGATTCGTCTACCACCTCACAAGGGCTAACATCGGCGCTGGTTGAGGTGAACCGGGTGTCGCCGCCCACCCACTCGGGCAGGTAATCGTGGCCGAAGGTTTCCAGATGCAACTTGGAATGGAAGGTGGGCATCCATACCACCGTGGGCTCTTTTCCGCGTACTTCCTCATGGGCGTTCCTGACTTCGTCTTTGTTACCGCTGAGGGTCGCTCGTACGGCCTGCACATTTACGCCGCCCACGCCATGGTTCAGCACCACGCTCCCAAATACGCTGGTCTGGCCGGTGATATTTCGCGCCAATGACGCCAGTCCGGTAGTTGAAATGAAGTGATTCTTCATGACCGCTTTCATGTTGGCTGAAGCTAATTCTTGGGCAAGGGACAGGGCGTCATGAGCCCGGGAGCCGAACTCGGGCCCAACGTGAACGTGGACATCCACGATATTCAACTTACTAAGGTTGAATTGTTCCGATGCCAATTTGGCCCCCCTTCGAGTCCTTTCCAAAATGTTGCCATCATCCTAGCTTATTATTCGATAATCGTCAGCATGTGCTGATTTGTCTCCGCAAAATTGGTCGTAACGTCACTAGGTGAGCAAAGCGCGAGTCCAATAATCACATATTCGTCATTCCGGCGAAGGCCGGAATCCAGCAAGCGTCTTAATCTCGCAAGTTTCTGGACACCGGCCTTCGCCGGTGAGACGGAGCGCAACAAATATATCTTGGTTGTAAATTGGTCCACCTCATGCGGTCCTAGCCAGTGGACAAGCTTCTTCCCCGACGCTACCATCCACCGTATGGCCAATTTGGGTTCAGGCCTCGTGCTAAAAGACCCAGCGAATAGAAATTGCGCTGCTGATAAATATGGAAGCGATTTATTCTAAAATCCAGACTCATGACCCCGAATTCCTGAGCAACCAGTCCAATATGCAAGCTCTTGTCTCCGAGCTGACGGGCAATATGGGAACAATCAGGGAGCGGGGAGACACGGACGCGGCCAAGCTCCACCTCAGCAGAGGGAAACTGATGGTCCGGGACCGAATTTCGAAGCTTTTGGACCCAGGCACTCCGTTCTTGGAGTTCAGCACCCTGGCCGCATGGGGAATGTACGATGACGATAGCCCGGGCGGCGGCATCGTCACCGGCATAGGGAGCATCCACGGCAAACAGGTGGTAATAGTGGCCAACGACGCCACGGTGAAGGGCGGCACCTATTACCCAATCACCGTCAAGAAGCACCTGCGTGCCCAGGAAATCGCCTTGGAAAACCTGCTTCCGTGCGTCTATCTGGTGGATTCAGGCGGCGCATTTTTGCCATTGCAAGCCGATGTTTTCCCCGACAGAGACCATTTTGGCCGAATCTTCTACAACCAGTCCCAGATGTCGGCCCAGAGCATCCCTCAGGTAGCTGTGGTTATGGGTTCCTGCACCGCTGGCGGAGCCTACATACCGGCCATGAGCGACGAAGTGGTCATCGTCCGGAACCAAGGGACAATCTTCCTGGCCGGGCCGCCATTGGTGCGGGCCGCCACCGGAGAAATCGTAGATGCCGAAACCTTGGGCGGCGCCGAGGTGCATACCCGGCTATCGGGCGTGGCTGACCACTACGCCATGGACGACGAACATGCACTGTCCATCGTTCGAGATATCGTTGAGAATTTCGGCGCTTGCCCTGCAACTAGAATGGGGGGCAGCCAGGAAGTCTTTGACCCTGAGCCGCCTATCTACAAGCCAGAGGAGATTTACGGCATAGTGCCAGCGGACACCAGGCACCAGTATGACGTCAGGGAGATAATCGCCCGCATCGTAGATGGCAGCCGATTTCACGAGTTCAAAGAGAATTACGGTGATACGTTGGTGTGCGGGTTCGCCAGAATCTGGGGGTATCCGGTGGGTATAGTCGCCAACAACGGGATTCTATTCTCCGAGAGCGCCCTAAAGGGGGCTCATTTCATAGAATTATGCGCGCACAGACGCATACCCCTACTGTTTCTGCAGAACATCACGGGCTTCATGGTAGGGCGTGAATACGAGGCCCAAGGCATAGCCAAGGACGGGGCGAAAATGGTCATGGCCGTCTCCAATGCTGCGGTGCCCAAGTTCACCGTGATTATCGGCAACTCCTTCGGGGCCGGCAACTACGGCATGTGCGGCCGGGCCTACCAGCCACGCTTCTTATGGTCGTGGCCCAACGCCCGGATATCGGTGATGGGCGGACCTCAGGCGGCGGGAGTGTTGGTAAGCGTCCGCACCGACCAACTGGCGAGACAGGGACAAGTCATGACTGAAGAGGACCAAGAAAATCTGCAACGGCCGATACTGGAGAAATACGAGGAAGAGGGAAGCCCTTACTACAGTACCGCCAGGCTGTGGGATGACGGCATCATAGATCCCAAAGACACCCGAGACGTGGTGGGTCTTGGCCTCGCCGCCGCCGCCAACGCCCCCATACCCGAGTCCAAATGGGGCGTATTCCGCATGTAGCGAGCCTTGAAATACCCCATCATCTTCATCTTCCCCCTTTCGTAAAGGGGGACCGAGGGGGATTTCCCCCGTAGAAAGCCGCATCACGCCGTTTTCGGATTCACGCGGACCTGATAGAACAGTCGTCTAGTTGTATTTATGTTTTCAAAAGTCCTTGTAGCCAACCGGGGTGAAATAGCTGTCAGGGTTCTGCAGACTTTGCAGGCCATGGGGATTGCTACGGTTGCTGTTTATTCCGACCCAGACAAAAACGCCCCTCACGTTACGCTGGCCGACCAGGCTTACTCTCTAAACGGCGTGTCTGCGGAAGAGACCTACCTGGACAGCAAGAAGTTAATAGCCTTGGCCAAGGAGTCCGGGGCGGAGGCTATCCATCCAGGGTACGGGTTCCTATCCGAGAACCCGTCTTTTTGCGCAGACTGTACCGCTGCTGGCTTGGTGTTCATCGGCCCCAATTCCGACACCATCTCCCTCTTGGGAGACAAGATACGCTCCAAGGAGACAGCTATACGGGCCGGGGTGCCCGTTGTTCCCAGTTCACCGCTCTGGGAACCGGGAGAAACCCACCACCAAGGCTTTTTATCGCAGTGGGGGTTTCCCTTGCTGGTCAAAGCAACAGCCGGCGGTGGTGGCCGGGGTATGCGCTTGGTAGAACGTGAAGCAGAACTTCTGCCAGCCTTGGAGTCGGCCAGCCGGGAAGCCGCATCGGCCTTCGGGGATGGCCGTGTGTTCTTGGAACGTTTCTTTCCCGCCGCCAGGCATGTGGAGTTTCAGGTGTTGGCCGACGCCTCCGGTAATACCATCCATCTGATGGAACGGGAATGCAGCGTCCAGCGGCGGTATCAGAAGGTGATTGAGGAGACACCGTCGCCAGCTTTGGACCGGAAGCTGCGAGAGTCCATGGGCGAATCGGCGGTCGCCTTGGCCAAATCTGCGGGGTACACCAATGCCGGGACGGTGGAATTTCTGGTGGACCCAACCACCGGCCAATATTATTTTCTGGAAATGAACGCCCGGATTCAAGTCGAGCACCCCATAACGGAGGAAACTCTGCGAATGGACTTGGTGCAGTGGCAGGTGCGTATCGCTGCCGGAGGAAACCTGACCCTGTCCCAAAATGATATTCGTTCTTCCGGACATGCTTTGGAGTGCCGGATCTACGCCGAGGACGCCTACGACAACTTCGCTCCGTCAACGGGCACCTTGCTGTCCTGGCAGCCTCCCCACGGAATGGGCCTACGCTTGGACTCGGGTGTGTCCCAAGGCCAGGAAGTGACTCCCTACTACGATTCCATGCTGGCCAAGCTGGTGTCTTGGGGAGCGGACCGCCAGGCTAGCATAAACCGAATGTCGAAAGCACTAGAAAACTTCCCGGTGGTGGGCGTGACAACCAACATTCCGTTCTTGATGAGGGCCATTCACCACCCGGCCTTCACCTCCGGCAATTACGACACTCGCTTTGTGGCGATGTATGGTGAACTGACCGCGCCCGGCGATAATGGCCGAATTGATGCAGCAGCTATGGAGTTGGCGGAGGATTTCTGGCAAGCAAGCGTTCCCAAACGTGCTGGGACGCGGACCACCGGCCAAGACCGACCTCAAGGGCCCTGGGAATCCCTGGGCCGGGCCAGCTTCCCATGAGCCAACAACTGGATAATTCCCAAGCTCAGGACAACCCGCCTACCAAAAATGAGCGGCTCCTCAAGCAAGTCTATCCGCCAACTAGAAGCGTTGACGACCTTGCATCATCACAGGATACTGATCCTGCCAATCCGCCCGCAGCCGAACACCCTATTCAACTTCTGAAGCAAGAGCAGGATTACTGGGAGGGCTTGTATCGCCTGGCCCAAGGTAAAACATTACGCTTTCAGGCTCACCGGGTAGGCCAGCAGGTCCATATCTGGATTTGCGGAGAACTGTACCATTTCGCCCTACCGGTCTCCTCTTCCCGAGGGCGGACAACCCAGAGGATTTCCACCGACGAAATACTCTGCTCCGTGCCGGGGGTGGTGCTAACCGTGGACGTGGCCGATGGCGATTCCGTGGTGGAGGGACAAACCCTCTTAGTCATAGAGTCGATGAAGACTGAGCAGGTGGTCAAATCCCCCAGGGACGGGACCGTCCAAAGGGTGGCGGTGCAACCGGGAGACCGGGTGGACCGTGGCATGCGTTTGGTGGCGCTCGCGCCGCTGGAAAAAACCTAAGAAGCAACCTAAGAAACAAAGTAGGGTAATTGGGCCAGGCTTGCTAAAGCCGATTCGCTATCGACACTATCCTTTCAGGTGGCTAATATAAGCCTTAAATTTCCGGCAAAATTTCCAGCTAATTTTCCCAGCTAAAATTCTCGGTGGGAGGCCGCCATGAGCAACGATGACATTCACCTCCTGACATTGGCCCAGTTGGCCCAGCGCATCCAACGAAAAGAGGTATCTCCGGTTGAAGTCACCGAGGCCTACTTGGACCGCATAGACAGCCTGGATTTCAAGTTCAACTCATTTATCACCGTCAGCCGGAAAGAAGCCCTGCAAGCGGCTGGAGAAGCCGAGAAGGAGATAGCACAAGGGAATTACCGAGGACCGATGCACGGCATACCTTTGGCGGTGAAAGACCAGTTCTGGACCAAAGGCATCCGCACCACCGGCGGCTCCCGGATTCTGGCCGATTTCGTCCCCAACGAAGACGCCACTGTCATATCCAAATTAAAACAGGCTGGCGCCGTGATTTTGGGCAAGACCACACTCACCGAGTTCGCCATGGGCGGGGGCATTGAGCGGTTCGGCCCTCCCCGGAACCCTTGGAACCTGGACAAACGCACCGGTGGATCCAGCGGCGGCTCCGGGGCCGCCACAGCCGCTTTCCTGTGCGCCACGTCCTTGGGCGAGGACACCGGAGGGTCCATACGCTGGCCAGCCACTTGGTGCGGCCTGGTGGGCCACCGGCCCAGTTGGGGAAGGGTCAGCCGTTACGGCGTCATGACCGGAGTCTGGTCCATGGACACGGTCGGCCCCATCTCCCGAACGGTGGAAGACGCAGCCATCACCCTTACCGCCATCGCCGGACAGGACTCAAAGGACCCCTATACCTGGAATACGCCAGTGCCTGATTACCGGAAAGCCTTGGATGGCGGTATAAAAGGGCTGAGGGTTGGGCTAATCCGGGAGCAGATGACCCCTGAGATGACCGATGTAGAAACCAGAGACGCTGTGCTCAAAGCTACTACCGTGTTGGAAGAGATGGGAGCCATTGTAGAAGAAGTATCTTTGCCCCTAACCAGACATTCGGTGGAGCTGTCGCTGGTGCCTTTGTTGGTGGAGCCAGCGATGAATCACAGCGGTTGGATAAGAGAGCGCTTGGCTGATTACGGCCACAACAACCGGGTCGGTTTACTGACCGGCAGCATCCTGCCAGCGGCCGCTTACTACAAGGCCCAGAAGCTGCGGACGATGCTTCGGCAACAGGTTTTGGATGCCTTTGACAGCTACGATGTCTTGATAACTCCCACCAGCGGCAAGGCTGCTCAACCGATTATGGATGACCAAGTGATTACCAGCAAAGAAAACGCCGTAGGAATCCGGTATCTACACACAAGGATTTTCAACCTGGCCAGTTCCCCGGCTATCTCGGTGCCCTGTGGTTTCAGCAGCGACGGACTGCCCATCGGCCTGCAAATCGGTGGACTTCCCGGCGCCGACGGGATCATTATGAAAGTAGCCCACTCTTACGAGCAAAGCTCCGATTGGCACAACCGCCGGCCGCCCAACATCTAGACCGGGGGCCGGAGCCGTCTGATTGACGATACCCATAACGAAAAGCGAGAAAAAGCATGGCAGAAACCAAATACAACCCGCTTACGGCGGAGGAAAGTCACGTGATCGATGCACAAGGCGAGTCAATCGACGTTACAAGTCTTGAATGAGTCGGTCGGCCTTGCCCAATACTCGCACTGCGTCTTCAGCAAGTTCTCTTACAATTTCGGCGGCAGGTTGGATACGGTCTACGCGCCCGACGCCTTGTCCAGCCCAGTTGGACAGAGCCTCCAGGTCTCCAGTCACCCCGGTGTACGGGCCGATTGACGCGTACCTCGCTATGTGCGCGCCGTCCGTTCCCTGTGCTATAACATCGCCTTCGCCGGGCCGCTCGCCATCTCCAGGACGGCCCTCCGCTTCCCACATTTCGATAGTGCTGTTGCGCAGGGCTCTGCCCGCGGCGTCCCAACCACCATTGAATACCTTAGATAAGAGGGTATCGGTCTCCGAGGCCTTGATAATCCGTTCTTTGTATGACGGGTCAATGTCCGCTTCCTCACTGGCTGCGAACCGGGTTCCTACCCAAACTCCATCCGCCCCCAGCATCAACGCAGCAGCCATACCCCGCCCATCGGCAATGCTCCCAGCGGAGATTACGGGAACCGGTGACACTGCGTCCACAACCCGGGGCAACAGGGCCATAGTCGCAACTTCGCCCCGCAAGTGGCCTCCCGCCTCCCAGCCTTGGGCTACAATTATATCGACGCCCGCGTCCACAGCCCGCCTTGCGTCTTCAGCGTTTCCCACGGTATGCATCACCAGGGTATCCGCCGCATGGATTCGATTAACATATTCGTATGGATCATCCCAGTGAAAGGAGACAACGCTAACTCCCGACTCTAGGCAGGACTCCAACCTGGCTTCCGTCCCCTCCAATCCCCTCAGGATGAAATTCCCTCCGAAGGGCCGGTCCGTCCTTTCATGGATCCCGCTTATGAGCCGGCGAATTTCATCGGCATCTCGCCGGAGGAAGGCCAGCATACCCAGGCCGCCGGCATTGGAAACGGCAGCCGTCAATGCCGGGTTGGTTGCCGGGCCGATGGGCGCTTGCACGATGGGAGTGTCAATATTCAAAATGCGGCATAACGGAGTCTGCAATTAGGCCATGATCCCCTCTCTATGCCAAGGATTCGAGCCCAAGGGGGACTTTATACCCTAGCGCTGGTAGCGGTTTGGGTTCTACGAGAATCATAAACATGCGTCAATATTGTGGCATTATTCACAATCTTGACTACGTAATTCGTTGCTCGTGCCATGACGCCAGTGCCGCATATATAATATCCCTAGCCATTCAGAGTCTAAACCGCCCTAGGATTCTGAAGTTGTCCGCCATTAGCTTCCGCTGGTTTGATGGTGGATAAAAATGATCATAACGAAAAGTGAGGAAAAAGCATGGCAGAAACCAAATACAACCCGCTTACGGCGGAGGAAAGTCACGTGATTGAAAGAAAGGGGACGGAACGGCCCTTCACGGGAGAATACGACGACTTTTACGAGGCTGGAGTCTATCTCTGCCGCAAGTGTGACGCCCAGCTATATCGCTCCGACGATAAGTTCGACGCGCACTGTGGCTGGCCAGCCTTCGACAAGGAAATACCCGGAGCCGTGAAGCATCTTCCCGACCCCGACGGTATGCGGATAGAGGTGGAGTGCGTCAACTGCGGTGGCCACTTGGGCCACGTCTTCATGGGTGAGCGCTTTACCCCAACCAACGCCCGCCACTGCATAAACTCCATCTCTATGAAGTTTGTGGCCGGAAATTCTTAGCCCGGAGTTCTTAGCCCGGAGTTCGCAGGCTAAGGCTCAGTGGCGTTATCTCGGATGATTTAGCACAAGGGGATGTCTTAGTACGGGCCGCGTTGCTGTCAATACAATCAACGCGCAAGTGATGGCAATACCGCCGAACAGCAGGAAAACAAAGGAGTAGCTGCCATTGAGGTCGAACACTAGGCCAGCAAACAGGGGCCCGGCGGACTGCCCAATCAGCACTCCGGTTTCGCTGATGCCCCTAATCTTGCCAAGGGAATTCCGTCCAAAGTAATCGGCGTACATGATGGTCGGGATGACTTGGGAGCCTGCAGAGACCGAACCGATGAGGGCCGCAGCAACGAATGCCCCGGATACGCCGTCCACTGTCAGCAGATAGAGCGTGCTGATTCCCAGAATAAAGAGCACCAAGGAGTAGGCGTAACGGGCGTCTATCTTTTCTAAGACCCAGCCCCACACGACACTGCCAAAGGCGGACACGAACCAGCTGAAACTGATGGCCACAGCGGCCAAGGTCAGGGTCAGTCCTTGGTCCCTGTAATATGCCCCGATGTGAACGTTGGTGCCCGTGTTCACACAGAACATGGCCATACCCATGAAAAACAAGACCCAGAAGGCCTTGGTGCCCATGGCATCCCGTAACGACCAAGAATCGTCAGCGACTATGTAGTTCGGAGCTAGCGTCGGCGCGGGGGGTGCCGGGTTGGCGACGCGCAAAGGCTGCCCACCAGGCTTAATCCCGTCAGGCTTAATTTCATCTGGCTTAATCCCATCTGGCAGAAGGCCGATATCTTCCGGACGTTCGGCCACCAAGAGCAGCGACGGTAGCACCGAGACTCCGAGGACCAACAAGCCCAGAGTGGACCATGCGATCTTGGTGCCAAAATGATCGATTATCAGAGCCGCCTGCATGGTGAAGACCAGTCCGCCAATGGCTCCGAAAAGAAAGATAATTCCGATGGCCCGGCCTCGCTTCTTGATGAACCAGCGCGACACCACAGTGCTTGCGCCGATGGGCGCTGAAGTGTGAAAGACCACTCTGGCCGTGCCATAAGCCAGGTAGAACGTTAACGGTTCGGTGGCCCAAGCCAGGGAAGTCATCGAGACTCCCAAAACCACCATGCTGACCACCATCACCGGGCGGGTTCCATAACGGTCGATGGCCCAGCCTATGGCCGGGGAGAGGACGAGAGCGGCTAACGCTCCTGCGCTGACCGCCCCGGAAATCACGGTACGGTTCCACCCCAGTTCTTCGGACATGGGGTATATGAAAATCGTCAGCGTGGTGATATTCGGCGCCATCCGGCCAAATACCACCGTCCCTGAAGCGCCGACAACCACCCATCCGTAGTAAAAGGACAGGACGTTTTTGAGTCTGCTGGCTAGTAGCAAGTTTCTATGTTAACCCGTATATCACGTAAATCCCGCAAGTCACGGATCAAGATGCGGCGCATCGCGGGGTTACTCTTCGCAGATTATTCAGACTTCAGGGTAGCGTGGGAGAACGAAGACTCAGGCACTAAAGGCTTTTGATGACAATAAAAAACGAAAACAGGGCTACTCGCGGATTAAACTGACCAAGCTTGAGGGTATGTAGGCGGGACGTGACCTTCGGGAAAGCGGCCAATGGGGTTGATTCTTAAATGAAAAAGGGACCGGATACATCCAGTCCCTTGATATCCTCAAGCAGTTAATCGTGCTTAGTCAGCGCCACCTGCAGTTCCAGATTGTCCAAAGTCCTCTCCGAATGAATCCTTTATTTAGCCGTCTGCCGCGCCATTATTTCCAGAGTGGTCGTTCTTGATATCACTGGAATTATCTCCCGCGGCGTTATTGGCAACTCCTATGCCGGACGGGTTAACTTCCGTTATCACGCCTTTGGCTGCAAATGCAGGAGTCACCCACAGGGCCGCGAGTGCCACTACCAAAAAAGACTATTACCGATAGTCTCTTTTCCATCTTGCCTCCAAGTCAGATAGAATCAAAGTTGGAATCATTATACCCACCTGCCTGAAGGTTGCACAGAATATAGTTCTAGCTCAAAAGTTCGCAGGGGGAATTTGATTATCTTTGGTTCAGGAGCAGTCAATATATATCACGAGCGTACTCTAGTCTGGCAACCCCACGAACTTTACGACGAGGAACTCCAGACGCATTTGAATACGGCAGAAGGCCACGGCTATGATTTAGACCGCATTACCTTCTATGAGTACAACGAAAATAAGTACTTCACAGTAATCACCAAAGGGAAGGCTACCTCGGATTCAACTCCCGAAATTTCACCCTAAGTTTTTCTTGACTGTGTATGCTCTGGCAGATGCCAACCAGGTTTTCCATGTCCACACGTTGACGTTTAGCCTACGTAAGACTCTACAGGAGATTAATGGGAGACAACAGGAAGGCGGATTAAGTGGAAACGGACAGAGCGAACACGGCTTATTTTTGGCAACGAGGTGCTCGGGTTAAGCAAAGAGCCCCGGTTATGTGCCTAATCTGGCGGAGAGAGTGGGATTCGAACCCACGATACCCAGAAGGTATACCGGTTTTCGAGACCGGCGCTTTCGTCCGCTCAGCCATCTCTCCGCGCCTGTCAAGAATATCCCACCCGTGTTTGCATTTACAAGTAGTCCGGTTACCGGCGACCCCTAAAGTCCGGACATAGCCAGAGCGAGTTTTCATGAACCGCGGCTATCGAAGCGACTCATGCTTATTTCACACGGCTGACCCTCAACTCTAGGTGCTAAGTTAATGACCAGACCGGGCGCTGCCAGACTTGCCACACTGCCCGATTCCGGTTATAGTAATGACCGATTCAGGTTAATCATTGGCGAAAATCGCCTTGTTCCATCGCGGGGCAATATTCCAGCGATTTCGTCCGCAAAACTGGAGATTCTATGTTGACCCAGCAAGAGCTTGTAGATCGCTTGCGAGCGCGGACCGTCCGTGTCACCCCGCAACGGTTGGCCATCGCTGAGGCAGTACTGAACTCTACGGACCATCCCACGGTCCAGCAGATTTACGAGCGGGTCCGGAACAACTTCCCGTCCATGACTCTAGCGACCATCTATTCTACGTTGGGAGTCTTGGAACGCAACGGCCTGATTCAAGAACTGCCCTTCGAGCGAATGTCTCGCTACGAGCCCAACATGGACCCTCACGTAAACCTGGTGTGTATCGGCTGCGAAAACGTTATGGATGCCGACGCCGGTCAGGAAGCGGTGGTCCGTTTGAAGAACCGCATCGTCAACGAGTCGGACTTCCAGATTGCCTGGCAGCGAGTGGACTTTTACGGCTGGTGCCCCAATTGCGCCGCCGAAAAGCGCCAACAAGAACTGTCGCCAGCCTAAAACCAGATTAATGCAATGTATGACCCCCCTCATCCCTCAACAGGGACGCAGGGGGGTTTGTAGTAATACGGCCAACGCAATCACCAGCCGAATCAATACCAGATTCCAAGAGCGGAGAGGCTGCGAGCCATGATTACCGGGGTCATAGGCGTTACCATCTGGACCGAGCACCTGGACCCCATGTTCCATTTCTACAACGACATCCTAAGATTGCCATTGCATTCCCGCCACGACGATTTCATCGCCTTTGAACTGGGAGAGATTCGTTTCAACATTGGCGTCCACGACCAGGTGAAAGGCCCGTCCCAAGATTCATTCCGGTTCATGCCCCATTTGGGAGTGGACGACATTTTTACAGAGCACCAACGGCTCGAATCTATGGGAGTCGAATTCATCCGACCACCGGAGCAGGAACACTGGGGCGGTTGGATAGCCACCTTGAAAGATCCCGACGGAAACATCCTCCAGCTATTGCAGCTACCGTGACGGCCAAAACGCCAAAGGTTAAGAATCCACTGGAGAATCAATGACCAGCGAGATTAAGAATCAGCAAGTAGCCCGTTTCCTGCACGAAGCCCACCGGGCGCGCAGGCCCTATCAGCCATTGCCCGAAGAGATTGCGCCGAAAACCATCGACGAAGCCTACGCCATGCAAGAGGCGTTCCAAGAGCTACTAACAGCCGAGCGCGGCCCAATCGCGGGATATAAAATCGCTTTGACCACCCCGGTGATGCAGAAGATGGTCGGATTTGGTGAGCCCTGCGCCGGAGTCGTTCTCGCCAAAAACATCCATCAGTCGCCCGCCAACGTCAAGGGCGAAGATTTCGGTCATCTTGGCGCGGAATGCGAAGTGGCGGTGCTGCTCAAAAGCGATTTGCCGGCCAGCGGAGCGCCCTACAACCGGGCCAGCGCCTCCGAGGCTGTGGGGGCCCTGATGCCGTCTTTCGAATTGGTGGATGACCGGGGTGCCGACTACTCCAATCTCTTCTTCTTGGGAGTGGTCGCCGACATGGTCTGGAACGCTGGCGTGGTGCTGGGAGCCCAGGTGATCGACTGGCAAGGCTTGGATTTGGTAAATGCCACAGGATCGATGACCATCAACGGTCAGCCAGCGGGAGAAGGCAAGGGCGGCGACGTCTTGGGGCACCCATTGGATGCCCTAGCCTGGCTGGCCAACACCCTGGCTGCAAGAGGCAAGAGCCTGTCTACCGGAAACATAGTCATGACCGGCAGCATCGTCAGCACCAAGTTCCTGAACCCTGGCGACACCGCCGTGGTGAGCATAGAGGGTCTTGGAGAAGCAACTGTGGTCGTGGGCTAAAGGGCGCCAGGATTTAATATCATCAATTCACCCGCCTTCGGCTACCATCGCCACGGGGTCGAACCGCCTAAGCCCAGGAACATGATCAAAGGCCCGGTCTGCGGAGACGATCCCTTCCAGCCCACGCTCCATTACCACTGCTGCATGAATGGCGTCACTAACCGAGAGCCTAGGGGGTTGGCCGATCAGTCGGCTGGCAGTACCGATTTCCGCTCCGGTGATGGGAATAACATCAGGGAAAAGGTCCAAGAGTCTTCCAACAGCTACTACCCCCTTATTTACATCCGCTCTGTAAGAGAACACGTGCAATATCTCTTGAAGCATTTCGGTGTCCGCCGCATAATCGTGGGGACGCTCTTCCAGTTGCTTGATGATTGCCCGGCACGGCTCCCGGTAGGGATGGTCGCGACCTAAGGCGTAGATTACAACGTTGGCGTCAAGAAGCTTCATCCTAAAGCGTCTTCATCAACGGACTTCACGATACGCTGGTAACGCTCCTCTTCCAACTCTTTCTTTACAGCATCCCAATCGTCGGGAAAGTCGAACTCCTGGGAAGTCAACCACTGGACTGCTTCCTGCCTTTTTTTCACATCAGCGTCCATATAAACCATGGTCACTGCCTCCCGGATGAGATTACCCACGGAGGTCTTCTGCCGACGAGCTAAGTCCTCAAGATAAGAGAACTTTTCTTGGTCGAAAAGAACTTCTACTCTCTTACTTAGAGCCACCGTATACCTCCGTATCCGTATACATACGTATAGTATCCCACCTCTAAGCAACCTTGTAAAGGCCCATCAGTCATCCTTGGCCGACACACTAAATCGGGTTCGAGGAAAATAAAGCAAGGCGTTACACAACCAACATTCCGTCCCCAAAGCTGTAAAACCGGTACTGCTGTTGAATAGCCTCTGCGTAGGCCGCCAGAACCATATCTCGGCCTGAGCTTGTCGAAGGGCCGTCTTCGGCAAAGGCTGAAACCAGCATCAATAGGGTGGAACGAGGCAGGTGGAAGTTGGTGATAAGGGCGTCCACAATCCGGAACCGGTAGCCTGGCAGGATGAACAGGTCCGCTTGACCGCTGGACTGGGCTATTTGACTCATACCTCTATTAATACCTCCAGCAGCCGCAACTTGGGCGGCGTACTCCAGCACCCGCACCGACGTGGTCCCCACCGCTATCACCCGCCGAAATTCTTGCTTGGCATTGTTGATTGCTTTGGCGGCATCGTGGCTGATGTGAAAGTACTCCGTGTGTATCTGATGGTTTGTTGGGTCTTCGTCTTGCACCGGACGGAAAGTGTCCAACCCCACATGGAGGGTCACGAAGGCTAATTCCACCCCGACGCCCTTGATCTTATCAAGCAATTCCTGGGTAAAGTGAAGCCCCGCCGTGGGAGCTGCAGCACTGCCTGGGTCCTTGGAGTAGACGGTCTGGTAGCGCTCCAGGTCGGTCATCGCTTGGTGGATGTAAGGCGGCAGAGGCATCTCGCCCAGCCCGGCAATCTCATCTTCGGAGTCGAACCGTATCGTTTTGATGCCATCGGGGTGAGAGTCCAGAATCTCGGCAATTACTCCCTCGTAATTCCCCCCTTTTGGAAGGGCGGCTAGGGGGGATTTCTCGCCCTTTGGAGGCTCCAAGATAATCCTGACGCCCATCCGGAGCCGCCGTCCCGGTTTGGCCAGTGCTCGCCATACCCCCGGGGACTCGCGGTGGAGCAACAGGAGTTCCACCTTGCCCCCCGTGTCTTCCCTGTGACCGTGAAGGCGAGCCGGTAAAACCCGGCTCTGGTTGAACACCATAAGGTCGTCAGCACGCAGATACTCCAGCAAGTCGCCGAACTCCCGGTGCTCCAACCGGCCGGAGTCCCGGCGCATGACCAGCAACCGGGAAGAGTCCCTGGGTTCCAAGGGTGTCTGAGCGATTAGCTCTAAAGGAAGGTTGTAGTCGAAATCACTGGTGCGCATGAAAAACTATCAACTTTCAGAAATCAGGCGGTAGCTAAAAATCCCCCTTTGTTAAAGGGGGATTTAGGAGGATTTTTAACGCCACTTCTGCCAGGAGTGTTCTCTGACGAGCCACGTTTGGTAACTGACCGCTGAAAGCTGTTCACCGTCCGTGAATGCTGATGCGGGTTGCGGTCAGGGTGCTGACCAATAGCATGGCGATGGTCATTGGTCCAACGCCGCCGGGGACCGGAGTGATGGCCTCGGCCTTTTTAGACACCGCTTCAAAGTCCACATCCCCCACCAAACGGTTTCCACTCTTGCGGGTAGCATCCGGCACTCGGTTGATGCCTGCGTCAATGACGACAGCACCCTCCTTAACCATATCAGCGGTAATAAACTTGGGTTTGCCTACCGCCGACACTAGGATATCAGCCTGACGGGTCACGTCCTCCAGGTCACTGGTCTTGGTATGGCACACGGTGACAGTGGCGTTGGCGCCGTCTTGGCGCTGCATCAACAAGATTGCCAAGGGCTTACCCACGATGTTGCTGCGACCGCAAATCACCACGTTCTGGCCGGATGGGTCATAGCCATTTCTCAGCAAAAGCTGTTGGATGCCCGCTGGTGTACCCGGAACGAAGTCGGGACGTCCCTGGGCCAGAAGGCCAACGTTGTAGGGATGTAGCCCATCAATATCCTTGGCCGGATCCAACGCCTGCATCACGACGTTCTCGTCGATGTGGGAAGGCAATGGAAGCTGAATCAATACGCCGTGGAATCTGTGGTCGAGGTTAAGCTCGGCAACCAATTTCAGTATCTCGGTTTCAGTGGTGGCTTCAAGAAGAGCGTAGACCTGGCTAAACATCCCCGCTTGCTCACAAGCCAGCCGCTTGTTGCGCACATAGATAGCTGACGCAGGGTCGTTGCCCACCAGCACCGCTGCCAGTCCTGGTGTCACGCCGTGGTTCTGCTGCATCTCCACGACGCCTGAAGCAACCTCTCCCCGTATCACTTGGGAAAGGGCCGTACCATCCAGAATCTTTGCCATGCTTTTCCTGTTAGTCACAACCGGTAGGCCAAATTGGTTCACGAGCTCCAATATTAGCAGCGGCTATCCCGGCCCTCAACGGCTACTCCCCTCATCCAGGCGCGATTTCATCGCTGGCATCCTCTCCCAATGGGAAATAGACCGTAGGTGGGGAACATTGACACCAATCCAATCCCACACTACACTCCCATCGCAACTCCCGTCCCATAAAAACTGGCCCCATTTTGGCCATACTCCAGATAGGAATTACCCAACTCTTGGCGAGGAAACAGCCGTGGATTTTTTCTTCATCCAAATGTCCGACCCCCAGTTCGGCATGTTTTCCAGACTCAGCGGCATGGATGATGAGCAAATCCAGCACTTTCGCAACGAGAACGGTTGGAACATCTTGTCTGCTCCCAAAACCGCGGGCTTCGCACAAGAATCGGCGCTTTACGAAAAGGCCATAGGCGCCGCCAACCGTTTGAACCCGGCATTCGTGATAATCTCCGGCGACATGGTCGAGGACCGAAGCGACCCTGGCCAATTGGCCGAATTGCGCCGCATAACCGCCCAGCTCAACCCCGATATACCGCTTCACTGGGCTCCCGGCAATTGGGACGTGGGCAACACCCCGACTCCCGAGACGTTGGAGCAATACCGGGAGAATTTTGGCGACGATTATTACGCCTTCCAGCACGCCGGTTCCAGTTTCATTGTCCTGAACACCTCGGTGGGCTTCGATGACTCTCAAACCCCCGGCGAATGGGACCGTCAAATGGCATTTCTCGGCAAGTCGCTAATTGAGGCCCGCAACAGGGCCAGCGCCCACATAGTGGTGATTCTCCACCACCCGCTTTTTCTCCAAGACCCCAATGAGGCGGATAGCTGGGGGGCCATGCCCAAGGAAAAACGAACGTCGTTATTGGAGTTATTTGAGGCCCATGCCGTCTCGGCGGTGTTCTCCGGTCACTTGCACAAATGCCACCATGTAAATTACAAAGGAATCCAGATGGTTACCACGGGAGCCCTAGGCTATCCCCTGGGCCAAGAGCCATCAGGCTTTAGAATAGTCAAAGTCTCCGGGGACAAAATTGAGCATAAATACTATGGTCTAGACCAAATCCCCGAACCGGAAGAACTGACACTGAACTTAAATCAATAGCGCTAATTGAGGAGGTATCAAAATGCCGTTGGACCCGCAAGCAAGAACAGTTTTAGATGCTATGGACGAATTGGGACTCCCGCCCAACCACACGATTTCACCGGAAGAAGCCCGCGCCAACCAGATGGCCCGGCCCCGGCCCCAAGGACCGGAAGTAGCCAAGGTGGAGGACCGGACCATAGCCAACGGCGACTTCCAAGTTCCTGTGCGCATCTACACACCGGCCGGAGACGGACCATTCCCGGTCCTAAGTTGGTTCCACGGCGGCGGCTGGGTCATTGGTAACCTGGAGACTGCCGACTGCGTCTCCCGCCAGCTGGCCGTGGGCGCTGATTGTGTAGTGGTATCCGTTGACTACCGTTTGGCCCCCGAAGCCAAATTCCCCGTGCCTTTCGACGACTGCTACGTGGCGACCAAGTGGATTTCCCAAAACGCGACCAGCATCAATGTGGATCCTTCCCGCATCGCCGTGGGCGGCGACAGCGCCGGAGGCAACCTGGCCGCTGGCGTGGCTCTGGCAGCCAAGGACCGGGGCGACCTCTTCATAGCTTTCCAACTGCTGGTATATCCGGTGACGGCCGTGGACTTCGGCAGTGGTTCCTATAAGGACAACGCCAACGGCTACCTGCTCACCATGGATGGCATGAAATGGTATTGGAAGCATTACCTGAGCAGCGAAGCCGATGCGTCGAACCCCTACGCGGCTCCTTTGGCCGCCAAGGACGTTAGCGGACAACCCCCGGCGTTGGTCATCACCGCCGAATTCGACCCGCTGCGGGATGAGGGGGAAGCCTACGCCAAGAAACTCAAGGACGCGGGCGTGCCCACCACGGCCACCCGTTACGATGGCATGATTCATGGGTTCTTCGGCATGTCGTCGGTGTTGGACAAGGGAGAGCAAGCAGTCTCACAAGCCACAACGGCGCTGAAAGCGGCCTTTGCAGCGAATAAAGAGGCCGCAGCCCGGTAAGTGCCAGCCCGCTCAGTCTAGGCAAATACCCGCCAGTCAAGGCGAGAAGGAACGGGGCCATGGACTCAGAAACTGTTTCCGAAAATGTCGTTCGTACCGGCAACCATCAGACTTTCTACCTGTCAGCCGGCCCGGTCAACGGCCCTTTGGTCATCTTCGTACATGGCTGGCCCGAGCTTTCCATAAGCTGGCGCCACCAACTCCCTTGCCTCGCCGGTTTGGGGTTTCGAGCAATCGCCCCGGATATGCGAGGCTACGGACGCTCGACCGTTCACCCCCGACATCAGGACTACGCCTTGGAGTCCATCGTTGCCGACATGATTGGCCTTCAAGACGCCCTTGATGTAGAAAAAGCGGTGTGGGTCGGCCACGACTGGGGCGCACCGGTGGTCTGGAGCATCGCCAGCCACCATCCCGAACGGTGTCACGGCGTCGCCAATATCTCCGTTCCTTACTACACGCTGGAACGCGGCTTGGACGCCATATTGGGCCTGATTAACCGGGACGTATACCCTGAAGGTGAGTTTCCGGTGGGCCAGTGGGAGTACCAGCGCTTCTACGAGGAGAATTTCGACGCAGCCATCGCTCCCTTCGACGCTGACCCTACGAATGCCATCAAGGCCCTCTTCCGTAGCGGCGACCCCGGTGGCAAGAACAAACCGTCAAGAACGGCCTACGTTCGAAACGACGGCGGCTGGTTCAGGGGCGCAACGGAGCCTCCGGAAGTGGACCGTGACTCCAATGTCTTGAGCGAAGGAGACCTGAGCGCCTACGCTGCTGCTTTGGGTCGTAATGGCTTTTTCGGCCCCAGTTCCTACTATATGAACCACGAGTCCAACCTGGCCTATGCCCAACGAGCGGTGAACGATGGCGTGCTGGAGTTGCCCACACTATTTATAGCCGCAGAATACGACTTCACCTGCGAGTGCATCGACTCGCGCCTCGCCGAGCCCATGCGGGAACATTGCCGCAATCTGACGGAGCGAGCGGTGCAAAGCGGACATTGGGTGGCCCAAGAAAAACCAGCGGAAGTCAATGCCGCGCTTGTGAATTGGCTGGCCACGTCTCTCCCCGATACCTGGCCGAAATAACAAGCCCCTGCTCAGCAGCCAAATTCAACAGTAGTATTTAACAAGACCACAGGAGACAACAATGACGGTATTAGTTTTCGGTGGAACCGGGTTCATCGGCCAACGGGCCATCCGCCGCTTGGCGGACCGAGGCGAAAAGGTGGTCTGCATGGACATCAACCCCCGGTCCGCTTCATTTGACGAATACGGCGACCAAGTCAGCGTGATGTACGGGGATATCACCCAATTCGAAGACGTGATTAAAGCGATTCTGGCCTCCAAACCCGACCGAATCCTCAACCTGGCCTACTTGCTGGGTAGCGGTGACGACACTCCCCATTTCACCATGAAGTTGAACGTGTTGGGGATGGACAACTGCTTTGAGGCCGCCAGGGTCTGCGGTGTTAACCGGATTGTCTACGCCAGTTCTTTGGCCTCCAGCGGCCAGCAGTCCCACTTTGGTGAGCGGCTCATCAACGAGGACGACGCTAAGATGGGCACTAGCCAGTACGCCGTTCATAAAATTTTCAACGAATTCCAAGCAGACCAGTACAACTCTATCTACGGCATGTCTATCACCGGCATACGTCCTGCCAACGTGACTGGGCCGGACAAGGTTCGGGGCTCCACGGACCACGTGCGCTGCGTTGTCTTGCCAGCCATGGGACAGCCGGTTAGCTTTCCCAAAAAGGACATCATGCGCCTGCCGGTGCATGTGGATGACGTGGCCGAGGCCTTCGTTCGGGTAACCTTGGCCAATTCCAGCCACTACCCCTTGTACAACACCGGCGGAGAGGCCATCAGCATGGGCGACTTGGCCGACATAGTCCGGGGATACCTGCCCGATGCCCAGATTACCTTCGAAAGCGACGGCGGTAGGGAAGACTCGGGCAATTTCCTGGTGGACAACAGCCGCCTCCTGGGCGAGTTTGAACTGGAATACCCACCCTTCCACACACGTGTCCTGCAAATCATCAACGAGGTACGCGAGAGCGAGGGACTGCCGCTGGTGGGCTGAGCCCAGCCCATCAGGAACGTCCCCCTTTGGTAAAGGGGGATTTCGGGGGATTTCGCTAAATCACCTCCAACTCAGATCATTTTCCACCGCCAAATAGGAGCCATTAAATGCGGGTTGACGTTCATACCCATGTGTACCCGGACCGAATTGCCGAGGTTATAACCGGGATTATGGAACGCGATTTTGGCTATGACGCCGTAACTACCGGCACGGTGGACGGGGTAAAATCCCATATGCGGGATTCCGGCGTCGACAAGTCTATCGTTCTGGGCGTAGCCGAGCGAGTGGACCAAGTGCGGGGCATCAATGATTGGCTGATAAGTATTCAAGATGATATGTTGGTGCCCTTTGGCGCGATTCATCCCGACTTGGAAGATATGCCCGGTGAAGTCCGATTGCTGAGGGAAAACGGCATCAAGGGCATCAAGCTCCACCCGATAATGAACCAGTTTTACCCCGACGATCCAAAGATGTTCCCAGTCTACGAAGAGATGGGCGAAAACATGGTGCTGGAGATTCACTCCGGCAAGTGGCCCCACACCAAGCCAGGCGACCCTCTGTACGCAGCGCCTGAGCGAGTCATGAACGTGGTCCGCCGGTTCCCGAAACTAAAGGTAATCGCGCTCCATTTGGGCGGGTTCTACATGCTGGACGAAGCGGAAAGAGAGTTGATTGGCCGGGAAAACGTGCTCATAGACACCACTTGGCCTCCGTCCGTAAAAGAAGTGGGGATCAAGACCTTGACCACTATCATCAACAAGCACGGCATCAACAAGGTGTGCTTCGGCACCGACTTTCCCTTGGCAAGCCAGACGGTGGACGCTGAATTCATAGACAGTCTGGCCATAACCGATACCGACAAAGAGAAGATTTTGGGCGAGAATGCCCGGGAGCTTATCGGTCTTTAGTTTCACCGCCAAGGTGCGTTCACCGCAGAGCCGCAGAGAGCAAAGAGTTTTTCTAACTCTACACGTTCTCTGCGGTGATATTAAATCTCTACGGAGCAATCATGGCTGTAAACCCGATCCCTCAAGCAAAACAGATAGACCGTGTGCCATCGATGACGGTGCCCTTGGACAGCGCCCAAAACGTCCGTTTCCAGAATCTGGCCGAAGAGGTCACCATGGTGGACGTACACCAACACCCCTTCATCCTGCCCGAGGACATGGGCCTGTTCATCGACTACCTGCGGACCAGCAGCTATAGCTGGGGTTACGACGCTGTCAAGCATGGCGGCTGGTCCACCGTGACCACGTCCAATGTGTTTCGTGCCTTACTCAATGCCGAGGACATGTCCTTCGTGGAATATGACGACGTTCTGGGCGAAGTGAACATGATGCTGGCCGATATCAACCTACAGAAAGACGTGGTTAAAGTGGGCAATGCAAACGACATCCTGGCCGCCAAGCAACAAGGCAAGTTGGGCTTCATGCCAACGCTGGAGCACTTGGCCATCGGTAGCCAGTTAAGCCGAGTGGACACCCTGTACAACGTAGGTGTGAGACTGGCTGGCCTCACCTACTTCCGAAAGAACTACATCGGCGACGGTATGTACGAGCGCAACGACGGTGGCCTCAGCGACTTCGGCATTGAGGTCGTGCACCGCATGAACGACCTAGGCATGGCGGTTGACCTGTCCCATGCTTCGTTCAAAACGGCCATGGACGCTATAGAATTCTCCAAGACACCGGTGATTTTCAGCCACAACGCTTCCTACACGCTTAGACCGGTAAAAAGGACGCGGAAGGACGAGGAGCTGCTGGCCTGCGCCAAGAAGGGTGGGTTGATTGCCATCACAGCCGTGCCCAATTCGTTGAGCGACGACCCTGAGCAGACCATCGAGTGCGTCTTGGACCACTACGTCTACATGACCAACCTAGTGGGCATCGACCATGTCGGCATCGGCACCGATACCGTCATCGGCGACCATGTGGGATTCCATAAGCACATGATGGCCAGAGACGCGCCCAGGGAATTCCCGGCCGAATATCTAAGCGGCCTGGAATCGCCCGCCGACGGGAAAAATATCATCCGCGGACTGATTTCCCGAGGCTATTCGGACGAAGACGTAATGAAAATCACCGGCGGCAACGCCCTGGACTTCTTCCGCCGGGTCATGACCTAGGGAAACAACGTCAAGTTAGTCAGTAGATTCCGCCATTCCTAGGTCTTACGTCACTATTGTCATTCTGAGTGGCTTGAAGAATGACGGAGGTATGGGGAATCGAGACAAAGCCCATTTGCTACGAAACGTCAGGCCTGCTCTGACTTTGCCGAAGGATGGGGTAAAGGTAAAGTGGAAATCGGGTATAATATCCGCCATCAACCTCTAATTTTCTAAAAGGGAGAACACAGAAAAATGAGAATCGACCTAAGAGTCCCGCCGTGTAAGCCAGCTAACGAAACGGCGGACTTTATCAAACAGTGCGAAGAAGCCGGATTCGCCGGAGTGGGTATCTTGGATTCCCAATTGCTGGAACGTGACGTATTCGTGAGCATGGCTATCGCCGCTCAGGCCACCTCCAAGATTCGCATCGCTTCGGCCGTAACCAACCCTGTGACTCGCCACCCTTCAGTCTTGGCATCGGCATTCAAAACAGTAGCGGAAATTGCCCCCGGACGCACTGAGTACTGGATGGGCAGGGGCTACAGTTCAGTACAGACCATCGGCATCAAGCCCGCGTCAGTCAAGCAGATGCGAGAGTCGGTCCTGACCATGAAAAGCCTTCTCGCTGGCGATGAAGTGGACTTCGACGGCTCCAAGAGCAGGATGCGCCATGGCGGAGGGGAAGTACCTCCAATCTATATATCCGCCACCGGTCCCAGGGCCATAGAAGCCGCCGGGGAAGTGGCTGACGGCGTGCTGCTCCAGATTGGGTTGGACCCCAAGGCCGTGGAATTGGCAAGGCAGCATGTGGAGATTGGCGCTAAAAGGGCTGGCCGCAACCCAAACGAAGTAGAGATAATCCTGACCGCCACCACCATCATCGACGCCGACCAGAAAGAAGCCAGGGAAGCAGCCAGGCCCTTGTGCGTTCAGCGGTTGATGGAGGAGTATCACACCAAGTGGCTACGAGCCGCGGGAATGGAGATTGGCGAACTGGAAATTCCCAAGGGGCTCTACGACCTCTATCCCGACGTGGTCCACGCAGAAGACTGGGAAAAGGCCAAAGAGTTGTGCTCTTTTATGTCCGATGAGCTGCTGGCCGATCTATGCGATAACATCGGTCTCATCGGCACACCCGCCCACTGCGCCGAGCAAATCAAGAAGGCGGAACGTGCGGGCATCGACCACCTTTACCTGATGACTGGCGCAACTTATGAGTTCGCCCACCGGGAGCTTCAGGCTTTCCGTGACGAGATTTTCCCGGCGCTGGGAGTCCCAGTCTAGTCGGGGCGCTTATCTCCTAAAAGAGCGAGAACCAATAAAGAGTAGAGGCCGGTTCGCAAT
>DCAE01000051.1:19295-39115 GCA_002311385.1 Dehalococcoidia bacterium UBA1141 | reverse complement strand
ATTGCGAACCGGCCTCTACTCTTTTTGTCCGATCCCGTGAATCCCTAAATCCGGCCCCGCTGGGCTGCATCCAACCCTGTACAAAAGCAATAAGAGGCGCATAAAAAAGTTCGGCCAATGCCCTTAGGCGCCGCGAATTGCCGATGAGCCAGGGAATCTATACGGTAAATGGAAGCGTAGAATACTAATGTCTAGCCCCACTATTTCACGAGGTTTACCCAACGTGCTAAAGGCCCTTCCTTTCGGACAAGTAACATCTTGGCGGAGCATCCTCATCCCGTTGTTCGTCGCTGCGGCGTCCTTGACCACGGCTTTCGTCGGAGCCGCCATCGTGGGCGGCGAGGGCGGCGAGGGCGGCATAGACAGCGTTAACTTGTTCGTAGAGAGGCTATCTGGGAACTCCAGCACCAAGTTGGGAGGCCTGGTGGGGGCCTCTTCCCTATTTGCCCTTGCCGCCGGTCTGGCATCGGCGGTCAACCCCTGCGGGTTCGCGATGCTGCCAGCATATTTGGGCATGTACCTCGGCGACAAGGCGGATACGGATCAAACAGTGTCCCCTGTCCGACAATTTAGCAAAGCCGTCAAGATTGGCGGCACGGTCACCATTGGATTCGTGCTGCTATTCGGTGTAGTTGGCGCAGCCATAGGACTGGGAGCATCATTCGTAAGCGATCTTCTTCCCTGGCTGGGTCTAGTCATCGGTATCGGCTTGGCCTTGGTTGGGGCTTGGATGGTCGGCGGCGGCAAACTATACACCGGTATCGCCGCCCAAGCGGCCAGCCATATGGGCAATCCAGGCGAAATCAGCACCCGCGGCTACTTCATGTTCGGGCTGAGTTACGGCACGGCATCTTTGAGTTGCGCACTTCCAATTTTCCTGGCGGTTGTGGGCATCAGTGTTGCCGGGGCCAGTACAGCATCGGTGGTAGGCAACTTTTTCCTCTTCGCCTTCGGAATGGGTCTGGTAATCATGGCCCTAACCATCGGAATGGCATTTTTCAAAGGCACCATGACCAGCATGCTGCGCAAGGCCCTTCCCTTCATCCAGCCTTTCGGCTCGGCGCTGATGGTGGTTGCTGGCACCTACATAGTCTTTTACTGGCTGACCATCGGCGGTCTGCTCTAAACCGAATATCGGAATCCCAGACCTAACTCGGCAATCAAGGGCGGCAATCTCGAAAAGAAATGCCGCCCCTGTGCTATCACCGCCAGAAAGATAGCAAGCAGCTACCCCGCCAAACATCATACGTAGATTGCTCTATGATGAATCCCGCTCCTCCATATTTCAAAAAGATGTCTTGGCGGATGGTGCTCCACCGGTGCCGGGCCAGTTGGCCTTCTCCATCAAAGGTAGGAGGGAAATCCCAGGCGTGGGCTAATTAGCCCATCCTCTTCCTTGCCTCCCTCTCCCACCGACGCTAGAATTAGCCGACGCTAGAATTCGTCAGACCTTTTGCTCCCCCAAATTGGTTAACGGAGGAAAATTCATGTTCGACAAGCCTATGCTGAGCCTGGACCAAATCCAAAAAGCAATGAACGTTATGATGGCCAAGGCCACTGAAGACTCAGACCGTCCTCTGGCCATCGCCATTGTTGACGATGTGGGAGACCTGATTAGCTACGTGCGCATGGACCGTTGCCGCAAGATACCCCAGCGCATGGCCATCCGTAAGGCCTACACCTGCGCTCTGTCCGGTCAAGACTCCAAAGACTATGCCGCCAGGCTCAAGGAGCAGGGGCGCAGTGTGGCCGAGATGGGCGACCCCATGCTGGCTGCAGTTCAAGGTGGTGTTGTGGTGTTGCACCCAAGCACGGGAGCGATACTGGGAGGAATTGGCGTAAGCGGCCTGGCTGCCCAAGAAGACGAAGACATCGCCAACATGGGTCTAAACGCGCTGGGTTTATAAATTAGCCGTCGAGTTTCAGCGAGGGGCCAAATCCCCCTAAATCCCCCTTTACAAAGGGGACTTTCCCGTGGGAATTTTCCGGGGGCTTTTCCTGTCCCAACTTGGTTGCCTATGTAATTGCCTACACAGCAGTAAAATGCGCCTGAAGTACCGTTTCTAGCTGACGGCTGATCACAATAAAAGGAGCTCACAATGGCCAATCCCCGAGCCGATTACTCCCCGATTTTTCAACGAAAACCCCTTAAGCTGCCCGGCGGCGCGAGGGTAGCTGTGTGGCCGGTAATCAACGTAGAAGAATGGGATATAAATTCTCCCATGGCCAGAGCGGTGTTACCCAGTCCCCAAGGAGTCAGCATCATCCCGGATATCGCCAACTTCGGTTGGTTCGACTACGGCATGCGCGTCGGTTTCTGGCGGTTCAAACAGGTGTTGGACAGCCACGGCATCCGGGCGACGGTCAGCCTTAATGGATCAGTATGCCTAAGCTACCCTCAGTTGGTGAAAGATAGCCTGAAGTCGGGATGGGAGATGCTGGGCCACGGTTTCATCCAGCGGGTCATAAACAGCGAACCAGACGAAAGAGAAACCATTCGCAAGACCATCAGCACCATTAAAGAATTGACCGGTACCGCTCCCAGGGGTTGGATGGGGCCAGGGCTGGCCGAGACGTTCGACACACCGGATATCCTGGCCGAGGAAGGGATCGAATACGTCGCAGACTGGTGCAACGACGACCAACCCTACGAGATGAAGGTCAAAAGCGGGCGCTTGGTGGCCTTGCCTTATACCGTGGAACTCAATGACATTCCCATCTACCTGATACAGCACCACAAATCGCCTGAGATTTTCGAGCGTGCCAAAGACCAGTTCGACACTCTCTACCGGGAAGGGGCCGAAAGCGCCCGGGTGATGTGTATCTCAACTCACCCCTACATCACCGGCGTGCCCCACCGAATCAAGTACTACAACATGATATTTGACTACATCAAGCAATTCGAGGGCGTGGTATTCATGACCGGCAGCGAGTTGCTGGACTGGTATAACGGAGAAACAGCGACGAACTAGTTGCGACGAAAATCCCCACTGAGTCCCCCTTTAAGAATGGGGGACTTGAGCTAAGAAAGACAGCTATCTAGACGGGAGAACGGCTTAAATGAGTTTCGAGAAGGGAAAGATTCAGACCTTTGTGGGAACCGGTGAGAAGGGCTACACCGGGGACGGTGGTCCTGCGGCCAGCGCGCTGCTCAGCGAGCCTTTCATGTGCGCTTTTGACGCACAAGGCAATCTATTTCTGGCCGAAGCGACCAACCATTGTGTGCGCAAGGTGGACAAGGCCACTGGAGTCATCACCACGGTGGCGGGCACCGGCAGCGAGGGTTATTCCGGTGATAGCGGTCCGGCCACCCAAGCCACTTTCAACCAGCCATATTCGTTGCAAATCGACGGCAACGGCGACATATACATCGTCGACCGCTTAAACTCCGTGATTCGCAAGGTAGACGGTGTCACCGGCATCATTACAACTGTGGCTGGCACCGGGGTGGCTGGATACAGCGGCGATGGAGGGCCAGGCACAGCGGCGCAACTAAAAGAGCCCAACGATTGCTTCTTGGACGGCTTGGGTGGGCTGCTTATCGCCGACATTCAAGACCAGAGAATCCGCCGCCTCAATCTCAGCAACGGCATAATCAACACCTTTGCTGGCAACGGCCAGAAAGAGCGCACCGGAGACGGTGGACCGGCCATAGAGGCGGGGATTCTGGGCGCTCGGGCTGTGTGTAACGACGGCCAAGGGAACACCTACATCAGTGAGCGGGAGGGCAATGGCGTTCGCAAAATTGACAGCACGGGGCGCATGTCCACCATTGCCGGAACAGGGGAAGGCGGCTACACCGGAGACGGCGGACCGGCGCTAACTTCCACCTGGGGCGCTCCCAAGGCCTTACGCTGCGACCAGCAAGGCAATATCCTGGTGGTAGACACCGAGAACCACGCCATACGCAAGATAGATGTCTCCACCGGAATCGTCACCACCGTGGCTGGCGGTCATAAGGGCGGAGAAGGGGATGGCGGAGACGCCGTGAACGCCGGTATGGACCGTCCCCACGGCGCGGATGTGGACGCCCAAGGCAATATCTACATAGCCGACAGCAATAACCACCGGGTGCGGGTGGTTGGTGTCTAGCTAGGCCGGCCATACTAAGCTAAGTTAGTTTGCGGCCAAGCCTCTCCCTCACGTCATCAGGCACCTGGCTTAGTCTCTGCTTGAAAGCAATGTTGTTCTTTTCAGGCATCTGCCGGGCTGCTTCCACGATTAGCCGGACTCCGCCGATAAAGTCTTCGACGTGGATGTATTCGGCTTGGATTGTCCCGTCGGGCGCTCCGTTATGATAATTGCCCAATGGGAAAGCTATACCCGTGGTGCGGTAGCCGAACAAGGCAAAGGCGCTGGCTTCGCAAACGCCCCCGCTCATCAGTTGCCGCTGCACCCGGAAGCCCCCCTCTTGGAGTTGCAGGGTCTCTCTGGCCTTGAGCAATACCGATTCAGCGTCGGCGTTAAAGGTCATGCCAGCGTCCCCAACGCGTATGACCGGGCCGCTGCCTTGCTCTGCTCCGGGCAGGGTGCGGCTGGACTCCAAAGACACAACCAACGTCTGCTTGGGCAAGAGGCCCGACTCCGCCAACAGCCTTGCGCCCATCAGACCAACTTCCTCGGCGCGGGTGAACACCCCGTAAACGTCCCCAGGCGGTGTTTGTGCCGACAATTCTGCCAGCGCCGCCAGTATGCTGGCACAACCCGCCAGATCGTCGGCGGCCCGCATCCGTATCATGTCCCCGTCCACCTGGAAGTCCGGCAGGTCGAACACCACGGCGGCCGGTAATTCCAACTGCGCCGGTTCACTTAACTCAATCAACACTTGCCGCTGTGCGTCATCGCCGTGGCGTCCGGCGGTGGTGGCGGGCAAACGCTTGCCGTCAGCCAAGATGATGTGTAGCGGCACCCCTGCCTCAAAACTGGCCGGAGGCACTCCACCTAAGACATCGCCGACTAGGTAGTCACCCTGATAAGACACTGCTTCAAAGCCGGGATGGTCCATATGGGCCACCAAAGCCAAAGGCTCGGCAGCGGGATCCTGGCCGGTCACACGGGCGATGATGTTGCCGTGGTCGTCTACCTCCCACGCCACTCCCAACTCTTTCAAGGTCAGTTCCACTGCCGACGCCACTCCGGCTTCCCGATATGCCACTGCTGGCTGCACTCCCAAACGGGAGAGAATATTAAGCGCCTGTTCTCTGTCAGCCAATGAATGCCACCCTCTTGATAGGATTGTGAGGATTATATCAGCGGCGAAACCAGCAAGCCACGGGCTTAGAGGAGGTATGGAGCGCCAAGGACACAGACAAGTTGACGCCTAACTCAAGAGATAGCGCAGGAAAAGTAGGAGGAGTCTGAAATTCCCAAGTACGTGGCCATGGTCACCAGTCCGGACGTGCCGTCCTTTGCTGTTGGCGACAGGGTAAAGTTGACCGTTGCAATCTCTCCCGGGTTCCATTCCGAGGGGCCTCTGGTGTCGGGGGAGATTGATGAGACCGACCAGCCTGTGGCATGAGCCAACCTTTCAATCACCGCTGTGTCTCCGGTGTCCGTGTATTCCACAATCAGGTCCATCTCGCTGAAATCGTCCATCAGGATATCGCCCGTGTTCTCAACGACCACCGAATAGACGTCGCAGACACCTGCGTTGGCTTGTGCTGTTGAGTTGAACTGTATTGCCGAATGGACTCTGGCACCTTGCCGGGCGGAGGCTGCGCTGGCGTCGAGGCTCCGGTTGGTGAATGAACTGAGGAGAAAAAAGAAAACGACCATGGTAACCAACAGAAACAACGTGGTCACTATGGCACCGGAAACGACGTTGCCCAATTTGGATGACTCCTGGGCGCGTCACCCTTAAGCCTTGGTTGACGCCGGTTGGGATTGGGTGCATCAAAGATGGTTGGAGGCGTTAAGGTCCGGTGATTTGCCGCAACTGCACCCGTTCCGGAGATAGGCTTCCTAATCGGAGCTTTAGAGTCTGGAGCCTAATAACGGATAAGAACACCAGTATGCTGAAGGCCAAAGCGGACGCTCCAGCAATCGCCAGTACAGCGATATTATCCCCCGAACCCGTCGGCCCAGCGTCATTGGCTGCGCCTAAAGTTGGAAACGAATTCAGTATGGCGGGATCCATGGGTTGGAAGCCGATGCCGGTGGACGCCACCGTACCACCGGAAGTGCCTATAGAATCTTGGCCGCCCTTGTATGGCGAGCTTCCGGCTCAAAAGAAAGCCAGCCAGAGAAGGCCAAGCACCAAAAGAACGGCTACGGTGCCGAAGGTTTTACGTAAACTTACTCCCGGTGAGCGTTGAATCGCTGCCATCAGTTGCCTCGTTTGTCGCCTAGCGTGATGTTCTGCAGGCTATTGCCTTCCTGCCTGAAGGGCGCAGGGAAATTTTTCTTGTTTCCCTAGACGTCCAGACCACAAACCAAAGGTGTTTAATCAAATCTATGGAATCTCACGCCTAACTGCAAATAGCAAAACACCCCATTGGGCATATGACCGAACCTGCCAGTCTCGAAATTCGGGAAATACAGGGGCTACGCATTTCCTATCGCCGCATCACGTTGGTCAACCCTCCTCACGATGCTTAGATAAAAGGCCCAGTGACTATCAAGATGAACCGGTGCTATACTCGTTTCGGCCCTGAGCCTGGCTGGGCACACGCCCAATAGCCAAAGACTAGCGATATTCGGATGAAAACCGCAGGCCAACGAATCCATCCACAGTGCGGCGATTTTTGGTCCCGGCATTCATGTACTTGATGCAAATCCCTGGAGCGAAACGAGGAGGGTTACTTTGCTAGAGCAGTTTCGGGTGAACTTGGATGACGCAGTTTTCGTTAAAGGCGAAGACCTCAAGGCCACGGTAGCTGGAGTCTTCGAGAAAATGGGAGTGCCTCCCGCTGACGCCCTGTTGGGGGCCGACGTGTTGGTGCTAGCCGACTTGCGAGGAGTCGACTCCCACGGCGTGTCCAACATGCTAAAAAGCTATATCACCGGATATCAGAACGGGCAGATAAACCCCAGGCCCAACTGGAAGATTATCCGGGAGACCCCCAGCACTGCCAACATCGATTCCGACCGAGGTTTGGGAATCATCATCACCCCCAAGGCCATGGACATCGCCATCCAGAAAGCCAAAAACGTGGGTGTGGGAATGGTTACTATAGGAAACGCCCGCCACCTGGGAATGGCTTCCTACCATGCAATGATGGCAGTGGAGCACGACATGATTGGGGTCTGCATGACCAGTTGTCCCCCTTCCGTTGTGCCAACCTTCGGGGCGGAAGCGCGTTTGGGCACCAATCCCATAGCCGTCGCTGCGCCAGCGAAAAACGAGCCTCCCTTCGTGTTCGACGCCGCCACCAGTTCGGTGGCAGGAAACAAGGTCGGCATTGCCCGTCGTTTGGGCGTCAAAATGGAACCGGGCTGGCTGGCCGATGAAGACGGCAACCCCATAATGGATGAAGCCGACCCACCGGAGAAGTACACCCTGCTGCCTCTGGGTAGCACCCGTGAGTTGGGCTCCCACAAGGGCTATGGCCTATCCTGCATGGTAGATATACTGGCCGGAGTGCTTACCGGCGTCGGCTACGGGGCCGTTCCTGGCCGTCCCAATTTCGGCCACTACGTCGCAGCTTACAGCATCGACGCCTTCACCGACCCCGACGAATTCAAAGAAATGATGGACGAGTGGATGGGGATGATGAAGAGCACCAAGCCTGCTCCAGGCCACGACCGGGTGATGGTCGCGGGGCAACCCGAAGCCGAAATAGAGGAAATACGCCGGGAAGACGGCATACCCTTACACGAAGAGGTTGCTCAGTGGATAAGGGACACCTGCGCCGAGTTGTCGGTTCCCTGCCATTTCTAATCCCTGCAAGCGCAGGCTGCGCTAACCAATGTAGGTAAAGCAATATCGCCGGGCGGCGTGGTCTACATCATCGGCCATATCCTGGACGATTCTCGGTTGTCGCCTCAAGAGATGGTCGCAATGAACCTAATGTTCCTGAATACTTACGATCAAGGTCAAGCCTACACAGAGGGAGAGCGCACTGAGTGGATAGAAAAAGCGGGGCTGGAAAAGGTCGAACGTAAGCTGTTGCCCAATGGAATGAGCATCATCACCGCCCGTAAGGCCGATTAATCACTGTTCCGAATTACGGGCGGAATGCTTTTAGTCCCTGATTTTTAGTCCCTAATCGCCGGAATCACCTCTGTCCCCAGCAATTTTATCGAGCGCATCGTGTCTTCGTGGGACATTGGGCCTCCCTGGGCCTCTAGGAGCAAGGCCCCCACACCCAACTCGTCTTTTATGTGGCGCAATTTTTTGATCACCGTATCCGGGCTGCCCACCACCAAGTGATAGTCGTCTTGCAATTCCTGGTAGGAAAGTTCGTTCAGCGGCCGGACGCGGCGTCGAGCGTTGGCGGCGGTCCCAGCCCTTGAGAAATACCCCGGCGGCGCCCAATACTCTCGGGGTCCCTTCAGCGGATAACCCATGCGCCACATAAATGCCTTGCCCGTTTCTTGGGCCTTCTCGTCGGTCTCATTGACATGGCAACAAATCATGAAGGCAAACTTGTCCGGCCCCGGCTCCCATCCGTCTTCGGCGGCATAGCTGCGGTAGTTCTGGAACAGTTCTTTCGCAACCTTGAGTTCAGTCAAGAACGCAGCGTAGGTGTAGCGGTTGCGAGCGGCCCACTCCACGGTCTCAGGGCTGCCGGTTCCGGGTACCCAGACCGGCGGATGGGGCTGCTGAATGGGGAGCATCCAAGGGTTGACCGCCCGGTACTGGTAGTGCTTTCCTTCCCACCTGAATGGTCCTGGTGTGGTCCAGGTCTTGATGATTAGGTCGTGGCACTCCTCGAACCGCTCCCGGTTATACACCGGGTTGGTGTTGTTGGCCCAGGTCTCGATTCCGATGCCCCGAACGAATCCAGATAGGATTCTCCCTCCGGAAATCACGTCCAACATGGCAATCTCTTCGGCCAAACGCACCGGGTTGTCCGAGGTGGGCAGCATGTTGCCCAGCATCAGAATCTTGGCTCTAGAGGTAACCCTGGCCAAGATTCCACCGGTGATATTTACTTCCACGTCCATGCATGAAGGCGTGCTGTGGTGCTCGTTAATCATCAACCCGTCAAAACCGATATCCTCGGCGTACTGGAACTCGTCCAGATAGCGCTTGAACAGGTCGTGGGCGGTGTTGGGGTCGAAGTAGCTATTGGGAAAGGTGAGACGCATAGACGGATATTTATCCACCTCGGACTCGGGGAAGGCGGTGTATGGCATCTCGGTGAAGTAGTATGTATCCATATTGGCGAATTCTCCTCACATCGCGCGCAATCTCAAACCGGCAAATTGCCAGAATGTTAAATACTGACAGCTGACAGGTTAATTTAAGCCAGGAAATCCAGGGCGATTTTCATGAATTCTTCGGGCTTTTCTATGTTGGGCAAATGACCGCATTTGTCGATGACCGATAGTTTTGCGCCCGGAATCGCGTCCCTAAACATCTCGCCGCATTCCAAAGGCACAAGCTGGTCTTGGTGGCCCCAAACAATTTGGGTGGGGATGTTCACCCGGCCCAAAAGAAAGCGGAGCCTAGGGTCGTGCATGTAGGGTTTCCAGCAGATTCGCACCGCCATCTCCCGGTTTTGCTCGGCAATCTGAGTCTGCTCTGGCGTTAGTTCCTGGCCGAAAAGCTGGTCGTACTCGGGTACTTGATTTTTGTCGTGGAATAACATTTCCTGGATTTGAGCGGGGCTAATGATGAATATGTCGGCGATCTCACCCTTCTCGGGCTTGATGCCAGCCGGGTCCACCAGCATCAGCTTGCTAAAGGAATGCTGGCATGAGGCCACAATCTCAGAAGCGAGCCAGCCGCCCATGGAAAAGCCGATGGCTCTGGCCCCATCCAGTCCCTGCTTCTCCATAAACCAGGTGTAGAAGCAAGCCAAATCGTTCATGGTCTCCAGCCAGTCCGGTCTTTCGGACTGCCCATAGCCGGGGTGAGAAGGGATATAGACGGTGTAATGGTCCGCCAGCTCTTGAGCATAGCGAATCCAGCCGGGGTTTCCACCGGCGCCGTGAAGTATCAGCAGCGGGTCGCCGGAACCACCTTTCATCAAGTGAATCTGGGACCCAGCCACCTCGACAAACTCTTCCGTGAACGTTGCGGCCATGATTAAAAACTCCTAAATTTTATAAATCCAGCAATCAACTGCCAGCTCTCAGCAATCACCCTCTGCTAAATGCCACCAACTAGTCTTTCGTAAAGGGGGATACAGGGGGATTTCGTCCTGGTTTCAACTAACCTTCACAACTGCCATCAAGCGCCGTCATGCCCAAAAGCTGAAAGCTGATTGTTTCCCCTTACGGTGCCTTCTGGAATGGATCAGTCAACTCCAGCTCCTCTCCAATCTCCCTGATGGCGGGCAGGACTTCCTTGCCCATCAACTCCAGGCAGCGCATGGTATCGGCATGGGTGGTGTCTCCGTCATTGGTCCACACGCCCAGAATGCCGGGACGGAGTTGCGACAACACTTCTCTGGTCTTTCGAATCACCGTCTCCGGGCTTCCCACTATCCACCGGTTGGCGGCCAGAATCTCCTCATAGGGCTGCCTTTCGAGGCCCAATCCCAGGAAGGGGTCCTTGCGGATGCGCTCCCGGTACCTGGCCACCCGAGGGTCTTTGCGGCTACCGGAATAGCCCACCGGCATCATGTAGTCCTTGGGGACGGGCACTTGACCGACACCTATATTCCCCACCAAGAAACCCCTGGCCGACTCTATCGCCTTTTCGTCCGTGTCTTGGACATGCATGCGCAACAGATAGCCGAAATGCTCCGGTCCCGGTGTGTACCCATTCTCCTGGGCCACCTCGGTGTATATCTCCATCATGTCCTGGGTGCCCTGCGGGTCGGTTTCCAAGTAGATGTAAGGATAATGATGTTCCGCACACCAGACCAATGTCTCCGGGCTCCCTAATCCTGGTATCCACACCGGTGGATGGGGCTTCTGGTACGGCGTCTGGAAGGGATTTACTACCCGGAAGTGATAATGCTTGCCTTCCCACCGGAATGGGCCCGGAGTGGTCCAAACCTTCATTAACAGATCGTGGGCCTCTTCAAAGCGCTCTCTGTTGTAAAGAGGATTGGTGTTGCTGGCCAGGCTTTCCACCCCGGTACCCCGGACGAAACCGGATACCAACCGACCTCCGGAAATCATGTCAATCTCAGCTAACTCCTCAGCCAGACGAAGGGGATTGTCCAGGATTGGCAGAGGGTTGCCCAAAAGCACGATTTTGGACTTCTTGGTGATCCTGGCTAGGATGGCGGCTTCGAGATTCATGGTGGCCCCCAAGCAGGTGGGGGTGTTGTGGTGCTCATTGAGCATCAGACCGTCGAATCCCATCTCTTCCGAGTATTCATACTCATCCAGGTACTCGTTGTACTGGCGAGACGCCACTTGGGGATCCAGATGGGAGTTGGAAAAAGTAAGGCGCACGGCCTCGTTTGGGCTGTTCCTCACGTCCTCTTCCGTATAATTCGTGTAAGCTCTTTCCGTGAATCGCATCAAGAACATAAACCACCTCTTGATATTCCGATTATCCCGGTAAATTCTTCGGTCGATTACCTGATTTATCCCTTCACATGGGCGGAAACTTGGTCGGAGCGCTGGTCTTGCTGATTCAGAATCTCAACCTTGGTCTTTAACCTTGGTCTATAAAAATAATAGGCCAAAAGAAGTCTTACCCCAGCCTCGTTTCGGCCACCGTTCATCCTACTAGTGAAGCCGCCGAGGGTCAAGGAAACCAAGACCACGGCCAGCCTGCTGCCGCTTAGCCGATGCCCCTTTTATGTGCTATATTTTAGTAATCCCCCCAAGTTTTGGAACCTTGATTCGAACACGATGTTACTGGCAAGTTTACCGGCGGCGTCTTTGCCTAGGCCAAACTTCAACTTACAACTTCTTTCAGGACGGGAAAATTGCCCAAGATATTAATCGCAGACCCCATCGCCCAAGAGGGCATAGACCTACTTAAAGGCCATGCGGATGTCGACGTAAAGACGGGAATGAAACTCGAAGAACTGGTGGCGGTAGTGGGCGACTACGACGCTCTGGTCGTCCGTAGCGAGACCAAAGTAACCGCCGCCGTGATTGAAGCCGGAAAAAAACTCCAGGTGGTGGCAAGGGCTGGCATAGGCGTAGATAATATCGACTTGGATGCCGCAACCGGTGCTGGCATCGCCGTGGTCAACGCCCCCACCGGCAACACGGTGGCAGCCGCCGAGCATACCGTCGCCCTCATGCTGGCCTTATCAAGAAACATTCCTGCAGCCCATCGGTCCATGAAGGATGGTGAATGGAAGCGAAGCGCTTTCATGGGCGTTGAAGTCCGCAACAAAACGCTGGGCGTGATTGGCTTGGGCCGGGTAGGCTCAGAGGTCGTGCGCCGGGCGCAGAGCTTTGCCATGAATCTAGTAGCTTACGATCCTTTTGTGGCCCCCGACTACGCACACCGGCTTGGTGTCGAGTTGCTTTCCTTTGAGGAGTTATTGGACCAGTCGGATTTTATTACTTTGCACACACCCCTCACCGAAAACAGCCGCAACCTAATCAGCACCAAAGAGCTAGATCGCATGAAGCCCGATGCCCGCCTCATCAACGTGGCCAGGGGCGAACTGATTGACGAGGAAGCTCTGCTGGCGGCCCTGAATGACGGCAAGCTGGGTGGCGTGGCCTTGGATGTCTTCGCCAAAGAGCCGCCCGGGCCCAATCCCTTGCTGGATCACCCCAAGGTCGTAATCACACCCCACTTGGGCGCATCCACCCAAGAGGCACAGCGGGAGGTGGCGGTTGAGGCGGCGGAGCAGGTGTTGACGGTGCTCAATGGCGAACCGGCGCGAAACACGGTGAACGCACCCTTTGTGGCGCCCGAAGTCCACGCCGTTTTAGAACCCTACATAAGGGTCGCTTTAGTAGTGGGAAAGCTTGTGACCCACCTAGCGGAAGGCCAGTTCCTAGGCGTCACCATCGGCTACCAGGGGGAGATAACCGAGCACGATACCGCCACCCTGAAAGCTGCGGTGCTGGCTGGTGTGCTGGGCCCGGTCACCACCGGCCAAGTCAACCTGATTAACTCTTCTCGCTTGGCCCAGGAAAGAGGTCTGAACGTGACCGAGCAAAGAAACGCAGTGGCCCAAGAATATTCCAGCTTGATTAGCGCCACGCTGGAGACCACCGAGGGCAGCATATCCATAACCGGCACTTCCATGCGCAACGAGCCTCACATCGTCCGGTTCAACGAGTACTGGATGGACATCATACCCACCGTCCCCTACCTGTTGTTCGTGGACAACCAAGATCAGCCTGGGTCTATAGGCGCAGTGGGCACTTTGGCGGGACGTCACAATATCAACATTTCGTTCATGGAAGTGGGCCGTCTCAACCTACGGGGCCGGGCAATGATGGTGTTGGGATTGGATGACCCGGTGCCTCCCAACGTTATGGACGAAATAAACGCCCTGTCCCACATCTACAATGCGCGTCTGGTAAAACTCTAGTCCAGCGCGATTGATTTAGAAATCCATCCAGAAAATCAGACGTCCGAAGCCAGGTTCAATGTCCGTCTTCGGACCAAACCAAGGCAGCTATTATGGCGAAGCCCGTTTTTTGGGTGTGACGACAGTCGGTCGCCTTTTCTCTCCCGTGCCTCCGACCGGCCTTGCCTAATAACTGTCATTCTGAAGAGCGAAGCGACGAAGAATCTCATGGCCCAGACGTAAAGATTCTTCGCTCCACTCAGAATGACATTGATGAAGGGACTTTAGGGGCAATGCCCATCCGACTGGTAAGTCCAAAAGTTTGTGCTTGCCACGATGATGGGGCTGCTCTAGTATGATTAGCATTGATGGAACCGGGGAGGATTAGCAGATGGGCGACAAGATTGGAATCATCGGTGCGGGAGCTCTGGGCTGCTACGTCGGTGCCTTCATCACCCAAGCAGGGGAAGACGTGACCTTCATCGACATGTGGCCGGAACACGTCGAGACTATGCGAAAACAGGGGCTTCGGGCCAGTGGCAGTCAGGGTGATTTTACGGTTCCGGTAAACGCCATGCACCTGACCGACGCCCAAGGAATAAACGAGCTTTTTGACTACGCCATAATCTCGGTAAAGTCTTACGACACCGAGTGGGCCACCCACTTCATGAAAAGATACGTCAAGCCCGAGGGGTTTTTCGTGTCTCTGCAAAATTGTTGGAACGACCCAGTAATCGGCACCATAGTGGGGAACGAACGCCAAATCGGCTGTATCGCCTCCCACATAGAAGTGGCACTGTGGGAGCCGGGCCACGTGATGCGGGGCGGCGCAGTGGGCCGGGATGGCGGGCATCATGTGTTCCGCGTCGGCGAGCAAGACGGGAGTATCACTCCCCGAACCGAGAAAATAGCGGCTCTCCTGGATTGCATCGACGGCTCCTATGCCACCGACAACCTCTGGGGAGAACGTTGGGCAAAACTCAGCCAGAACTCCATGGGCAACGCAATCTCGGCCATGACCGGATTGGGCTCCCAGGAAAGAGCCCTAGACACTAGGTGCCGCTTGATATCCATTCAATTGGCGAAGGAAAGCGCACAGGTGGGCCTGGCCATGGGCTTGGACGTGGTGGAGATAAACGGCCACCCAGCCCGCATGTGGGCCGACGCCGACAAGGGTGATGTGTACGAAGAACTAGACGATTACATGAGCACCCAAGGCGGCCGGGTAAACTGGCTGGCGTCCATGGCCCAAGATGTAAAGAAAGGCCGCCGGTCTGAGATTGATTTCATGAACGGGCTGGTAGCCGAGAAAGGTCGTGAACATTCGGTGCCCACTCCCTACAACGACGCTATAATCGACGCAATGCACGGAATCGACGACGGCTCCCTGGCGCTGGACCCAGCTCACGTTGACCGAATCCTACGGGCCGTCGGCAGATAATCCGCTTTTATTCTTGTGGTGGCGTAACAGGCGTAAAAACTGGAGGGGCCAAGTGTTCATCAAAACCGAACCTGCGGGTTTCTTCATGTACACCGTACATCTGATATACGACCTTGAGAAACCTGATCCCGAAGACCAAGTAGTACGAGATTACCTGATTGAGCACGAGCTTGAGCCCAAATATCAGAGCAAGGGTGAGTTCGAGGGCAGCAACTGCGAGTCGATGCAGTTCGGCGGCTGCTATCTTGGCAAGCATCTACAGAAGATAGGCGAGATTCAGCGACACGCCGTGGAAACTGAGGTTCTCACGGAGGAAATCCAAAAACACCTAGTTGCGGACTTCAACGGAACCCTAGAAAGCCTATCCGGCGACAAGAACCTGCATGAGCAAATGGTTCCTCAGTTGGTGCAGAAGTTTCACCCAGACTCGGTTTTCCAGACGAATGATGTAGGCGAGTTGGACGTAACGTTGGACGAGAAAGACGTGATGGAGGCAGCCCGACGAATCATGGCCGAGTCTGAACGTTCATAGTCAAATTTCATAAGCTCGAGAGTTTCGCCAGGCGTTGAACATACAAGGCTCGCCCGCTAATTGATAAATCGTTAGCCAAAACATGAATCCTCCTCACGATTTTGTGACCTAGATGTAGGCCCAATCCCACGGTATAAAGGCCTAAGTATTTCTGTCAACCACGGATACTCCCGTGTTTAAGCTCTAGCTCCTGGGCTCGAGTCCTTAGGTGCCTGTCGCCGGAGATAGCTTCGGGAATTACCGCATCCCCTATCAAGAGCTTGGGCTGCCCTCCTTAGACCGATACGGCGGCAAAATCGTAGGGGGCGGCAGAGTGGTGGAAATAGCCGATGGAGATTGGTCTCCTGAGGTGGTCGTGGCTGTTGAATTCGAGCGCTTAGCGAAAGCCAAGGAGTGGTACCTGGGACTTAGGACCGTCTATTCGTGGGTGAAACCCTTGTGTTTAGCCTGTTTTGGAGCGGGCGGCGGGAATCGAACCCGCGTGGCTAGCTTGGAAGGCTAGAGCTTTACCACTAAGCAACGCCCGCCGGTGGAAGGCGAAATCACTTGAGCATGTTCAAATGATTATATACGCTGATGTATTAGCTTGCTAGGGCAACCTTCTCTTGTCATTTTTGTCTATCTTTTTTGTCCCAACTTAACCGATTCGCCCACGGTGCGTAGTAATTCGTCCAAGTTAACCGGCTTGCTCAAGAATGGGTTGTCTTGACCGGGTAAGAAATCCAGAGTGTCACGGCTGACTATGTCCAGCTTTTCCGAGAGTTCAGGTGGTAGCTCGTCAAAATCCTGGTTAGAGATACCTCCGGCAGCGACCATCCCTCGAAGAACCATATCGATGGTATTTTCCTCGTCCCGTGAGAAAAAATAACCAATCTCGTTGTCCTTTACTTCCGCAGCGGGCCCATCTACCTCTCTTAGCACGTAGCCTTCCTCAAGAAGCTGGCCAGCTGGCAGCAGATAGCCTGAAGTCGACCGGGGTTCTTCAAATGCTATGACCTTGCCAAGGAACTCATCGAAGCTATCTACCATTCGTTCTTTCAGGACAACGTAGGTGCTCCAATATGAAGAAACCCCATCTTTGGAACGCCGCAGGAGGAATTCCGACGCTGATATTTTCTGGGACGCTATGGCCGGATAGACACTGTCAAAGTAGATATCTACCTCACCGTTCTTTAATAATCTGCCCATCTCCTCAAAGTTTTTAGCAATTACCACACCGCCATCACCGATTCCGAATCCTTCAAGCTTGGTTGCCAGGTAGTCGGCCAAGGGCTGAAACCGCCTAATCTTCTTTACTGGTTCGTCCGGGTCAACGTCTCCGATTATTATTGAGAGAGTTTCAGGCTCAACATCGCTTACTTGGGTGTTTCCCAAGGGTTGCTGACTAGATCTAGGCGTCGCAGAGGCGAAAGCGCCGAGCAAGAGCATGGCCATGGAAACTATTACCAACCCAGTCGGAAATAAACAATATTGTCTCCATTTTAGCCGCAAGATTGCTGTCATTCTATGTTTCCATCCATCATTTCGTACATTTTAGACTCTAGTAGAGAATCTTGCATTTTTGCGTAAATACCTTCAGGGCAGATTTGCGTCTGTTGCCCGTGATTTGTGCCGACAGCCTGTTGCGATATACTTGCTTTGTAAACGCCAAATAGCTTTGTGGCTGACCTTGAGTTGAGCGCCGGGCAGATGGGCAGTACAATTGGACGGCCTTAGATTAATGGGCTCCCGGAACGGGCAAGGCTTCTTATAATTCACGCATAATTGCCTCCAGACCTATCTCCCAATACGATAATGTTTCCCTGCAACCGGGGATTCCACCAGGGGATTCCAACGGAGGATTCCATGCCCAGCAAGAGCAAGAAGCAATGGTTAGAGGAAACCCTCAACCCGGCCATGGACAGGTTTCCGGAGCGGCAGTCTAATTTTCATACCGACAGCGACATCAATATCGAGCCGCTGTATGACCCCGAAGACTTGGAGTCTCCCAATTCCGGCTCCACAGGCTCCGGGTCTAACGGATTTGACTATCACGAGGACCTGGGCTACCCAGGCGAGTTTCCTTACACCAGAGGCGTTCAACCCAACACCTACCGGGGGCGACTCTGGACCATGCGCCAGTACTCCGGCTACGCCACCGCCACGGACACCAACCGCAGGTTTCGCTACCTTTTGGAGCAGGGACAAACGGGCCTGTCCGTCGCTTTCGACTTACCTACCCAAATTGGCTATGATTCGGATCACCCCATGGCCCAAGGGGAAGTGGGCAAGGTGGGCGTTCCCATCTGCAGCTTGGAAGATATGGAGGCGCTCTTCGAGGAAATTCCTTTGGACAAGGTCAGCACCTCCATGACCATCAACACCACCGCTTCGGTCCTATTGTGCCTTTACATCGCAGCGGCCAAGCGCCAGGGGGTTTCGCCGGACAAGATAAACGGCACGCTGCAAAACGACATACTCAAGGAATATATCGCCCGGGGGACTTATGCCTATCCGCCTCGACCGTCCATGCGTCTGGTGGTGGATGTCTTCAAGTATTGCGCTACCGAAGTGCCTCGCTGGAACACCATCAGCATCAGCGGCTACCACATGCGGGAGGCTGGCGCCACGGCTGTTCAGGAATTGGCATTCACTTTTTCCAACGCAATCTCATATCTTGAAGCGGCCATAGCTGCTGGATTGGACGTGGACGGCTTTGCGCCCCGGGTCTCCTTCTTCTTCGTCGCCCAAAACAATCTTTTTGAAGAGGTGGCCAAATTCAGGGCCGCCAGACGTATGTGGGCCAGGATAATGCGGGACCGCTTTGGCGCAAAAGACCCCCGCTCCTTGATGTTGCGCTTCCATACCCAGACTGCCGGTGTCAGCTTGACCGCCCAGCAGCCGGACAATAACCTGATTCGTTGCACGGTCCAGGCCTTGGCGGCCATCCTAGGTGGCTCCCAGTCCCTCCACGTAAATTCCCGGGACGAGGCGCTGGCATTGCCCACCGAGGAATCGGCGCAGCTATCACTGCGCACACAGCAGATTCTAGCCTTTGAGAGCGGCGCAGCCGACGTGGTGGACCCCTTGGGCGGTTCATACTATGTGGAAAGCTTGACCAACGAACTGGAGGACCAAGCGTTAAGATACATCAAGCAAATCGACCAGATGGGCGGTGCGGTGACCGCCATTGAGCAGGGTTTCCAAGTCCGGGAGATTGGCGATGCGGCATACCAGCACCGCCAGGAAGTGGAAGCAGGTGACCGCACAATCGTCGGCGTCAACCGTTTCATCAGCGACTCCCCTCCCATAGAAGGCCTGCTAAAAGTGGACACCGAAGCCACTGTTGGCCACCTGAAAAGGTTGCAAAAACTACGGGAAGGACGAGACGGCGTTGCGGTTAAAACGTCCTTGGCCCGGTTGGAAGAAGTCGCCAAAGGGAGTGATAACACGGTTCCCGCTATCCTGGAGTGCGTGGAAAATTACTGCACCATAGGCGAGATTTGCCAGGTGTTTAGAGACGTATTCGGAGAGCAGGATCAAATGGCCGCATTTTAGGAATCAAATACAAAGAAACTTTTATTACCCATAACTTCCAGGACATACACTTCACCCACATACTCCATTAATAAGGAGACAAAGACATGGCCGATATGATTCTTACCGAAGAAGAACAGATGCTTCAGAATTTAGCTCACGATTTTGCTGACAAAGAGCTGATGCCCAGAGCCAAAGAAGTGGACGATAAAGAAGAGTTTTCCTGGGAGACCTGGAAGGGGATGTCAGACTTGGGGCTGACCGGAATCAGCATCGACACTAAATACGGTGGCGGTGGCGGCGGATACCGGCAGACCGCGATTTTGGCCTCGGAAATCGCCAGGGGTGACGCTTCTGCCAGCGTTTGTTTGTTAACCCACGTTTCTTTGGGCACCAGCACCATCCAACGCTTTGGCAGCGAAGAGCAGTGCCAGCGGTTTATTCCCGAGCTGACTTCCGGCAAGAAGATTGCCGCTTGGGCGCTGACCGAGCCCGGCGGCGGCAGCGATGCCGCCGCACTGAAGACCACGGCGGTAGAAAGGGATGGAACCTATTTCTTGAATGGCAGCAAGACTTTCATTACCAACGGAGCTGAAGCCGACACCGTGGTTGTTTTTGCGACCCACGACACGTCCAAGGGCTATAAAGGTGTTTCCGCCTTTGTGGTGCCCCGTAACTCGCCGGGGTTCCAGGTGAACCCTCTACACGGCAAGATGGGGATGCGGGGCTCCAGCACCTGCGAGTTGGTCTTTCAAGACACTCCCGTTCCCATGGA
>DCAE01000051.1:0-19231 GCA_002311385.1 Dehalococcoidia bacterium UBA1141 | reverse complement strand
GCCGCCCAGTGCGTGGGCATCGGCCAAGCGGCACTGGAACAGGCCGTGCGTTACGCCCAACAACGGGAGACCTTCGGTAAGCCTATCGCCCAACACCAAGCCATTCAATTCATGTTGGCCGACATGGCCACCGACGTATACACCGCACGCATGGCCACCATGAACGCAGCAACCCTGAAGGACGCCGACCTGCCGTTTAACGATCAAGCCTGTATGGCCAAACTCATGGCATCGGAAATGTGTCAAAGGGTTGCGTCTCAGGCCATCCAAATCCACGGCGGTGCGGGTTACTTCAAGGATTCGCCGGTGGAACGGATTTTCCGGGACGCCCGGGTAACCACCATCTACGAAGGCACGTCCGAGATTCAGCGCCTGGTAATAGCCAGGAACATATTGAGCCAATATCAGATCTAATTTCCATAGTATGGGCTCATGCAGGCTATCCAGTTCCAGGCTACCCAGTTCAAAAAGACCAAGTTCAAGAGTCCCCATAACTTAGTAAAAATCAGCACGCAGGCGACCGGAGAGTGCCGGAGAATGACAGATACCTGTACCGTTAATTACATTGACCATGTAGGTCTGGCCGTGAAGGACATCAATGCGGCCTTGGAACTGTTTCAAGACGTTTTCGGCGCTCCCGCCGCTGAGATTACCGAGATGCAAGACCAAGGCATTAGGGCCACGTTGATTCAAGTGGGGGAGACCAGATTGGAGCTCTTGGAGCCCCTCTCGGCGGATACCCCGGTGGGCCGGTTCATCGAGCAACGGGGCGAAGGCCTGCATCACCTGGCTCTCAACGTCACGGACATAGCGGGCAAGCTGAAGATTTTGGAAGCCCGTGATTTTCGCTTGGTAGACAAAGAACCCAGGGAGGGCCTCTCTGGAACGATTGCGTTTATCCACCCTCGCTCCGTGTTTGGAGTTCTAACCGAGCTGGTGGAAAACTAGCACTACTTGGCAGCAAAAACCTAGTCCCACGGCTCACCGGTAGAGATGCAGGCATAGGGCGCTAAGAGCATCATCGGGTGAGCCAGTGGACGCCTTCTGGAAATGAAAGAATGACGCAAGAGAATGAGAAAATCAGAGTTTTGGTGGCCAAGCCTGGGCTTGACGGTCACGACCGCGGGGCCAAGGTGGTGGCCAGAGCGCTGAGAGACGCTGGCATGGAAGTCATCTACACGGGCATCAGGCAGACACCACAGATGATTGTCCAAGCAGCGACCCAGGAAGACGTGGATGTGGTGGGCATAAGCATCTTATCGGGCGCTCACATGGAAATACTTCCGGACATCTTGAACCTGCTGAAAGAACAGGACATGGAAGATGTGGTGACCATCGTTGGCGGCATAGTCCCCGACGCTGACCGGAAGTTATTGTCCGATATGGGGGTTTCCGGCGTTTTTGGGCCAGGCACCTCCACCGCCACGATAGTGGAATTCATCCAAGATGCCATCAAGAACCGGGCGAAACGTTAAAGGTCCGGCTCTTTTTCTAGATTTTCGATTATCACGGCCTATCCTGCCATTTTCGCGGAGCCAACAATCACAACCTGATATTTGTTGTTATAGTTTGTTCCTAATTGTTAAAAATCCATCAAAATATTCATGATGGGCATACCGTAACACTTGACATAGCAGACATAAGGGCTCGTATAATTACTACCGGCTTAAAAAGGCAGAATGCAGAGGCTGGATGCATTACAACGTCGCTCAACTGCTAAGAGAGCCGATTGGGTCCTTAAGGTCTTATCAACTAGAAGAAAACTTTACCGGACCTAATAGAAGCGCCGACTCGATGTTCGGGCCGGTGAAAATGGTTCGGGTACACAGCGGTATTTTAGTCAGGACCACTGTGGAGGTTCGGTCAAATCTGATATGTAGCCGGTGTTTGGGAGAGTATCCCACGGCGTCGCAGTTGGATATAGAAGAAGAGTTCTTCCCTACCCTAGACCCGCAAACGGGCCACAAGATGGAACAACCGGAGGAAGGGGAGGAAGCGGCGTTAATCGACAGCAACCACGTTCTAGATCTCACCGGCATCATCAACGAATACATCATAACCAACCGGCCCATGAAACCCCTGTGCGACTTGGATTGCAAGGGCCTATGCCAAGCATGTGGGGCAAACCAAAATCTGGCCGATTGCCAGTGTGAAAACGAAACCATGGACCCGCGATGGCGAGCCTTAGCAAATCTAGCTAAAGAAGAATAAGACCCCGCAGTCGGGGTCTAACGAACAACAAAGAATATTTAAGTAGAAATAGATAGAGAAGATAAACAGATATGGGTGCAGTACCAAATAAAAAAATAACGAGGGCGCGGAAGGGCCGAAGGCTCAACTCCCATAAGCTCAGCCCGGTATTTCCGGCATTTTGCTCTCGTTGCCGTAGCGCCAAAAGGCCTCATACAGCTTGCCCTCAGTGCGGTTATTACAAGGGGCGGCAGGTGATTGAGGGTACGGCTGCTGCTTAGCCCGTTAGAGTGAATGTAACCTCTCTGCGCTGTCCCACGGATGTGCGCTGGAGCGTTTTAAGCGAAATGATTGATCAAAAAAGTCTAAACAGTAACCGCGCTTACGTATTCCCCGGCCAGGGTTCTCAGGTGGTAGGAATGGGCGCGGACCTTTACCAGACCTCTCCGGCCGCCAAGGCCGTATTTGACACCGCCGACGAAAGTTTGGGGTTCAAGCTGTCCGACCTGATTTTCAACGGGCCGGTTCGTGACCTCCAAGACACCGTCAATTCCCAACCAGCGATAATGACGGTCAGCATCGCCTGCCTGAAGGCTATGGAAGAGGAGTTCGGCGAAGACACCGTGATTCCCAAATTGGTGGCTGGGCACAGCTTGGGCGAATACACATCTATGGTTGTGGCTGGCGTGGTGGGCTTCGGTGAAGCAGTTCAGTTGGTGCGGGAACGAGGACGGTTGATGCAAGACGCATCGATCGACCGCCCCGGGGGAATGGCCGCGATAATAGGCCTCAAGGAATTGGCGCTGGAAGAAATCTGCGCCGAAACCGGGGTGGAACTGGCCAACATCAACACCGACGATCAAATAGTAATTAGCGGCGACAAGATCGCAGTGGCGCGGGCCATGGACTTAGCCGGTGCCCGCGGCGCACGAAAAACCATACCTCTGTCGGTGAGCGGCGCATTTCACTCTTCCTGGATGCACAGCGCCAAGGCGGGTCTAACCGACGCGATTCAAGCCCTGGATTTCAAAGACCCCACTTTCCCAATAATAGCCAATTCTGACAGCTCTCCCCTCACGAAGGCTCAAGAGATCAAGGACGAACTCGTCCAAGGCCTGTGCCAGTGTGTTCAGTGGAAGAGCTCTGTCAATTACATGGTTGACTCCGGCGTGTCCCAGTTCATCGAATTCGGCCCTGCGGGCGTCCTATCCGGCCTGATAAAGAGGATAGACCGAAACGTGAAAACCGTGTCAGTGTCGGATTCGGCGTCAATCAAGAAGCTGGGTATTGGGGTCGACTAGACACTTAGGTGACCGATGCCCAAGGTAAAGCCCTCAGACCCTAGACGGGAAGCCCGGATGGCGGCACTTCAATCCCTATTCGCTGCCGATATTAGGGGCGACCGTGGCGAATCCTCCGGCGAAGCTTGCTTGGAATGGCTCAGCATAGAAAACTCGCTCCAAGCATCCTCCATGGAAATGGCCGATGCTTTGGCTCGAGGTGTAACTACGTCCCGTAGTGAACTTGACCAACATATCCAGCGTCATGCCCCGGCATGGCCCGTGGACCAATTACCTTTGGTGGATCGAAACATTCTTCGAATTGCTCTTTATGAATTGCTGCATAGCCCCGAAGTCCCCCACAAGACCGCTATCAACGAGGCTATCGAATTGGCCAAGGTTTTTGGAAGCGATAGCTCAGCCCGGTTCATCAACGGCGTATTGGGTTCGGTGATGGACGGATTGGAAACCGGGGAAATTGCTACCCGTAAGGCTGCACCCGAAGGGAGATGACAGTTTGCCCACAGTATATGACCGCGTAAAAGAGATAGTTATAGATAAGCTAGGGGTTGACGAGGCGGACGTGACCGAAAACGCCTCTTTTATTGAGAACCTCAATGCTGATTCTCTGGACTTGGTAGAGTTGATTATGGCTTTCGAGGAGGAGTTCTCCACCGGCAACCAACCCTTGGAGATTTCCGATGAAGACGCAGGTGTCCTCGAAACGATTCAAGACGCTGTAACCTACATCAAAGGCCGTGGTGTAACGGATACCTAAACCATCCTCTGGTTTGCCGGTATTAGAATATTCTTCGCCCAACCCTAATCGAGCGCCATCCGTCGGTTTGGTATTTTTGGGGTTCGTGAGTATCCGCTGCTTCATTGAATTGTGCCGAATTACGCAGAACTGCGCCGAATTGCGCCGTTCAAATTGAATTAGAATATTCCAATACAGCTAGGCCGTCTTGCGGTCTTCCAGTGTATCAAATATCCCGTGTAAGGCCGCTTATGAGCGTGCCATGTACTACATTTATAATACATTGGTACATTTTATGGTCTCCCAGATGGCTTTTAGACGACATTGCTATCACTCAACCGGTAACTGCTCTTAGATCCAAAGGTCTGGCTCCAAAGGTTTGGCCAGAAATTCGGTTTCTCGTTATTTAACGGCTCATTTGTTTATACTTAGGGTGGCGTCATTCCCGTGACGGCCTCGAGTTGTCTACACCACCAGTCCGGTGTCAGGACCCAGAAGGCCGGTATCAAACCCTGAGCTACCGGGAATTGGGGAGGTTGGGATGCCATGAACAACCCCACGAACGATCCCACGAACAGTGAAGCCAATGATTCAGGCGCAGCCAACGTCAAGACCGCAAGCACCCTGAGGGCAATTAGCTTGGATGAGATTGCTCACCTAGTTAAAGATTGCACCGACTGTCCTCTCAGCGCCGGACGCACCAACGCAGTGCCGGGAGAAGGGCCGGCGGATGCGAGATTACTGTTTATCGGCGAGGGCCCCGGCCAGCAAGAGGACCGGCAAGGACGCCCCTTTGTGGGCGCTACCGGTAAATTCCTGGAGGAACTCTTAGCCAGCATCGGTCTGACCCGAGAGCAGGTATTCATAGCCAACATGATTAAATGCCGACCCCCTCAAAACAGAGACCCATCGCCGGATGAAATGTCCTCCTGTAGCAAATACCTGGACCGGCAAATCGAGTTGTTGAACCCGGAACTAATCGTCACCCTTGGCCGGTTCTCCTTGGGCCGGTTCTTCCCCGGAGAAAGCATCACCCGGGCAAGGGGCAAGGTGAGGGAGAAAGAAGGCAGGTTCATCTACCCAATCATGCATCCGGCAGCGGCTTTGCACCGGCAAGAGAACCGCAGCGCCATCATGCAAGACTTCAAGAATATTCCCCAGGTCTTGGAAAAGCTGGCTCAAGATCGTTCCGGAGCCACCCAATCTGAGACTTCGATCGCGGAAACCCATGAGTTTGACCAAGCCGCCGAGGACTCCGGCCAAATGCCTGAAACCCCTACCGCCGGCGTAATTCCGGCTGAGCAACTGGACATGTTTTCGATGCCAGCCCCCGCAACCGAACCCGAACCCAGACCGACGCCCGTTGCTGAACCAGTGGCGCCCACTACACAACAGTTGAGTCTTTTCTAGAAATGGTAAATGAATTGAAACCCCAAGTCCGGATCATTCCCTTGGGTGGCTTGGGCGAAATCGGCAAAAACATGATGGCCTTGGAATGCGGCGATGACATCATCGTCGTGGACTGCGGCGTTCAATTTCCCGACGAGGACATGCCGGGAATCGACCTAATCATCCCCGACATCAACTACCTTCGAGACAGGGTGGACAAGGTGCGGGCCATCCTCATAACCCACGGACATGAGGACCACATTGGCGCTCTGCCATTCATCTTGCCCGAATTGAACGTACCGGTTTATGCGCCGGGGTTGGCCCATGGGCTGATATCTTCCAAACTCAAGGGCCGGAAAGCGACTCGGGAGGCTCAAGCCTATGCCATAGAGCCGAACCAGGACTACCAGTTCGGCAAAGCGTTTACGGTGTCCTGGTTTCGGGTCTGCCACAGCATTCCCGATGCCATGGGTCTGGTGATTGAAACCCCCATCGGTCCTATCATCCACACAGGAGACTTTAAGATTGACCACACCCCGGTTGACGGACGGAAAATCGATTTGGCTACCCTGGCTCACTACGGCGCCAAAGGTGTAGCCCTGCTTTTGTCCGATTCCACCTACGCCGAAGTCCCCGGCTACACCGCATCGGAGCGAGTGGTTGGCGAAGCCTTGGACCGGGCTATTGGGGATGCCACCGGTCGGGTCATGGTGGCCACCTTTGCCTCGCTCATCTCCCGTGTGCAGCAGGTTGTTGACGCTGCGGTCCGCCATGACCGCCACGTCACCATCGTTGGGCGAAGCATGGTGGAAAGCGTGCAAGTGGCCCAAGAACTTGGCTATCTGACTCTACCGCCCGGCATAATGAAATCTCTTGCCGAATCACGTAAGCTGCCTCCGGAAAAAGTGGTGCTAATGACGACAGGCAGCCAGGGAGAACCCACGTCGGCCTTGGTGCGAATCGCCAAGAAAGAACACCGGGATGTCGAGATAATGAAAGGGGACACGGTAATCATCTCGGCTACCCCAATACCGGGCAACGAATTGCCGGTTAGCCGCACCATAGACAACCTGCTTCGTCAGGGCGCGAAGGTGCTGTATGACAGGGTGGCCACCGTCCATGTCCACGGCCACGCCAGCCAGGAAGAACTCAAAATGGTGCTGAGCCTGGTCCGCCCCAAGTACTTCGTGCCCGTGCACGGCGAGTACCGCCACCTGATGGCCCATGCTCAACTGGCCTGGGATTTGGGGGTTGCTGAGGGTGGCATTTTCGTCATGGAAGACGGAGATGTGTTGGAATTGTCCGAGGACTCGGCCCAAGTAGTGGAACAGATCACCGCAGGTCCCATTTACATAGACGGATTGACCACCCACGACAACACCAGCGAGGTGCTACGCCAGCGACGGGCGCTTTCCAAAGATGGCGTGGTGGTGGTGGTGATTCCTTCCCAAAACGGCGCAAAAAGCACCCCCGCAGAGACTCCCAAGGTAGTGAGTAGCGGATTCATCAACGATTCGGACACCGACGTCTTGTTCCAGGAATTAGTCGAGGAATTGCAGCAAATATTGGCCGCAAATCCTGAATATCATGAGGAACCGCAGCTTTGCAAATCAAAAGTCAGGGAAACTGCCCGTGACTTCATAGCTAAGGCAACGAACAAAAGGCCTATGATAATTCCAGTGGTTTTAGAAAGCTAAACACGCCGTAGGGTCTCCGGGCACCTTCGGCTCTTTTGCCACCGCTGGAGGTTCCCATGGCTCAATCCGCTCGCCGTACTCGGCGGGATGCTCCCAAGACTTCGCTTAAAGACATAATCAAGGCCGGTCCCACATCTTCGTTGGAAGCACTGGCCTTTGCGGCAATAGGTTTAGGTTTTGGCTTAGGCTTGGGGCTATCCGCAGGCGCCCGGGAATGGTCGAGAGAAGCATTGGGCTATGGTTGGATTCCGGTGGCAATCTGGATATCCGCCGCCCTGGCCACTCTGAGGTACAACCGCCATTCGGTGAAGGCCCACTGGCGTTGGTGGGTCGCCGCCGCCACCCTCACCGCAGTTTGTATCGGCATTCTGTCCCAAATCCACGCCGAGAACGGCACATTGGCCGAAACCGGGCTAAGCGGACGATGGGGACAGACCATCGGTGGTTCACCCCTCATTTTGGCGGTCGCAAAACTTGCCGTCGTGGCAATCGTCGTACCCCTACTCCTCTTTCCCAATGCCGTGGGAGCAGTCTATCTGCGAGGATTGCGCTATCTGGGCATGGGCATGCAGTTCGCCCCAGTATATGCGTACATGGGACTGTCCCGGACTTATTACTTCCTAAATCAGCGGTTGCGCACAGTCCGGAATCCGCTTTTGCGGGAAAGCTCTCTCAACAATGCCAAGTCGACCATTGGCCGACACCTACCGGAAAAATTACGCACCCGCTTCGGCGACGATAAAGACGACAGAAGTGGCGGACTCCATGGAATTGAAGGCGGAGAATCGCCGCAGGGCGAAGAGCATGACGGACAACCGCCCAGTCTTTGGGCGGACACCGCACCGGGATCACTGCCTGAGTGGCACATATCACAGCAGGCTAACCCCCGGCAAGCGTCAAAAACTGTTTCAAGCGCCGCAGGCGGCAAGGGCCTAAAATGGGTCGTGCCATCCATGGACATCTTGGCCCCAGCCGAGCCGCGAACCACGGCGGATGAACCGCTCCAGCAGATGGCCAGGCATGTGGAACGAACCCTGGCCGACCACGGCGTGAACGTAGAGGTTAAAGACATCAAGGCCGGGCCCAGGATTGTGCGTTTCGGTCTGGTTCCAGGATGGGTCCCCAAGCGGGGCGATTCCCTTAAAGGGGCCTCTAAAGGCAACTCTAGTTGGGAAGACGAACCGGCCCAAGGTGAGCGGAGCCGGGTCAAGGTTCAGAGCATCCTGATGCGGGAAAAAGACCTGGCCTTGGCGCTACAAACGCCCTACCTGCGCATCGAGGCACCCGTGCCCGGTGAAGCTTTGGTTGGCCTGGAAGTGCCAACCCCTTCCCCAACCAAGGTTCACCTCCGAAGCGTCATGGAGGCTTCCAGCTTCGGGCTGTTGGCGGCAAAGGGCGGCCTGCCCATCGCCCTAGGTCAGGACACCAGCGGGGCACCGGTTGTGATGGACCTGGCTTCGATGCCCCATATGTTAATCGCTGGCGCCACTGGCAGCGGCAAGAGCGTGTGCATCAATTCAGTGGTGGCCAGCTTGTTGCTGACAAAACCGCCCGACCAACTGCGCTTCCTGATGGTCGACCCCAAGAGAGTGGAATTGACTCCTTTCAACGGTATTCCGCACTTGATTATGCCGGTAATCGTGGAAACGGATCAGGTAAACGCCGCCCTGCGCGGGTTGATGCGCGAGATGCTGCGCCGCTACAAGAAGATGGAAGACCTGGGTGCCCGCAACATAGCCAGTTATAACAATAAAGCGGACGAGTGTCTGCCCTTCTTGGTTCTGGTGGTGGACGAGTTGGCCGACTTGATGATTGCCGGTGGGTTCGAGGTAGAGCAAAACCTGGTCCGCCTGGCCCAACTCGGACGAGCGACGGGTATTCATCTGGTCTTGGCCACACAAAGGCCATCGGTGAACGTGGTCACCGGCCTGTTGAAGGCCAACGTACCGACAAGGGCTGCCTTCGCCGTGGCTTCCCAGGTGGATTCCAGGGTCATCCTGGATTCCATCGGAGCCGAGAAGCTGCTGGGTAAGGGCGATATGCTCTTGTTGCACAACGATTCTCCCAAACCCAGACGCGTGCAAGGCACCTTGGTCTATGACGAAGAGATTGAGCAGATAGTTGACCACTGGATCGACCACAAAGGACCGCCTCTGCCGGAAATCCCCATGGGAGATATCTCTGGGGACGATGAAGATGAAGTCGATGAGGGCATGATGGACCAAGCCCGCGACCTGGCCCTGAGGCATCCCCACCTGTCGCCATCCTTCTTGGAACGGCGGCTCAAGGTTGGCGGCTGGAAAGCGGCTCAAATCGTCGAGATTCTGGAAGAAGAAGGGCTTATCGTAAACCGCTAATCCTTCAGGCCGACAACCGGCTGACTAGCGGCAGACAATCATTCAAGAGCATAAAAGGCAGCGCAAGGCTCATTGATGCGCTGCTTTTTATTTTCGTCCTTTAATATTCGCCCCGGCATTTGGTATGATGCCGGTTAGTGCTATCAATTCGGTTGGGTGCCAAGTATGCCGGACTATTGTGTAGCCACCCGGGAATAATCACTGGTGAAAATAGCACGCATCAGGTATTAAGCAATTGCTGATTGACCTCCACCTCCACACCTACCCCAAATCCGACGATAGTTTTATGACGCCGGACGATCTCATCGAGGCGGCCAAATCCCAAGGCCTTGACGGCATCTGTCTAACCGAGCATGACGCCTTCTGGTCTCAGGATGTGATTGACCAGCTTTCCCGCAAGCACGACTTTCTGGTGATGCCCGGTTGTGAAATCAACACCGACGCTGGCCACCTGCTGGTTTTCGGCCTAAAAGAGTACGTTTTCGGGTTCCACAAGCCCGAGTTCCTGCGGGACGCCATGAAGCAACAGGGCGCATTGGCCATCGCCGCTCACCCCTACCGGCGCCGGTTCTTAAAAGACCCGGGCAGCCAGCCCGAAGCCAGAGCAGAGATGTTGCAGCGGGCCCGCAGTGACAGTATGTTCTCCATCTGCCACGCTCTGGAGGCGGTGAACGGCCGGGGCACTCCCAGCGAAAATTGCTTCTCCCAGGATTTGGGAGCCGAACTGGGAATCAAGATGACCGGCGGCAGTGATGCCCACAAGCTGGAACAATTGGGCACCGCCGCCACCCACTTTCCGAACCCAATCACCGGGCTGGACGATTTGATTCAGGAGTTGCGGCAAGGCCGGTTTGAAGCTGTAGACCTGCGGGACGGACAAGGGGCAAACAACCGGGCGAACGATAATGAGCCAGAATAGTCCACTAAGAACCATCAAGCTCGCGCTTCGGGACGGGAATCATGGCTGAGGATCGGAGAGAGGCTCTGCGAATAGAGAACCTGGTGGTGCGCTTTCAGACCCCCCAGGGTCAGGTGAATGCGCTAAATGGCGTCAGCCTGGTCCAAGAAGAGGGCCAAGTCTACTGCCTGGTGGGCGAAAGCGGCTCGGGTAAGAGCACCCTGGCCCTGTCGATAATGGGTCTGCTGCCCAACAACGCCACAATTGAGCAGGGCGCGATTTACTTCGACGGCGTGAACCTGTTGAGCAGTGGGCAAGATCACATGCGGACCCTCCGGGGCAAGGACATCGCCATGGTGTTCCAAGATGCCCAATCAGCATTGAATCCCGTGCAACTGGTTGGGGACCAGATAGAAGAAATAATCCTGGAACACTCCGATGTCTCTACCCGGACTGCCAACAGAATGGCTCAAGAGATGCTGCGCCAGACCGGACTGGCCGACCCTAGGCAAATCATGGGCCAGTATCCTTTTCACCTCAGCGGGGGCATGTGCCAGCGGGTCATGATTGCCATGGGACTGGTCTTGGAGCCTCGGTTGTTGATTGCAGACGAGCCCACCTCAGGTCTGGACGTAACCCTACAGGCCGAGATCTTGGATTTGCTCCGCAAGTTATGCCGGGAGCAAGGGGCGTCAATCCTGCTGATTACCCACGACATGGGCGTCGTAGCCAGCATGGCCCAACAGGTGGGGGTTCTTTATGCGGGGAGCATGATTGAAGTCGCTGAAGTGATTCCAACCTTCAAGCGCCCCCAACACCCCTATACATGGTCTCTTATAGGTTCATTGCCCCGATTGGACGAGCCAGCAAGGAGGCTGCGAACGCTGCCCGGCAGCCCTCCGGACATGATGAATCTGCCCAATGAGTGCGCCTTCCTGCCCAGATGTCAAAAGGCCCAATCCCGATGCCGTATCAGCCCGCGCCCGCCATTAATGGAGTTGGAACCGGGCCACCACGTCGCCTGCTACAACCCCGTCGTGCCCCCAGAATAACAATTTGGTGGGGCCCCTGAGTCCTTGGCACTGCGCCACACCGTCATTCCGGCGCAGGCCGGAATCCAGAAAGTATCTTCACCCATGTCCTTTCCTACACACCGGCTTGCGCCGGTGAGACGATTGGGGCCACGAAGTCCTTGGCACTGCGCCAAACCGTCATTCCGACCTAGGCTGGAATCCAGAAACCATCTTCACCCATGTCATTTCCTGGACACCGGCTTGCGCCGGTGAGACGATCGGGGCCAATGAGTACTTGGCACTGCGCCACACCGTCATTCCGGCGTAGGCCGGAATCCAGAAACCGCCCTCAACCTACCAGTTTCTGGACACTAGTCTTCGAGGGTGAGACGGTGGTGTTCGCCATAGCCAACGGTGAGTAGACGAAAGACCGCTTATCTTGACGGAGCCTGCTCGGCAACAAGCAACTCCAGGGCCAGGTCAGGCCCCAAGATTCCTCGCTTGATAGCCAAGTCCGCTTCCAGCAGCCGGCGGTAACGGTCGGTAATGTCCTGCCAGGAATGCCGCCGGGCTTGTTCGACGGTTTTGCGAACCACAAAATCGGAGTTGGTTCCCAATCGTTTCCCCATATCTGCCTGGGGCAGACCAAGGTCCATCGAATCTCTTGCCAAGGCTAAAAGTCGCAACTGGCGCTCCAGCATAGCGATGATATGGGGGATTTCCAGTCCATCTTCCCGCAGTTGGTGAAAGAGACGAAGGGCCAAGCCGGGCTTCCCTCCAATCATTGCGTCAACAGCCTCAAAGATGTTGCCTTCCCGCACCTGAACGACCATCTTTCCGACGTCGCTTTCTTCGATAGTCCGGCCGGTGGCGTATAGGGAAAGCTTCTCCAGTTCCCGGTCCAGAGTCCATAAATCGTTGCCCACAAGGTCGGTCAAAGACCTGATAGCCGTAATACTAATGCTGGCGCCCTTTTCCTGAGCTGCGGTTTTGATCCACCGGGCCAGACCCTCGCCGGACGGCGCGTTTAGGGACTGTATCTCAGACATAGGTTTCAGCAACCGGAGCAGGGGGTTACCTTCGCTGATGGCACCGTCGATAAACACCAGTACCGTGGTTTCCGGCATCTCTGGGATGGCCTTTTGAAGGTCTTCCCAGCCGCCCAAAGACGATGCCGATTTACTGCCTTCGCCTTTTTTGCTACGGCTTCCGCTAGTGAGGCGCTCTCCCGCCTTGCGTTCGTGCCTTCCCAACAACCCCGTGACTACAACCAGCCGATGGGTGTCCATGAAGGGCAACGCTCCACAGATGCTCGTCAGTTCGCTGGGGTTAATCTGACTGCCCTGCAGTTGGTGGTGGTTGGCGTCCAGCAGTTCGGCGATGCCAGCCTTGGATTTAAGGCGGCGTAGCGCTTCGGGAACCAAGAAAGTGTCGCCATAAAGAACGTGGGCGGGCAAGTGTTCACCCCGTAATGTCGATGTGAAATGCCGGTCTGTGGTTTGGCCGGGATTATATCACCCAGTCTATTCAGTGGGACTTATAAACCGGCCCTGCAAATCAAGATTCCATCTAGGATTCAGGCTCCCTTTGAGAGAATACGCTCTGAAACTCGGCAATCAGGTTATCTGCCGCACGGCTGGATAAACTACCCGGCTTGCGATTCGTTCGGGGCGCGACCAAATAGCTCCAGTACGCTAACCACGCGTGGTCGAAATCATCTTTTTTGCTGACCCTGAGCAAGACCGGAAGGTATTGGCCAACGAAACGCTCCACCAAATGCTCTAGGCCCTCCAAGTCGCTGGAGATTTCCGGCGCATTGGTGGCGAGGTTCATCCAAAAGGACTGGTCGAATAGCTCATCCTCGGTCAAGGTTAGCTCCTACATCGCCCTTGCCACAGAGTAAAATCCGGCTGCTACTCAAGCAACCGCCAAAGAACATACTATAAAGAACCGTTGGCCAACGACTTGCTTGTATGGAATAATGTCACGGGATTTGGAAACACCGGCAAGTTAAAGACTAACACGAGTGAAGCACAATCAAATTAAAACCAGGCAGCAAGAGGAAAACCTGAATGAAATTCGCCCTTTTTACCCACGTGCCTTGGCCCGAAGGGACAGACCCGCAACGGGTTTTTGAAGAAACAATTGTGGAATTCGAGTACGCCGAGGAGTTGGGGTTCCACAGCGCCTGGATGGCCGAGCACCATTTCTCCAGATACGGCCTTGGCTCATCATCTATGGTTTTGGCCGCAGCGATTGCCCAGCGGACCAAGACCATCAGGCTGGGCTCCGCTGTGCTTTTGCCGTCCATCCAGAACCCAGTGCGGTTGGCCGAGGATACAGCCACCGTTGACCTGCTCAGCGGCGGTCGCTTGGACGTCGGTTTGGGACGAGGTACCAACGGCTATGAATTCACCGGCTTCAATGTCCCTTGGGAAGAGAGCCAGGGCCGCTACCGGGAAGGCGTCGCCATGATTAAAGGACTTTGGAGCAACCAGGAATTCTCATTTGAGGGCGAATATTTCAGCGCCGACCGCCTCAGTCTGGTGCCTCCTCCGGTGCAGAAACCTCATCCGCCCCTTTATCTGGCGGCTACGCTAACCCAGGCGACATTGGAGTTTGTATCCACCATGGGTCACCCTTTAATGATTGGCGTGGTTCTGGACACGGTAAATGCCGTGGAATTGTGCCAGCGGTTCGTGAGTATGTCCCAAAATGCTGGACATGACATCCCCATGTCATCCATCCCGTTCTTCCGCTACTTCTGGGTCGCTGAAACCGAGGAACAGGCCCGAAAGGATGCTGCGGAAGGGTTGAACTGGACCCTCGACATGCTCCAGTGGCGCCGGACTTTCACCAATGGTAGCGAAGTATACCACCGCTTGGATGACTGGAGAAGCACCCGCACTGAAGCGCCCGTCACCGCTGAATATCTGATGGAGAACCGGGCCATCGTGGGAACGCCCGAGCAGTGCGTAGCCAAGATCAAGGATCTACAGCGCCAGGGCATTGAGTACTTCGGTTGTAATTTTTCCTTCGGAGGGATGGAGCACAGCCGACTGATAAAATCCATGAAGCTCTTTGCCGAAGAAGTCATGCTCCATTTTTCCTGAAATCAGTGTTTTGCCCTCATAACCAACCGGACAAAATCGCGCCTTCGCTATGCTATAAGACGCAAAGCTATAAGACGCTCGAAGGAGATTGATGCCCAATATCGCCGAGCAACTGAGTTCCTACGCCGCTGGCCTGCACTATGACGACCTGCCGCCCGAGGTCGTCCACCAAGCCAAGCGATTCATCATCGACACCCTGGGTTGCGCAATCGGTGGATACGACAGTGAGCCAGCCAGGATTGCCATCGACATGGCCTCCACCGTCACCAGCAAGCAGCCAGCCACCGTGTTGGTGAGCAACGGCTCCAGCAGCCCGGACATGGCCACCTTCGCCAACGGCGTTATGATTCGTTTCCTTGACTTCAACGACGGTTACACCAGCAAGGAATCAGGCCATCCCAGCGACAGCATCGCCGCCACCCTGTCTTGCACCGAAGTGGCCAACGCCGGGGGCAGACGGTTGATAACTTCGACGGTGTTGGCTTATGAAGTTTTCTGTCGTATCTGCGACGCCGTGGACGTTAAACCCAACGGGTTTGACCACGTAACCATCGGCTGTATAGCCAGCATCCTGGGCGCTTCCAAGGCACTGGGTCTCTCCCAAGAACAGACCACTCAAGCCATCAACCTGGGAATTGCGCCCAACTTGGCCTTGTACCAGACGCGCATTGGCGACGTTTCCATGTGGAAGGGTTGCGCCTATGCCAACGCCAGCCGCAACGCCGTCTTCGCCGCCATGTTGGCCCAGCGCGGCCTCACCGGCCCATCACCCATATTCGAGGGCGCCGGAGGTTATTTCACCGCCGTCAGCCACGGAGCTTTCCAGTTGGAACCCTTTGGCGACAAGGACCAGCCATTCAAAATTACGGAGTGCAGCATCAAGCGCTTCCCTCTGGGGCAGTACTCCCAGACCGTGGTTCAGGCGGCATTGGAAGTTCGGGAGCAGCTACCTGAAGTTAGCGACATCGCCGAAATCAACGTGAGCACGCTGCAAACGGCGGTGAACATCATGGCTGGCGACCCGGAAAAGTGGCGTCCCGGCAACAGGGAAACCGCCGACCACAGTATGCCTTATACCGCAGCGGTGGCGCTGATGTACGGGGAAGTAGGCCAGCAGCATTTCGACGACGAATACCTGCAAAACCCAGCGCTGTTGGGCTTGGTGGCCAAGGTTAAGGTCTCCGTATCGGAAGAATCCAACCGCAGGGTGCCCGAGGCCATGTTGTGTAACGTGGAGGTGGTAACCAAGTCCGGCCAACGTTACAGCTCGGAGGTGGCCTACCACAAGGGCCACTACAAGAACCCTCTAACCGACGCCGAAGTTGAAGAAAAGTTCCGGTCTCTGGCAAACGGCGTGATTCCGGACGCCCGCACCGACGGCTTATTGGGCCGCCTCTGGCAATTGGAAGAGGTAGCCCACGTCAACGAGTTGATTGGCCGGGCCAGAACCTAGGAACTAGCCATTGGGATTAGCCGTTTCCCGCTCCGGGTGGAACCCTGAGTGGTCCTCGAAAGCTCCCACCACCGGTGTTATCTGCTTGTAAAGGCCCCGGGCCCGCTGTTTCACATAGCTTAATGCCCGGTCCCGAAGCTCGCTGGGACGCTCTGTCTGGGCCTGGTATTCCGGGCTTTTCAGAGGGCTGCCGTCCTCCAGTTCCCAGATGCACAGATACTTCAGAACTCCTTCGCCTTCCTCCAACTTGAACCGCCGAGCGCTGACGTAACCAGGTATCTCCAGACGCTCGGTCAGGTGCTCTTCGTCATACCAGCGGTTGAACTCCTCTTCGTGCTCCGGGTCCACGTCCATCATCACCACCATCACCGTCCCGCCGATGTGCTGGACAGGATGATTGTCTACTTGATTAGCCATGATACCTCCGGTTTATTTGTTTGGGAGTGGTTTTCGAGGGTTACCGGCACGCCAAAACCTGCCTGATTCGGCCACAAAAGCGGCCTTGTCACGTGCCTGGCGGTAGTATAACATTGGGACGTTTTCAAGAAACTGGGCAATCTTTTTAACAATAATCCAAGTACATTAAATCCCATGAACCAGCCAATAAACCTCACCGTAAACGGCGTCAATCACCAACTGGAAGTTCCGGCCAGCCGACTGCTGATCGACTGCCTGCGCTACGATTTGGGGCTCACCGGCACCAAAGAAGGATGTAGCGTTGGAGTGTGCGGGGCTTGCACGGTGCTGGTGGACGGCCAACTGTCGGCGTCCTGCATCAAACTCGCTGTCGCAGCCGACGGAGCAGAAATCACCACCATTGAGGGCGTCGCCCAAGGCGACGCTCTGCATCCGGTACAGCAGGCCTTTATTGACCACGGTGGTTACCAGTGTGGAATCTGCACTCCGGGGCAGGTGGTGGCAGCGGTGGCCCTGTTGGAGGCCATTCCTAATCCCAGCGAAGACGATGTCCGGGAGTGGATGAAGGGAAACCTTTGCCGCTGCACCGGCTACTACTCCATCATGGAGTCCGTGGTCAATGCTGCGCGCATCGCTCAAGAAGCCAATACGCAACCTGCAAACCCAGGGAATAACCCGTGATTAATTTCCAGTATCACAGCCCAAGGAGCCTTGAAGAGGCTTTTGAGTTGCTGGACCGCCACGGCGATGATGCCCAGGTGATGGCCGGTGGCACGGCGCTGGTATTGCAGATGAAGCAACGACTGTCCCAGCCGGGCCATGTGGTTGGATTGGGGCGCATCCCAGGTCTTTCGGAGATTCAGTGGGATGCCGTCCAAGCTCGAATCGGCTCCATGACCACCCATCAACAGATTGAAACCAATCCGCTGGTCAAAGACCGGCTCCCCTTGCTTGCGTCCGCATTCAGGCAAGCGTCCACCCCAAGAATACGTAGCATGGCTACCCTAGGCGGAGGTCTGGCCCACGGAGACCCCAATCAAGACCCGCCACCCGCCCTGATAGCCTTGGGCGCCCAGGCGGTCGTCAATTCCAGCGCTGGCGAACGAGTCGTCCCGGTGGAAGACCTATTTGTGGACTATTTCGAGACCGACCTACGCCCTGGGGAGATTATGACCAACATCATAATTCCGGCATTGCCCGCAGGCTCCGACGGCGTTTACCTCAAGTTTCTGCCTAGAACCGCCGACGATTACGCCACCGTGTCCGTTGCTGCGGTGGTCTCGAAGGGTGAAGATGACACCTGCCGGGACATTCGCATCGTCTTGGGCGCCGTGGGTGTGACCCCGATTAGAGCCATAGAGGCCGAGTCAGTACTGCGGGGCAAGCCGCTGAACGAGAAAAACATTCATGACTGCGGCGAAGCGGTGCGAGACGCAGTGGACCCCCTAGATGATTTCCGAGGTTCGTCATCCTACAAGCGGGACATGGCGGAGGTATTCACCCGCCGTGCCGTGCAACAAGCCGCCCTCGCCAGCCATCAGGTCTAAACCGATATATCCTGAGCTAATATTTTTGTGAGCCGATGCTAATAGAAAGCCAGTGTCTGGTCCCATCAAGTCCCGGCCCCATCTGGGACCTGATTATGGACGTTCCCCAAACGGCCTTTTGCGTGCCAGGGCTCGAAGAGATTAAACCCGGTGAAGATGGGAAATTTCAGGCGACTCTCAAAGCTAGAGTAGGGCCCATCACCCTCACCTTCACCGGCACCATCCAGATGTTGGAACAAGACCCGGAACTTCATCTAGCCAAGTTCCTGCTCCTTGGGTCGGACCGCCGGGTGGGTGGCTCTTTCCAGACCAATATGACCGTGCGTCTGATACCCCAAGGCCCGAATGAGACCCAGTTGGACATTTCAGCCGACACCATGTTTATGGGAAAACTGGGCGAATTAGGGCAACCCATCATCCGGCGCAAGACCGCTTCAACCATAGATCAATTCGTCAAGAACCTGGCAGAAAAGTTAGCTTAAGCCCTCCGGAACTCGCCCCGCTCCTGAAGCCCCAATCTTCCTAAACCTTCACTCTTCGCCACTCTCACTGGAAATGCCCATGCTCTCCGCTCCCCCTTTTCTATTACCCACTCCGAATCAAACCCAATCGCATTTGCTCACCGAATTCCTCGGACAATCACCCATCCCGACGTCTGGCAAAACGCTCTGACCTAGGTTTTACCGGGGTGTTATCTCAGAGATTTGCCAGGAACCCCAACACAATATAGTCCTAGACCCCTATGACTATAGGTGGCCGTCCCGTGTTTCCCTAGGGCGCCCGAATCTAGAGTAGGTCCTATACAGATTCCAGCAGGGTGAAACCGGCGTTAGCTGCTTTTGCCAGCGAGCAGGCTTTCATTGGAACCGGTTTGGGAATCAGTCTTGGAATCAGTTTTTGGAATTTGGTTCGGTTTCCGGGCAGGACCCCAACAGGCCGGGACCACTAGGGCAGGTTGATTGCACCAGTAACGGCCATTGCATCTAATCCGCACCAGAAAGACCCACGGATTGGCCCTGCCAATCTGAAAGACGAAACAATAAGTGGAGTAGGGGAGCAAGATATAAATAATTCTATGCGCAATTCGCCCGATCGGCTTAGGGCATTGATTCCCGACCAA
>DCAE01000114.1:2773-3178 GCA_002311385.1 Dehalococcoidia bacterium UBA1141 | reverse complement strand
CGGACGACATCAGCCCCAAGGTCTGCCATTAACTTGGCGCAGTACACGCCGATAGGTCCGGCCAGATCGAGCACTTTGAGGTCACTCAGCGGTCCGGAGCGCTGATCTTCTTTGGGCTCTTGCATTCTTCTCGATCCTTCCCAGGGCGGCAAGCCGATCTAACCAGTCTCTGGGGTCAATAATTTCAGGTCCGGGTCTCTTATTTCCTTGCCCCAAGGGAAGTCACATGGGGGCAGCGTACTACCAGCCGCCCTCCAAGCCTTCATTGGAGAAAAATGGCTGATGCCAGTCCGGGTCATCCCGTGCCAACAGATGGCTGGTGTACAAACGGCAGGTCCTGTCCCACAAAACAGTGAGTGCGTCTCTAACCATACTTTCCGGCAGAATTATGCTTCGCCCGTGCTT
>DCAE01000114.1:1853-2626 GCA_002311385.1 Dehalococcoidia bacterium UBA1141 | reverse complement strand
ATCTGGAGATAGTGTTCCCGCAACGCTGGGTCCATAATTCCACATTACTGCCTGACTATTGGATTTTTCACGAATCTCCCTGGGGCGCTTTTTTCGTTTGGATTAGGGTACGCAGGGATTTTACAACAGCCACGGCTATGCACAGGTAACATCTCGGTAGAGTTGGGGACCACGGCCCCAAGGCTGCTGTGTGGACGCTCGGAACGCTGGCTTCGGACGATATGGGGAGAAGTTTGCGGGCGCCGCCGGTGCCGGGACCGGTCCCAGACGGCGCCACACTGCTACAGATTCAACTGGGGCTCCATGTAGTTCTTCGGCTTGTCATAGATCTGAAGCCTGCCTCGTTGGGTGTCGGCGATGATAATCCGGTCCTTCGCCGGGTCAAAGGTCACCCCGCGAGGCATCTGCAATGACCATTCCAACGACAAGTTCGCCCTGCGGCGGGCTCTTTGATTATCGAGATTGGCATTCACAACATCTTGGTGCCACTTGCCCAGTTGTTGGGCATCGCCTACTAACGTAGCGAGAAACTTGCCATCCGGGGCGAATATCTGGACACGGTTGTTGCCCCAATCGCACACATATACGTCTCCATCGGGATCAACGGATACATCCGATGGGTGATTCAGTTGTCCGGCATCCGTGCCGTGACTCCCAAACTTGGCGACAAATTCTCCGTCGGGCGTGAACTTCTGAACGCGGTGGTTAGCGTGGTCGACCACGTACACAAAACCCTGCCCGTCAAGGGCTATACCCCAGGGAGAATCGAACTC
>DCAE01000114.1:806-1728 GCA_002311385.1 Dehalococcoidia bacterium UBA1141 | reverse complement strand
TCCATGGCGATGCCGGCGGGGCCGTTAAACTCACCGTCGCCGTCTCCGGAGGCGCCCCAAGACCGAAGGAACTTTCCATCTTTGGAAAAGACGGAAATCTTATTCAGCCACTCATCGGTGATATGAAGGTTCTCTTCGCTGTCCAGGGCGATGGCCACCGGCCAGGTCATTTCTCCTTCGCCGTCGCCACCCTTGCCAAATTCAGCCACCAATTCTTCGTCACCCGCCGTGGTCCCTGCGGTGAACACGCACACCTTCACGTTACCGGTCGCCCGGTTAGCGGGGACGTTGGGGGTTCTCTCCGATCCCCGGCACAGAACGTACATCGTATCGCCCGCGCCTATCGCTATGTTAGCCGGGGTGTTCATCCGCCCCCCGATACAATAGCTGTAGTCGAAAGTACGGCCGGCTACTGTCTGAGTAAGCATATCTTCTGCCTCCTGGGCTTTCTATCGATTAACTGCGGCCTCAACGGCTTGTCTTGGCCTATTTCTCGATCGGCAACCAGCTACCGTAAAGCTGCCGGCTGTCTCTCAGTGTCACCGAGTAATCAGGCTAGCCGAGGAAGCGAGGCTTTTCGAACTCGCCTTCCACGATGGCCTTGGCATCCAGCCCCAGATGGTCCTCCAGCACGGTGGAATACAAGCCCCGGAAGTCCTGGTTGGGAACCAAATCGCCCTGCTCCAAGTCCTCGGCCTTCAACGATGGGTACTCGCTGTACTGTCCGCCCTTCACCGTGTCTCCGATGGCGAAGGCAACGCCGCCGGCGCCGTGGTCCGATCCGGAGCCATTGTCATGCAGACGGCGTCCGAATTCGGAGAAGAGCAGCATGACCACGTTGTCGGCAGCGTCATGCTCTCTAAGATCGTCGAAAAAGCTTTGCACCGCCTGAGATACTTCCGTCCAGAGGGTTTCGTGGGCT
>DCAE01000114.1:0-625 GCA_002311385.1 Dehalococcoidia bacterium UBA1141 | reverse complement strand
CTACCTCAGTGACGCCGGGAAGCATGCCGTAGGTATCCAGGTTGCCCACACAGGCGACCGGGACCCCCGGATAAACCAAAGCCCGGAAGATACTGGGACCGAAACAAACCGTTGTGACAACGTTTTCCTTGTTCGGGTCTATGTCCAGGGCGGCCCGGCCCAACCAGCCTTCTGTCCCCAACCGGTCCGGCGCGCAGGTGTGCCATATATCCATTGAACGGAAGTGGGACCGCGGGGAATTGGGGTACCCTACTCCATGAATTATCGCCACCTGGTTCTGGTCATACATCTCTTTGATAGCGCCCATGGCAGGATGAAAGCCGACCTCATCGTCGATACGAAGTTCCCGGCCTTCCGGAATGCCGATCCCAGGACGATTGTCCCGGTATAGGGGGTCGGCGTAGCGAATCACTGTATTAGCGTAGTCGTTGCCACCAGTTAGCTGAAGCACAACCACGACCGGGTCTTTTTTAGTAGAAGTCATCGATTTCCTCCTTAACTTTGCGCCTGCGTAACGGTGGCCTCGTTATGCGTACTGGTAATCCCGAGTCGAAACAACTAATTGCAGCATCTCGGACACCCGGTTCGTTGAGGCAGCAGAGTCTTGCTCTGAACCCCATTTAAG
>DCAE01000030.1:38787-39255 GCA_002311385.1 Dehalococcoidia bacterium UBA1141 | reverse complement strand
ATAGAGGTGGTCTCCCAGGAAAATATCTACGACTTGGAATGCGACATATTTTCGCCTTGCGCTCTGGGCGGCGTGCTAAATTCCGACACCATTCCCAGGCTAAAATGCCAGGTGGTGGCAGGAGCGGCGAACAACCAATTGGAAACCGAGGAAGATGGCTGGGAATTGCACCGGCGGGGGATTTTGTACGCTCCCGACTACATCGTTAACGCTGGCGGAATAATCAACGTTTCCGCGGAGTATGAAGCGGCCTACAATCCAGACCGGGCCAGGGAGAAGACCGAGCGCATCTACGACATCATGGGCCAGGTTTTCGCCCGGTCAAAATCCGAAGAAGTGGCCACCGCCTTCGCCGCAGACCGGCTGGCCGAAGAGAGGGTAGCTTCAGTCCGGAGCATGAAGAAGATTTTCCGGCGCAGTTAAAAACCTTCTAGCAGACTAGGCTTCATCAATACTGCCCTTGTTCTG
>DCAE01000030.1:35278-38710 GCA_002311385.1 Dehalococcoidia bacterium UBA1141 | reverse complement strand
CAGAACAAGGGCAGTATTGATGCCAGTTGTTGTTTGTGGATTGAGGCTTTACTTGGCTATGGATTCGCCTTGGAAACCGCCATCCCTGTGGGCGCTGTCACAGAATGGTTTGTTCTGAGAAAGTCCGCAGCGGCACAGGGAAACCCACTGGCCTTCGGGAATGCCGTAGTTATTCCCATCTTTGTCCTTGATGTCTACGGGACCGGTGACCCGCAGGGGACCGTGTTCGCGGATTTCGATATTGACGTCGGCCATGGTTTCCTCCTGTTGCTAGCCTGCTTAGCTCTATTAGATTCTATTGGCCGAACAACCGCTGTTTTTCTCGGCCTGGGTCATCAGTTAGCTAGTCTGCCACCTGTGTTCAGGAGTGTCAAGCGTCTACTGCCGGAACGCGCCGCAACTCAGTGGTTATCGGCGAGCCGACTCTCTATCCCCTGCCGCCTTTATTTGATTCAGCACCACGTGAATCGGTGTGGCGAACCACTTCCGGCGCCTCCCGGCGGCGCTCGCCCCGTGCCAGGACGATTATCATGCCAATCACCAGCAGGCCGCCCATCATCCAAAACACTCGGTTTAGCCCCCTGACGAATGCCCCGGCAACCTCCGGGGAAACCGCGTCCAAACTGGCCTCAACGCCCAAAGACCCCATGGTGAACACAATGACGGCCGTGGCTACAGCCACGCTGATAACATTGGCCGAGTTTCGCACCAACTGTGTCAGAGATGACATAACGCCATAACTGGAGCGCTCCACGGCGCTCATTATCGAACTGTTGTTGGGCGAGTTAAATAAGGCAGTGCCGGTGCTTTGGAGCATCAACATGGCGATGACCAGCGCCACGCTGGAGGTTTCACTTAAGCCGGGTTGCCAAGACGAACCAGGCGACGGCCGATAGAGCCAGACCGCTAAAGGTGAACGGTCGCCAGCCGAACCGGTCTGATAGCTGCCCGGTAACCGGACCCACGATTACCATGCAAAGAGCCGGGGGAATCATCAGCAGCCCAATGTCCCGTGGACTGTATTCCAAAACCCTTTGCAGATAGAAGGGCATCATGAATCGGGCTGCCGAGGTTCCCAAGAATGCTATCCAACCCGCTGCGATTCCCAGGGCCACCAGCTTGCGGCGGAACAAGCGCAGATCCAACATGGGCGCCGCCGAACGTAACTCCCACCAGATAAACACCCCTAGGGAGGACACACCAGTCAAGGCACCAATCAAGATTGCTGGCGAATCCCATCCCATACGATTTAGGTTTCCCACTACCAACAGCAAGGCCAGCAGGGCAAATGCCGACAATAATGCCCCACCCCAATCAAAGCTGGGACGGTCTAAACTTGAGCTTTCACGGGGGCTTCTATTCGCGGTGCCGCCCGCTAGTACCAGCAGCGACACTGCGATGGTAATAAATCCTATGGGAACGTTGACGAAGAATACGGAACGCCACCCCAATGCGCTTACCAAGATTCCGCCAAGGGCCGGTCCGGCGATTGCTCCGGTGCCGACCACACTCAAGTGGAATACTAGCGCCTTCCCTCGTTCTTCCCCGGAGAAAACAGAGATAATTGTGGCCATTCCGTTCCCTTGAATCATAGCCGAACCCACGCCCTGAAGCACTTTGGCTCCAATCAGCAGGTTTAGGCTGGGGGAAGTGCCGGCCAGGGCAGCGGCCAGTACGAAGATGACGAGCCCCCCCGATGTAGACCTGTTTTCTGCCAACCAGGTCTCCCAGACGGCCCATGGGCAGCAGAAGCACGCTGATAGCCAGGGCATAACCTAGGATTATCCATTGGACTGTGGGCAAGTCGGTGCTGAAATGGGACTCGATTTCCGGCAAGGCAATGATGACACTACCGTGGTCCACCACTGTCATGAAAGTTCCGATGGCCACAGTGGCGAACACCCACCATTTGTAGTTGGAGGTTTGGCTTAGAGTTTTTAGCAACTGGGTTATGTCCCCATTTCCTACGGCCAGCCCACCGGGTCTGAGACGATCCGATTGAAAAATAGTCCAGTGAAAAACAGTCCAATGAAATCTAGACCAGGCGACGCACCCTTGGTAAAGTAAAGATGCCAACGGTCCCCATCACCAGGCCCAGGCCACCCACGGTCATTATCGCGATTACGACGGTGGTCAAGTCGACGAACCAGCCAAAAAGCAGGCTGGTTAAAATCAGAAATCCCTGACTGTAAAGCTCCAGGCTGGTGACACGGCTCCTCAGGTGATCGGGCACCAGAAGCTGAATCTGAGTACCGGAAACGGTGCGGAATGTCGTTTGCGCGAAGGACATCACGCCTATCAATAACACTGCGGCGGCCAACCACTGGGCTTGGGCAAATAAAATCACGGCTACCGAGCTTACTAATATCGAACCGAATAAGATTAATGGCTTTCTGAAGGTGAAACCCATGGACGCAATCATCAGCGCCGCAATCAGCCCTCCCAGCCCAGTGACCGCCAGCAAATAGCCTCCCACGTCGGCGTTGCGGTGTAGCACGTCTACCGTGAAGACGGGTAGCATGAACCACACCGGGTGCAATATGACGTTGGGGATAAGCCCCAAAACTATCAGGTTTAGGATGACACGCTCACCCTTCCAGATGTAGCTGATTCCTTCCTTCAGATTGGCCAAGGGTGAGCCGCTTCTGGCCGAATCGGAACTGGTGGAATATGGGGTCTTCATTGGCAGAAGGGCAATCACCGTAAGAACGTAAAAGCTGGCTTCCAGGGCAAAATTCCAGGTAAAACCCAGTACCGTTATCAACACCCCGCCGAAGAGAGGGCCGAAGATGCGAGTCCCAGTGATTGTGACCACGTTGGATGCATAGGCATTGACCACGGATTCGCGAGGCACCGTGTTGGCTACTAGAGCCTGCCGCTGCGGCAGCGAGATTGACCAGCATATGCCCCCCAGCAAAACGTATATATAGGCATGCCACCACTCAACATGGCCGGACTGAATCAGCACGGCGAATGAGATGGCAATGGCGGCCATGAAGGCCTGAATTACCGTGACAACTTTCTTACGGTCCAAGCGGTCACCCAAGACTCCGCCCCAAGGGCCGAATATCAGAACCGGCAGGGTGTTGAGCCCACCGGCGGCAACAACTAAAAGCCCCGAATAGGAGGAGTCGGCGGTAAGACTTCTCACCAGCCAACCGACGGAGAGCAATTGGAGCCACTGAGCGCTATTGGCGAAGAAATTGCCTATCCAGAGGAACCTGAAATCCTTGTACTGAACAAATGAGTCGAATGCGCGTACTCTGGAAAAGCGGTGTGGTCTGAGGGGGCTGCTGATGGTCTGCTCCTAGGTCTCGGTACTCGTTGGTCTTCCTGATAATACTAACGTCACGGGCAACTCTTTGTCACATAGCCCATAGCCCATAACACTGCCACCACAAGACTTCTACCACAAGACAGCCACCACAAGAC
>DCAE01000030.1:0-35200 GCA_002311385.1 Dehalococcoidia bacterium UBA1141 | reverse complement strand
ACCACAAGACTGCCACCACAAGACTGCCACCACAAGACTGCTACCACAAGACTTCCACCACAGGCAGCCGCCGGCTCGGTCGCTTGTGCGGCGTTTGGGGTCAGGGGATAATGACTCTCCATGGAAGTGCCCATACGGTATGCGTGAACCACGGACGGCGTAAACGTAGCTTTCTGGACCCTCGGTGGCGGTGAGCCTCTGGTCTACATGGCAGGGGCTCCTTGGTGCCAAGTAGAGCTTCTACAGGCACCCGAATGCGTACAGTGGTGCGAGCAACTGGCTGAGGAATGGATGCTGGTGCGTTACGATGTGCGGGGCGCTGGAATGTCGGACCAGGAGATTGACGACCATTCCCTTGATGCCCAGTTACTGGACCTGGATGCGGTGATTGAGGCCCTTCCAATTCCGCTCAACATTCGGACTGAACTCGGTGGAGGAAATTTTGGACGATGGCGCAGTAGAGAAACTGCTCACTAAGGATTGGTCCTCAGGCCTTCGCCTGACGACTGTGCCCCAGGCAATGGGCCGTCTAGGCATCGCCGATGACATCGATTCCCGATGGTGTATAGCAAATAACTTGTACGGCCATTGGCAATCCTCATTGGGGACTGCGGAGAAAGTGCAGGAGGTCGCATCCGTCATAGGACTAAGTAGCGCCTCCGATATCGGTGCGCTATCCCAAAGTTGGTTGGATCAAGTCGGGTATTGGGGCCGTGCGCCGATACTTCTGACCGAGAACGAAAAACTGGTGGCCCGACACTTGTGGACCAATCATTTGCAAGGTCAACGGTTGCCTTTGCAGGAAAACATCGCTCTGGCTCTGGATATCCCGGAACCTGAGGTAGATACGGGCATTCGATTGCTGACCCGGCTGGGGTTTCTATCGCCTGTCGGAGACTCTGCAACTGGCAGCTACACCATGGCGGAAGATGCCTATGGATTTCTTGATGGGCTGGGTTTTACGTTCCATACTGTGACTTTGGACGATGATGAGCAATTCAGGATTCCTTGATCGATTGATTTCTTGCTGCTGGTCAGCAGCCAATATAAGGAAAACCGAATCACACTTGCCGATTCTTGCGCCCATTGCGTTGACCGTATTCAGATCGAAGCGGACAAAGGTCAATTGTTAAGCGTTTCCCCGGAAGAGACTATCGTTTATCAAGGCGGTACTTGAGGTCAGAACAATCTCTTCCGGTCGGAGGAGCATCTACTGGATTGGAACGGCGGCGATCCGCCAACCAATGGAACCTGGATGCCCGTCTATGAGTTCATGGAGGAAATTGGAAGACGCTTGTGATTTCCAAACCAATGCTGATTCCAGCGCCGTAGTGACGCTTAAACAAGACCAGAGCCCCTTTGATGCTGTTGTAGACTGCCAAGAACTAATCTATTTGAACCTGGAGGCTGTTGTATGATTCCTATAGGCGTGTTCCTGATTGTCCTAGGTATGGGATGGCTCCTGGATTTCAATGCCTGGCCTGCCATCGCAATCGGAGCTGGCGTTGCCTACATATTGTCTGCGGTTTTCGGACGGAGCCGTTCCTCAGTCTGGGCGCTGCCAGCCTGTTGTTACCCATTGTTTTGGGTAGGAAAAGAGCCTGAGAGTCGTGGCGAGCCCGATGACAAACGAGCGGGCATCCAACGTTAGCACTGGTTTCACAACTTGACCCAATTTATCCTCAGCCCAGGCCGACCAACCACGAGCGCACATAACATCACCCATCCGCAGGCCATAGCGCTGCCTGGCCCTTGACCCGGCGGGCCCAGTCGGGTAAATTCAATAGGTACTATCAAAATGACTGCTGGCCGACAACTGAATCAAGACAAGGAAGGCTCAATAATGCCGATTTACGAGTATCTTTGCCCAACCTGCGGTCACAAGTTTGATAAGTTGCAGTCCATGAGCGCTGATGGCGCGGATTGCCCTCATTGCGAGCAGCCCGCCAAGCGCGCCATATCCGTGTTCGCTGCGGTGTCCAAGGGCGGTTCGGAGTTTAGCGATTTCGGTGGCTCACCACTACCACCTCTGGGCGGAGGCGGAGGCGGTTGCTGCGGAGGTGGCGGGGGCTGCGGCTGCGGCCACTGAACTTCTTCTCCGACAACTCCAAATCATGATTAAAAAAGCGCTCCCTCTGGCCTGCGCAGGCCAGAGGGAGCGCTTTCTGGTTTAGAACAAGCACGAATCCAACAACGACCATACACGCGCGATGTTGGTCGATGCCTCCTATAATGGCGAGATTACCTTTCCAGAGTGTTCCTGCCCCCTCTTACGTAGGTACACCAGGTATCCACCGGATAGCGCCGAAATAATCAGTGTCGCCGCAATCGCCCGAAGTGCCACCCACATGGTGGCGTCAAACCAGAAGTCTTGTGGGAACAGCATCACCAAGAAATCGGTCCTGGGGTCCAGTTGCCAAAAGTCGTTGGCGAAACTGAGTTGGTGGAACTTCAGGAATAACGTATCGAAACCAACCAGGGCAAATAGGCCAACGCCGACAACTATTATGAGTGTGAATCCGGCGCTCCAAAGAACCCTGCGACTCAACACCTCGATATAGGTGCGGCGCTGGCGCAAAAAACCCGCTCCGATGAATAAGAACAGGTAAATAGCCGATGCCCCGGCCAAGATGTAGATACCCCAGACCAACCGCTTCACATCCCGCATGTGGACGATTTCCTTGGGCTTGAATAGCTCCTGCTCGTTGCCAAAGACCCGCGTCTGTAGCGCCAGCGGCTCCTCTCTGGAATTAAAGTAAGCCCTTATATCTGCGCTTACTTGCTCTAGGTCAGCCTCGGTTATGCCTGTGACTGCGGAGATGTTGTACTTTTCAAACCCATCTTGATAGATGGCGGGGTTGTTGAAGGCCCATGTAACGCTGGCGGTAATCACGAACAGGGGCAAGGCGATGATGAACAGGGCCGCAGGCATCCAGGAAACGCGGGATAGAGATTTTCTAAATGTTGAACTTTGAAGCATGGTCCTCAAACAAGCCTGCATTCGATTAGGCTGGTGTATCTACGTTAGCACCGCCGGGACTGGGGGTTCAACTTTCTTGGAACTTGTGAATCGCTGACTGCCGTGTCTATAATTCGGCCATGACGCAAGAAAATCCAGATTCAAGCCCTTATTCGGAACAACAGCTAGGCACATTCCAGACACTGGTGGACATTGTGGACAAGCTGCGCAGTCCCGGTGGTTGCCCTTGGGACATCGAGCAAACCCACTCTTCTCTCAAAAGAAATCTGCTCGAAGAATGCTACGAAGTTCTGGAGGCAATAGATGGGGGAGGCGGCAAAGCGCTGTCCGAGGAGTTGGGAGACCTGTTGGTCCAAGTAGCATTCCATGCCAACATCGCCAGCCAAGCCGGCGACTTTGAACTAGCGGACGTGCTTACCCACATCAACCGTAAGCTGGTTCGGCGCCATCCCCACGTTTTCGGAGGCACCCAGGTCTCGGACGCAAGGGAAGTAGAGCGAAACTGGGAGCGTATCAAGGAAGCGGAACGGCAGGAGGCAGGCAAGGGCGGGAATGAGGCTAAGAAATCGCCCCTTGATGGAATACCCAAAGACCTTCCGGCTTTGACCTTCGCTCAGTTGATGCAGGACCGGGTAGGATTGGCGGGGTTTGAATGGGAAGATATCTCCGGCGTGCTGGACAAAGTGGCGGAAGAGGTTGACGAGTTGCGCCAAGCCGCCAATCTGGAAGAAAAGACCAGTGAGATGGGCGATTTGCTTATGACCATGGTCAACCTCTCTCGTTGGATGGGCATCCATGCCGAAGACGCTTTGCGCCAGGCCAACTTGAGATTCCGGAGCAGGTACAACAAAATGGAAGAGCTGGCTGCGGGTGGTGGCATAGACTTTACCAGCCTGCCTTTGGCGGAGAAAGAAGCACTGTGGCAGGAAGCAAAGAGGCTGCTTTCCGCTGAGTCTTGACGCCGGGGCAATCGAACCCAATTCTCTTTGTGCACATCCAACCGGTCGAGTGCCTAGAATCTGCATTTTGGTTTCGCCACTATTGCCCGGCCACTATTTCAATAAGGCACGGCTTGAACTTGGATGGGACCGACAATAGCGAGGAGTTGGGTACGTGAATATAATCCGCTTGAAAAGAACATGGATTTTGGCTTTATTCTCTATTGTGGTAATAGTCTTGGTTGCTTGCGGCGATTCGTCCACAGCCACACCATTGCCAAGTTAGACACCGCTGCCCACGTCCACGCCGGTTCCCACCGTTCCTCCCGCCCAAACTCCAGCGCCGGAACCAACTAACGCCACGGCCGCTACTTCGAATGTCTTTGGTAGTGGCGAACTCACTGCCGAAGAGGCGGAATATGTTGAGCAGGTCCGGGCTGGCTGGAACGAGTTCAATTCCAAGGCCATGGAGTTTCGCGCGGTATTTGGCCAGACCTACTCGCAGAGATACAGGTTTTTTCAGGCGCTTTTGGACGCAGGAGCGGGAACTGCCTTTGAAGCAGCCTTGATAGCGGTTGAGCGGATAGACGCCCCTGAACGGTTCAAGCCAGACCAAGAATTGATGGTCCGGACATTGACCGAACAAGTGGATACTGACCACGAAGTCAGAGGCGCTGCCGAAGAAGAGGACCTGGCCGCATTCACGGTAGCGAACGCCAGACTTGACGCGCTTGCATTCTTTATGGCGACACAGCTTGCCGAGCCCGTTTGCCGGGCGACCGGAGCCGAGGATATCCCGTTTTCATTGTGTAGCTCGAACGAGCAAGTACCGGGAGGAGAGTATGGCGCTGAGTTGAAAATTGCGTTGGACCGATTCGCTGCCGGGTTCTTCGCCCGCATCATTAATTTCGGACCCGTTTACGAGACTGCGGATATCATCGCCACTGAGGCGGTGATGTTGCCAGAAAAAGCCGATTTGGTTTCCAATCTGCTGGTCGAGATGAACGGTATGAAGCCCACCCCCGGCCTGGTAAATGATCATTCCGATTTGATCGCATACTTTGAGGGTTTGTCGGAAACCGTGAAAGCGAGAGGTGAGGCGCTGGATTCGCAAGACCTCACCACCTATCGGAATGTGGCCGGAGACCGCCGGGCACCGTACTGTGGCGCCAGAAGCAATCTTTCCTCCCACATGGCTATAATCGCCGCAACGTTTTTCGTGGACCCCCTGGGTAGTTGCCGATTCACTGCGACCATCAGTCCTGAGGACATTGAAGACCTTGAAGTCGACCCTGCGGAACTGGCGATTTACGTTGATGCAGTCACTCCAGCCTTCAGCGAGGCATTGCAGGAACGCCAATCCTTCAATGCGGAATCGTCTCCTCCGGGAGCCGGGAGCACCGTTGACGATACCCTTGCTTGGTTTCTTAGGGCAACAGCTTTACAACAACAGTTGGCGGATACTCTTTCGAAAGTCGAGCCTCCGGCTGCAATGGACTCCTTACACGAAGCTGCCGTGGAAGCACCATTGGAATTGGCGGCCTTTGGTTCCCGGGTGGTTGAATTACTCGAAGCCGCAGGACCCGAGTTCAGCGTTGCCAACGACCTGGCAACTCATCCGGAGTTGGGGGTTGCCGCATCGGCTGGCATATCCCAGAACGCCAGAGCAGCATGCCAGGATATCGAATCGGTGGCGGCTGCCAACGGCATAGAGGCCGAATTGGGCTGCGCAACCATTTTCCCCTAACCGCAGGATTGCAGATTAGCCACTGGGCTGTGTTGACCCACCGACCTTCGGACGCACGGATGCGCGAATCATTTATTTGCGGGTACGTTCCTTGACAGCCCACGCCTACCGACTTACTATCCACGCTGGCGGCCCGATCTCTCCCCAATATATTCCGCTACCGATTTTTGTTTATGCGAGAGACTCGAATTTGCCGCCGTTTTGGAGGAAAAGATGGAATTCGGACTGTTTATGATGCCCTTGCATCCGCCCCACCGGTCGATCGCGGACTCCTATGACCGGGATTTGGACCTCATCGTGAAAGCGGACAAGCTGGGTTACAACGAGGCCTGGATCGGCGAGCACGTCACCGAAGGATGGGAGAACGCACCCGCTCCCGAGTTGCTCATCGCCAAGGCGCTGGCTATGACCGAGAACATTATCCTGGCAACCGGAGTGACTCTCCTCTGCCTGCACAACCCCGTGGAGCTGGCCCACCGCATAGCGATGCTGGACCATTTGGCCAGGGGACGATTCTACTGGGGCATCGGCGCTAGGGCCATACCCACCGACCTGGAGTTGTACGGAATGGACCCGGAGAACGGTGCGGAAGTCCGGGAGCGGTCGGCGGAGGTTCTGGACATCGTATTGAAAATCTGGGAAGCCGAGGGCAAATTCACTTATAAGGGCAAATACCACGATATAACCGCACCGGAATTTGACCCGGTCCGGGATCGTGGCCTGTACATGAAGCCCTACCAGAAGCCCCACCCGCCAATCGGCGTGGCGTCAACCTCCGTGGCATCGGACTCCAGCAGGGATGTGGGCGCTCGCGGCTGGATTCCCATGAGCAGTTCAATCTTGCCCTCCAATCACTTGCGAGGCCATTGGGACGTGGTGGAAGAAGGCGCGGCCAGCGCTGGCAAGACTGCTGACCGTCACCAATGGCGCATCGCTAGGGATGTTCTGGTGGCCAAGACGCCCGGAGAAGCCAGGCAGCGGGCCAAGGACGTTCTGGAGCGCAATTGGTACCAGCACCAGCATCCAAACCGTTCGGCAGGTCTCCTGGCTTCCAGCAAGATTGACCCGGAGATGCCCGACGATGACGTAAACGTTGATTACCTGATGGAGCACATCTGGATTGTGGGCGACCCCAAAGAATGCGCCGATCAGATACGCAAGTTGTACGAGGAAGTGGGCGGTTTCGGCACGTTGCTGGCCATCACCCAAGACCCCGACGACCACCAGTGGGAACACGAGTGCCTAGAGCTTCTGATGGAGGAAGTCGGCCCCAGGATTTCGGACTTGAGGTAGAAGACTGGCGGCTACACAGCATCTAAAAGGGCTCCGGCGTTCGCCGGAGCCCTTTTAATTTTGAGCGACGAATAGCATAAATTAGGTTGCCCTACAACGGGCTGTCCCCCAGCAGTCCGGTGAACCTGAGACTCCAGAGCACCACCGCCAGGGTGGTTGAGCCTGTCAGTATGGCACCGGAACGGCGCCGCCATGTTGAACTCCAGCGTTCACCATGGGACAATTCCAAGTACCAGGACCTTGACATCATCAAAACGGTCAGGGCCAGCAGAGGCTACGTGAGCACCTGCAACGCAGGCGCTACGGCTAGCCCGGCCGAGGCTCCACCCAGTAGACCGAGCATGCCTGGAATTATTCATCACCAAGGCAGGGGCAATAGTCCGCTGAGAGAAGCCACTATTGGCGTTTCGATGTGCAGCAATTTTCGCATCATTTAACTCGTCCCATGATTTAGCTAGCCATGTGGGGCTGTTGGCCCACAACCGTGGGTGGCAGCCAGGTTAATAGTTTGATTCGGTTCGGAGGTAATGGGTTCGTTCTGTTAAAAGAGGCTCCGGTATTCACCGGAGCCTCTTTGTTTTCCTGAGACGCTGTTTGGCCTACACATCCACCGGGGTCACGCTCTGTCCCTCTTTTCGGAATGCCGGGATGACGTGCTTTCCGAACATCTCGATGGATTTCATCACTTCCTTGTGGCCCACGGTCTCGGTGGCCATGAGGAACTGAATCTGGTCCACGCCGGTGGCTTCGTGGACTTTGATTGCTTCGATGCACGAAGCAGGGTCTCCGGCCACGATGATTGCTCGGTTCGCCATGGTTTCGGCATCGAACTCTTCCCAAATCTTCTGGGCCAATGCCGAGCCGCCGGACAGGTCCAGCGCGTTTGAGGAACCGCCGTTGGTGCCGCCGGGTTGAGCTTCAACGGCGATGTAACGGGAGAAGTTCTGGGCCAGATGGTCGGGGATGCCGCCCCATTGGTCCAGCAGGTTGGCGTAAACGTCCTTCTGGTCTTGAACGTAGGGCCGACCCGGACCGAAAAAGGTCTTCAAAGACTGGGCGGCCAATTCCTTGGTAGCCATGTCGTCCTCTCCGCACAAGCCAAAACAAGAGCTGAGCCACTTGTTGTTGATGGCGCCGCCTACTGGGTTGGCATTCTTGATTGCCTCCCGGTAGGCTTTGATCGAAGGCTCCAAAACTGAGGGGGCGTTCACTCCCAAAGCCATGACGCCGATTCCCTTTTCCGCCGCCAACTGGTAGGTGGCTGGCTGGAGGGCGGCTACCCAGATGGGGGGATGGGGCTTCTGGTAGGGCTTGGGTAGAACTTCCCGCGGAGGCACCTTCCAGAAAGTACCTTCGTATTCAAAGGTTTCCGACTCCCAAATCTTGGGAATCATGGTCAAGGATTCCTCCCACATCTCTCGGCTCAGCCTGGGGTCTATTCCCATCCCGGTCTGCTCGAAGGGCGCTGAACGGCCTGTGCCGAAATCCACTCGGCCGTGGGAGATGTGGTCCAGCATGGCTATGCGTTCGGCCACCCTGACGGGGTGATGATAAGGCAGAATGACCACGCCGAATCCCAAGCGTATGCGCTTGGTCTGGGCGGCTATGGCGGTCAGGATGATTTCCGGGCAGGGGGACATGGAGAAGGTGGTCAGGAAGTGGTGCTCAACGAACCATACGGAGTCAAACCCCATCTCGTCGGCAAGAATACATTGCTCTAGGGTCTCTTCGATAACCGCATGATCGTCCAAAGTCGGTCGCTGCATCTCGTAGGCTAGCGAAAATTCCATTTTCTCTCCTCAATTCTGTGCCCCATTACCGGTTTGGTATTCGACCGCAATTCTAATGGCTAAACGATGCTGTGGCAAATCCACAAAATGCCGCTATCCCCTAATCAGCACTACCTCCCGCTGAATGGGCGATGTGGCGTAGGGGCCGGTCTCAGACATGTAGGCATCAATCTCCGAGCGGACACCGAACTCGGTCAGATAAATACCCGGTTCGATGGAGAAACCGATTCCGGGAATTATCCGGCGGGTGTCTTGAGTCTCGAAACCGTCAAGATTGACCGCCTCGCTATGCACTTCGTAGCCGATGCTGTGGCCCAAACGGTGGGTGAAAAACTCCCCATAGCCCCGATCCTCGATGTACTTTCTGGCAACACCGTCGGCCTGCCAACCCTGGACGGAATCTCCTTTCCGGAACGAGTCCGCCAAGTATTCCAAAGCGGCGTCCCTTGCGCCGATAACGATGTCGAAAATCTCTTGCTGGCGCTTCGGGACCGATTCGCCCACATAGGCCACCCAGGTGATATCGGCGTAGACGCTGCCTTCCGCATCTGGCTTGGCCCATAGGTCAATCAGCACCCAGTCACCTTGGCGAATCACGCTGCTGTTCTCGGATCCGGGCTCGTAGTGGGGGTCGGATGCGTGAGCGTTGGTAGCCACGATAGGCCCGTCGGGTGAACTCAGACTCTCATCGTCGAATCTGCTCCGGATAAACTCGGCCACTTGGAACTCGGTCACTTGTTCTTTAAGGTGTTCGCCAATAAACCTGAACGCCTCGTTGACGATTCTTCCCAAGGTGTCCGCCGAATGGCGATGGTCTTCGAGTTGTTCCGGAGTCCAGCGCTGCGTGACGAATTGCATCAGGTCAGCCGAAGTAATAACCTCGACGCCCAGGCTTCGCACCAATTCGACCGTGCCCGCATCAACCCTGGAAACACGGGGCAGTGCGCCTTGGGGTGAGTATTCCATGGCCACCGTTTTAACTCCCGCGAGCATCGCTGCCAGTTGCTCAACCATTTCATCCCGGTTGCGATAAACCCGGATTTCCACCCCAGACTGGCTGAATTTGCCTGCGTCAACATGATGCGTCAACAGGGTGGAGGAGGCGCTCAAAGGCACAAACAAGAAAACAGGGCGGGTGACGTGGCCGGATGCAGTGATTACTTGCCGAAAAATTGGATTGGATGAGCGGTAGTCATGAATAAGCCAGCCGGGAATCTCTTCCTGAGCCAGGAAAGCTTGGGCTGAGGCGATGGACGATGGGACTGGCTGGGGTGTGGTGGCCATTTTCTGTAGCTCCCAGGCGTTTATCTAAACTAGATGGTGGCTAACTCGTGGGGTGGGCTGAAGTTGGTTTGAGCGAAAATTGGTTCATGTAGCCAGGGTGAAGAAGGTACCCAAAATCTAACTGCTAGCCATCTGGTGAGCGCCCCCGTCAAGGATAACGCTGGTGCCGGTCAGGTATCCCGACCGGTCCGAAGCCAGAAACGCAACCAAATCTCCCACTTCCTCGGGTTTCCCCATCCGCCGCATGGGGATGTCAGCCACGATATCCTTGGTCAAATCGTCGAGGGTCCGCCCTTGTTCTTCAGCCTTGGTTTCCAATGCCGCCGTGAGGAACTCGGTCTGGACCGGGCCGGATAGCAGGTTGTTCACGGTTATGTTGAAGGGCGCTAACTCGCTGGCCAGCATCTTCGAATATCCGACCAAGGCCATCTGGCTGGCGGCAGACAGGGCTGCGCCTTCTGCGGGATTATTGACCCTGGTGGGCAATAGGTGGATGATTCGGCCCCAGCGTTGCTGTTTCATGTAGGGCACTACTTCGCGGGTCAGGCGTAGGGCGCTGAGGAAACTTTCCTCCAACGATGCCATGACCATCTCGTCGGTGAATTCGGAGGGTTTGCCAGTGGGACCGTATCTAACGTGGGTGACCAAAATCCCGATTTGGCCGAAGCGGTTGAAGGTGTCTCTGACCACCCGGCGAATGTCTCTGGCTACGGACAAATCGGCTGGTATGGCTAACACATGATGTTGAGACCCGATGCGGGCCAGCTCAATCTCGGTGCGGCGCAGGTCCGCTTCGGTACGGGCGGAGATGGTGACACTCGCCCCTTCCTGAGCAAAGGCGACGGCGATGGCCCTGCCTAACCCACGGCTAGATCCCCCCACGATTGCAACCCGGTCCCTCAATCCTAGGTCCACAGACGCTCGGCCTCCCAGACAAACTCCAGAGTGAAATATGATCTCAGGCCCACACACTTCCCCGGCATATCACCCGCAACGTATCACGCAGTTTCACGCTGGATTTGGCATAACCCATTCCAACCCGGCATCATATTATACGCCCGTGGGGGCTGAATCAAGCAGCGGGTATCGAACGTGGAAGCAGGCACCAAGAAAACCAAGGTGGCGCTATATAGTGCTTTATGCCGCTTTGCTCCCATGGCGGAGCGGCTGGTTAGGCGGAGGGGATTGGAGCGACCGGGCCGCTGATTTGTTGGAATAGCCCCCAACGGTCCCCCATCACCCAACCCTCTACGACCCTGTCTCCGGAGATGCGAAACACCGCTATGCCACCGTAGCTGATAGCCTTGCCCGTTGGCTCCAGGCCGAATATCTCTCCCAGATGCGTGCCTGTATAGGTGAGGCGGGTCACAACTTGGTCACCCTCGGCCACCATGTCTTCCACCTGATTGTGGAAGTCCGGGAAGGCCAAGCGGACAGTGGACATGTAGCTCTGGAAACCGACGATTCCCCTGACCGTGACGCCCAGAGAGCCCCTAAATTCCATATTGGAATCAATCAATTCGTGGGCGGCGTCCAGATCCCAAGGGTTCCAGAGGTCTTCATAGTAACGGCGGATAATGTCTTTATTCTTCAAGTACACCGGTGCCTTCACAGCGCCTTGCTCAATGCGCATTACCGCAGAAATACTTTCCCATTTCAAGATTGGATGAGATAAGCCGCCCGCCAAGGCCGTTAAATGACCTCTTGTTCGGTCAGGCGTTGGATATCGGCTTCGCTGTACCCTAATTCTTTGAGCAACTCTCCGTTGTGCTCTCCCAGCAACGGTGGGTGACGGTCCAGGGCTCCGGGGGTGAGGGAGAATTTTATGGGCAAGCCCGTTTGCTTTATTGAGCCCAATGTGGGGTGTGGCATCTCGACAAACATCTTGCGATGCAGAAGTTGCGGATCGGAAAACACGTCGGCCAGATCGTTGATGGGGCCGCAAGGCACGTTGAATTCTTGCAAGTCCTGCACCCAATCATTCACTGGCCGGGTCAGGAAAATCTTTTGGAGATTGGGCACAATCTCATCTCGGTTGCGGACCCTGTCGCCGTTGGTAGCGTACTCGGGGTTTTCCTTCATCTCCGGCATCTTCATGCCTTGGCAAAACCTATCCCAGATACGTTCGGAGCCCACTGCCACGTTGATGTATTTCCCGTCTTCGCACATGAAGGCCTGATAGGGCACCAACGTTGGGTGAGCTGCGCCTAAACGCTTTGGCGGCTCATCGTTGGCAAAGTAGGTAGCGGCTTGATAGGTCAGCCAAGCAACCTGGGCATCCATCATTGAAATGTCTATGTACTGGCCCTCTCCCTTCTGCTCCCGGTGGAAGATTGCTGTCATCACGGCGAATGCGGACCACATGCCAGCTCCAATGTCGGTGACGGCTATGCCAACCTTCTGGGGTTCGCCGTCTGGTTCTCCGGTAATGCTCATAATCCCACTGATGCCTTGCATAATCTGGTCATAGGCCGGACGGCTTTGATACGGCCCCGTCTGGCCGAAGCCGGATATCGAGCAATAAACAATCTTGGGGTTCACCCCTTTAACCGTTTCGTAGTCCAAGCCGAAGCGGGCCATGACCCCGGGAGTAAAATTTTCTACGATTACATCCGCGTCTTTTGCCAACTGGAGGAAAATCTTGATGGCTTCCGGGTCCTTGAAGTTCAGCGTCAAGCTGCGTTTGTTGCGATTGATGGACAGGAAGTAGGCGCTCTCTTCGCCCACGAAAGGCGGTCCCCAATGCCGTGTGTCGTCTCCTGCGCCGGGAATCTCAATCTTGATTACATCGGCGCCGTAGTCGCCCAGCATCAAGGTGCAGAAGGGACCTGCCAGGGCTCTCGTAAGATCGAGCACGCGTATCCCTTCCAATGGCTTCATATAGCTACTCCTTAAGCGGTCGGGGCCTCATTAAATCGTGGGGCCCGCAAATTATACTGACTGGGCTACTAGCGGTGTTGATTGAATGGACTGAGTGGTTCTAGGCTACATGCGGCCCAGGCAGCTTTCAGTGCGCCAACAATATTATCACAGCCGGAACCCACAGGCTCGGTGTGAGCATATCCATATAGTCTCTACCCCAGCCGAATAGTAGGTCTTAATGCTTCGGTCTTAAAGGGAGAATAATTGGGGATTATGTTTGGCGGCGCGAAGGAGGAACTTTCCGCGTTCTTTCTGATGGTTGGTGGGGTTGGGAAATTGCGGCGCTTCGGAAACGCGAAACTTAGCTGGAGGAGAATAGGCTTGTTTAGTCAAATAAATCAGTTGACCCCGGTCTAGATGCTAATCCAAACCGGGGAGAAACCGACTGTCGATATATACGATCTTCAGTAATTTTTAGTAGACGGAGCCGGAGACGGGTTGGCTGCGCGACTAGGCAGCTTTCCCGGTAACGGCATCGGTGTCGAAGGCAAATGTTTTGGCGAAGTGACGGCCCCCGTGGGAGATTCGCCGCCGTTTGACTCCGTCAGACGGTGGAGCTATGGGTGCTGGCAGCGGTTTCGCGGAAACCGCGAGCGGTCCTTCTAAATCCGCTGGCATGTCCCTGTTAAACCCACACTGCATACAAGTAATAAATGACCCGTATTGGTCACGGTCTTCGAACAGGTCCCCGGAACAACGAGGACAAAGCTTGAACCAGAACATGATACTCCTCCTGCTGCTGCGTGTCGGCCCAGGCCTAAATACCTTCCCCTCTAAAAAAGGCAGACCCGGACTGGCGAAACCCGGTTGGCCGACTGGCCAGGATAAATCCCCTTCGGGCGCTGTGGGGGTCCGCCGCCATTCAAGTGGCTCGCCTAATCCACATTTGATTTAACTCACCGCTACATTACGGTTACATGACGGGGCTCACTAGGGGATAAACACCTAGTCGAGTAGGGTAATTTCCCCTATTCCCCCATGTGGGTTGGCCAGAATTACTGTTGGAAGTAATCTTGGCTCCAATATCCGCCAGCACCAATCTCTGGCGCCCCAAGCTCAGAATTAAGACGGGCAGCTACCAAACTCCAGAATCGAATTGCCCTATATTGGCTACAGGTGCAATGGTCTTAAGGGGTGATTCACAGGGGTTTAGGGCTGTACGCAAACCCAATAACCCATGCTCTCCCTGGGTTTCGACAGCCACTAATCTCTGACAGCTCTTCTAGATGACCAGGACACCCACGGCTTCTTTGGAGGAGCGCTATTTGGAAATTAACTAATAAACCGAGCGTCGAGCCTGGTTCAGGCTCCCCTTTGACAAAATTAAACGGCCCTGGCGTTATTTCGCCAGAGCCGTTTGATTTTGCGCGTAGAACCGTGAATTACCGGAAGTTAAACCAATGCTTGAGTGGAGGCTGCCTTGGTCTTAGGTAATCTGGTCCGCCTGATTATGAGACTAGATAATCGCCAACCCGATGGCGGCCAATAACCCAACATTGCCTATAATGGCGCCGAACTCAATCAAGCTGAGCTTCTTGCGTATCAACATCGTCGTTCACCTGGTTTATTAGATAAATAGATGCTAGACCTAATATTCTCTGAATTTTGCTGGGCGTTTGCCCAAAGATTATTGCTGGTCTTTGCTGCGTCTGGGCATATAGATGTCGATAATCAGAGCGGCCGCCAGCATTGCGCCCAAAAAGCCGCCAATCAAAGAACCCATGACAGCGATTGCAAACTCGGTGTCTTGACCCAATGCGTTGAAAGCAAAGGAACAAATCCCGGCCAAAACTAATGCGGCCATGGCGTAAAGAATCACGCTACCGGCCCCTTTCTTAGCGACGAATTTCAATAAGCCTGTCTTAACTGAAGTTCCAGATGGCTCACTCTGCCCATCGAAGGACTCCACCCGTCTGTTGGCTACCATATCCTTAATCACTTTGTTAATCTCCCCCCGCGGGATTTAGTCTTGGCTATTCCTGCGGGTATGGTTGGTGGGAAACCGTGCCCCGGAAGCCCCTGGGCCCTAAAATGCTCTTTCCCGTCCAACTGACCCTAGGCTATACTTCCCCGAATATCGATACGAGGGAGACAACACTCAAAAGACTGCGGGTAAACCCGCAAAATGGCTTTTACCCCATCTAGGCGAATCAGGACGCAAAAGAGGTTTAGGATATGAGCACCAATAGATTTTCCTCAACCGCCCAGGTTCTGGATTACCCTTGCGACTGGTCTAAGATAGCCAACTTGATAGTACACCAATCATTGAAGGTGCAACCCGGAGAGCGGGTGATAATCCACGCCGACCCCACCTACTTTCCGGCCCTGTTGGAGCAGGTCCGAATCGAGATTGTCCGCGCCGGGGCAGTGGAGTTGTTCACCGCCATGTTGCATTCCACCGGGCTGGAAGCGGCAAGGCGGAGCTTACGGCGGCGTGAGGACCCCGAATTGACTGTGATGGAAGACCGGGCCATGGCCGACCTGTTCGACCTGGCCGATATTTACCTTTGGCTACCAACCCGCTGGGATTGGAATGTGGGGCAGACCGAGAAGATACTGGAGACTTGGAAGGGCCGGTCCATTCACTTTCACTGGGTGATTTACCCGGATGATGACGACCTCTTCGGAACCCTCTCCAAGATGTATCAAGAGGCTCTGTTCATCGACTATCCGGCGCTTACCGCCCACCAAGAGAGCCTGATTAGCTTGCTTCGGAACAGTACGGTCAATATCAACGAACCGGCGGGCACGGACTTAACCTTTCGGCTGGAGGACGCCCACTTCCACAGGGGCAACGGAGATGCCTCTAAAGAATTTATCAATGGCTACGCGCGACCGGGAAGCGCCAGGGACCGGGAAGTGGAGTTGCCAGCTGGGGCCATACGCACGGTGGACATCGCTGATGCCCACGGCCAATTGGTTTGCGCCAACGAGACCTTTGCTGGCAGACCGGTGGGCACGCTGACCTATCAATTCAATGGGAATCGCATCATTGGTGTGGAGAGCCAGCACAATAACGACTATGTGCAAGCCATGTGGAATCTGGGTACCGGTGACAAGGACCGCATCGGCGAGTTCAATCTGGGAGTCAGCCCGGCGCTAATAATGCTCCCCGGAAAAGAGAAGGTAATCCCTTACTTTGGCTATGGGGACGGTGTGATTCGCATCAGCTTGGGAGACAACAAAGAATCCGGCGGTCCCTACGCCTCCAGCTTCCAGCATTGGCTGTTCCTAACCGGTGCCACCCTAACGGCGGACGACCGAACAATCGTGGAAAATGGGAAACTGGTGGACCGATAATCCCGAAGCCCCTAGACCTGGTGATCGGTCCCAGCGATTTCACCTATAAATTAATCCATGGGCAGGTGTTGTTTAAACCATTCAACGGACATTTCCCAAATCTTTTCCTTCAAGTCTTCCCGGTATACGTCGTAATGGGCCGCCCCCGGAATGACCCACAACTTTTTAGGCTCAAATGTTTCCTCATACATGTCAATCACTCCCTCAGCGGGAGTTACCGTGTCTAACTCGGCGGCGATGTACATGATGGCTCTGGGGGAGATCCGGTCCACCACGTCTATCGGCTTAAACTCCAAAAGCTTCTCGGCCGTGGCCAACGAATAATCCGTGCTTATGTAATTTTCCATCTCGGGTATTTGGTCCATCACTTTTTTCCTGGCAGCGGAAGTGGCCGGATCGCCCACCAAAATAGCGCCTGGCCCCATCAGATCGGACTTCCCCGTTTCTATCCTGGTCTTGCGGTCATCCTCGATTTGATGCAGCAACTCCAGCCACTCGTAGTAACGCCGTATGCTCTGCATCCAGCGTTCGCCGTCGCCCCAGCCCGCAACGCTGATGGCGCATTTTACCCTTTCGTCCACCCCAGCAACGTAGGGAACCATGCCTGCGCCGAAGCTGAAACCCAACAACCCCAAGCGCTCCGGATCCACCTTCCGGTTAGTTTCCAAGAATGTCAGTCCGTTGCGAATGTCCTCAGCCTGCTCTTGGGGATACAACTTGCCCGGCTCGCCCTCGCTTTCTCCCACGCCCCGGTAGTCCCAAATCAAAGCCACGCATCCCAATTCGACAAACCGTCGGGCCAGGTGAGGGAACCAGAAATACTCTTTAACTCCGACCATGCCTTGACATAGGATTATCCCAGGGCATGAACTGTTGTCGGCGGCTTCAGGTTCGTATAGCACACCAGCAATCCGGATACCGTCGCTGTTGAAAAACACCTTCGTTTCCATTGGGACTCCTTTCTACTCAAAGCCGGTTCGCCCTCACCAAGTGGCGCTCGCTTATTTTCTTACGACAGAATACTCTCCATAGGTCGGATATTAAAGGCCCGGATCGATTCCCTAGCTCAGCCAGAAACTGGGCAGATTGGGTTATGTTTATAAGCCCCAATTGGGCTAGAATCAGGGTAGGAAACTACTTCACCCCGCTGGCCTCTAGATAATAGTCACATGAATGGCGAAAGTTCGGCGTTTCACCGCCCGACGCGACGCCAATACCGGGCTCCACCGCTGCTGATGAGAGGTCGAAATGCCAACGGCTAAAGACACTCAGTTATCACCAAGAGCAGACGGGCTACAAGCCGAAGAATGGCTCAGAATGTACTACTTCATGGTGCTGGCCCGGACGATTTCTCGCAAAGCGTGGCTGTTAAATCGTCAAGGGAGGGTGATGTTTTCCATGGCTGGCGACGGTCAGGAAGCGGCCGACGTGGGCAGCGCATGGGCCTTGCAGCCGGGCACTGACTTGCTGGTTCCCTACGCCCGCGATTTGGCCGCCGTGCTGGTTTTGGGAATGACCACGCAGGAGATAATGTTGAATCTGTTTGCCCGGGCGGACGACCCCAACAGCGGAGGCAGGCAGATGCCCATGCATTGGAGCAGCAAGAAGCTGGGAATCGTGTCCATGGGCAGCCCGGTTGCTGTGACGATCCCCAAGGCCGTGGGCTTGGCCCTGGCTTCTAAAATCCGCAGGGAGCCTGCGGTGACCATGGTCTACTTCGGAGATGGGGCCGCCAGCGAAGGGGATTTTCACGAAGGCCTTAATTTCGCTGGCGTCATGGATGTCCCGGTGGTTTTTTTCTGTAATAACAACGGTTGGGCCACGTCCGTTCCATTCGAGAAGCAGACTGCCGGAGAGTCTATCGCCATGAGGGCTGAATCCTACGGGTTCCCCGGCGTGGTGGTGGACGGGATGGACGTTCTGGCTGTGCGCGAGGTCACCAAAGTTGCTGTGGACCGGGCCCGTAGCGGTGAAGGACCCACGCTGATAGAGGCCCACACCATCAGGATGATGCCCCATTCAATCTCCGATGACCATACCAGGTACCGCACCCGGGAAGAACTGGAATCAGAGCAGGAATTGGACCCGTTGGAAAAGTTCAAGGTCTTCTTGTTAACCAGTGGGGTTTTGGATGCGGATAAAGACAAGGCGCTATGGGAGAAAGCCGAGGCCGAAACCGAGGACGCGATAGCCTTTGCTGAGGCCGCTCCTGAGCCTGCGCCGGAATCTTCGTTGGAGCGGCTCTTCGCCCCGTGACAATGGACACATTAATCGAAATACTTTACAGGTAAATATTCGGCGATGACACTACCCCCGTCTCACCCGCGAAGAAGGGAGTCCAGAGACACTTGAAGCGTATAAGATTTCTGAATTCAGTCCTCCGCCGGAATGACGAGGGAGTGATTCATACAGTAGCCAATCTAGTCGCACCTCGTTAAGGAAGAGACCATGGCTGTGATACGGATGATTGACGCAGTGCGGGACGCTCTCCGCGAGGAGATGGAGAGGGACGCCAATGTTGTTCTGATGGGAGAGGACATCGGCGTGAACGGGGGTGTTTTCCGTGCCACCGACGGTCTGTGGCAGACCTTTGGCGATGAACGAGTAATGGACACTCCACTGGCCGAGTCGGGCATCGTCGGTGTAGCCATAGGCGCTGCTCTTAATGGTTTGAGGCCGGTGGCGGAGATTCAATTCGTGGATTTCATCTACCCCGCCTTTAACCAAATCGTCAGCGAGGCCGCCCGGCATTGCTACAGGACCAACGGCGAGTACCCCGTGCCCATGGTCATACGCGCACCCTTTGGCGGAGGAGTTCACGGGGGCTTGTACCACTCCCAGAGCGTAGAGGCCTTTTTCCTCCATGTGCCAGGATTGAAAGTGGTCATTCCGTCAAACCCCTACGACGCCAAAGGCCTGTTGAAGTCGGCCATCAGGGACAACAATCCGGTCCTTTTCTTTGAACACAAGCGAGGCTATAGCAGCGTTCAAGGCGAGGTGCCGGAGGATAATTATGTCGTGCCTATAGGCCAAGCCAACCTGTTGCGGGAGGGTGAGCAGATTAGCCTCATCTCCTACGGACTTTCGGTGCGCGATTGTTTGGAAGCGGCTCAGGTCATGGAGCAAGAAGGCGTAGATTGCGAGGTGGTGGATCTTAGGACCATCTCTCCCTTGGATAAAGACACGGTGCTGAATTCAGTAAGAAAAACCGGAAAGGTGTGCATCGTCCACGAGGACAACTTGACCGGAGGCGTTGGGGCCGAGCTAGCGGCAATAATCGCTAAAGAGGCCTTTGGTAGCCTGGACGGGCCGATACACCGTGTTGCCGCACCGGATATACCGTCTTTCCCATACAATCCGGGAATGGAGGAATTCTGCCTTCCCTCTGTGGAAGACATCACCAAAGCAATCAGGGAACTGGCCGCCTATTAGCACGCCCATCTGCCTGACCTGGTTCGATTTCGTCTTTCTGGCGAAGTCCGGAGTCCAGATTACGCCTAAGTCTCAACAGTTAGTAGGCACCTGCCTACGCCGGTGCGACGGTTTGGATATCCTTCACATCGTACGGATTTACTTCGTCATTCCAGCGAAGGCTGGAATCCAGAGTCGTAATACATACCATGTGTCATGCTGCTAACCACCTAGTTACTTGGCAACGGCAATACGACAGATAATTTTTTCAAAAGCCGTTCTATGGATACGGAATTTGCCGTTGGTAGTAAAATGCGGCCCAGTCCTTTGAACGGCCAATAGGCCTGATTCATCGCCCCAATTTATTTCAAGGAGGGATTCATGAATCTGACAGGCGCAGTAATAATAGTCACCGGCTCGGCCACAGGTTTGGGGTCGGCGACAGCTAAACTTGCTTCTTCCAAGGGCGCCAATGTTGTCATCAACTACACCAAGAGCGAGATCGAAGCCAACGAAACCGCTGCGGCTTGCCGGGAGTTGGGTGCTGAGACATTGTTGTGCCGGGCGGATGTATCCGTGGACCAAGACTGCCGCCGCATGGCTGCGGAAGCAGTGGCTAAGTGGGGGCGCATCGACGGTTTAGTGAACAACGCTGGTCAGTCGGTTTTCGCCAGCTCGGCGGACTTGGAATCCCTTACCGCCGAAGACTTCCTCCACGTTTACTCGGTCAACGTGGTGGGGGCGTACCAGATGGTCCGGGCAACTGCCCCCCATCTCAAGGTCAGCGGTGAAGGCGCAATCGTAAATGTGTCTTCTATTTCTTCATTCACCGGCGCCGGAAGCTCCATAGCCTACGCCGCCTCCAAGGGTGCTTTGAACACCATGACGGTGTCTTTGGCCCGCGCCCTTGCTCCGGAGGTGCGGGTGAATGCGGTGAGCCCCGGTCTTTTCCCATCAAGGTGGTGGAGCGAAGGCCTGGGAGAAGAGCGGTATCACCGGCTTGTGGACCAGTTCGTGAGCGCGGTTCCGTTGAAAGCCGCTGCCACCCCTGAAACCTTGGCCGAGTCTGTGGTGTGGCTGTTGGAGGGAGCAAAGTTCATCACCGGCGAGAACATCATGATTGACTCGGGCATGCACCTGCTGGGCTTCCAACCCACTTAGGCTCCGCTGCTCAATCACCAGAATCTATTCAATTACTGCTAGGATCTAGTAACACTGGCGAAAGCCGGGTGTCCCGTAACTCGGTTGGTTGAGACGTTTTCTGGATTCCGGCCTCCGCCGGAATGACGGTGGAGTGAGCTGGGTGGCGTCGAATCATGCTGAGGCTAAGGTCGAACTAGAAATACCGCCAGGCACAGGATTGCCAAGAACCGTTGTGCCGTTTGGTGCACAAACATCATTCCCTGCATCGGAGAATCCACCTGCTTTCTGGCCCAGGGGATCAAAACCATAAGCAGGAACCGGGTTCCCCAAGGCCAGGTGATGGCGAACAGGATGTGGATGATTACCGCTGCTTGTTACTTCTTCTTGCGTGGGTCAGCGATACTTTACTGACTAACGACTTGAGCGTTGAGGGCAACTGAAATCTGGATAGATAGCCAAGGCGCTTGGACAACAGTGGTGGTGTGGCCTTGACCGGTGTAGTCCTCCATCAATGAAATGTCTCCGGGCCCCAAAAGCTGGGTGGAGCCGTCGCCAAAGCCCAGTTCCGCTTGGCCGGACAGAGTAATCACGAATTGGCGCCGCGGGCAGTTGTGCCAACCTGGCATGGGATCCCGGCGAAACACCAATTCCTCTCCTTGCGCAGAAGGGAATTGGAAAACGTCGGAGGTGGTTAGATTAAGTTCTTCGATGTGCGACTGCCCATCGCTGCCGGAGTAGACTCGGAATTGCATACGTGAACCCTCTAAGTGATGAAATCGCCTAGGTTCTAGGTGTGTTGTGTGACACCGTAGAACTCAAATCTACCTGGTTTAACCTCACGATTGGTAAACCATAGAGACATAAAATCAGAAGCAATGAGAATTTCGAGGGTCACGCACGGGCTAGCGGCCCAAGTGACTGTAATCGCTGGTTGTTCGGTACAGGTTAATTGGCAGGCGGGCTGGATGACAGCCTCACGTCGTAGTTGGAAATCTCACCGGGGCCGATGATGTAGTCGATTCGCATGTTGGCGTGGGCTTCCCGGAACGAGTCGCTGCCAATCCACCCCTTAAATGCCTCTTCGGACTCCCAGTGGGTTACTACCAGGTACTCCTCATGGTCTTCGTCTTGATTCTGTTTCCAGAGTTCGAATCCCATGAACCCCGCCTGGTTCTCCACGCCCCCACGGGGGCCGAACCGCTCTTCCAAGTCAGCCCCATTGCCTGGGGCAATACTTATCCGGTTAGTAACAACGTACATAATCTTCACTCCTGACCCATGGTCCGGCCTGACAATCCGACGTCCCCTGGCCCCCAGCCGTCCTAATTGTCGGTTGGCTTGGGTCTGATTTTAGTCCTAACCTAGAATAATAGTACCCAGTATATCAGCCGATGTTTCGGGCGGATTAGGCCAATTGGAGCCTATTCGTAGCCAGCACTTTCCTGATGCAATTTTCCGTGCCAATGGTGTCGAATAAATTACCCGGCCCAACAGGGGAAACCCCCTAATCCACTATGTGCTGGCACCCTATGCACATCTGGGAGTCATACCATATGTTGTTTGTGTGAGCACCTATTGGGTGCAGGCTTGGGAGGGGAAGCCTATTCTAGGCGTCGGCAGTGGCGCAAAACCGGAGTTGAAGCGCCATGAAAATTAGCAGGTTCACTCTCCCCGTTTTCAATATCGGGATATGCTTTCTAATAGCAGCGGCAGTTGGATTGATAACCATCAGACTGGCGGTAGATTTTATCCGCAGCATTCGCTTCAGACTCGGTATGATTCCTCAGGTCCATGAACCCATGCCCTTGATTGAGATTTTTCCCGTGGGAGATATCCCTCAACCGGAGTCTGCCAAGATACCCAGCGAATTGTCCGTGCGTTAATAGGCTTGGCTCCTCACACCAAGACCTAAGTTAAGCAATCAATATGGTTAAACCTGTCCCAAAGCCAGCCGGGGCGGGTTTTTCAGTTTCAGGGCCATCGAAAATCCCAATCGCTACTCAATCAGGGGTATTGCCTCAAAACTGACATTCTGTGGAGTGAAGCGACGAAGAATCTCGTGGTTCAGGCGTAAAGATTCTTCGCTTCGCTCAGAATGACAGTATTACGGAGACTTTTGGGACAAGCCATCAATCAGGGGTAAATGAAGGCTTTCATTTCGCCGGTTTACCTGGCGTTGAGGAGTACACTGGTAATGAGCATTCCCTGTTGAGAAATCACCTCTAAATTACGCCTACTGGTGAAACAGGTCTAAAGGATAAAAGGAATGTCAGAACTCGTCTATGGCGACCGAGTTGGGAAAGACGGTCGGTTGCGGCCAGGAGCGTCGGCGATAATCTATGGGGAGACCAAAGATTACGTGCTCCTTACCCGTCGCACCGACAATGGTCGCTGGTGCCTGCCGGGTGGGGGAATGGACCCTGGGGAGAGCGCCGCTGAGGCCTGTGCCAGGGAGGTGGTAGAGGAAACCGGGCTGATCGTGCGGGTGGGCAAGCTGGTGGGGGTCTACACCACGCCCAACATGGTGATTGTGTACGCTGATGGGAATCGCATCCAACCGGTGGCTTTTAGCTTCGAGGCCGAAGAGATTGGTGGAGAGTTGGGTTTGAGCGATGAGACCACCGAGTATGGGTACTACACCCTTGATGACATGAAGAACATGGACATGATGGAGCACCACTTAGAACGCATTATCGACGCCCAAGCCGGCCAGGATGCTACATTTATCAAATAAGCACCGTATCGTAAGCACGGTCAAAATCGTAGGCACGGTCAAATAGCCAGCCTTTGCTCCGTCTCCCAGGTAATCAAGATTTCCCGCATCTCGGGCCGCCATTTTGGCTGGAAGCCCTCGCTGCCGGTTTCAAACAATTCGTCAAAGCGTCCATCGACCAATCTCCGCGCTCGGTCTTGGTCCTCCGCCTTTAGCCACCGCCCCCGCAACGCCAGGTCCGTCGCTTGTTCACGGGATGTAGGCACACTCTCCCACCACGGTGAATCGGGCAGCACTCTAACGTCGGGCAAAATTCCCATCTCCCACAGCACCGCCAATAACTCGCGATATCCCGGGAGCGCTTCTAGTCTTTCTCCATAGATTAGTTGAAATATCTCGGCGGACCGGTTGGGAGGTGGTTGGCTCCAGACCGTTATCATTGCTCGCCGTTTGGCCCGACCTTCCATCCCCCGGATGAACTCTTCAATGTCCCGGACGAAATAGGTTACGTCGGCGGTGAATACCACATCGCCTGAGATGCTTTTGGTGTCCAGACCGGTGTCCAGCCATGAGGAAAGTATGACTGAAGCGTTGGTGATTTGGTTATCCGAAGCCAGGGACCGGAATCCTTCGGCCATACCGGGAGAAGGCTCCACACTCACCACTTCCCGGCACCGGTGGGACATCGGCAAGGAGACTCGCCCGGCCCCGCCCCCTACATCCACGAAAACATCTTGGGGTTGGAGGTAGGAGGCAATAACCGTTAGATTTGCGTCAAGCTCTCTTTGGGGATCGGCGCGGAATGTCTGGGCGGCCGTCCCTCCCCAAATGTCTCCGCCGGACGCTGTTCCGTAGATACGCTGACGCTGGGCCTCAACGGCGTCGATACGAGCTATGTATGACTGAATACCCGTCATAGAAATCTAGTAATAGACAGCGTTGCCCATGCCTCCCCCGGCGGCTATAACCTCGCCGGTGATGGCCCAGGCCTTGTCCGAAGCCAAATAGGTGGTCAGGTAGGCTATCTCGTCGGCGTCCACCATGCGGCAGATAGCATTGCCACTGGGAGAATCGGGTTCGAAGTCCTGACGTTCCACTTCCTCGGCGGAAACGCCCAACTGGGCGGCGCGGGCGGCCAACATCCCCGGTGTGCGCTCTGTGCGGGTTGTGCCTGGATGTATGCAGTTCACCGTGATGCCGAATCGACCCATCTGGGTGGAGAGGGTCTTGGTCATGTGGACCATGGAGACGTTGCGGGCACCGCCGCTCAGGTTGCCAGCGTTCCTGGCGTTGCCGCCGCTGATATTGATGATGCGGCCCCAACCCTGCTCTTTCAACAGGGGGATGGCGGCCCTGGAACAACGTAGCGCTCCCACGAACTTCACATCGAAGTCGCCAATCAAATCTTCGTCAACCACCGAATCAATTGGCCCTGTAGCGGTGGGTGAGCCACCGGGCAAGGAAGCGCTGTTGACCAGAATGTGCAGCCCTCCCAGTTTTTGCGCTGCCTCGGCAATCACCCGGTCCACCTGATCCCGCTTGGTCACATCCAGCGCAAAGGGAAAAATCTTCCTGCCTGTGGCGTCCTCAATCTCCCGGGCTGCCTTTTCTAGGTCCCCAAGGTTTCGGGAGGCGATAGCCACATCAACGCCTTCCCGGGCTAAATCAAGAGCTATGGCTTTACCGATGCCTCGGCTGGCTCCACCTACGAAAGCCTTCTTGTCCGTTAGTCCCATATCCATCTTTGCTGCCCCCCGCATTTAGAATTTGTCGGTCCATTTAGTGTGCCCTAGTTGGTCCAGGAATTCCACACGACATCTGGGCGGCAGGCACCCGCGCCTAAGAACTGTCACTCTGAGGAGTGAAGCGACGAAGAATCTTTTGGCCCCAGTGCGATCCATGCATTTGCCGCTTACCAACGCAAGCCGGGCTCTCGCTCTTGCAGCACTTCACCAAACTGGGTTAACACTTGGTCGACTTGGAGCACCACCGCCACCCCTTCCCCTTCGGGGTCTTGAATCAAGCCCGCCTCAACCAAGCTCGCCATCACCTTCTTGAAAACATTGTCCTTGTCGGCCTCTCCGTTTTTCGAGTGAAGAGTTGCGGTGCAGCGGAACTTCCAGCCAACCTGTGTTTCGTGGTCATAAAAAAGAAGCACCACCTTGGGGTTTTCCTGGATGTTCTCCTGGATGGGAAGCCGCTGGCGAAATGCTAAGGACCCTTCGTCCAAGACCACAACCGTGCCCATGTATCCAGCGTTGGGAGTGCCATCGAGTGAGGCCGAAGCGAGGACGCAAAGATTCCCGTTGCTGCGAGCGTTGTTGATGTATTGCCGCATTTCTTCGGTCAGTTTGATCATTCTCTAACTCCGGCTAATCAGGATTACCTATGCTGCTTCTTTGTCCTTGGGGATCAACTTCATGTATTATCCCATTTAAATTCAGCAATAGGTGAACTGACAATACGATATTGGAGGACCATATGAAAGTAATCAGAATCTCGGAAGTGGACCACGTTCCCATAGACACGGCCACCCCCATACCGGGTTGGACCGGCGGCGAAGTGCGGCGGACCAGGCAGCCCTTGTTGCCCGACGGGGCCAGCAAGAACTTTAGCAGCAGTGTGGTCAATTTCCAAAAGGGCGCCACCACGGGCTGGCACACCCACAAGAGCGACCAAATCTTGGTGGTCACAGCCGGAGTGGGCTTGGTGGCCAACGAGCACGAGCAGCTGGAGATCGCCGTGGGCGATGTGGTGCATGTCCTGATGGGCGAAAACCATTGGCACGGCGCCAAGGCCGAGTCCTGCATGTCCCACATCACAATCACGGCGGTTGATTAAAGGCATAGGACCAGCCATGAACGTGAAAGAGTTCGAATTCATAGTCGGGGACAAGACCTTGAGCGCCAAGCAATCACTGCCAGGCGTTCAAGGGGCGATTGCATCAAGAATCGTGGCCGCTGGGACACCGGTGTATGGACTGGCTTTGTTCGCCTACCCTCTCCGTCCACCCTCCAACCCCGCTCAACCGCGAAACGGGCATTTCCCCGACATTTCGGTGCCGACGTTGTTCTGCTCCGGCACCAGGGACAGCTTCTGGACGCCCGAGGAGCTACGGGCGGCATTGACCAACGTGCCCAACGCCACGGTGGAATTGCTGGAGGGCGCAGACCATGGGTTTGACGTCTTAAAATCCAGTGGGAGGACACGGCAGGACGTTTGGAGTGTTGCCAGCGGAATAATGTTGTCCTGGCTCCGCAGTCAGCCAGACTAAAACGGGGCCCAGAACGTTGGTCAGAACAAACGTTGGTCAGAAGAGGGGTAGTTGAACGCCCGTGTTGGCGGTGTACTGCTGGTGGGCAAGAGCGGCATTTAGGGCTTGAAATTTTGGGTCTCCCCACATGGCCACTTGCAGAATCCCCCAGTCTGTTTGCTTGCCGTTGGGTAGAGAGAATCCCCACCTGGAAGCCATGCGCCGGTCCCTGGTCAGCCTCCTAGTGAGCACTTCCAGTTCGCTGGCTTCGGGCTCCCCGGCCCAACCGGGTCTGAGGATGCGCTTGTCGTACGTGGTCTTGGTCGGCATTTAGGCAGGCCTCAAATCTGGGATGACTGATTGCCTGACGCAGAAGGGGGACGGTTGGAAATTTCCGGGGGTCTAGCTGTCGATAATTTTACTAGGCAACATAACCCGAGGCAAGGGGTTAAAGGGCTAATGTGCCATGGGAGAGGCGACCGAGATTGCTCCTAGTTAAAGGTTGACCGACCCCATGTTGGTCCCGGCCCTTGTTTGATAATAGTTCTGGCGGATGCCCAAAGCCGGCGCACGGTACTCCTTAGACGGCGTAGAATCGCCTGACACTAGCCTACGGCCAATCAGAACCAATCCATAAAAACCAAAGAGAGGACAAATATGGTGGACCAGCTAACTCGGCCCAAGGACCACGTAGAGGTTTATTGGTTCTCGGAGCAAGCCAACAGCTACGTAAAGAATGAAGACCTGGAAAAATACGACGCCACCCGATTTTTGTTCCCCAATACCTATTTCGACCCCGAGAAGGCCCACGTGTTGTACAACCAATATCATGAGGAATACCAGTTGGTTGACGAGGTCGGGTTCGATGGAATAATGACCAACGAGCACCACACGGCCTATTGGTGCATGAAGCCATCGGCGAACCTGGATGCCGCCGTGCTTTCCAAAATCACCAAACGGGTAAAAATAGCTATCCTGGGAAATGTGATTGCTATCAACGACCCTGTGAGGATGGCTGAAGAGATTGCCATGCTGGATTGCTATTCGGGAGGCCGGATTATCTCGGGCTTCGTCCGCGGCAGTTCCATCGAGACCCTACAGGCAGGCATAGACCCCACGGAGAACCGGAGCCGCTTCGAAGAAGCCCACGATTTGATTCTCAAATGCTGGACCACCCCGGGGCCCTTCCGCTACGAGGGAAATCACTTCCAATACCGGGTGGTGAACCCTTGGGTGCTGCCCATGCAGAAGCCCCATCCAGACATCTGGTTCCCCGGGACTGGCAGCCCGGAGAGCGTTATATGGGCGGCGGAACGAGGATACCCCTATCTGAACTTGCAGGTTATTAGAGGTCAGACCGAGTGGCTAAAGGACATCTACATCGATACAGCCCGCGAGGCTGGTTACACTCCCGGTCCTGGCAATTTTGGGGGCAACGTGTTGGTTTTCTGCGCCGACACCGATGAAAAAGCCCAGGAGATCGGTCGCACCTACATGTGGAACGGCGATCACCGCTTCAAGGGGCCAGCGGAACATAATGACCCGCCGGGTTACCGCTCTAGGGCGGCGGTAGAGGTTATCAGAAAGATTCCAGCAGGGGTGGGAGTCCGTTTGGGGCAGAAGGCGATGACCTATGAGGAACTGCAAGCGGCGGGCAGCATCGTGGTGGGCAACCCGGATACAGTTATCAAAGGTTTGAAGGAAGTTTTGGAGAACGTCTCGCCGGGCTATCTCATCTGCTACGGGAACGAAGGCGATATGCCCCATGATGCCGTGATGCGCTCGATAGAGCTAATCGGCAAGGAAGTGATTCCAGCCTTGCACGAAGTACAACTCAAGCCATATGACTAAAAGCCGGGTTTGGTAGCTCAGTTGCTGGCTAAGTTCCCTGCTAACTAGTTTCCCTCGGAATTTAGCCAATCGATCAGAGTCTCGGCGTGTTCCTTGTAGTGTTCGTAGGTATCCAACCGGATACGCCGGGATATCTCTTCCTGCTGAAATGCTGTAACGGGCAAGGCCATCAGAAATTCAATGAGCCTGGCGTGGGTCTCTTTCAGGCCCCAGGTCACCTTCGGTAGTGCAAACCTGCGCTTCGCTTCAATGGCTCTTTTTTTTGAAGCTGTCCGCGTCCGGATAAAAGGACAACCTGCCAATCTGAGGATCCAGAAAACGTTGGATGTTGCTGATTGTCCTGTTTTCCCATGTGGTTATGTGACCCAACAGGTCTTTAACCGACCAAGTACCTACCACCACTGTATTTTCCATCTAGTTGGTCGGAATTCGGTCGATTATCCCGGCCAAGTAGTTCCATTGGGTTACGATCTCCGCCAGAATCCAGCCACGCTCTAACACCGAATTGGAGCGTTTCATGATGGAGCCTTGCCCGTTACTGTTTGCCCGGAATTCTAACTTGAACCCAGGGCCGCCAGTTCAGAGGAGTCGAAGGACTGGACTTCCACGGAGGACCGCTTCTTCACATCAGCCGTGACACTGCCTTTCAAGAGTTTGGCCAAGCCGGTGCGCCCACTGGTGTACATGGCGATTAGATCGGCCCCTTCTTTTGAAGCGTAATCGTCTATGCACTGGGAAACGGATTTAGAGACCACCACTGCGCAACTAGCCTTGATTGAGGCTTCGCTCAATTCACTTGATAGCCGGTTCAAGTGAACCATGGCCCGGTCTCTGGCCTCTTCCTCAATCTGGGTGCCCAGGACCTTGAATCCGCCGGTCTCCCTGGTCCTCTCCGGGGAAATCACGTGCAGCAGGATTGCCTCGCCGCCCTCACCTACCAAACCAGATAGAGCTTTAACCACACTTCTCGAATCATCCGAGTTGTCCAAGGGCACCAGAATCTTTTGGTACATGGTTGACCTCCCCGGTTTATTTTTGCCAGATTTAATCCAGGCTCAAGTTGGCAGCCAGACTCAAGTAACGGCTTTCGACAAAAATGAGGTGGAATCGCCGCTAAATTGAGAATTGGGGGAGATTACATGATTCATAGGTTAATTGTCAATATTGTGCATTTATTCACAGATGTTCGGCATATGTTAGACGATTTTAGCTGATAAATTGGACTTGCCATCTCTATAAGTTGCTCTGTGCGGCCAGGAATTCCCGATAAATCCAGACGAATTACATAAGTGATTGGGCATCTTGTGCGCCAGCCGTGACCATTTAGGTTCTATGGACGTGCGTGTGGTAAGCTACCCGACCATGGGCCCGCAACCTGCTGGCTGCAACACGCAGGCCTGAATCACGCCGCTCACCATAAAAATAGGCCCAGAGTTTAGCTGGACCAATTTATCACGTGCGGCACTTACGAAATTGGCCTTTTAAGGATTCTGAATGGCAATAGTCGCGGCCTTTGGCCTCATGGGCGCGTTCTTCATGGCTGGGCTTTACGTAGCTGGAGCCTTGGGTGTTCTGTCATTGCTATTGATGAGTGTGTTCGGCGGCCAACAACTTTGGAACGTGTTGCCCAGCAGATCATGGCAGACATATACCGAGTGGAACTGGGTCGCAATTCCGCTGTTTATCCTGATGGGGGAGCTGGTTCTACGCAGCGGCATAGCCGAAAAGATGTACTCGTCGCTGTCCCGTTGGGTCGCCCTCCTACCAGGCGGACTATTGCACACCAACATAGCCTCCAGCGCCTTGTTTGCCGCCAGCGCCGGTTCCAGCATCGCCACCGCCGCAACCATCAGCCGGGTGGCATTGCCCGCTTTCAAGACCAGGGGTTACAACGAGCGAATGGTTTTGGGCTCACTGGCCGCCGGAGGTACCCTGGGAATTCTGATTCCCCCCAGCATAATTTTGCTTATTTACGCGCTATCCACAGGCCAATCCATACCAAGGATGTTCTTGGCCGGATTTGTGCCGGGTTTCATGATTGCTGGCATCTTCATGCTGATGATCGGTGTCTCGTCGATAATTTGGCCTGGAATAGCCCCCCGGGAATTCGGAGGAGGTCTCTGGGACAAGGCGGCCTGGAAGGACCGAATCATGGCTTTATTGCCCATGTTACCGATGATTACCCTAATCACTCTAGTACTGGGAACGATTTACACCGATGTGTTCGTCCCCAGCGAAGCAGCGGCTGCCGGGGTCGCTGGCGCTTTCATACTTGCAGTGGTACACACCTCCGGCGCATTGTTGCGTAGGTTCATGTTGGAATTCTTGGAAATGTCCAGGTTGATCCTGATTCTGCCTCGAAACGCCAAGAGGTGGATCCGCGCGACCTTGGGCGGGCATAAGCAAAATCCGAACCAGATTCACGAGATGCTCCCGAATCGCCAACTTTTCCCGATTCGCCAACTGTTTATAGAAGCGGCCACTACGAATTTTACGATGCTCGGCCAGGCATTCCTGTCCACCATTCGCACCACATCAATGATTATGCTCATTCTCATGGCGGCATTTACCCTGCAATTCGCCTTCGCCAGGCTGGGCATGTCTCAAGAAATTGCCGGGTGGGTAACTGGTTTCAACCTCAGCCCGATCCAATTGGTCTTGGTTTTGGTGGTCTTCTACCTGCTGTTGGGAACGTTCATGGAAAGCTATTCTATGTTGTTTGTCACCCTGCCTATCGTGCTCCCTGCCCTGCGCGCCGCAGGTGTGGACCTGTTCTGGTTCGGGATTATCCTGGTAATCTTGTTCGAATTGGCCCAAATCACCCCGCCTCAAGGAATGGCCTTGTACGTATTGCATGCCGCCCGTCGAGAGGTCAACGCAGCAACGCCATCGCCGGGTGATCCAGAAACCAAACCCGGCATCACCACCGGGACGATTGGGGATGTTTATATAGGCGTTCTGCCTTTTATTGCTTGCATGATCCTGGTGCTGGCCCTGCTGATTGCCTTTCCGGGGATAGTCAGTTGGTTCCCGGATTTGGTCAAAGGGCAGAAGTAAAAATCGCCCGGTTCGATATTAACAAAGGGATTTGCTAGCCTAAACTAATCAATGTAGAGCTTATATCTGCGTTTGTTAACACTCGCCAGGCACGGGGTCTCTCCCCAACAACATGCTCTTTCTATCATGGATACCTCACCCGCTTTACCGCCGGTATTGAGCAATCACTATTGGATTTGTCCAAGGATGACATAGCCCAATCCTTGGCTGCGCTTTCATGCAACCCTGGAGGGAAACATGCTTACCTCCGAACCCTCAGAGCTTTCTATTCTTGGACAGAGGAATCGGCCTTAGTGGGGTCAAACCCGTGCAGCAAGGTTCGCATCAAGGTTCCAAAGCCCCTGCGTCTAGCTGTAAGAGCCATCGACATTCCAAGCCTCTTGAGTGCATGTGATGCAGTACGGGACAAATTGGCTGTGGCGATTTTGGCTGACACTGGTCTACGGCTCTCAGAAGTAGCCAGCATAGAGCTGGGGGATGTTGAGCTTGAGGGTGGCACTATAACAGTGTGGGGTAAAGGTGCAAAACAGAGGGTGGTGCGCTATGGACCTTTGACTGGTGAGCTTATGCTGGGGTGGATACATACCCGACCCAACACGGACGGGTTATTAGGATTAACTCCGAGGGGAATTGCCGAGATGCTAAAACGCTTAGAAGTGCGGACTGGCATCAGGTGCAACGCTCACGCCTTTCGGCGCACCTTTGCCTGCGAAAGCGTTCGGAATGGGCTCAACGTGTTTTACGTGCAGAGCTTGCTTGGCCATAGCAGTTTGACCATGATCCGCATCTATGCCGAGCAAGTGAGCAGTGAGGATGCCATTAAGGCTTACAAGCCCATCGTGACCTAAGCAGCCACGGGGGCTTGTGCTAGCGCGGGGGGCATACCAGGATTTTGCTGGACAAACTCTATTTATTTAGTATTAGCTCTTGTCCAGCAGAAATATCCCCGCCCGCGTGTTGATGCCTGGCACAAACTGGGTGCCAGTAGCCTCCATAATCCAGTGTGCGTTGCGCTTAACCCACCTCATAAGGCTGTCTCGGTTTGCACCGTCACTTTCATGCCCAGCTGCAAGGAAGCCATCAACTAGTTCAGGAACCGTCACCTCGCCATCGCCCCCGATGAGGTGCTCCCAGAGGTAGTCGAACAGCCTCCCGTCCCGACTGAAAAAAGTGTCCACCGGCAGCCCAGGCACCGGCACATCGGTGAACAGTAGTATTTCTCTTACGCTGGTTGTCGGGGCGAAAGGGCGGGCGCGATGCAGGGCCTGGTATAACTCTGCCCGCGATTTCTGACGTAAGAGAGCTTGCAACCGTGGGTCTTTGTAGCCAAACAGTTCGTGGGCGATGGTGACCGAATGCCCATTTCTGAGATGCAGTCGGTCAGGGTAGTAGGCAGGCTCTTTGGAAATGGGCTCAGGGTCATCCTGAAACAGTGCGCAGGCCTCCTCATATGTCCCTTGTGGGTTGGGCATCGGATAGCCTATCAAGGCCAGCAAATCACAACCTGCGAACTCGTTGGCACCCCTTAGATTGTAGTAATACCCCGTGACAATTTCCGAATGTGCTGGGTCTTCACTGAACGTGTAACCAACTTCTTGGAGCGCGCCGACACAATCCGGTAGTAGTTCCTGAAAAGTGATGATGCCCACCTTCTTGGCCTGCCCCAACTCTTTTCTGGCCTGCAGTTCGCGTTGGAGTAGTTCCCGGTGCTTGGGTTGAACGCCGATTGAGCCGTCACCATCGAAGTGTTCTAGCGTGGTTTTACCCAAGTGCCGGTCGCGCATTTGGACGACCCGGATAGAACCTGGGAAGGGCATCCCCTCTGGCGAAAGCAGGCTATTGCTCGTCTCGCCCTCGACCACTGGTGCTCCGAGCGCAATTGACCAAAGCTCAGGGTCCCCTGAAGCATCCAGCACCACGGCCTTGGTGCGGGCAGCTGCGGGCAGGTATTTCCTCCAGCGCAAGCGGATTATGCTCTGCTTCGGCTGCCCCCGCTGTGGGCTGTCTCATGCCATGAACACATGCGGATTGTGGTCCTCGCCATCCCAAAAAGCCTCGATGTCTGGCATCAGGTTGTCAAACATCTGGGCCATGAAGTTGATGGGTAGCCCTCGGTGCGCATCCAGGGCCCTTTTGGGCATCCATGGTTGGTCTGGCCAGAAGCCCTTACCCGGCTGCCCGTCCTGCAAGAACGGCAAAATTCTTTGTTCTTTGGCGAAGGCGATACAGGCAAAAGTTGGCTGCTCATTTACATGGGAGTCCTAGTCTCCCAAGGCATAAGCCTCCACGGGATGGACGCGGAGCCGGGTGCCGTGCTGTATCTGGACTACGAGACTGACGAGGACACCCTATGGGACCGGGTGAACCGCCTGACCCAAAGCCTCAATATCCCTATCCCTGACAACTTCTTCTACCGGCAGACGTTCCAGACCTTGGCGGCTGACATCGAGCAAATCAACCGGGTGGTGATGGAGAAGCACATAGAATTGCTTATCATCGATAGTGCCGCTGCGGCAGTGGGGGAACCTGAGAGCGCAGCAATGACCACCGAGTATTTCCGGGCCTTGAGGAGCCTGCGGATAGCCACGGCAACCATAGCCCACGTCTCAAAAGGAGGGCGGGAGAACGAGCCATTCGGGTCTATATTTATGGAGGAACCTACCACGGGCGAACTTTAGGGTGAACGCCAGCCATGAGCCTGGAGACGATAGGTTCGTAATCGGCCTCAAGCACACCAAGTCCAACAACGGACAGAGGCTAAAGGACATGGCCTTCGAGATTGACTTCGGGGATGACGGCGTTTCATTCAAGCCAGCCACGGTGACCGATTACCCTGACCTAGCAAAGGGACTCTCTCTCGGACAGAGGATTTCCGCTGCCCTGCGAAATGGCGGCTTGACCGTCAAGGAGCTTGCCGAGACCCTGGACGAGAACGAAGGCCATGTCAGAGGCGCCCTCAACAGGGGCAAGGGGCGTTTCTTCCAGCAGTTGGACGCTAACATGGGACAGCCCCGCTGGGGAAACCTAGCGTCAGGCACAAACTAGGCGTGGTGATACATGTATCGTTACAGTATTGCGATACACATTCTCTCCCCTTTAGGGGGAGAGAGAGAATGGTGTATCGGGGAAAAAATAAAAAGATAAGGTGAGGATGCAGACGGCTGAGGAACATGTCCACTACTGGATAATCAAGACCGCCCCAACTCGGGCCATATACCCCACGGAGGGAACATGACTTTAAGCCCTGATGACCAGGTTGAAAGACGGGGACCGGGGCGGCCCAGAAGCATCCCTCCTGAGCATTTTGACACTATTTTGCAACTGTATAAGGGCGGCTTAGGCTACCGAAGTATTGCCAACCACCTCCGGGGCCTCGGTGTGGGCACCACCCATACCGCGGTGAGAAGGATGATAAGGGGAGAGGGAGCATATCTTAAATTGCGATTATGAACCCCTCTATTGCCATTGCGTGGACAGCGTTACTTAGCAAATATCTCCCACGTATGGCCCTACCATTT
>DCAE01000060.1:6457-12839 GCA_002311385.1 Dehalococcoidia bacterium UBA1141 | reverse complement strand
GATTAAGAGTGAGCCCACTGCGGAAAATTAGTTTTCTAGGCTATTTAGAGAAATCTTAAACTTAAAGAAAGGGCCTCCTGACGATTCAGGAGGCCTTTTCTGTGCCTATATTTTGGTTGGATTCACCCACCCACTGGACTTACTCCCACATGGCTGGGTCTCGCCCAACTAACAAAGTCTTTCAAATGATTGTAATATTGCGGAAGCAAGTAAGTTGACGCCCCTTTTCCCGGGGATTCAAAACCACAGGAATTCAAAACCAAGGGAAGGCAAAACTAAGGGAAACCAGTGTCCAAATGACCGCTAGCAAGAGGAAGATTCACCTAGCCCAGTTTCTCGTCCACGGGCCCACATATCACAGCATTGCTATGTGGCGTCACCCCCGGACAGATTGGGCAGATGACAGTTGGCGTAGGCCAGAACTGTATCAGCATATTGCTCGGGTATGCGAGAGAGGGCTGTTCGACATGGTGTTCTTCGCAGACCTCAATTTCATCTCCGACACCTTTAGGGGTTCCATCGAACCTGCTCTGAGGTACGCCACCCAAGCCCCCGAACACGACCCCATCCCCCTGCTCTCGATGATTGCCGCCGTGACCAGCCACGTCGGTCTGGGAGCGACCTTTTCCACCAGCTACCAACACCCGTACTACGCAGCCCGTATGTGGGCCACTCTGGATCACCTGACCGGTGGCCGGGCGGCCTGGAACATCGTCACCTCGCTCAATCAGAACCAAGCCGCCAACTACGGCCAAGATAAGCTAGATCCAGGAGAGCTGAGGTACGAAAAGGCGCACGAGTTCATCGAAGTGTGCCAGCAATTATGGAATAGCTGGGATGAAGACGCCGTTGTCATGGACCGTCAGAACGCTATTTTCGTCGATGCTTCCAAGGTGCGGCGGATCGAATTTGAAGGCCGATTCTACAAGTCCCGGGGTCCATTGAACGTAGTCCGTTCGCCTCAAAACGGTCCCGCATTGATTCAAGCGGGGACCTCGCCCAAGGGTATAGAACTGGCCGCCAAGTATGCAGATGCTGTTTTTGCTATCCACCCTAGGGCCGAGGACGCAGCCAGTTACTACGCTGACGTCAAGAACCGTGTGAGCGCCCTAGGGCGCAATCCGGACCACTGCGCAATCCTCTTCGGAGTCCAGCCAATCATCGGAGAAAGCGAAGCTGAAGCCCTGGAAAAACAAGAGGAACATAACAGTCTGGTGACCGTAGATGGCGGCATGGCATTGCTATCGGGCCACCTCAATTTCGACCTCTCCGCTCTATCTCCGGACGACGAGATGATGAGCAAAACAGAGCCGGAACTTCAACGGGCCCGGCGGGTTTACCGAAAAGAGAACGGTGAATCCATGACGGTTAGCGAGGTCGCCCAGCGTCACGGCCAGAGCGTGGGTCTTCCCCAGTTCGTTGGTACCGCCAGCAGCGTCGCCGATCAACTCGAGGCGTTCTTTGACCGGGTTGGAGGAGATGGGTTCATGCTCTCACCAATCTACTGCCCCGGAGCCATCGAGGAGTTCGTTGACTTGGTGGTGCCGGAACTTCAAAGGCGCGGCCGTTTCCGCACCGAGTATACCGGCGTGACCCAAAGGGACCATTTGAGGCAAGAAGACTAGTGACTCAAGCCGAATTAGAGTCCACCATTGCGGAGTAGTCGGTTCTAGCTTCGCCCTCATACAGCAAATCTACGGACACGATGAATTGGGGATTGTAGAACGACGGTGGGTCACCTACCACAAACGGACCCCGGCTTTCTCCTTTCATAATCTTCAACAAAGCGGCCACTCGATCGGGAGCCAATCCAGAGTGCGTTCTTTCGCCTCCGGTAGATGTCTTGATGATTAACTTCATTTCGGCTCTAGTATCATTTCTGGGTTACTCCCGGTTCAACAACAAGACCCCGAGCACGCTTTCGGGGTCTTGTTATACTGACTTGCTGCATTGATTCGTCGGTTTGTGTCCTCGAGCCAATCTAATGGGCGCTAATCCAAAGAGTTCGTAATATCCCAAGACACTGGCGTGGTTCGCTCGATGAATAGAACCGCACCGCTGGGCGGAATAATCTCCAGGCTGAACGTCGTATTTACCCCCAATAGGCTGGTCAAGTCGTTATCACCGCTGGAGACCGAGTCCAATCCGTTTAACCTAATTTCGTAGACCTCATTACGCTCTAGGAGCATGTCCGAGTCCGCACTGCCTAAGCCTGAGGAAGTGAACCCGGTCGTCGACGAATCAGTGAGGAACATCTTGGACTGTAGCTGGTCTGAGTATTTGACCAGAGTCTTTCCGGGGGTCAAGTCGATGGCGCCACCGGCGGCGTTGGCCACCTGGAAAGCGATGCTGACGGCGCTTGAGGTGGTGCTGTTGCCGTCTGCGATTATCACCACAGAACCTTTAAGCTCCATGCTGCCCCTGGTTTCCGCGAGTCCTGCCTGAATGGTCTCCTTCGCTTTGTCGCTGGAGAATAGACCGGTGGACAAAGCAGCGAATGCGAACACCGAAGAGACGACCACGAAGGCAATCAATACGATGGCGGTTTCCAGACCGGTGATTCCCCGTTGTTCAGTCCACGGTATTTTGAATAAACCAGAACGCATGGGTAGCTCCCGCCGAACTTAATAACTCGGATTAAACCAAGTTAAATATTGGCGGAATTAACAAGCATCAAGCAGGCACCCCTGGCATGGGGTGAGAACACATGCATGAACGGGGGGTGCAGGCACCTTTAGACATTGCTCCAACTGGCCGCACTAAGGCATTACAGGCAAGAATTAAGCAAGAAGTCATCAAACTGAAAATCGCCTTGAGGGAAGTAGAATGGTAGATACCTTAGTCTTCGCCCAAGACTCTTTTCGGAATCTAGTCAGACAGACAAAGATCAAAGGGGAGGAGCAAGTATATGAGACAGCAGTTAGCAATGGCTCAAAGGTGCCCGAAAACCGATGATGTGCCCTTCGGCATGATCTTCACCGGCGATAGATTCAATAAAAAAGGCCCCTGGATTGTTCCAAGGGCCTTTTTCGTGCATAAATTTGGTAGCGCGTAAGGGATTCGAACCCTTGATCTCCGCCTTGAGAGGGCGGTGTCCTGGGCCTCTAGACGAACGCGCCACGCAGCGCCGCTGGGGCTTGGCTTACTAGCCAACATTGCGACTGGTTAATCGTACCAGACACTCAAGTTTATTGTAAATAATTTCACTCTGAAATCTCCCCGAGTTTCCAAAGCCAGCAAGGATTGGTAGCCAGGCAATAAAAAACCGGCCCGCAGCGTTGCGGGCCGGTTCACTAATTACTAAGACCCCTGAATTACTAAGAACCTGGTGTTACAGGGATTTGGCTTTCGGGGTTAATTCAGCGTCAACAAGTAAGCGACCAAATCTTCGAATTCGGTGTCGTTCATGGTGCTGCGTATCGTGGCAGGCATGATTGGCGCGAATCCGTCCACCACAAAGGCGGGCGGGTCTTCAATCGCCTCTCTGATATAAGCATCCGCAGATACGCCAGGAACCCTGGACGCAGCATTCGTAGCGAGGTTGGTCAATTCAGGTCCAAGCTGCCCGACCGCTCCTGACAATCCCTGAATGGTGTGGCAGGCCACGCAGCCTTTGGCAGCGAATACCGATGGGCCTGCGGAGGCATCGCCGCCGGTCGAAGCAGGAGCCTCTGTGGGCTCGACCACCGCAACTGTCGCCACCGGTTCTGGCGCTTCTGTCGGCGCGGTTGTTGCTGGCGCTTCCGTGGCTGGAGCACTGGTTGCTACAGGTGCCGTGGTGCCTCGGGGCCTCTCAGCCGGTGCGGACTCGTCATCACCACCGCAAGCAGCGGCGGCAATCAAAACGATGCCCAACAATCCTATTATGAACGGCATTGCTCTCTTCAACTATCTTCCTCCTGAACTAATATGTTGAATATATTCCCGTCCCCGTTTATTACCGGAAATCGTATCACTGGTAGGCGTATTACCGGTGAACGGGAGATACCAATCTCAAAGAATACAGCTATTGAACGAGCTGGCCAGGTCCGGTTCGATTGTATTTTTTCTCACAGGGAGTATATCGTATCAATTAATGATTGACCACCGGGAACACTCGTGATTTTTGAGTTTAATTAGCTCAACAATCCCTGGGAAACGAGCTCACTAGGTCTTATCGGCTCGGTCTTAAATGGATATTCTCGATCATGCCTGTTGGCACCTGGAACGCTCTTGAGAATGTGATGCAGACTGGAAAATTCCCGCCTTCCTTGTTGAAAAAGTTGCTGGACAAGAACCCTGTCTCGGACGCCAGGGTCGTCCTGGGGCCGCTGTTGGGTGAAGACGCCGCAGCGGTGGACATGGGTGAGAACCTCTTGATTGCGTCCAGCGACCCGGTGACCTTCGCTTCCGACCAAGCCGGTTGGTATGCCGTTCATGTCAACGCAAACGATGTTGCGACCACCGGAGCGATCCCCAAGTGGTTCTTGGCCACCCTGCTGGTGCCTCAGGGGTTTGAGGAAGCGCAAGCGGAGGCATTGTTCGACCAGATATTACAAGCCTGCACATCGGTGGGAGCGACCTTGATTGGCGGTCACAGTGAGGTTACCACCGGCATTGACCGACCCATCATCATGGGGACGATGCTTGGCGAAGTCGCGCCGGACCGGCTTATACGTACCGGTGGAGCCCAGGAAGGCGACAGTCTGGTCTTAACTAAAGGAATCGCAATAGAAGGTAGCGCCATTTTGGCGAGAGAACGACCGCAAGAGCTACTCAAGGCGGGGGTTTCTCCCGAAATCATCGGCTCAGCGACTACATTTTTAGATTATCCGGGTATAAGTGTAATTAAAGATGCTGCTATTGCTTGCCAGGTAGCGGATGTGCGGTCGATGCACGACATCACTGAAGGTGGGCTGGCCAACGGCCTGGCGGAGGTTGCTCAAGCCTCGGGACTGGGATTAGGAGTAGAGGAAGAAAGCATTCCCGTCCTCCCCGAATGCCGGGAGATTTGCCAAGCCTTGGACCTGGCGCCCATGGGCCTACTGGCTTCGGGAGCCTTGTTGGTCGCCTTACCTGCAGTTGATGCTCCCAAGCTAATTTCAGCCTTGGGGAAAGAGAACATAGAGGCTTATGAGATAGGGCAGATGTTGGCGGTCGAAGAAGGGTTGGTCCTGTTTGGCCGTGACGGGGAACAAACTTTGCCCTCCTTCGCAAGGGATGAACTGGCCCGGTACCTCGATTCAGCCAAATAGACGGATCCGCCTCCGATAGTCCATCTGTGAATAAATGCAGTTATGTACATTTATCATTAAAGCCTGCGGCCGCCTTGAATGATATGCACATTTATGGATTAGGGTTTGTTGGCACACCTCGCCGGCTAGAGAGAATCTTGATACACTTTTACCGCATCCATCAATTGGGATATGGTTATGTTCCCACCGCTCACAGTGATTGACACCTTTTTGCCTTTAACCAAATGAGGATGCTTGACGGCTCCCGCCAAGGATACTGCTCCGGCGCCCTCGGCCAAAGTGTGGGCTTTCTCGATCAACAAGCCGATAGCCCGGCGAATGTCGTCGTCGGTGACCAAAACAAAGTCGTCCAAGAGATCCTTTAAGATTGATTGAGGAACGTCGTAGCCCTCTTTGGTGGCTATACCCTCGGCGAATGTGTCCATGGGCGCATCGGTGCGCTGGCCGTTCTTCCAATAAAGGTAGCCGCCCGGCGCTCCCTCAGACTGAACCGCTACTACGTTTATCTTGGGGTCCACTGCCTTTGCCACCAAGCAGGCTCCGGCCACACCGCTGCCGCCGCCCAATGGCATCATGATTACTTCCACGTCGGGCAGATCCTCTATCACTTCCAGGGTTTGAGTGGCGACGCCGGCTATGAGCAGCGGTTCGTTGGAAGGATGGGCGTAACGGTATCCTTCTTCTTTGGCCAAGCTTTCGCAGTGGGCTTTAGCCTCGTCAAAATTCGCTCCGTAAAAGACAAGTTCCGCTCCCAATGCTCTCATGGCGGCGACTTTTAGCGGGTTGGCGTTCTCCGGCAGGGCAATCAAAGCCCGAACGCCAAAAATGCGGCAGGCACTGGCGATGGACTGGCCGTGATTGCCGGTAGAGGCAGTGATAACGCCCCGGTCCCGCTCTTCCTGGCTCAGGTTGGCAATGAAATTGATGCCGCCCCGGCCCTTAAAAGCGCCCAGAGGCAGGTACTCATCATGCTTCAGATATACCTCCGCTTCCAACATCTCACTGAGGCCTGCGGAATAGTGGCTCGGAGTGCGAGCAAAGTGGGGAGCGATGGTCTTTTTCGCCTGGTAAACGTCGCGCAGAGTAGGTATCTCTGTGTAAGGTATCGGGTGAGGTATCTGCATGTTTTAGCCTCAATTTATTCAGGT
>DCAE01000060.1:0-6319 GCA_002311385.1 Dehalococcoidia bacterium UBA1141 | reverse complement strand
AGCCTAGTCCAGAGCCTAGTCTGAGTTGGGCTCATCGCCATGATCGTGAACAGAACTGGCTGCATCTTGGGCCCGTATCGCTCGTATTCTCTTGTATAGAAACCAGGCCACCGCCGCCACAATCACCACCAAAATTGGTATGTCAAAGGGCCGCATCACCGAGCGCAAATCCTCCCAGTTTTCCCCTAGCAGGAAACCACCGTAGGCTAAACCCAAACTCCAAGGGAAGGAGCCAATAAATGTAAAGATGCTGAACTTCCAAAAGTTCATCCTGGATATTCCCGCCGGAATACTGATGAAGGTGCGCACCACCGGCAGCATACGGGAAAAGAACACAATCCAATCCCCGTATTTGCGGAACCACACCTCCGCGCGGTCCACCTCTTCCCTGGTCAATAACACGTACTTGCCGTACTTATATAGAAGAGGCCTTCCCCCAATTGCGCTGACCCAATAGGCCACCCAAGAACCCAAAAGGTTGCCCAGAGCGCCGTAGAAGCCTGCCATCATCACAAACCAGGCTGAATCGCCCCGTTCTTCGATAAGCAGCCAGCCAGCCAAGGGCATGATGAGCTCACTGGGAAAGGGTATGGCGGCGCTTTCAATAGCCATCAAAAAGACGACGCCAGGCCATCCCATGGTGTCATAAATTTTGTTTATAATGTCCAGGAAAATCGATTCTATACCGCTCATTAAAGGTAAATGCCTGCCATATTAGCTGATTTCCCATCCAATTTGCCCCGGATTTGGGCAAGTTTTTCGTAGCTGACTTATGTCCACCCAGCTATGTGTTCTGTTTTTTTCTTAAATTAATTTAAGTAATTACTAAGAAATAACATTGACATTGTCTAGAACATCGTGCTATTCTTTGTCTACCTCAAGAGACCGAGGGCCATTGGCAGACCGGGAACCGCAGCAAACCCAATGGCAGTCAATAGAAGTGGAACCTAAAGGAGGTTACACCTTGGCCAGAAAGACTAAGTTGATGCAGCGTGTGGAGAGGGATCACCAGCGACCCTTAGAGCGTCTCCTTCCTGAGATGGTCAATGAGATTGGCCTTTCCAGCACCGCCGAGACGCTGGGTGTAAGTAAAGCGACTCTAGGTTATTGGTTGCTGAAACTTGGTATAAATGTACGCCGAGTTGCATTAGCACCTGGCGAAACCCTGGAAGTGAAACGAATAAGTTAACTCCCAGTCCAGGACTGACATTTCCAAGTCTAACTTTCGTTAGTGACTTCGAGCTACTGAATATAGGAACCAATCAGCCGCCACGCTAGCTTGGCACCAACGGAATGTCAAGAGGCCCCGTTTAATCACGGGGCCTCTTTCTTTATAACCAGACCTCCCAACTACTGAAAGTCACCTGAACGTCAACCCTGGAAGATATCCTCGGGCAAGAATGCCGATACCGTGACGTTGGGCAGGTCAACTATGTTACTTATTTTTAGGTCCACCGCTACACTACATATAATGTAGGCCTGTTCCTTGGTCCAACCTCGTTCCTGTAGCAACTCAATCATGTTAATCAGCGCATTCCGGGCCGCCAGGGTCAGGCAGTCCTCGCCCTCTTGCGTGCCGTCTGCCCGTATAGGCATCCCCATGGTGGCAATGAAGTTCCTAGGCGCAGCCCACTCCGGAGGAAGGAAATATCCCGGATGCGCGAACCGAGGCCACACGATATTGTGCCTTGCCGCCTCACCTTCGTGAATCTTGAAGCGGACCACGGCGGTGGCTCCCATCTCTATAGCAGTGATGCAGCACTCACCGTCCCCTTGTGCGAAGTGACCGTCACCGGCGGAGTACAATGCTCCATCTACATTTACCGGTATGAGCAGACGGGAACCCTTGGTTAGTTGTTTGGCATCCACATTCCCGCAGTTCTCCCGGGGAGGTATGGTCCTCAGCCCCTCCGTCGCGATCGGGCCTTGGGACGGGACAGCATCTTCGGCGTCCGGCGGAAAAGCGGTGCCGCCCCTTCGCACCAAGTCAGCCTCTCTTTCCATCCACACCTTCATCTGAGCATGGGAAGGAGCAATACCAGCGGTTCCCATAAATGAGCCGTCGATGATGCGCACCCCTGGCACCTGCTTGGAGGTCGCCCAACCGTCCTTGATGTCCCAGTGAACCAGTATCGGGTCGGTGAACAGGTCCCGCAGGAATCCTGCGCCAGGCCGGTTTCTGGTCCAACCGTAGGGCTGGGCAATTATGTCCGTGTACTCGATTTCCAGTAGGTCACCTGGCTTTGCGCCCTTTATGTAAACTGGGCCGGTTAATGGGTGGCCCACCTTGGCGTCAAACCCGGCCATGTCCCCTATGCCAATGGATGCGTTCATCTGCACGTCGGAAGCATCCCGCGTTTCCAACACCACGTCCTCTCCTGGGTCAACCTCCAGAACCGGGGGAACGTCGGGGTGCCACCGGTTGTGCCCCTTTTCCGGCTCTTCTTTCAGCCGCTTCGTGCGGTCGATTTCAATGCTCTTCATGCCTTGGCCTCCTCGGGTACCTCCATTTCTATAATGACCAGTCCTCAGGGGTTTCCGGTGTGGGCATGGGCTTAATCATTACTTCAACCAACGCTGCCTGGCCCGACTCGGTTGCTTGGATTGCCCTACGGAAGGCGGCCGCCAGTTCACTGGGTTGTTCCACCCTTTCGGCATGCGCGCCCAGGGCTTGGGCCACCATGGTAAAGTTGCCGCCCAGTTGGGCCATGGCCGGTGGCGCTGCGTTGTTGCGCTCCATGGCCATCAATCCGCCGCCGGTACCCCCATTGTTCAGTAGCACCGTCAGCGTGGGAATGCCCATCCGGACTGCGGTTTCCACTTCCATGCCCACCATGCCAAAAGAAGCATCGCCCAATACGTGGAAAACCAGATGATCGGGACGGCCCAGCTTGGCGCCTATGGTTGCTCCCATGGACCAGCCCATGGCCGCCATACCGCCCATCCCTATGTAATTACGCGGTATTCTCGCTTCCCAGAATGGAGACAAGTAGCCGCGACTGCCGCCAGCGTCGTGGATGGCTATGGTCCGGTCCAAGTCGACTACTGCCATCAACTCTTGGACTACGCGGTAGCCGTTGGTTGGAACCGAATCGTCGGTGAACACAGACTGCCACTCGCCCAGCCACTTCGCCTTCGCCTGCTGAATCTCCGCAACCACTTCTTCTTTGATTCCACCGCCTCCAGGTCCCAGCCGATCTCGTACTGCGTCAACCAAGCTACGCAATGCTAGTTTTGCGTCGGCCAAGATCGCTACGTCAGCCTGGTAAATCTTGTTCAAATCGGCGGGGTCAGCATTGATGTGAATCAACTTCACCCCGTCGGGTATAGGACGACCATCGGTGGCATTGGGCAAACGGAAGGAATTGCCAACGGCCAGAACTGCGTCCGCCTTCCGGTTGATATGGAGCGCCTGGCCTGAAGCGTATTTGCTGCGCGGATACACGCCACCGCCCAGAGATAGAGGATGGTTTTCGGGAAAGGCTCCCTTCCCCACCAGGGTAGTAGCGACCGGCATGGACAACAGTTCAGCCAGTTCTAAGGCTTCGTCCCATGCTTCGGCGGACAGGACACCGCCACCGACGTTCAAAACCGGGAAGCTGGCGTTGCACAGAATGTCCGCCGCTCGTTCGATATCCATAGGATCGGCTGCGGCTTTGCGCCCTGGGCCCACCGGCTCGTAATGGAGAACATCATCAGGAGCTTCGGTGGACAGAACGTCTATAGGCATTTCCAAAACCACCGGGCCCGGCGTACCAGACCGCAGGGCGGTAAAAGCCCGGCGCATTATTGCCGGGATATCTTCCACCCGGCTCATGGTGCCCTTCCACTTGACGAATTCATCAAAAATGTTGGAGGGAACCTCTTGCTGAATCTCTTTTCCCATGCTGGCCAAAGGATGTTGCCCCATAAGCAAAAGCACTGGAATGTTATCGGCGAAGGCACCCGCTATGCCGGTCAAGGTGTTGGTGGCGCCTGGGCCTGTGCCGGTTAGAGCCACTCCCACTTTGCCGGTGGCCCGAGCGTATCCGTCAGCAATCTCCACTCCCTGCCTCTCGTGACGAGCTGAGAACACTTTTATTTGACTTGAAGCTCTCAGCGCTGGCCACAAGGGAACTTCACCACCCCCGGCAAAACCGGAGATGTACTCGACTCCTTCTTTTTCCAGAGCGTGAATTACTGCGTCGCCACCGGTCATATCAACCTCCATCATTTTGTCAGCTACCAGGCTAACTGGGGACACTCATCTGCTATGGGTCGCACTGGTTTGTGCTGACACTGGTTATCAGAATGGTGGGATAATACTCCGGGCCACCCTCATGGTCAAGGTTGGGTGAGCCAGCCGGTGAGGCCAGACTCCAACTCCGGTTATCTTGACCGCGATTCAGCGCACAGTTATTATCCCTTCGATATCATCCATAAAAGCTCAGCTTCAGCCTCATTTATCTAATAATGCTGGTACCTAATAATGCTGATGGTTGACCGCTTAAAGGTGATTACTTCAGCTAAATGTTTAAACCGAATGCTTCAAGGAGGCAAAATGCCCATCGCCAGCGAGCTCATTGTCCAAACATTAATGGAAGCCGGAGTGGAGTACGTCTTTGGGATTCCAGGCGGCGGCACCGGTCAGATTTTCCAACTGCTCCACGGCAAAGAGGACCGAATCAAGACCATATTGGTCCGGCACGAGCAGGTGGCCGCCATCATGGCCGACGCCTACGGACGGGCCACCGGCAAACCGGCGGTGGTGATGGGCCAAGGCCTGTTCATAGGGTCAAACGCTGCGTTTGGAATCATGGAGGCCATGCTGAGCAGCTCGCCTATGTTGGTACTCACCGATACCTCCGACGGTGGCGTCGGCATGCACGCTGCCAACCAGTCGGGAGCGGGAGAATACGGTAGTATCGACCTGCCTAATATCTTTAAGGCCATGAGCAAGTACACAACCTTGGCCACCAGCCCCAAAGAGGCGGTGATTGGGACCCAACTGGCCATCAAACATGCCATGAGCGGCAGGCCGGGCCCCGCCAGCGTGGTGATGCGCTCAGCGGCCATCGCCGGGGAAGTGGACTTGGAATCCCCTCCATTCATACACAACGCTGCCGGATACCTGAACACCGCCAAGCCCCAGAGCGCACCACAGGATATCCAAAAAGCGATTGAGATTCTCTCCCAGGCCAAGCGACCGGTGATTATCGCTGGCAACGGCGTCCACGTTTCCCACTCCCACGAAAAACTCAAAGAGCTGGCCGAGATTTGGGGCATGCCCGTCGCCACCAGCTATAAAGGAAAGAGCGCTATACCGGAGACCCATCCCTTGGCTTTGGGCATGGTTGGCGTTTACGGCCAGGAAGTGGCCAACCTCGTGGTGGGAGACGCTGACACTGTTTTGGTTATTGGCGCAAAACTGACGCCCCAAGAAACAGTGCGGGAGCGCCCCAGCACCTTCGATCCGCTGCGCCAACGTATCATTCAGATTGACATCGACGACCGCAATGCCGGTTGGACCTTCCCCGTGGAATTGGGCTTGATTGGTGACGCAGGAAGTATCTTGGAGCAACTAGTTGATGCTTCTAAAGAAGCGGCCCAAGCTTCCTCTTCCTCCAGACAAGAATGGACTCAAGGATTGGATCAGCGCAAGCAACAGAACGATTACTACGAAGACCCGGAGTTGCACAAAGAGAGTTCTCCCGTAACGCCGCAACGCCTGGTTAAAGTGTTGCAAGACACTCTGGACCCATCCACGGTTTTTGCTCTGGACGCTGGCAATAACCGGGCTTGGATGGCCCACCTGTACAAGGCCCAAGAGTCAAAGACCTTTTTCTGCCCCGGTGGCACCGCTGGCATGGGTTGGGCGTTGCCAGCATCAGTTGCCCTCAAGCTCGTTTACCCCGACCGCACGGTGGTTTCGGTCACCGGAGACGGTGGTTATATGATGACGGTGAACGCTCTATCAACTGCCATGCAGTACCACCTTCCCATAATTTGCGTAGTCATGAACAACAATGCCTTGGGCATGGTGCTTGACCATCAACCCCCTGGCCAGACCATCGCTTCCGAGTTCGTGGATACCGATAATGCAGCGGTGGCCCGCGGTTTTGGTTGCTTCGGTATCCAGGTCAACGACTCGCGGGACCTGCCCGATGCCATACGCCAGGCCCAAGCGTCGGGACTTCCCTCGGTAATAGATGTAGTCATTGACCGGGGCCCCAGCCCGGACGATTGGCGGGCCGATGCCAGGCGCGGCGGAGAGACTTAGGCGATATTCATATCACACCGTTGCTGGGAGGAAATCCCCCTTAAATCCCCCTTTACGAAA
>DCAE01000105.1:1278-6267 GCA_002311385.1 Dehalococcoidia bacterium UBA1141 | reverse complement strand
CGATGGTGTTCAACCCACCGTCGGAGACCTGGTCCTCCGCGCCGGCCCCCCGGCAGATGGACTACATGGTGGATATGGCCAAAGCCGATGCGCTGGAGCTGCTGGGCGAGGATCGGAAAGCTGTGGAATTGGTGGAACGGCACGTTTGAGATGAACTGATGTATTAAGATCTCCCCAATAATGCATTATTGGGAAAAGCAGCACATTTGATGCTACATCACGGGAAGAAATTCAAAGAGCTCTTTGATTATCTCGTCAGGAGCCTCTTCGGCCAGGAAATGGCCGCAATCTATGGCCCGCCCCCTCACCCGGGTCGCCCTTTCCCGCCAAGCCGTGAGCATATCCAGGCTGCGGCCTGTTTGCCAGCCGGGCCTCTTTGCCGTGTTGCTACCCCAAAGAACCAACATCGGGCAATTGAGGGTCTTCCCCTGGTCCGCTTCGTCATGGATCAGGTCAAGCTCAATTGCGCGGTAGTCGGCGCAAGTGGCTCTTATTGTCTGGGGATTACTGAAACATCGTAGGTACTCAGCGTACGCCTCTGACGATATCGAGCCTTTCACTCCAGTCCAACGTTCCAACAAATAATCCAGGTAGAACTGGGCACTGTTACCGATTAAGGTTTCCGGCAGCGGTTCAGGTTGGCGCATCAAGTGCCAGTGAAACCATGCAAACGCCAAGTCGCTATCCATATTGTCGAATGCGGCCTTAGATGGCATCACGTCCAATGACGTGAACGTTCTGACTACATCACCGTTGTCCAGAGCCATCCGATGTCCCACCCGAGCTCCCCTGTCATGGCCCACTACATGAAAAGATCTATGACCAAGTTCCGCCATTACTTCGACCTGGTCTTGGGCTGTCGCCCGCTTGCAGTATACGTTATGGTCACCGTTTGCGGCAGGCTTACCGCTGTCGCCGTAGCCTCGAAGGTCCGGGATTACAAGGGAGAATCTTTTTGCCATGACGGGGGCAATTTTGTTCCACATAACATGAGTCTGAGGGTAACCATGCAGTAGCAGAACCGGTGGGCCGATCCCGCCGTGCAAAAGGTTGATGGTGCTCCCGGTAGTTTCAATTTGCAACCGGTCAAAGCCTTCAAACAAACTTGTTACTCCGACAAGCGTCAATAATTTCAGAGACGTACAGTCTAGGGGAAGGTATTGATGCTATCAAGTAGTGCGGCATTCGGAATACAAGTTCTGCAGCCAATAAGAGTCTGGGTGACTCGGCGAGCATGGGAGTTGGTAGACCGTCACGTTTGATTATTCAACCAACGCCAAACCGGGCGGGCACGATGGCACAGCTGTAGCTGCCATCGCTAATCTTGTTACCTTGATACCGTGCTTCCAATTTGAAATATACTTTGTTTCCTCGAAGCTCGGTAACCTCTACCGTGGCCTCCACTTCTCCTCCCACAGGGACCGGACCCAAATGCCGAATATTGACCTCAAATCCTACGTGGGTGGTATCTGTAGGCATCCGGTCTTTGATGGCAGATGTGCAGGTCTGCTCATATAGCTGCACCAAGGCTGGTGTACTCAATACCGGTACGTGGGGCGCTGTGTCACGAGACGTTACATTGATGGTCTTCTTGCCAACTAAGCCACGCTCGATTGCCATACTGTAGATTGCCTCCTTGGGAACTTAGCACGATGGTCCCTGGTTCAACTACGCTGAACATCGTTTAAGCATCCTATTTATTGTGGTAGGTCTCTAAATAACGCCTTGTGATTGTAGCTCCAACAACCTGGCATCCGACAAACTCAGAAGGCGTTTGTAGACCAAGTCATTGTCGTATCCTAAGGACACTGAGCCTCGCCACACACCGCCAGGAGTAGCGGAAAATTTAGGAATGATGCCGGTTCCCTTAACCTTCCTGTTTAAGCATAGGTCCTCCCACTCAATGTGGATGTTCCGGGCCTGATAGTGAGGGTCTTCGGCCATGTCCTTAGCGGTCATGATAGGGCTGCATGCTACCTCCGCGGCATTCATTGCGGCAACTACTTCTTTTACAGGTCTCTCCCCCACCCAACCTCTAAGAATAGCGTCGAACTCGATCCCTTCTGGCGATTCTACATTCCCATAGGCTGACCGCCACTTTTCTTCGTTTGGATTGAGCCCCAAGACCCGGCACACTCGGTCATAGACAGTCCCAACAGCTCCGATAACTACCCAGCCGTCACTGGCTTGGAATGCGTCGTAAGGCTGAAACATTCCGGCCTTATTCCCAGACCGTTCCCGAACTAAACCTTGCTCATAGTAAGCTACCATCGTTCCTGCCAAGGTGTGATGTATAGCTTCGTATTGTGCGAGGTCAATAACCTGGCCCTGCCCTGTGCGCTGTGCGGATATGTATCCCGCTAAAGAAGACCAGATGCAGAATAGCCCAGTTATGAAGTCGCCGGTCCAAGGTGTTGCTTTTACTGGAGGTTCGGGGTCGGGGAATCCGGTTAGGTTCATAAGTCCGCCGAAAGCTTGGCCGATGAAATCGTAGGATGCCCGTCCCATATAGTCAGGGTGTCCAAACTGACCATAGCCGGACACGTGGGCAATAACAATCTTTGGGTTAGCCGCTAATACTGTGGCATCATCCAAGCCCCACTCTTCGTAGGTCCCTGGAATAGAAGACTCCATCCAGATATCTGCCTTAGCGACCAGCCCCAGGAACAACTCCTTTCCCTCCGGCGTGCTTAAGTCCAATGTGACATGAAAACTGTTACGCCTGGTTTGTACCCAAGCAGCGGCGACTCTGGTGCCGTCGTCACAAGGCATCGGAAACTCCAAGGTGCGCCAGGCTGCGTCGCCCACAACAGCACGCTCGATTTGGATAACCTCGGCCCCCATTTCTGCGGCCAAGGTCACCGCATAGGGTTGGGCCATGAGTGTACCTGTGGAGAGTATGCGAATTCCCTGGAGTGGACCAAAGGGCTGTGGTATGAGCGTCTCTTCGTCAGCGCGCATGTGCATCCTCCTCTCGAAAATTGTGGCCAATTATTCTAGTACAATGTATTTGATCACGTGGGATGTATTCCGGTAAAATTGCTCATGCTCCTAAATCTAATGTGAGCATTATAGGCGTCATAAGTTTGAAGAATGGTAATAGACTTCAGAACAGAACGTGTCGCTCCAAAGGAGAAAAATAGTGGCCGTGGACTTAAGCAACCTCGTAGATGCGGATAATGGATTACTGAGCCGACGCATCTTTATAGAGCAGGAAATTTACGAGCAAGAATTAGAGCATATTTTCGCCCGTTGTTGGCTCTTCCTGTGCCACGAAAGTCAAATTCCAAATCCTGGGGATTTCATTACTACTTACATGGGCGAGGACCCCGTTTTGGTAGTGCGCGACAGCCAAGGTCAAGTAGGCGCTTTTTTGAACATCTGTCGCCACCGAGGCAACCGTCTGTGCCGCGCCGACAACGGCAATGCCGCTGCCTTCATTTGTGCCTACCACGGTTGGGCTTACGCGAATGATGGAAAGTTGAATGCAGTCCCTAACATACGTGACGCCTACTATGGAGAATTGGATCAGAATAAATGGGGTCTAGTACCTGTATCCCAGTTAGACAACTATAAGGGGCTCGTGTTCGCCACTTTCGATTCTGAGACCCCACCCTTGCTGGATTACCTTGGCGAGATGACTTGGTATTTGGACTCGATTTTCGACAGGCGCCCGGGCGGAATAGAAGTAATTGGCGGTATCCACAAATGGATAATTCCTTGCAACTGGAAGTTACCCGCTGAAAATTTCGGGGGTGACGGCTACCATACAGCTTGGACTCACTTGTCTGCCATAAGAACCAAGTTCTCTAGCAACTTTCGCTCTTCACGGAGCAGTCAGGGCCGGGTTGTCTCTCCCGGGAACGGACATTGTGTAATAACCGTCAATCCAAGCGACCCAAGTGACCCTCCAGTGGCGGAAATTTTGGCTTATGAAGAGGAAATTCGCGAAGAAGTCGACCAACGCTTGGGTTACCGCAGCCGATTGGTTAAGCCGATTGTGGGCACAATGTTCCCCAATTTTTCGATGCTAAGAGCCAACTCCACAAGCCTCCGAGTTTGGCACCCCAAAGGGCCAGACAAAATTGAAGTGTGGTCATGCGCATTCGCTGATAAAACGGCGCCCCCACAAGTCAAGGAAGCTTTACGCATCGCTGCTCTGCAAGGGTTCGGGCCATCGGGTACATTCGAGCAGGACGACATGGATAATTGGCAGGCTTGTACTGATACCAGCCGGGGAGTAGTCTCCCGCCGGTATCCGATGAATATGGAAATGGGATTAGGGCACGACAGGTTTAATGAACAGCTTGGCGCTTGGGCCAGCGACTTTCGGTTTAGCGAGAGTAATCACCGCGCTTTCTACCGGCGCTGGGCCCAGCTTATGACCGGTGACAGTTGGGCGAAATTGGAACGAGATTCTTAATCTCCAAGTGTCACGAAACGGTTACTGAAATTCGGGCTTTATACGATAGCTCCACCTCCTGCTTACTGACACTATGCAAGAGTATTGCGTGCCACTATGGGCCATTTCATGCAGATTTTGACAAGTAATTATCTCAAATTAATTCCGTAGCCAGCAGTTGACGTCAAAAAGCGTGGGCAGATTGATGTAATGATCGGACGATTTCCGCATCAATTTGCGAAATATGCGAATAATCTAATGGCCTCAATAAATCCATCAGCGGAGGACGCTAAAACATGGGTATCTACAGAATGTACACTGGATCAGACAACGAGACCCACATCGAGGAGTTGCCTCTGTCGGACCACCCCGAGTTCGGGGAGTTGCAAATTGTGAAGGGCCTACAGATCCAACAGAATCAGGGCGGCCGCTTCCTGGATTTTCACCAAGCGCCTAACAAAAGGTGGTTGATCACTCTCTCGGGGGAACTGGAAATAGGGCTTGGCGATGGCACCGTGCACAAGTTCGGCCCTGGTGACGTTCGCCTGATCGAGGATGTGACTGGTCACGGCCACACCACCCGGTAC
>DCAE01000105.1:0-1218 GCA_002311385.1 Dehalococcoidia bacterium UBA1141 | reverse complement strand
CGTCTCCGCTTTAATGTTGCTGCCAGACTAGGGGTGAGTCGCTCATCGCACGGTACTCATGCCGGTCTGCTTCAATGGCACCGCTTATGAAGCGTGCCGGCACGCATATTAAAAGACAGACGGCGGGCAATTCCCGGGATAAACCGAAGGTTAGGGAGGAGGAAACGATGCCTTACTACATGTACGTCGCCCTTCAGGGTGATGACAAGATTTCCGTCCATTCCATCGACCCTCAGACCGGAAAGCTAACGCCTCAAGGGGAGACTGACTTACCCGGAGGGCCGTTCACGCTCGCGATCAGCCCTGACCGGAGGTTCCTTTACGCCGGTTGCCAGGAGACGCCGCAGTTATACAGCTTCCAAATTGACCAAGCCAACGCAGCGCTTACCCAGAATGGGAACGTTCCGTTGGAGGCTTGGCCCGTCTACGTCAATACGGACCGCAAAGGGAAGTTCGTGTTGTCAGCCTATTACCAAGGCGCACACGTGGCGGTACATCCCATTGGGGATGATGGGTCGGTTGGCGGACCACCCATCGAGTGGTTAGCCACGGCGACCGGTGCTCACGCAATGCAGACAGACGCGACCAACAGCTACGCATTCGTCCCACACATCGCCGGCAACGGACCCAACGCCGTCTATCAATTCAGATTCGACGAGAACACCGGCCGCCTTACCCCGAACTCGCCCGCCATGGTGGAGCCAGAAGAGTATCTGGGCCCGCGCCACTTTTGTTTTCACCCCTCGTTGGATGTCCTCTATTTTTCCAACGAACAGGACTGCAGCGTATCCGGCTACCGTCTGGACACCGCCACGGGAACGCTGTCGTTGTTTCAAACCGTAACCACCCTGCCGGAAGGTTACACCGAGAGAAATACCTGCTCCCAGATTCAGGTCTCCGCATCGGGGAGGTTTCTGTACGCACCCAACCGTGGTCATGACAGCATCGCTTGCTTTTCGGTGAATACCGCCACGGGAGAGTTGACCGCTACGGGCAGGGTCGCCTCCGAGGCGAGGCCCAACGCTTTTAGCCTCGGACCTCAGGACAAGTTTTTGTACTCCGCCGGCCAGGATTCAGGCCGTATGGCCACCTTCAGTGTCAACCAGGATACCGGAGAGTTGATACCGCTGGAGGTCTATCCATTGGGAAACACGCCGTCTTGGGTGTCGATTATCGAGTTGCAGGGATAGCTCACGCTCAATGGAGAAGGTTACCGCG
>DCAE01000071.1 GCA_002311385.1 Dehalococcoidia bacterium UBA1141 | reverse complement strand
GGCTGCCAAGAATCCCCGGTGGAATCTGCTGTAGGTCCACTCACCCCCGGCCCCTCTCCCGCAGGGAGACGGGTGCCGCCGATGGCAGCGGTGGCAGGGTGAAGGCCACACGAAATAGGAATCAAATTACCGCTTCTAACCAATCTCTTAAATAAGGTGGCCACGTGAACACTAGCTTGAGAGGCAAGTACTGCATCGCCGGGGTCGGCGAAACCGAATTTAGCCGCGGCTCAGGCCGCACCACCCGGGCCATGGGCGCCGAGGCCATCCGCAACGCCATGAACGACGCGGGGCTCAAGCCGGGAGACGTGGACGGTATGTTGAGCTACCATGGCGGTGACTCGACGCCGTCTACCTCTATCATGTACGACCTGGGCCTAAGGCCCAACTTCTACATGGACTGCTCCGGGGGCGGCTCCAGCACCGAGGCATTGGTCGGTCTGGCCATGGGAGCCATCGAAGCGGGCATGTGCGACACGGTCGCCATCTTCCGGTCGATGAACGGCTATTCCCAGATGCGCATCGGGGGCACGGGAGTTCGCGCCGCGTCTCCCATCACCGGTATCGACCTGATGAAGCGGCCCTACGGCCTGATCAGCGCCGTTCAGCAGTTCTCTTTCACCTTCACCCGCCACATGATGGAATATGGCGTGAAGAACGAAGACCTGGCGCATATCAAAGTAGCTCACAGCAATCACGCCAGCAACAACCCCAAAGCCTTGATGAAGCAGCGGGTTACCGTGGAGGATGTGATGAATTCCCGTTGGATCATCCGCCCGGTGGCCCACCTGCTGGACTGCTGCCTGGAAACGGACAACGCCACTTGCGTCATCGTCACGTCCGCCGAGCGTGCCCGGGACCTGAAGCAAAAACCGGTGTACATCCTGGGGGTTCAAGGCCGAGGGACCAAGCCCGGCGGCGACTTCCACTACCAACACGGTCCCGTCAGCCGGGTGGCCGGCTACTACGTTGGTCCCAGGGTTTTCGAACTGGCGGGAGTCACGCACGACGATGTGGACGTTACCGGTTGTTACGACGCTTTCACTTACACTGCCCTGCTCCAATTCGAGGACTACGGGTGGTGCGAGAAGGGAGAAGGCAAGGATTACGTAACGAGCGGAACGATCAATCTGGGCGGCCGGCGGCCCAACAACACCAGCGGCGGCCACCTGTGCGAGGCGTATACCCACGGCATGAACATGGTCATCGAAAACGTCCGTCAATTGCGTGGGACGGTGGATGACTATTGCCCCCAGGCCCTGGAAGGCATCCACACCTACGACTACTCGGAGGGCCACTGCCGCCAAGTAAGGGACGCCGAAATAAGCATGAACATGGGTTGGGGCACGCCTGCGGTGGGTAGTTCCCTGATCATGAGGAGATAAAGGTATGCCCTCGTATGAATACCGGGGACAGCAGATCAACATCTCGGACGCTGACACCGAATACAAAGGGTATTTTGAGGCGGCCGCCGAGCATCGGCTGGTGGTGAAGAAATGCCTGGACTGCGGCCTGTTGCGGGGGGAGCCGGGCCCCGGCTGTCCCTGGTGCACCTCATTGCAATGGGAATGGAATCAGGTCAGCGGCAAAGGTACGATATACAGCTACCAGATAGTAGCTCACACCGTCGTTCCCAGCTTTCGGGACTGGGCGCCGTTCGCCATTGTATTGGTCGAGTTGGACGAGCAAAGCGGACAGCCCGATCAATATGACGGTCTACGCATCACCGCCAACCTGGTCGACGAAAACATGGAACCGGAAAAGGAAGAGAACGTGGCTATCGGCAAGCGCGTGGAGGTGGCTTTCCTAGACGGAGAAGACGGCTTCACCCTCCCCCAGTTCCGGTTGATAGACGAGCCGCCCAAGGGGACGGTTTGGCAGCACCAGGTTTAAGCAGCACACTGCGTATCACGCTCCGCTGTTGTCTGCCTTGAATAGTCGTTACATGAACGTTAGGATGATGTCATGTTGGATTGGTCGTCGTGTCCGGCTGTTGAGCATGACCCGCAACGCCTGGGTGGCACCTGGGTGTTCTGCGGTACGCGCGTCCCCGTATCGGCTCTCTTTGAAAACCTGGAAGACGGAGTGCAGCTAGCTCAGTTTGTGGAATTATTCTTCGGCGTCACTATCCAGCAGGCGCGCGCGGTTCTTGATCATGCGGCCGAAAGCCTTACGGTGTCCCAGGCCATCTGAGGAACATTAGCGATGTTGACCAAGTATACGCAGGCCGCTTTACGCCACGCGAAATATGAAATATTGGACGACGACGGTTCATTCTATGGTGAGATTTCCATGTGCAACGGGGTTTTCGCCAATGCCTCTACCCTCGAGGAATGCCGTGAGCAATTAGAAGAAGTGCTAGAGGAATGGATGTTACTCCGTGTTTATAAGAATCTCCAATTACCAGTCGTCGACGGAATTGAGCTGAAGATTAATGAAGTTGCCTAATGCCTTCTTTTGGGCCGATTAGGCGGCAGGACCTCATTCGTTACTTGCGGCTGTCGGGGTTTGAAGGCCCATATTCGGGTGGCAGACATCAGTTTATGCTTCGGCAGGACATTACCATCAGGATACCCAATCCACATCAAGGGGACATTGGAAGAGGTCTTCTCTCCAGGGCGCTGCGGCTGGCCCAAATCAGCCGTGATGAATGGGAAGACCTGTAATAATCCGGCATCCCACCAGAGTCTGGCATGTAGTGTCAATAGCCCAACGTTCGAGGTTTAAATTTGGCCAAGCTAATTAGTTTTGATATTGACGGTACCCTGGAAGTTGGCGACCCGCCGGGTATTATTACCCTGGACATGGTGAGGAAGGCCAAGGAGTTGGGGTTTTTGGTCGGCAGCTGCTCCGACCGGACCATCAGCACCCAGCAGCGGATGTGGAGGGACAGCGGGATCTCGGTCGATTTCACGGTGTTGAAGCATCAACTCAGTACCGTGAAGGAGCAATTTGAGGCTGAG
>DCAE01000155.1:4504-5541 GCA_002311385.1 Dehalococcoidia bacterium UBA1141 | reverse complement strand
TTGATAGAGACGTATGGTGCTCATTCCGCGGTTAGCATGATAGCTGATTTAGGGGTCCGTGGAACGCTGGGGATAGCCCTTGAGACGGCTACCGGGATTACCTACCGGGAATTTGAGTCCGGTTTCATTGCATGGCTGAATCAGGAAGAGGCCACGTCATCGTATTACCAGAAAGGAAGAGATTATTACGAAGCTGGCAAGTACGAGCAGGCCGTTGACGAACTCTCCATTCTTCTCGGCATCAACCCCTCCAGTGACACGGGATATTACCTACGGGGATTAGCTAAGTATAGACTGCGAGAGTATCGGCAGTCTCTCCAAGACCTCGAACAGGCTATCAGGTTAAAGCCGCGCGCCAATACCTATGGATGGCAAGGTTTGGCTCATTACCAGCTAAGAGAGTACCAGCAGGCCATTAAAAATCTTGACCACACCATAATATTAGACCCCGGCGAAACTTGGGTCTACCGCTGGAGGGCCAAAACATACAGGAAGCTTGGCTATTACGACGAAGCCCAGTCTGACGAAGAGAAAGCCTGTTCCTTGGACAACAAATACTGTGACTGACCCTTTCGTGTTGCCATGGCAGTGAAGAACCCCCTGGTTTGGGTTGTTAGGTTCGTTCGCAAGTTGTTGAGTTTAGGCGGTTGAAATCGCCAGGGCCGACGAGCAATGGGCCGTGTTTTCTTGTTCGTTAGCAGATCTGTTAGCAACCATGCACTAGCTTTTCCTCTGGCTCGATTCTTGGTGAAGACGAACCCTGGTTGGTATCGGTGGTCTGACGATAGGGTCGGCGATCAGACAAGGCATATTTGAGTACCCATAAGACAGGTGGAAGTCCCAGGCCTCGTCCCGGAAGCCGCACTCGTCTCACCACTCCAGGTCAGCGCTAGGGCCCGCCGCCATGTATTGCACCTTCGTCCCGTGCCTTGGTTTTATGACTACATCTAGCTGGACCAAGGAGCCTAGTTCCATCGGGATGAAAGTAAAGGGCGTCGGTGCGGACGCTGTAGTTGCTGTGGCCGGAGTGGTGGCAG
>DCAE01000155.1:0-4372 GCA_002311385.1 Dehalococcoidia bacterium UBA1141 | reverse complement strand
AATGGCCGACAATGTTCCAACAGACGGTGGGAGTCCTCAGTTATCAGACAATAGGCGTAATTATTCTACTCAGCCAAATTACGTAAGACCGGGCGCAGTACTCCAAGCCAAAGGGCAATAAAGAGACTCAGAGCTGCCCCCATCGTGATGGCCACGGGCCATACAGAAAATCACCGGCGTATACGATGTCTTGGCCGTTGTCGTCGTCTAGCGCCTCTCGGCCGCTTCACCGCGCCGGACATTCTTGCCAAAACACTTGTAGTGAACCAACCGGAAAGCGCCGTGCTGCGTTTTTCTCCTATCGCAATCAACAACAAAGCCAGGAGCCCCAATCCGATAAGAATTGCCCGAAGACGCCGAGGCCGATATTCGATTCGTACCTCGTGGTCGCCCGGAGGCAGTTGGACTCCGACAAAACTCGGCATCAGCATCACAGTGTCCGTCTTTATCCCGCCAACAGTGGCCCGCCAGTTTGGATGATACGTGGCTTTCAGCATCAGCAGGCTGTCGCGCTCCACGGCGACGTTAGCAGTAAAGAAATTACTGCCTATTCCCTCCGAGAGCACTGTGCCTCGAGATGGGCCGGCCGAGGATTCGACCTTACCTGTAAAGCTGCGCTCATCTTTTATCGCCGGTCTACCGAGTAGCATGGTTGGGTGCTGCTTGGTTCTCGGAAGCTCACTGGCCAGCCAGGCCGTTGCCGCTGGATAGAAATCCGTTCTTCCTCCGGCAAACTCTAAACCTGATCCGACAAGGTCGAAATAGCCCGTTGTCTCCACTTGATACAAGCGATGGCGGCCAAACTGCTGGAGTGGCCTTACGAAGTCGGGAAATATTCGGCCTTCGGGGGCCACCACATATCGCACGTTGTAAAGATTGTATAGCTCCCATCTGTTCTCGTCGAAGAGGATCTGGAGATCGCTATTCAAGGAGAGGGCATGGTAAATGCCACCCATCATGTCCAATCCCTCTCCGATTAGCAGGTGATGAACCCGGACTGAGCCGACGATGTATTCAACACCCCATTTTGCTCCTCCTCCGGCATAGACCCGGCCGGGAGGAAGCCGCTTTAGTTTCTCGAACAAGGCACTTAAGTCCTGACTCTCCGTGGCAAGCGCCTGCTGGCTCTCTCTCATCACCAAGGCATTCTCTGCCAGATAAGTTCTCCTTTCGCTATATACCGGCAGCATAATCAATAATGTTAACGCTACGGCCACGGCGAGATACCGCACACCTCCCCGAGTCATAGCCCAACGCCAAGAGGCAGCCAAGGCAATCGCCATTAAGTAGATGCCACCCAGATGTACCCCTGCGATAACTCGGTGGATGTGGACGTCGCGGCCCAACGGCAGTAGGTCTATCAACGGTCCCCAAGGAGACCTCCCGAAATATAGCAGTAGCCATAGCAAGAATATCGCGAGCGGAATTAGGTATCGCTCCTCTTTCCAGCGGCGCAAACAGATAGCGAAACCGACAGCCACGAGCACGGTTAATGATGGAAACCGGTCGAAATCGAACAGGTCTCCTTTAGCAACAGATTGGATCACCCAGGCATATCCATAGGAGTTGTATTTTTCCGGTTGCTCCCAAACGCTAAGGTTCAAAAAAGGGCGGTCCAAGAAGAATGGGACCAGAAAATATGAGGTCACCACCAGTACCATCGCCAGTAGTATCAGCAGCCGTTTCCACCGCACCCATATGGCTTCTCTGGCCGACTCCGACGTCAAGAATCGAATCGCTGGAAGGAAGGTCAGAGCGCCGAGGGTGACGAAAGCGATGGATCCGTATATTAGGTGGGACATTAACGTGGCGGCGAGCAACAGCGTCGCCCAGAAGTATCCTTTCCCATCCCGCATTACTCGATAACTCAAGGCTAATGACGGAGGCAAGAGCACCATTGCCCAAAGCTGGGTGTAGAGCCCGTGACCTCGCCAGACATAGCTATCGAAATCGAGGCCGAAAAGACCCGGAGTCGCCGTAAGTGATGCAACGATACCGCCCATCGCAGAGGTTAGTTGGTTGAAACCGTATCGTCGCAAAGACCAGTAGATAGAAAGAGGAAAAAGGCTAAGAAGCAAATAGGTCGTCCAGTTCATCATGCTGACTGGGGCGAATACCCCTAGAGTCAGAATATGGATCACCGCTGTAGATAGAAAAGGCAGGTGGTGGTAGTAATGGAACAAAGGGAAACCCATTCCTGGGGCGCCCACCCAGGGGTCGGTGAAGTTCTGTCCTTGGGTGACGGCCTCAATCGTTAGGACGGTTAAAAGCAGGTGTAAAACTCCATCATTTGGGTCGGTTACCTTAACCGCGACTTCTGGATAAAGGTAAAATAAGTTGAAGCCAACGGCGAATATGAGCATGCAAACGACGATGATACCCTCAAACTGGAAATATCGTCGAAAAATATCGACAAGACCACGACCGTTTGGACCAGCAGAAGTAGTGGTCATAAATTACTATCAACCATTTACCTTGGATTTTGCGCCGGAGACCGAATGTAGGCCAGATCGAGCCAGCCAATTATAACGGCGGATGGGTGGCCGGGCGACCAGTTAGTCTAGACCACCCGCGAAGCTGGTTCGGGAAATTGGTCGGGAGAGACCTAAGCATTAGGGAAGGCATGGCTAGCGCTCCAGTCAGGGGTCCCGCGCGGTAAAGCCACAAGGTATTGTTGTTGTAGAATAGGGGCGCCAATAAGACTACTTTCCGGTGTCCGAATTCACTCCAGAATTAACGAGGCCCCGAAAAGGGAATCCTCCCTGGCAAAGGAAATGACCGGGATGTTACAGCTGATGGCATGTAACCCAGGTAGCCCTGCTCCGGCCCGGGGATCCACTCCACCAGTGCAGGAAGATTCCGCCACGCTGATGCGCCCGTCGGCGGCCGCAATCCCTTAGGGCATCTCTTGCGGCGCAACCTTAGCCCAGTAGGTAAAGAGGGCCACTCGATAGAGATGGTAGTCACCGCAAATGCACCGCTTATCCGGCACAGCCATATTCTGTGATGCGTGAGGCGATCAGCGCAATCAAGCAGTGCCTGAAGCCGCATTTGCCCTATCTAGCTGTGTTGGGGCTGGTCACCCTGTTAGCGGGCTTACCTTTATTCCAGTTCAAGATCATGCACGGCCACGATTCCCTAGGGTACTTGCCTCGCAGCATCGAGTTCTACCAAGGACTGAGTTCCGGACAGGTATTTCCCCGCTGGGCAGCGGATTTCGCCTACGGATACGGTGAGCCAACGATAAACTTCAACCCGCCCGTTGTGTATTATCTGACTGCTTTTTTCCACGTCGTTGGATTCAGCTTTGTAAGCGCCCAAAATTTAACTCTGCTCGCGATCTTGGTGCTGGCTGGACTAGGGATGTACCTTCTGGCTGGACAGGTGTTCGGTCCCCGCGGAGGGCTTGTTTCCGCTGTGGCATATCTCTTCGCGCCGTATCTACTCGTAAGCCTTTACGTGCGTTACGCATTGGCCGATTTCGCCGCTTTCGCCTTTATTCCATTCGCATTTTGGGGCGTTTATCGCTACACCACAGCCGGAGGTTATTGGCGGTTGTTAATCGGCGCCCTCTCCACAGCTCTCCTTCTCCTTAGTAGCAGCAGCGTCTCACTTATCACCTTTCCTGCATTATTGTTGCTCTTCGTCACGATATTGTATTTTGAAAGGAGGGGTCGCGAGTCATGGCTGATACCCGCTTTTGCCCGAGGGCTGTGGCTCCTTCTTCTAGGTTTGGGCTTGTCAGCGTTTTCTTGGTTGCCGGCGTTGGCAGAGAAGGAATTCGTTCATCTTTACCGCAGGTCGGAGGGTTACTATGACTTCCACAATCATTTTTTGTATATCCAGCAACTGATTTTCCCTCACTGGGGTTATGGGATTTCCGGGCCCGGATCAGGCGATGGAATGAACTTTGCCATCGGCCCGATCCATCTCCTACTGGTGGCCGCTTCCCTCTGGGTAATTTGGCGCACTGTCTCGAACCCAGGGCAGGGGGGGTTCCTCGTGTTGTTCTTCGTGAGCGTTAGTTTACTGGCTGGATTTTTCACTATCGGAGCCTCCGGCTTTATCTGGGAGCGGCTATCTTTTCTGCACCTAATGCAATTTCCCTGGCGGTTTCTCTCCGTGATAACAGTGAGTACGGCGTTTGTTAGCGGGTCTCTGTTCCTCATTTCATTCAGGTCGGACAAGAGGCTGGCCAACGGTCTGATGTGGGCTTTAATCATCGCGCTGGCCGCCGCCGGCTATCCCCACGCGAAGCCCCAAGGGTTCCTCGCCGTTACTGACGCCAGTGTCAGTCCGTCAACTATCGCGGCGACGATTTGGCTTTCTGAGAGACAATTGGAGCCTATTTGGGTGAAGCAACTGCCATTTG
>DCAE01000017.1:183-26943 GCA_002311385.1 Dehalococcoidia bacterium UBA1141 | reverse complement strand
GCCCAGCAAGGAGCGAAGGATGGGTTACGGGACCGGGCGAGACTAAAAGGTCTCCCGGCGACGGGCAAGTGCCCATACGGCTATCAATTTCGCTACGAGGACCGGCATGGAGTCGAATCTCCTGTGGCTTTCGAGCCGCGCTTCCCAGAGTACTTAATAGCCCAGCGCATCTGGAAAGCATGTATAGATGGGCGCCCGATCCGGCAGATCTGCCGGGAGTTGATGGCCGATGGATTACCTGCGCCCAAGGGCGGCGCCATATGGGCCCCGGCCACGGTGGGCGGCATCTTGAAGAACCCAGTGTACGGCGGGAGCTATTACGCTCTACGTCGTGAGAAGGTCGTACCCAAAGAAAGGCGGAGGGAGACTTACGGGTCTTCGTCCTCTATAACCAAGCCACTGGACGCAGCCGTGTTGCTAGACTTCCCTGTAATCAGCCCAATCGTGTCCTGGGAAGAGTGGGAGTCGGTGCAGGCTCGCCTAGCCTTGAATAAACTACATTCCAAGCGTAGTTCCAAGCAGTTGTATTTATTATCAGGAATGGCCTTTTGCGCCCATGACGGCCGGCGGCTTAGTCCCCGCTCCCAAAACGGCCCCACATTCTACTACGGCTGCTCGTTGCGCCGGGGCATAGCCCTAGGCGTTGAGCCGTGCGAGTTAAAGAGTGTCAACGGCGCTCGACTCGAAGCGGTCGTTTGGCACGGCGTTTCCAAATTCCTGAAGGACCCGAAAGTATTCATGGCCGAGGTTGAGAAACAACGCGGAGAATCCGGCCAGGAACGTGGGGGCGCAGAGTCCAAGATCGAGGAGCTACATCGAAAGCTTCAGACCGTGGAAAACAAAGAAAGCAAGCTAGCCGGATTGCTGCTGAACGAAAAGGTAACCGAGAGCACATTTGAGAAGCAAGGCGCCCTACTTAGGGCGGAACGTACTTATCATCTGGAAGAAATAGACCGCCAAGAGGCGGCGCTGTCCACCATGGAAAAATCCAATGAGGCCATAAACGCCATGGTGAACGTCCGGGACCGCATCGCCGCTAAGTTAGACAGCGCAACAGCTGAGGACCGCAGGTGGGTGCTCCAGGGATTGGCGACGCGGGTTGAGGTCGGGGATAGCGTCACAGTTTCCATAGGCACGAATCAAAGGACAACCTCTGTAATGCACTCAGGGAAGTCGTTCTTGGCTGTGTTGACCAGAGTTGAGACTACGTAGGCTTCCATTTCCTCTGCCGGATACGGCGTCAACAATGAAGTAAGGGTTTCTTGGTCTTCCAGTTTTGGATCCAGCCAAATTGTTTCTGCGTCCTTTGGGAGAATTACCGGCATCCGGTCGTGGATGTCCTCCATCAAAGTGTTGGGCGAGGTGGTAATTATGGTGCAGGAACGTATCAACTCATCTTCTGGCGACTTCCAAGTCTCAAACAGCCCGGCCATGGCGAAGGGTCCCCTGGATTTGGCTGCGATATACATGGGCGTCTTGCCATTTTCTTCTTTTTTCCACTCATAGAAGCCATCGGCCAAAACCAGGCAGCGGCGTTTTCGCAGAGCGGTCCTAAAAGCAGGCTTCTCGGCCACCGCCTCGGCCCGGGCGTTAATCATGCGTGCGCCAATCTTGGCGTCTTTGGCCCAGAACGGGATAAGTCCCCAGCGCATCAACTCGGCCCGGTTGTGACCGGGATTGTCCCCGTCACCCAAAATCGCAACAACCTCTTGGGTCGGAGCGACATTGTACCTGGGGCGAAACACCAAATCCCGGGCTTCGAAATCGAACCTGGCCTGAAGTTCATCCATATTGGTGGTCAAGGTAAATCGACCGCACATATTGCCTCGCCAACTTGATGACTGTTTTCCGCGTCGCTTGGCTTACCCAAAGCAACACCTGGCGCTTCATAATAGTAGCAGACTGAACCTTTCTCGTAACCGTTCCGTACCCATTAGTAGAACCTGGATTACCACCAGATAACCTTACTGAATCAACTCTACTGGCGCATCCCGGCGAATTAGGGTAAATTTGTGCCGTAATTGTGCTGTCACAATGAAACAGCCAAATTGGGCCAAAATTTGGGCTAGGAAATAGGAGGAAGCGATGCCGGAAACCATAAATGAGACCTACGTCAGAAAGAACCCCAAATCGGCGGCGCTATTCCCCAGGTTCAAAAACGTTTTCCCGTCGGGCGGCGGGGGCCACGATGGCTACGTTGCCGACCCGTTTCCCATCACCATTGACCACGGCAAGGGGCCCAGGAAATGGGATGTGGACGGCAACGAATACATCGACTACGGCTTGGGTTCCGCATCTTTGCTATTGGGCCACGCCCACCCGGAGGTGGTCGATGCTTTGGCTAGGGCTGTGCCCAACGGTTCCCATTTCGGCTCTCCCATCGAGCAGGTGTTGGAATGGGGAGAGCGGGTATGCAATTTGATTCCCAGCGCCGATAAAGTCCGTTTTGTGGGTTCCGGCGCAGAGTCCACCGCACTGGCAATCAGGATTGCCCGCGCTTACTCAGGGAAGGACAAGATCATCCGTTGGGAGTCCCACTACCACGGCTGGCACGACTATGTGATGCCGGGCAATCTGGCGCCTTTCGACGTTCCGGCATCCACCGGCATCCCCCGGGGGGTGGTCGAGTCGGTGGTGGTTTTGCCTCCGGACCTCGACGCCTTGGAAAGGACTCTGGCCTCCGACAAGGATATTGCCAGCGTGATAACCGAGGGCTCGGGCGCTTCCTACGGTACCGTCCCCCTAGAGCCTGGATTCGTTGAGGGCGTGAGGAAGCTGACGGAGCAGTACGGGGTGGTAATGATTCTGGATGAAGTGATTACTGGTTTCCGTTGGAGCCCTGGAGGCTTGCAGCAACAACTGGGGATCACCCCAGACCTGACAACTATGGCCAAGATACTTACCGGTGGTCTCCCTGGGGGAGCCGTCGCTGGCCGTAACGAAGTGATGGCGGTTATGGAGCAGACCGGGGACTCCAGTCACGACCGGTTTGAACGGGTCTACCACGGCGGAACTTTCAATGCCAACCCATACTGCGCCGCCACCGGTAACGCAGCCTTGAAGATTGCCGCCACCGGTGAGATGCAGGAAACAGCCAGCCGCATGGCCGAGCGTTTGCGGGTCGGCCTGCGGGAGATAGTAGACCGCTACGAAGTGGCGGCCTGCGTGTACGGACAGTCGTCAACATTCCACATTTTCTTCGGAGCCCGCTCCATCGAAGGTCTGGACGCCAATAGTCTTAAGAGCGCCCCACCGGAGGTGCAATCTAACTTCCGAAAAGCCCTCCAAGTGCGTGGCGTTGACCTGATGTCCCGTACCAGCGGCGTTCTATCCGGAGTCCACACCGAAGCGGATATCGACCAGAGCATTGATGCCTTCGATGGAGCCATCCGCGCCATGATGGAGGAAGGACTGATTAGCCACCAGTGAGGAGAAAATAGGATGCTTAAAGAAGGAGATAAGGCACCGAACTTCACCGCTGTGGACCACAATGGTGCGGGGGTCCGGCTGTCTGAACTAAAGGGCAAGAAGGTATGGCTCTGGTTCTTTTCGTCACCGGGAGGTGGTAACTGAACTCGCCATAGTCACGGGTACCGTGACAAGTATTTGGACTTCGAACAGAAAAATATCCAGGTCTTTGGTGTCAATGACCAAGACCAAGAATCGATTCGCTCCTGGGTAGAACGAGAAAGCCTTCCTTTCCCAATAATCCTGGACACGGACAGGGCCATCGCCATTGCCTATGGCATGTCGAAGGCCGGGGACGAGCGCTACCTGGCCAATCCAGCCGAAGGCAGGCGTCCGGCGGTCATCGTTGATGAAGCGGGGCTGATACTCAAGCTCTTACCGGACCTTGCCACGGTAGATGAACAGGCAGATATCCTGGCCAAACTGACTTAAAGCAGACACTCTACGTTGAGCAATCTCAGCGGATTACTTCACCGCCAGGATGTCGTAGGCCAAGGCTAGCATTATCTTGGTCCCGCTGACTAAGCTGAGGATACCCACGGATTCATCGGTGCCGTGGATGTGGTTCAAAACCGGGTCATCGTCTGGATGGGAGCCAGTAAAACCGTAGGTGATAGTCCCCAGTGGACGGGTAAATCGGGAATCGGTGAAGCCCGTGCTGATGGCTGGTACCCAGCGGATATCCTCGCGCTCCAACGCTAGTCCCGTGTTGGCCTTAATTCTCTCGGCAAAGTCCGTTTCAAAAGGCGACGAGTTGGGTTCGGCCATATAGTCAATCTCGAATTCCACGTCCGCCAAACCCTCAAATATTTTGTTTAGCTGCTCCCGGACGTAGGTCTCGTCCTGATGGGGCAGAGTCCGCACATCGCAGGTTAGCTTGATTGACTCGGGGACGCTGTTGGACTTGATGCCACCTTGAATCATCGTTGGCGTCACGGTCATTCGGGAGAGCGCCCGCATCAAGGAGGCGAATCGTGGGTTGTGTGATTCGGTCTCGGCGATAATTTCATCAATGTTCGCTGCCGAAGGTTTGTGCTCGATGGCGAAGTTGGATAAGTGCTCGAACAGCCCAGTGGTTGTGTCCCGCTCCGCCTCATAGGCCTCCAGCCGCTGCACCACTTGGGCTAGCCGGAATAGAGCATTCGTGCCTTGCCATGGAACGGAAGCGTGAGCGCTGGTGCCCTTTATAGTTACTTCGACTTGCAGACGTCCCTTCTCTCCGGTGCCCAATATGTAGGTTAGACCTCCGGCGGCTTCGATGGGCATGCCGCCGCCTTCGTTAACAGCCAAAGGGGCGTCTATCAGCTCAGGATGGTTCTTTGCAAGCCAGCCAAAGCCGTACCGGCCGCCATGCTCCTCGTCTGCGCCGGAGGCAAGAATGAGGCTGTCTTCCAATTCCACGCCGTTCCTCTTGAGCAATCGCAAGGCCATCAACTGGCAGGTGAGCAATGCCTTGCAGTCCGAAGCCCCGCGGCCATGCACCCGGCCATCAGCCACGTTGCCGCTGAAGGGCGGGAAGCGCCATTTCTCTTCTTCCTCCACAGGCACTACGTCGGTGTGGGACATGAACATCAACCCGGCCTTACCGGAGCGGCCTTCCATCCTGACGATAAGGTTGCCTCGTCCCGGCGCAGCTTCCAATATTTGGCACTCGATACCATCCATGGAAAGCCACTCTTTGACGTATTCACACACCAAAGATTCGTCGCCGGTGGGCATGAATCCGGTGTTCACCGTCGGGATTCTGACTAGGGCCTGTTCCAGGGCGATTATGTCATCCCGTGCGCTGTCCACTTGGGCCAGCAGGTCTTGTAGCTGAGTCATGGCTGCCTCCGAATAATCAAACGTTTTAATCAATCTTTGAATGGACCGTCGTTATGATTTGATTTATCTGTTGATGAAAGCCGAGTAGCCCTTAAGCAGCAGGAGAAGGGCTGCCTGGCGTCCTAGTGCTTTGCCTATCCCCTTGATTGAAGCGTATGGTCAGGCCGGATACTAATAACGATAGCGGCGGAAAACTGATAATCAACAAAGAGAGCCTCAAATCTCCGGTGGCCTCCTGGATGAAGCCGGTTATGAGAGGCCCCAATGAGGTCCCCAATGAAGTGACCATTATTGTAAATGATAAAGCCACCGCCACCTCCCTGGGTTTTATGCCGGGCAAGAGAAAGGGCACTGTGATTAATATGGGGAAGAAAGCCCAAGAAAATCCATTGAAGAATGAGATGACCATCAATACTGGGATTGAGCCGGTAAACAACATACCCACGTACGTTCCGGCCATCAGCGTGCCCAGAACAATAAGAAAGTGCTTTTCCATGGACTTGCGCGCCGCCGTCATACCTACACCCAACCCTCCGAGACCGCCCACCAAAACTCCCAAAGCGAGAATCGCGCCTGACCACCTTAGCGACACTTGGTGATTTTCCAACATCAATGTAGGGTAAAAGCTAACGAAGGCCGAAAATGCCATCGTCGCACCCAGAAATCCGAACCCGCACAGCCACAAATCCCGTCGCGCCAGACCTCCGCGAAGTATGCCGGCCTCACCGCTGTTCCCGATTTTCTCGCTGTTTTTCTGGCGATCGGTTCCGGGTCGCTCCTTCCCCAACAACAGCCACAGCAGTGTGAGAGCGCCAAACAAGAACCCGTATGCCCGGAAAGTAGACCTCCAATCGTCTCCAAAAGCGCTCAATATAAAGGGTGATGCCAGCAGGCCACCCCCGACCACCAGGCCAAACAGGACATTGGACAAGCCGTTCACCATGATTATCTCGCGGGTCTGAAACCATTGTTGGGTCAAGAACGCCCTGGCCGGTTGCTGGGCGATTATAGTTATGCCGAAAGCGAGCCTACTGAAAAGCAATACTGCAAACACAGGAGACCAACCTTGGACGAACAGGCAGGCGGTTGCCAAGGCCAAGGTCACGGTCGTCAGCCGTTTTGCGCCAAAACGGGAGGTCCAAAGCGTCAGCGGGATTGCCAAGGCGATGTTGCCCCAGTGAGAAGCAGAACCCAACAAACCTTGCTCAGCCGGCGAAAGATTCAGGTCGTCGCTTATCACGGGCAATAAAATTCCCAAGGTGTAAATCACCATGAAGCCCGAGACGCTGGAGAGCAGCCACAGGCCCATGACCAACCAACGGTAGTTGGAAGCAGCGGGCAGGGATCGTAGTTCGCCGGTCATTTAACGGTCCGAAAACACTTTGGGGCTTAGGTTTAGGTTGGCTTCACACCAAGACCCATCAAACGGATAACACTTGGGATATTCCAACGGTAATTCTCTTAACTCAAGATTGCCAAAATTGTGGTTCCAGTCACGGGCAGTTTAGTGACCGTCACTGGCACCGTCAACCAGCATTCTCAAGAGCTTGTCGCGCCGCCTTGCCTCAAAACCGTCATTCTGAGGAGTGAAGCGACGAAGAATCTATTGGCTCAGACGTGAAGATTCTTCGCTTCACTCAGAATGACAGTATTTTGGTGACTTTTGGGGCAAGAGCTTGTCGCGCAGACCGGACCGAGAAGTCTCTTGGCTGGGCAGAGCAAGTGTAGGCAGGGAATCCGGAAAGCAAAACGAGGGTAGGGACGCCCACGGACGGCCATGTTCGGATGCGGCGACGATGGCCTGGGGTTATAATGCCAGGTGCCTGAGATTAGCCAAGGGCCAAGAAAACGGAATCTAAATAACGACAAGGATTCCAAATATCTAGATGGGGAGAGTCGAATGGACCGAATCGGGGTGGCATTTTCCGGAGGACTCCAACCTACAGAAATTGTTGAGTGCATCCATCTGGCCGACGAACTGGGCTACGAATCGGGCTGGGTAGCCGAAGGTCACAGCGGCGACCAATTTTCCATCCTCACCGCCTGCGCCTTGAAGACCGAAAAGATTCTGCTAGGCACCAGTATCGCCAGCGTTTTCGTGAGGAGCGCACCCACAATCGCCATGGCGGCAGCATCAGTTGACCATTTTTCCAACGGCAGGTTCATCTTGGGTTTGGGCACCAGCCATAAAGTCCAGGTCGGCCCAGAACACGGACTGGTCTTCGAGCGGGCTGTTCCCCGGTTAAAGGAGTGCGTAGAGATTGTTCGCACCCTGCTGAAGGAAGGCGAGGTTAGCTACCAAGGAGACGTTTACAATATCGAGCGTTTTGATTTCTGGTTCAAAGCGCTGCGGAGAGAGATACCCATATACGTGGCCGCCGTCTTCCCCAAGATGTTGGAGGTCTGCGGAGAAATCTCCCAAGGAGCGCTCCTAACCTGGTGCACCTTGGAACACGCAAAAACCGCCGCAAAACATGTGGCCATCGGCGCGGAACGCGCCGGGCGAAACCCCAGCGAGGTGGCAGTCGCCACACTACTGCCATGTGCCGTGGGAGGGTCCGCCGACCAAGGCATGGATGCGATGCGGACCAACGTCGCCCGTTATGCCGCCAATTTTCCCAGATACCTCAAACTGATGGAAGACGCAGGGTTTACGGAAGAACTGCTTGCGGTGCGCCAAGCTTGGGGGTCCGGAAATCAAAAGGAAGCAAGTGCCTTGGTTCCAGAAGCACTTATCGACAAAATCGCTTTGGTGGGCAGCGCTGAAAACTGCTTGGAGAAACTCAAACAGTACCGGCAGGCGGGCATCACCCAACCGATAATATCGCCCCGAGTTGGAGGCCCCAAAGCAAAGGAACAGGCCATGGATATCATCCGAGCCTGCGCTCCTCGTTAAGGCCAAGCCATGAGTTTTGACTTTCCACGCACGCAAGATTACACGCGGAATTTCGCTAACCCAGTAAGGCCAAGACCATGAATTTTGACTTTAGTAAAGAGCAGCAATCATTCAAAGAGGACGTGCGTGCCTTTCTAACTCGCCGCGTGCCGCCGGAGCGTCAGGAAGTGTTCGGCGTGGAATACGACGGCCAATACCAGTTCGGACGGGAAGTCGCCAGCGAACTGGCCCAACGTCGTTGGTTGGCGGTCGGCTGGCCTGAAGAACACGGGGGAGGCGGCAAAGGACCCATCGAGCAAGCGATATTCAACGAGCAGATGGGTTACGGCATGGTGCCCCGCACTGGGATTACGGGATTGGGGTTCGTCGGCCCGGCGCTGATGGTCTTCGGCAGTCTCGAGCAACAAGCTCAATATCTACCTCCCATCGCCGCATCGGAGGTGGAGTATTGCCAGGGCTTTAGCGAACCCAATGTGGGCTCCGACCTGGCTTCTTTGGAATTGCGGGCCGATAGGGACGGCGACGAATACGTTTTAAACGGCTCGAAGATGTTTACCAGCTATGTGTATAACGCCGATTACATGTACTTGCTAGCTCGCACCGACCCTCAAGCACCCAAACACCGGGGTATCAGTATGTTCATTGCGGACATGAAAACTCCGGGAATCAGCCTGCGGGCTCTTCCATACATCAGCGGGGCGATGGCGGCCCAGACGTTTTTCGACAACGTTCGTCTCCCTGCCACTGCGCTGATTGGCGAAGAAAACCGGGGTTGGTATCACGCCATGACCACGCTGGACTTTGAGCGCTCCGGATTGGAACGCTACGGACGAACCCGCAGGGCCTTCGACGATTTCGTGGAGTTCTGCAAGACCACTGGGTTAAACGGCAGGGTAATCTCCGATAGCCCAACGGTAAAGCACAAACTGGCCGAGATAAAAGCTGCCTTCGATGTCTGGAGTCTGCTGTGCTGGAACGTGGCTTGGCTCCAGAGTTCCGGCGCCGTCCCTAATGCCGAAGCATCCGTCGCCTTCCTCCATGGAACCGAACAGCGGCTCAAGTTCGCCCAATCGGCGATGGAGATTCTGGGCCCCCATGGGACCTTGCGGGGCGACTCACAATGGGCGCCACTACGAGGAACAATCGAAGGTATACACCGAGAGAGCATGCACCTCCACGGGGCGGGCACCAGCGAGATCCACCGCAATATCATTGCTCAAAGGGGTCTGGGTCTCCCCAGGTGATTCACCTATATTTGCCAATATATTTAATTGCAAATCAAGTTGCCTGGGGCAGTAAATTATTGAGGGCATCCGAATGGACCTCGGGTTAAACGAACAACAAAAGCTTTTGAGCCGCACCGCCAGGGAGTTCTTGGAGGCGGAATGTCCGATTTCCTTGGTCAGAGAATTGGAAGACAGCAAGGAAGGGTATTCCTTGGAACTATGGCAAAAGATGGCCGCATTGGGCTGGTTAGGTTTGGCCATTCCCGTGGACCACGGTGGTGACGGCGGTAATCTGATGGACCAAACGGTGCTTTTCGAGGAAATCGGGCGCGCTATGGTGCCCGGTCCATTATTGGCGAGTTCTGCTTACGTTGTGCGCACAATCCTGGGCGCTGGCAGCCATGAACAAAAGAGCCGGATTCTCCCCCAGTTCGCCAGTGGCGACACTACAGTCACAACCATCCTGGCCGGTCAAAGCCTTAATGACGGTCGAGAATTGAGCTTGCGGGCCACCATAGACGGTCAAGGCTACGCTCTGGAAGGCACCGCAATTTTCATGCCCTATGCCGATAGCTCCGACATGATGTTATGTGTGGCCGGATCTTTGGGTCAGACCGAATCTACCGTCTACCTGACGCTGTTCTTGGTGGCCAGGGATTCCGACGGTCTCACCACAAATGCCATGCCTTCCATCGGCGACTACCGGCAACACGAGGTCAGGTTCCGGAACGTCAGGGTCGGCCCCGATGCCACCATCGGCCAAGTTGGTGGCGCCGCCACCTATTTGGCTCCAGCCCAACAGTGGGCCACGGTGCTACAGTGCGCCGACATAGTGGGCAGGTCTGAAAAGATACTGGAAATGGTAGTGGAATACTCTAAGAACAGGGTCCAGTTTGGCCGTCCGATCGGCAGTTTCCAAGCCGTGCAACACCAGTGCGCCGACCTGCGAACCGCCGTGGATGGAGCTCGCATGGCCACCTACCATGCGGCCTGGAAAGTGGATAATACCGGGAATAACGGCACAGTCCGAGACGCTTCGGAAGAGGTGGCAGTTGCCAAGGCCTATGCCGGGTCGCTCAGCAGGCTGGCTACGGCGGTGGGCCACGGGATCTTCGCAGGAATCGCCTTCACCGTCGAGCACGATATGCAACTTTACAGCATGAGGTCCAAGATTGCCGAAGCCAATATGGGCGACACGGACCACCACTTGGAGCAACTAGCAGTCTGCATGGGGCTATAAGCATACAGATTCTTCGCTTTACTCAGAATAACAATATTACAGAACCCTTTGGGGCAAATCCCATAACATAAACTAAATGGCAACGTATGGTTAGTTATTTATTATCTAAATACGTGTGGGGAAGCCGGGAGCAGGAGCGACAACGCGGGGCTTTGAGCGGGCTGTGCGAGGAACTGGGTCTCAACTTGGTTGAAGCAAAAGGGCTAAAACCCGACCAGGTCGTAGGGGAATTCAAAGGCTGGCCGGTGTCAGTCGATTATCATCAGGTTTTTATCGGACTGGGTGGAGCCCAAAACCTGACTAGATTCACCGTCTACTATGGTCTGCCCGTCGATTTCAGGTTTATCATTAACCATGGCCGGACTTGGCGTCACCCGAAACGAAAACGTTTGGCCTTTCAAACCAGCGGCTCAGACATGGAAAACAATTACCACATGGATACCAATGACGAGTCATTGTTCCGGCAATTTCTAGGGCACGGAGCATCCCGGGAATTGCTTCGCTCCAGAATGCCGGTGCGGCTTCAAGGCGGGGAACATAATGGCGACAGACACAGCCGGCTCGATTACCACGTGACGAATTTTCTCTACGAAACACAGGCCCTGAAAACGAACCTGGAGAAATTGGTTGATGTTATCAATCACATGCGGGACGTCGGCCTAGCCCAAGCTGTTGACGCTGGCTGATCCAGAAATTGTCCTATCAACATCGGACCAAGAATCGGCTATTAAACTACACAGAGCAAAGACTAAGAGGCAACCACGGCTATCGCCTCAATCTCTATGAGTAGGTCTTCGCTGACCAAGCCTTTCACTTCGACCAGCGTGCTGGCCGGATAGTCGTTCTTAAAATATTTCGCCCGCACTTCGTGTATGGGCGCCAGTTGGTCCTTGACGTTGGTCACATATACCGTCACCTTGACCACGTCGTCAATCGTGGCTCCGGCCGCCTCCAGGACGGTCTTGACATTCTCCATGGTCTGGGTGGTTTGGGCTCGTATGTCCCCTTTGCCCACCGTCTCGCCTTGGGCGTTTCGGGAAACCTGCCCCGATACAAAAACCATCCGTCCTGCGGGTACCGACACACCTGCGGAGAAAACCCCCGCTGGCGCGCTGAGTTTGCTGCTTGTCAAGATTGTCTTGGCCATGTTGCTTCTCCTTGTAAATGCCGAATTTCGGGTAGGTCAAATCAAGAACTGAGTCGCCACAGGGAATCCCCAATCGGCTCAGAGCATCAGATACATCAAGAGCATAGAGAGCCGGTCAATCGATTTTAGGTGGGCCGGTTAAACCAATTGCGGCAGTCTATTATGAACGAATTTAACTGTCAAGCAGCACTGCACACGAGCACCGGGTAGCTGACATATCCGAGCGAAAACCCGATGGAACCACTTGCATAGTCTCTAGGAGTGCCGGTTCAAGCGCGATTGTACTGTACTCCCAAGGCCAATATAATAATTTAGGAACGAACCATCTCAAGTCCGATTATTTTTGGGGAAACCATGCCTGATTTACCTCCCATATCCGCCGAAACACTAGAGACGCTTCGCCACATCCCGACCCAAACCTTGATTGATGGATTGTGGGTCAAGGGTTGGCCCATGAGCTTTATACACGGAGCAAAGCCCCTGCAATTAGGCCAACATATGGCCGGCAGGGCGGTCACTCTCCGTTTCGTTCCTCACCGGCCCGACTTGGCCCAAGACAAACCCAAGGGCGAGCAATCGGCCGAATACGTAGCATTCGAGTTGTGCGGTCCGAAAGAAGTGTTGGTTATCGACGCCATGGGATGGGAGTACAGCTCCATCGGTGGCGACATCAAGTTTCTGCGGCTACGCCAACGAAACATCGGCGGTTTGGTAACCGACGGAGCCGTCCGGGACAGCGTTTCACTAAAGGAATACGGGTTTCCGGTCTACTCTGCTGCTACCACAGCCAAGCAAGGCCCTGCCGAATTCTGGCCCTGGCAGGTAAACGACGCTGTCCAGTGCGGAAAAGTGCTGGTCCGGCCCGGAGACGCTATTGTCGGAGACGATGATGGCGTTGTGGTTGTTCCGCGAATCTTGGTGGATGAAGTCATTCATATTGCTCACGAGCGGGAGGAAGTAGAAGAAGTCATCAAAGCCCAGCTAATCGAAGAGCAATGTTCCCCAGGAAAGTATTATCCCTTCAACGACGAAACGTGGAAGCTCTTTGAGGAAAAAACGGGTAAGAAACGAGGCTCTTAGCTGCTGTTTATACAGCCGGTAGGGCAGTGTTTCAAAGAGCCGAGCGATTAATCCCGTATAGATACCAGGCGAGGCAAGTCAGACTTCCTCGAAATCCGTTGACCCGCCGATAGCCGTAAAGAAATCATGATGGCTAGTGAGTTGAAAAGAATGTTCCCAACTAAGTTAAGAGTTATCAGGACCAAAGCAGGCATCTTGGTTGCAACCGCCTTAATATCGGCGGCTGTTGCGGTGGCCTGCGGTGGATCAAGCCCTACCGCAACGATCGCAGCTACCCCGCCGCCGAACACAGTTGTGGTGCCGACGCCGACTCCACAGCAACAAGCGGTGACCTCAGAGGTGCTATCTTCGACAACCAGTTCTTTGCCAACAGCTGCGACAATGGCCGAGCCAGTGGCTGCTGCCGAGCTCGACGCCAACGACATTGTGGCGGCTCAAGAGCAGGTGATGATTAACATCTACCAAGACCTGCTCCCTTCTGTCGTCCACATCCGAGTGAGTTCCAGGCTAGACACGGGATCTCTCTCACCCTCCAATCCCAGGATACCCCCGGCCCAAGACCCACGAGATTTCTTCCAGCAGGGCGAAGGCTCCGGCTTTATTTGGGACGATGACGGGCACATAGTTACCAACAACCATGTGATTCAAGACGCAGACCGGGTAATAGTGACATTCGCCGATAGAGTCCAGATTGAAGCCAAGGTCATAGGCACCGACCCGGACTCGGACCTGGCTGTCTTGGAACTGGTAGAAAAGAAGGAAGGCTCCCGCCCGGTGACCTTGGGTGACAGCGATACATTGCAGGTTGGCCAGATGGCGGTGGCCATCGGAAATCCTTTCGGCCAGCAATTCACAATGACCACCGGCATAGTGAGCGCCCTTGGCCGAACCATCAATAGTTCAAATAGCGCGTTTTCGATCCCCGAAGTGGTGCAAACCGATGCGCCGATAAATCCAGGGAATTCTGGCGGGCCGTTGCTGGACCGCTTTGGGCGAGTTATAGCCATCAACACCCAGATTATCAGCCGCAGCGGTGTCAGTTCCGGGGTTGGTTTCGCAGTGCCCATCAGCATCGCAAAACGGGTCATACCAGCTTTGATTGAAGACGGGCACTACGATTATTCCTGGCTGGGAATAACCGGATCGAGCCTGCGTTCCGAGATTGCCGTCAATATGGACCTGCCCAAGAACACCGGTGGCGCACTGATAATCCAAGTGAGCGGTGACAGTCCTGCTGACGACGCCGGACTGAAGGGCAGCGGCGAAAGCTTCATCATAGACGGGATAGAGTTCCCTTCCGGCGGCGACATTATTGTGGCTATAGACGGGGAAACGATTACCCGGATGGCAGACTTGATCGCATACTTGGTCAGCAATACCCAACCTGGCGACAAAGTTGTGATGGAAGTGATTCGAAGCGATGAAGGCCGAATTGAACTGGACGTGACCCTGGGAAAAAGACCGAATACGGGCTAATGATTCCTCGAGTGGGGGTCGTCGCTTCAGCATGAGTCTCGCTGAAACAATTTTTATCGAATGATTTCAGTCGAAAACATATACATATCACCGGTGAAATCTCTGAGTTTGCTGGAAACGGACGTCGTTCACGTCGGCGCCAACGGCATAGTCGAAGACCGTCGCCTCTACTTGATCGATGAAAATGGGGCAGTGCTCACCCAACGAAAGATTGGCGCTTTGGTGAGGATACAGGCCCGTTACAAGGCCGATGCAGAGGAACTGACGCTAGTTATCCCAGGAGTATCCCCCGGAGACCCGGACCGAAAGGCCTTAACCGGTAGGATTCGTCTGGGCGATTCTGTTGTGACTACAATGTGGGGCCGACAGGTGAAAGGCCGCATTGTTGAAGGTGACTGGTCCCAGGCCTTGACGGAATTTTGCGGACAGCCGGTCCGGTTGGCCCAGTCCGAGATGCCTGGAGAGTGCTACGATGAATATCCGGTGTCGCTTTTGTCTCAGGCGTCTTTGGATTTCTTGGGGAAGCAATTTGGGGATCCCCACACCTTTGAGAGTAAGCGATTCAGGCCCAACTTCTTGCTCGGAGGTTGTGAGCCCCATCAGGAAGACGATTGGATTGGCGAGGTCATACGCTTGGGCCCGGACCTGGTTATCCAAGTAATTGCCAGGGACCCCCGATGCGACATCACTACCCACAACCCCGAAACTGGAGATAGGGACATAGACACATTGCGGCTGATACTTAGCTATCGACCCAACGCACGAGCGCCCTTCTTCGGAGTGTACGGCGTGGTGGTGCGGCCAGGGGCTGTTTCGGTCGGCGACCAGGTAGTGACGCCCTTCATGGAGTGATTTAGCGGCTTCCTTACCAACCAAGTGGCTAATGTTTCCTCAATAGTCACCCTCAATTATCGCCTCTTCGCTCTCCCGTCCTACCAGGGAAATTTGACAGTCGCATCCCTCGTTACTACACTCGGCTTCAGTGGGAAACAATCGCCCGGAAACGATCTCGTAAACCAGCAAGCCTGGGCCGCCGACATCCGGCAACCAACTTTTAATTATTTGAGGGGAAAGTTCATGCGAGAGAACCGAGTTAAAAAAGTGATGCGAGAAGGCGAAATAGCCATCGTGAGCCATGTGGGGTTCGCAGATCCCGCCGTTGTGGAAATAATCGCTCTGGCCGGGTTTGACGGCGCGTTCATCGACATGGAGCACACCGGCTTCGACCTGCAACTGATGGGAGAGATGATTCGGGTGGCCGACCTCTGCGGGATAACATCGGTAGTCCGGGTTCCAGACAACGATTCCAAGCTGATTCTGCGATTGTTGGACATGGGAGCTCAAGGCATTCAGGTTCCCCACGTGGCTGGTCTTGAAGGCGCCAAACAAGCGGTTAGCGCAGTACGCTATCCGCCCTTGGGCGAAAGGGGCGCCGCTGGCACGACTAGGGCCGCCGGTTATGGGTCCGTACCTTGGCCCGAACACCAACGTACATCCAACGACGAGATATTGCTAATCGCAATGACCGAAGACATGAAAGGCCTGAACGAGATTGAGGAGATTGCCGGGCTGGACGGTATCGACGTTATCTCCTTAGGGCCCACAGACATTTCTGCGGCGTTGGGCATCAGCGACCCCAAAGACCCCAAGTTGCGCCAGAGTTTCGAGGGATTCGCCGGGCAGATAAGCAAGGTCGGCAAGGCCAAGGTGTATATCCCGGTGTTCCACTCGGCCCTGTACTTTACGCCAGCCGAGTTGCAACAGATGGGTGTCAGCTACACGTCGGTAGCGCCGCCACCGCCTACTATCGTCCTCAACGCATTAAGGGACTCGGCCAAGCGCATCAGGGAAGAAACCTCAAAGTGAAATCGATGGGTGTAGATTTCTGGTGCACAAGAACCTGGGAGCGTGCATGACGGACCGGCCGGGGACAATCACATTCGGTGAACTGGTTGACACCGCCGCCAGCCACTTTGGCGCCAAAGAAGCTCTCTGCTACCAAGGTAGGCGATGGTCTTTCACGGAGTTGCGGAGCGATGTGGAGCGGGCTGCGATGGGTCTGATAAAACTCGGCGTGGCGCCAGGCGACAAGGTAGCGTTGTGGATGCCCAACCGCCCCGAGTGGATACAACTGATGTTCGCCATCGCCAAAATCGGCGCCGTGATTGTGCCCATAAACACCCGCTTCCGCACCGCTGACTTGGAGTACGTCGTCCGCCAGTCCGACGCCACCACTCTGATAATCGTTGACCGTTCCGGCCCGGTGGAATACCTGGATATGGTCCGCGAGCTTTGCCCGGAATTGGTCACTGGCAACCCCAACGACCTGAAACCGGAGGCGTTCCCTCAACTCAAAAGAGTTGTGGTGGTTGGCGAGGGGCATTATCGGGGCGTGACCGGCTGGGACGATGTCTTGTCTCATCTGGATAATTCGCCAGAACATGATTTGGCCACAGATTTGGCCAAGCGCCAGCAGATTGTGGATGCAACAGACCCGGTACTCATCATGTATACCTCGGGTACCACCGGGTTCCCGAAAGGCGTGATTCAAAGCCACGTCATCCAGCAAAACGTGAGAGATCAGGCCGTCAGAATGGGGATGACCCAAGATGACGTCATCTTGATGTACCTTCCTTTGTTCCATGCGTTTGGCCTTTACGAAGGGCCGCTGATGAGCATGATTTCCGGGGCCCGGATGGTGTTGACCACCCTATTTGACCCGGCTGAGTCTCTAAGATTGATTGAGCAGGAAAAAGCCACGGTTCTGAGCGGCTTCGACACCCATTTTCATGGCCTAACCACCCATCCGGACTGCAAGACCACCGATTTGACCAGCCTCCGCACCGGGGTATTGGCCGTCGGCATGGCCAGCAGCGAAGCTGTCGCCCGCCAAACCCAGCGCCTGCTGTGCCCAACAATCACCGGATGGGGAATGACGGAGATTGGGGTTTGCGGGACCATGTCTTACCTGGACTCGCCGGAAGATGACCGGTGTTTGGGATCCGGCCACCCGTTGGAGGGCTACGAGTACAAAATCATCAACCCCGAATCGGGCGAGACATTGGAGCCGGGCCGGATGGGTGAGCTTTGCGTTCGCACCTACGCAATGATGCAGGGTTACTACAAAAAGCCGGAAGAAACGGCCAATGCCTTCGATTCTCTGGGTTGGTTTCGCACCGGGGATGTTGCTACCATCCGGAAGGACGGATTCGTCCGGTTCCTCGGTCGCTATAAAGAATTGCTGAAAGTGGGCGGAGAGAACGTTGACCCCGTAGAGGTAGAGGCTTTTTTATTGGGTCATCCGGGGGTAAATTCCGTGCAAATAGTCGGAATTCCTGACGCGGCTCTCGGCGAGATTGCTTGCGCTTGCGTAATATTGAAAGATGATTGCCAGGTTTCATCGGAAGAAATCATCGGATACTGCCGGGGCAAACTAGCTAGTTTCAAGATGCCCAAGCACGTGCTCTTCATGACCGAATACCCGATGACTCCCAGTGGCAAGATCCAGAAATTCAAGCTCAAAGACCTGGCGGAAGCGGCATTCAAGCCGGAGCCGACATAGGCCGTAGTTTCATCGTTTTGCTCACAAGAACGCTGGCTTAAAGGGCTTTTTCCAGCAACTCCACCAGTTCTTCTTGATTGGCGATGGGTCTGGGATTGAAGGCGACCACCATGTCTTCCATTGCGTCTTGAACGATGGGCGCAAAGTCTTCCCTGGAAACTCCGTAATCCCGCAGCCGCCTTGGGATGCCTAACCGGTCTATCAGGTCTTCCAGGGCGCTGACTGCGGCGATGGACGCCTCGTCGTCGCTCATGCCGCTTGTTTGGATACCCATGGCTTCCGCCAAGCGCCGCTGTTGTGGCGCGGAAACGGAACGGTTGTACTCCATCACTCTCGGCAGCATGATGCAAGACGTAACGCCGTGGGGAACGTTGGCCCTAGCCCCCAATTGGTGACCGATACCGTGGCTGAGGCCCACCCAAACGTTGGTGCCAGCATGGAACGACATCCAGGCTGCGACCTGGCAATTTGCCGCAGCGGCAAGGTCTTCCCCGTTTCCGCTTTCCAGGTTCTTACCGCTTTCCAGGTATTTAGTAGAAGTGGGCAGGTGCTCAAACAGCATGCTGAGCGCTTCCAATGCCAGCGCATCGGCAAAGGGCATCGCGCTCTTGGAGCAGACGCTCTCGATGGCGTGGTCTACAGCCCGTATGCCGGTTGAGGCCCAGAGCCAACTGGGGGTTGCCGTGGTGACTTCCGGGTCCAGGAATGCGGCGGATACCCAAAGATCGTCGCCGGTATACAGGTCTTTAATCTTGCGTTCAGGGTCGGTGGAGCCAGCAAAGTTGGTGAATTCTCCCGCCGATAATGTGGTGGTGATGGAGATGTGAGGCAAGCATGGATTCTCAGGGGTTGGCACTTCTAGTTGGTCCGGGTATTGAAAGCGGATGCGGTAGCGGTCCAACTGCTCTGCGCTGGTAACGTTTTCCGCCATACAGAGAGCGACCAGCTTGGCAGTGTCGTTGGGCGACCCACCACCGAAGCTTATCAGCAAATCGGCGTCAGCCTTCTGGGCTGCTCTGGTAGCGGCCAGCACCGACTCCCTGGGCACGTGCTGCTTGGTTTCAGAAAACACGCCAGCACAGCGGTCGCCCAACAAGTCTTGGATTCGGCTCAAGAGAGTCCCTTGCTTCATCAAGCTGTTGCCGGTAATTATGAAAGCCCGGCTGGCACCCAAGCGATCGACTTCCGCTGGCAGGTTGGCCAAGCAACCTTGTCCGTAGTACACCTTGTCGATTCGAGAGTTGGAAAAGGAACTGTTGATAAGCTGCTTAGCTGCCATGATTCATCTCTCCCGACGGGCGATTTATCCTAGCGATTTGTTCAAAGCTGGACCGGGCCATAATTTTAACACAACACATTTTTTGGAGCGATATTCCAACGCACCAGGCGTCATTCGCTCTGATTAAATCTCGTGTAATTCGAATTCAGAATCACCAAGCTCAGGACAAGTTATGGTATCCTGTGTTCAGATTGAGTCAGGGTGATGACTGATTCGCAGTTGGTCCTCCATGCTCATCATCTCCTTTTAGAAATTTTACGAGAGGGTCCATGGCAGTCGAAAGCCCGGTGAACCCCACGTCCGTAGGTCTCCAGGTATTTAATGACGTGGGTGAAGAGGAAATAAGGGCGGATGCTCAGCAATACGCAGGGCTCCGGCGAATGGTCAAGCAACGAGGACTCCTTGACCGCCAACCCCTCTACTACTCGATAAAAATTCCCCTCACCGTTGCGGCGGTTGTGGGAAGCATAGCATTCCTGGTTTTGGTCAATTCCTTGTGGCTTCAGTTGCTCAACGCAGCTTTCCTGGGCATGGTGTTTACCCAGTTGGGCTTGATTGGCCACGATGCTGGCCACCAGCAGATATTCTCATCCAGGACAAAAAACGACAGCATCAGCCTAATGGTGGGCGTGCTCATGGCTTTGGTGCCCAGTTGGTGGAACGACAAACACAATCAACGGCACCACCGCAACCCCAATCGCATCGGCGAGGACGGGGACATTGACGTGTCCTTCTTCGCTTTCACCATCGGCCGCGCTCTGGCAAAAACCGGCTTCTTGAAAACCATGGCCAGCCATCAAGCTTTCTTGTTTTTCCCGATCCTGATGCTTTCTTCGATCAGCTTCTTGTTTGCTGGTATCCACTATGTATTAAGCGGTAAAGAAGTCAGATACAAGGTGATCGAGCCCATTCTGGTAGCAATACATTTGTCAGTCTACTTTGGTTTGCTGTTCGTTTTCTTGGATCCGCTCCACGCCGTGGCATTCATAGCGGTGCATCATGCGGTGGAGGGATTTTATATGGGGTCGGTGTTTGCCCCAAACCACAAAGGCATGCCGATACTGGAAGAAGATACCCCCATGGGATTCCTGCGGCAGCAGGTGATAACCTCCCGGGACGTGAGCGCCCACCCCATCACCGACTTCGTGTACGGGGGTCTGAACTACCAAGTTGAGCACCACCTTTTCCCCAGCATGCCCCGAAACAACCTGAAAAAGGTTCAGCCAATCATTAAAGAGTTCTGCCTCAAACACGGCATTCCATTTCACGAAACCAGCGTCATGCAGTCTCAACGGGAAATTCTGGGCTACATGCACAAGATGAGCGCGCCTTTGAGGAAAAAGCAGGCATAATTTCGTTCCGAGTCCCAGCCGAGTCCATGGTTCCAATTCTAATCGGTTATGGGTGTCAATCTTGGACAAAACAAATAAGACGACCAGGCATCAAGCCCGGTCGTCTTATTTTGCCTGTATCTGCTGTGTGGGTCGAAGATTAGTCCCTAAGCCGGAACCAAGTCGGACAAGCTGGGGATTACTTCTTCTGCCATGAGACGCATCGACTTATCCCAGCCCTTCTGATTTTCCGACTGGTCGAAAACCAGAGTAGTCAGGTTGCCGAACCCGCCAACCTCGTTGTACAGCGTGCGTATCTTGTTTGACACAGTTTCGGGGGAACCCATCAACCACATGTGGTCCGCAAGGTATTCTATGTCAACGGCTTCGTCGGGCACTTCGGGGTCATGCTTGAAGATGGGCACAAGGTCGAACTCTTGGAACAAGGGGAAGAGATAATCTCTCCACACCCTGCCGGTCATGCCGTTTAGGGCTGCTTCCCTCGCCTCTTCGTCAGTGTCTGCCACGTACACATCGCGGCATATCCGCCAATCCTTGCGGGAAGGTGTTTTCCCGGATTTTTTAGCCCCTTCCTCAACTGCTTCCCAATGGCTCCTCACATAGTCAGGGTTGAAGGCCAGCGTCAAGGGGATGAATCCCCGCTCACCAGCCATGATTAAGCTGGGGGATTTATAGCTCAAGGAGGCGATGCCTATGGGCGGGTGGGGTTGCTGGTACGGTTTCAGGAAAAACTTCAGGGTGCCGAACATCGGCTCCGGTTTTTCCACATTCCAATATTTGCCTTTATACTCGAAAGGTCCTTTGTCCTCCCACATTTTCAAGATGATTTCCAAAGATTCTTCGGTCATCTCACGGTGTTGACCGTTCGCTCCATCAACGTCGAACATGGCCCAATCGGTGGGCAAGCCGCTGGCGCCCACGCCAAACATGAGCCGACCTTGGGACAGATGGTCCATGTAGGCGACGCGGTGGGCCAACTCGGCGGGATGGTGGAAGGGCAATAGGTGGGCGCCCGCTCCCAGCCGAATGTTTTTAGTCCGCATCAGAGCCTGGGCAATCATGATGTCCGGAGAAGGAATGGGTTCCCAGGGCGAGGTAAAGTGCTCACCAATCCAAGCCTCGCTGTAGCCCAACTCGTCAGCCTGAACCAAGCAGTCCAAATCCCACTGGTGAGCTTCGAAGATACCGCGTTCCGGTGGGTGCGACGGCATCATAAACAGTCCGTAATCCATAGCTCCTCCACTATAGGTTGAATATTGTTTCGTATGGGGCGGCGCGTCCTTGGAATTCCCATAAAACGGGAATTCAGTTTAGCTCAAATGCCCGTTCTGGTCGAGGTTGGGGACATTGTAGCGTTATCATAGTGTTTCCGATAGTGCGAATATGAATTCGCCAATTGAAATTCTTAATTCAAATAATATAGTTATTATGTGATAATATTGTAGCTATACTATTCGATTTATTGATTATGTGTTCATCACATCAACTTGAATCAGCCCTCGGTTCAATTTATTCTGGGACTCGAGATTTGCGCTTAGTTACAGAGTTTGAGTTTGACTAATTCCATCGCCCAAGTACGGAGTGTCTATTACGGATGGTGGCTGGCAATAATTGCTGGCTTCATCATGATTATCACTTCCGTGCCGATTTTCCATGCCATGACCGTGTGGGCGGTTGTCATGGAAGCCCATTTCGGCTGGAGCCGCGTTCAACTTGGATTTGCCCTCAGCCTAACCCGCGTGGAAGGCAGCATCTCGGGCCCGGTAGCGGGTTATCTCACCGACAAGTTCGGGGCTAGAATCATGGTTCTCACCGGTTTGCTGATTCTGGCGGCAGGCTTCTTTCTTTTCAGTCAGGTGCAAAACCTGTGGATGTTCTATCTGGCTTTCTTCATCATGTCCTTGGGCAACGGCCAAGGCGGGTGGCTGCCCATGATGACGTTGATGAACAACTGGTTCTCCCGGCGCCGGAGCACGGCAATGGCCATAACCATGACCGGCATGGGTCTTGGAGCGTTGGTGCTGGTTCCGGCGATTGCCTGGGCCGTGGATCCGGACCAGGACCGTCTTGGTTGGCGGTTGACGGCTGGTATTCTAGGCGGGGTGATATTAGCCTCGGCAGTAATCTTACCCAAGTTTATAAGAAACAAACCTCAGGATTACGGCCTGCTTCCGGATGGCGACCGTCCTGGCGTTGCCCGGAGGTCGACTGCCCAAGTTGGAAGCAACCGGACCGGCAGGGAAACGGTCGAGATAGAATTTACGACATCCCAAGCCTTGAAAACGCCGGCTTTCTGGTTCATATCTTTTGGACACGGGTTCGGTTCCATGGTGGTGCTGGGAATCTTCGCCCACTTGGGCCTGTTGATGGTGGAAGACTTGGGTTTCAGTGTCCAGCAGGCGGCTTGGATATTCAGCGTCTATACCGCCGTTGCCATGGTATTCCAGATGCTTGGGGGATTCTTGGGTGACCGTATACCCAAGAATGTGGCCCTGTTCATATTCACAGCTATACAAGCAAGCGCCGTCATAATCCTGGCTACCGCCACTAGCCTGTTTGACCTGTACCTATTCGCCATAATATTTGGAGTCGGCTTTGGCGGGCGAAATCCATTGACCACGGCGATTAGGGGTGAGTATTTTGGCCGTGCATCTTTCGGCAAGATTCTTGGAATCTCTACGGTTCCGATGAACATCCTACTGTTGATCTCCTCTCCTCTGGCTGGATACATGAGGGACGTTCAGGGTTCCTACGAAGGGGCGTTCATCACCTTGGCGATTCTGAATTTCATCGGCGCAGGGTTGTTTTTGCTTTGCAAGAAGCCAAAACCGCCCACGCCCACCAAGCAGCCCCAGGCCGCATCTTAGACAGCGCAGGCACTGCTACCAAGATTGGACTGGGGCTTATTTCGCGAAGGCGCTGTGTCAGCTGATGCTGCTGGCCAAGAGTTCTTTCAACTCAGCCACCGTTGCCGCAATCCAGTCCCCAGCCCTTGCGGCGGTACGAGTCCGGCGTTCGCGGCTGAATTCTTGATCAGTGATATCGGGTTTCTCCCCCCGGATAGACTCTTCCATTTTTCCCATCTCTTCTTCGGCGACGACGGGACGCTCGATCCAATGGCAGATGTACTGATGGTCTTTGGTGTAGAACACGGCGACGGGAATTGACATCCACTGGCCGTTCTTGAGGTATTCGTTCATTATGTCGTGGTGTTGGTCCCTAGGGAAAATCCTCATCTCCATGCCGCCAGCCTCGGCGATTCGCGCCAAAACCGGCATACCTCTCACCACATCACCGCACCAATCTTCACCCAATACCAACATCTTTGCTGGGCCATTGGGGCGCTCGACCAATTCCTTGAAGAAAGCTGCGTCTTCGGGCTTCAATGGATAGTCGTTGTAGAAGCCGTTGAACCTGTCCTTGTTCACTTTAATCTGATCCATATAGTCCGGGTAGCTAAATCCTTCCGAGAATTTCTGGGGAGTTACTACGCTCGTTTCTCGTGCCATTTCCTTGCTCCTTCCGCCGTGTTGTCATCAGACTAAGTTTGAGCCTTATTCGGGGCTGCGGTTATTCAATTGTGACGGTCCGACGGACCGTCATCCAATCTCTCAACCAGTGTGCCCTTCAAATCCAATCTCGACCCGACCGTCCGGGTAGACGATTATTGGCACAGTGTCGGCGTAGTCCAGAGCTTCATCCAGGACGTCCTGGCTCTGGTCCACCTTCCGTTCTTCATAAGCAATGCCCTGGCGACCCCAGGAGCTACGCAATGCGTCGGACGCGTTTCAAACTGTCAGTGTATATACGATTGGGATATCAGCGGTGACACCAGCCATAAACAGCCTCCAAAAGATGAACTAAGCAATTCTACAACGCCATTCCTTCGGATGCCACCCAAAGCTGGCTTGTGCGTAATTCCTGGCGCGGATATAATGTCGCTGGCTTAGGGCAATGCGGTTCGAAGGCAGGAAATGGCCTGACTAAGCGAACTTAAATATCCAATTATTTCACCGCCCGACTACAACAAAGAGAGAAGAGGAGAAAAATGTTTGCGCTATTTGTAACCATCAAAATCAAACCCGGTCATGCGGAAGAGTTCATGGCAGCTACCCTTGGCGATGCCGAGGGTTCCAACAATAACGAACCGGGCTGCCTCAGATTTGATGTCCTACAGGACAACAGCGACACCAACAAGGTCTACCTGTACGAAGTATATAGGGACAAGGAATCTTGGGAGGTCGCTCACCGGGAAGCCCCCCACTACACCAAATGGCGCTCCACAGTTCAGGACTGGTTCGATGGCGACCCTCAACGAGTCGAAACTACGCCGGTCTATCCTGCGGGTGATGGTTCTTGGAGCCATTAGGACCTAAAGCGTATGTACTTTTACCAGTTTCTGGCACCGTTTTCTGGCTGGAGACGCTTAAGTTTAAGTTTACTGAATGGGGTGTGACATGACCATCAAACTGCGCCCTGGCACACCGGCCGACGCAGAAACGTGCGGACAGATTATCTTCGATGCTTTTTCCGCCATCTCCAGCCAGCACAATTTCCCATCGGACTTTCCTGCCCCCGAGGTTGGCATAGGAGTAGCTTCGATGCTGCTGTCTCACCCTGGCTTTTACAGTGTTGTGGCTGAGGATGATGGGATTGTGGTGGGCAGCAATTTCCTGGACGAGCGCTGCTCCGTAGCGGGCTTGGGACATGTAACTGTTTCCCCAACTCAGCAAAACAGCGGAGTTGGCCCCCGTTTGATGCAGCACATGCTGGACCGTGCCGAGGAGCGGGGCTATCCCGGAGTACGCCTGCTGCAATCCACCTACCACAGCCGGTCTTTGGCATTGTATGCGAGCATGAATTTCGACGTGAGGGGTATCTGCTCCGTGGTCCAAGGGCCGCAGGTACGGGAGCAAGTTCCGGGCCGTACGGTGAGGGCCATCACCTCCGCAGACTTGGATCGATGCAATCGCCTCTGCTTCCGGATTCACGGTCATGACAGAAGTGGGGAAGTTGGCGATTCAGTCCAGCAGGGGACGGGCCTTGTGGTGGAGAGCGGGGATCGCATCACCGGCTACACAACCGGCATTGGGTTCTTCGGCCATTCTGTTGGTGAAGGTAATGACGATGTTAAGGCGCTGATTGCCGGATCCAAGGAATACTCGGGTCCCGGCCTGATTGTGCCAGCACGAAACACCGATTTGCTACGCTGGTGTCTGAACCATGACCTGCGCATCGTCCAGAACATGACCTTGATGACAATTGGTCTCTACAACGAACCCCAAGGCGCTTGGCTGCCGTCGATTCTCATGTAGCTAGGCTGGCAGGTGGGCCCTCTGGTTTGCTCCACGTCTGCACCTCCGACCTTGACGGTCGTTAGCGCAGACGCAGATTTTCAGAATATCATTCGCTGCATGTTTAGGCTGTATGTTTAGTTGGTAAACGCTATTCCAGAACGAATCCTTCATAGCCGTTGGCAGCTACAGCCGCACGTTTTGCACGCATGGCCGGGGCACTATCCGGAGCCGTGAGCAAAGCTCTCGCCTTCCCCGGAATGTTCGCGCCTATGAACCAATTATCGGTCTTCGTACGGAGAGTCTTTTCGCCGTCTTCGTTAACGTGCTTGACCCATGCATCCTCCGCCTCCAATGTCGGCGATATGCGGGTAAACTCATTGTCGCGGATATAGCGGATGCACTCGGTCGTCCATTCCACCAGCGGCTCCGCGGCTCTCACGAAGTTACCCACGGAGGCTGCGTTGATGGTGAACAGGTTCGGAAAACCAACGCTCTGGATGCCCATATAGGTGCGAGGGCCATCCACAAACTTCTGCTTCAAAGTCTGCCCGCCATTGCCGTGGATATCGATATTGAGCAATGCGCCGGTGACAGCGTCGTAACCCGTGGCGTATATGATTACGTCAAAATCGTACTCGGCATCAGCGGTCTTTACGCCAGTTTCGGTGATACATTCAATGGGGGCTTTGCGAACGTCAACGAGCAAGACGTTGTCCCGGTTATAGGCCTCGTAATACCCGGTCTCACAAGGTACGCGTTTGGCGCCGAATGTGTGGTCTTTGGGGACCAGCATCTCGGCAACCACCGGGTCGATAACCCGTTCGCGAATCTTGTTTTGGACGAATTCTGTGTAGTCCTCGTTGGCCTCGCCAGGGGCCATGCAATCTTGGAAATTGGACAGCCATTTCTTGAA
>DCAE01000017.1:0-145 GCA_002311385.1 Dehalococcoidia bacterium UBA1141 | reverse complement strand
TTCGTACTGCTCCAACCGCTCTTCGGGAGACACTGCCATGGCTGACCTGGGGTCAAATTCGTGCATGAACGAACCTGAAGTCTCATTACACCTTTTGAAAATCTCAGGGTAGTTCGCCTTAATTTCGCGCTGGGTCTCATCGTCG
>DCAE01000148.1:1768-19110 GCA_002311385.1 Dehalococcoidia bacterium UBA1141 | reverse complement strand
TCAGCAGACCCAAGTAACGTCGGCCGTTTGGCCCGGTATTCTCTCTATGCTGGATTTCACTGACGTCACCGTTCTTAGCTTCGACTGCTACGGTACCCTCATCGACTGGGAATCCGGCATATTGTCCGCTATTCATCCTCTGTGCGCTCGCTACAGCATCGAAACACCTGATAGAGAGTTGCTTGAACTTTATGGGCGATTCGAACGGCAAGTCCAACATCAAACTCCATTCGTAAATTACAGAGGAGTTCTGCGAGGAGTTGCCGCCAGTTTTTGCAGCCACTTCGGGATAGACCTGGAAAATGAATCGTGTGGGCAGCAGATTCTAGCCGATTCTGTGGGAGATTGGCCTCCATTTCCAGACACTGTTGACGCATTAACGATGCTGGGTTCCAGATTCAAATTAGCCATACTCTCCAATGTTGATGACGACATGTTTCAATTGTCTCAAGTGCATCTGGGCACAGAATTCGATTGGGTGATTACTTCGGAACAGATTGGGTCATACAAACCCTCACCAGAGAATTTCCACTTCGCTCGGCGAATCATGGGAGTAGATCCGTCCCAGCACGTTCATGTGGCCCAGAGCCAATTCCACGACATCGCACCGGCCAGCTCCTTGGGCTGGAAGACGGTCTGGGTAAATCGTAGTGGGGCCGCATCCACACCTTTGGTGGATAGCCAGCCAGACCTTGAAGTGCCGGATTTAGCGTCGTTGGCTCGCCTATTTGCCACCCCGAGCAGGTAAATAAAGTTAACGTATAAACCCAAGTTGTATTGCGTCCGAAAGCCAACTGGGGAGATAATCCTCCCACCAGCAGATGAATATCAGTTTCAGCCGAAAATGGACTCTACTCGCCGTTACGGTGACATTGTTTGTCGCTTTCGCCAGCGATGGCGGAAACGTATTCGCCCAAAACCAGCCCTATAGTGAGAAAGAGGCTCAGTCCATCGACCGTTCGCTCATGTGCCCGGTGTGCCCGGCGGAGACCATCGACCAAGCTCAAGTGGAGATTGCCCGGCAGATGAGGGCGGTGGTACGGGATATGCTGGGCAAGGGCGCAAGCCGGGATGAAGTGTTGGACTTTTTCGTGTCTCGCTATGGACTGGAGGTTTTGGCTGCGCCACCGAAATCTGGGGTTAACATTCTGGTTTGGGTCTTGCCCATAGCCGGGATACTGGCGGCGCTGGCGGGCGGTTACTTCATCATAAGGTCCATGTCTTCCCGAAACACCGTTCAACTTGCTCCGGTAACCGTGCCGAATGCAGACCAGCCAGAGGGTGATTTGGAACCATTTTTGGTGGCAGTGGACCGTGATTTGGCCCTATTAGGCGGTAGTGGGAACACCGGTGCATCCGACCAACCCGCTGAAGGCGTAGATAGTCTCCGGGAGCATGAAACTAATCGAGAGGATGACGTAGAACGAAATGGCTGATCTGGGCGCAATCTCTCTATGGATAGCCCTGGCCTTGGCGGCTTATGCCGCCATTGGGTCTGTGGTTGGCAAGACGCGGGACTCCGCTGTATTGGTGGATAGTTCGAGGAATGCTGTCTACCTGCTGGTACTGGTGCTCTTGGTGGCCACCATTAGCCTGATTGTATCTTTCATCAACCACGATTTTGAGGTTGCCTACGTGGCCGCCCACAGCGAATTGGCCATGCCGGACCGGTTTACCTGGGTTGCTTATTACGCTGGCAACGAAGGGTCACTGCTGTTCATATCCTTCTGTCTTGCGGTGATGTCCGCCTTGGCCATTTGGCTGGCTCCGATCAAGGTTCGGGACACTCTGCCCTACACCGCAGGCGTTTTGATGGTGGTACTGACATTCTTCCTGGCAGTGACGTCAATCATGGCCAATCCCTTCGACAAGCTGCCCTTTACTCCTCTCGACGGCGATGGAATAAATCCGCTCTTGACCCACTTCGGCATGTTCGTCCACCCACCGATGCTGATGGCTGGCCTGATAGCTACGGCGATACCGTTCTCTTTTGCCATGGGTTCCTTAATTGGCGGCAAAACCGGGGATGAATGGGTAGATACGGGCAGGATTTGGGGCATCATTTCTTGGGCTATGTTGGCTGTGGGGCTTTTGCTGGGTTCTTGGTGGGCTTATACAATTCTGGGTTGGGGTGGTTTCTGGTTCTGGGACCCGGTGGAAAACGCTGCGTTCATGCCCTGGCTGGGCCTCACCGCCTTCGTCCACTCCATCATGGTGCAGAAACGGCGGGGAATGTTCCGAATGTGGAACATAGTCCTAATCAACGTGTCCTTCGGCTTGGCGTTATATGGAATGTTCATGAACAGGGGCGGCTCGGTGCCATCGGTCCACTCCTTCGGGAGCTCTTCGTTGGGATGGGTGTTCCTGCTGTTCTTGGGCATAGGCATACTGGTGCCATTCATCATATTCTTCTGGCGTTATCCCCTGCTCAAGAGCGCTCAAAATCTGGACTCGATGCTCTCCCGCGAAGCTGCATTCTTGGTCAACAACTTCCTGCTCTTGGCTATCGCTGGCGTGACTATGTGGGGCACGGTATATCCTCTAATTTCCAAATTGTTCACCGGTGTAGAGCTAACGGTAGCCAGGCCCTTCTACGATCAAGTGAACGGTCCTCTGATGTTGGGACTAATCTTCCTCATGGGGGTGGGGCCCCTTTTGCCATGGCGCAGAGCCACGCCAGCGAGCGTCCGGAGAGCGCTGATGCCACCGGGAATCGCTGCGGCGGTTACGGTGTTGGTTTTGCTCGCCTTGGGCGTGAGGCAAGAATACGCCTTGATTGCCTTCGGATTGGCGGCGGCAGTCACCGCTGGCATCTTTGTGGAGTGGTACCGAGGCACCCGCTCCAGGCAACGATCGTCGGGTGAGATTTATCCTCTGGCCTTTTTGCGTTTGATTGCGGCAAACCGGCCCAGATACGGCGGCTACATCGTGCACCTGTCCATCGTCATGGTTGCTCTGGGCGTTGTCGGCACGACTTTCTTCAGTACCCAGAAAGATGTGGTGCTGGCGCCGGGAGAAACGGTGGTCGTGGACGACTATGAAATAAGGTACATTGGCACCACCGAGATTCCCTGGTCCAATCGCACGGATTTCATATCCAGCGTGGAGGTGTACCGGGACGGCAGTCTATTGGAAATCATAAAACCCAACCGGTCTTTCTACCCATCGTTCAACATGGCGTCAACCAGGGCTGCAATCAGGTCAACGCCGGTGGAAGACCTGTTCATCGTGCCCAGTGAGAACCTGGACAATGGTAGCGTAGGCTTCAGAATATTGATTAACCCACTAATCTGGTGGATGTGGGTGGCCGGGCCGGTGCTGGTTTTGGGTACGGTGGTCGCTCTTTGGCCTCAACGGGTCAGACACACCGCTGTGGTAAAAGCGCCAGCCCGAGTTTCCTCTGGGCCTAGAGCCAGTACTGCGTGAGGCAGGAAATATCGTGAGTTTTGCCGGGATAAACCGATGACGTTGGTAATTGGCGCAGCGTTGGCGCTCTTCAGTTTGGTGATTGTTGCTTACCCATTTTTGAAGTCACGGTTGACGTTCGCAGCCTCACCAAGAACAATCAGTGCCTCCGTGGTCGCGCCGGAATTGGGACCGGTTTACGACGCCATAACCACGTTGCATCTGGAATATCAACTTGGGAAGGTGCCGGAAAACCTGTACAGGGAGCAATTGGCCTCCTACCGCTTGCAAGCGGCCACGGTCTTGCAGCAACGATTTCAAGAGCGGGCAGGGGAACCGGAATGGATGCTTGAGCAGGAAGTGCTGGTCACTCGGGCTGCATTGAGAGGAACTGAAGGCGGCCCCCGGGCGTGTCCCAACTGCAGGTCATTGGTGGCGCCGGAACTGCTTGGCTGCCCCGAATGCGGAGCGAGTATGGAAGCACGGGTGTAGCTGGAGCGGGAATCTGGTATCTTAGGGCAAAGTAATCCATTCCATATTGCCACGCCGGTTCTATCCAGACAGGCTGGGATCAAGGCCTATGGGACGGCGGGGCAGCGTGTATGTCTTCTCAATTTCCATTTGGCATCATTAATCGCCCTGCGGGGATACCCTTTGCGGCGCGCCTATTTGCATTGGCTCTCATCGCAACGCTGGTGGGGTTAACTGCTTGGCATTTCCAATTTCAGGCCCAGGCTCAAGCCCAAGAATCTTTGACCATCACAGGTAGGGTTATAAACGGCACCGAAGGCGCATCTCCCCCGGCCGACGTTCCGGTGCTGTTGCTGGTCTCCGGGGCCGATGCCAGTCTCATTGCCACCGACCAGACCTCCACCCTGGCTGATGGGAGTTTTGAGTTCCAACAAGTTCCGGCCATCGCCGACGGTTCCTATGCGTTTAGCGTCGACTATGCCGAGGTCTTCTACGGAGCGTCTTTGAGCCTAGATGATCTGGCTGTTGAAGTAGAATTGGCCGTTTACGAAACGACTCAGGACGCATCGATCGTCAAAGTGACCAACCACGTGATGGTGATAGGGGACATAGACGAAAAGAATAAGTCTATCTCAGCCATTGAGTTCGTACGCTTGACCAATGCCAGCGACCGCACGCTATTGCCGAATCTAAACCAGCCTGTTAACAATGTGGGGCAGATAAGCTTCCTGCGTTTTGCTTTGCCACCTTTGGCCGAGGAACTAGACGTCGGGTCGGACATGCCGGGGGGAGACATCATTTCCATTGGCAGCGGCTTCGCCCTCACTTCTCCGGTGGTGCCGGGGAATCATTTCGTGGACTTTTCCTTCCGTTTTCCGTATCAAGGTGAAGATATTTCCTACCGCCAGAGCCTTCCTCAAGGAGCAGATGTGTACCGGGTGATGGTGCCCGTGCGCTTTGGCACGGTGGGGGTTGATACCCTCCAACCTGTGTCCGCTGTGGAGCAAGCAGGGGATTCGTATAATGCATGGGAGGGTCGAGAATTTGAGCCTGGAGAAGGCTTTTCCCTAAGCCTGACCGGATTGCCCCAACCGAGCCTGGGAGCACGCTTGGAGAAATCCATAGTCAGTGGCACATTTTGGAAAGTAGCGATCCCCATCGCCATGGGCGCTGTATTGGCATCTCTGCTAGTGCTGGGGACTCTAAGGCCCCGTTTCAAGGCTAATATGCCTTTGGGGAGGTCTCCCGGAGAAAACCGAACGGCTGTGGACCGAGAAGCGGCAATTCGGGATATCGCAAACTTAGACGAGAGATTTCACCATGGCGAGGTGGCTGAAACCGACTACCGGGCTGAAAGAGAATCGCTGGTGGATCGTGCTTTGGGAGGTGTCTCGGAAGGGGCTGATGAACGGGCAGTTCGACTCGGCGAAGAAGATACGAAGGATGAGTAACCGACGGAGTGGTGATGACATCGAGCAGATACCCTCGTCATCAATCTCGACAGGGGACATAACACGTCACCGTGAGTAAACGCAATTGGATCATCGTAGGCACCGCAGTGCCGGTGTTGGCCTTCATTGCCTTGCTGGCTTGGGCTTCCTTCAAGTCGGGCGGGAATCCGGGCGGTCTGGGAGTAAATGATGATTTTGGACAAGTAGCTGTTGAAGAAGAGCTAGCGTGGGAATTCACATTGGAGCTGCTAGGTGGCCCAATGCCCAGCGGCCCGCTGCCCGATGAATCTTTGAGCTTGAGCGAACTCAGGGGCAAGGTTGTGCTGCTGGATTTTTGGGCATCTTGGTGCGGCCCCTGTCAGAAGGAGGCGCCGACATTGACCCAAGTGTACCAAGAATACAGCGACCAAGAAGTGGAGTTTGTCGGCATCGATATTTGGGATGGGCGCTTGGACGCCCTCAATCATATAGAGCGCTTCGGCGTTCTTTATCCAAACGGAATAGACAGCGACGGCACCATTGCTATCAACTATGGCGTGAAAGGCATCCCGGAAAAGATTTTCATCAACCCCGACGGCATGGTGGCCAAGAAATTCGTTGGTCCCATCTCGGCTCAGAATCTCAGGGCAGTATTGAACGAACTGCTAGGCGTAGTCGATGGAACCTCGCCGTCTCCCTGATTGGCCGCTTGATTAAGCTGTTGGCATCGGGCTGAAATTTGGGATGATATACTTTTTCCGAACCTGGCTAGGAGGCCGGAATTTATGCTGAAAACCGCACCGGTCTGTACGGGCAGCTTCAGCAACCTCCGAATAGTGCGATCAGCAATCTTCAGGTTGATTCCTTTGCTAACCGTAGTTGTCCTGCTCGTTTCGGCCTGCGGTGGTTCTTCTCCTACTCCGGTTCCTACTTCTACTCCACTTGCGACAGGCATCCCGCCTCTAGCTTCGAATTCTGTGGCTTCCGACCTATCCCCATTGGAACTGCTGAAACGGTCAACGGAAGTCATGGCGGCCATCAAGAGCTTTCGCAGCCATACGGATATCGACGGTACCGTTCTGGGTGAGAGGGTAAATATTTCCATGGATATGGAACTCGACGGAAATAACGGCATGCACAGTGCTATGAGCGTTGATGGTCCAGATGGAATCGTGACGATTGAGCAGATTATCAAGTCCCCCAACGTTTTCATCAACATTTCCGGCGTCGGCGATGGATGGATGCGTATGGGGATAGAAAAGGCTGCTCGAGAGGCCGGAGTGCCCGTGGAAGTTTTGACAGAACCAACGGAGTTCGCTCTGAGTTTGTTCCCGGGGGATGAAGTTCCTTGGGACCTGTACACAGTCCGTTCTGCAGGCCCGGAGGTTTTGGACGGCATCAAGACTCAACGTCTGACCATAAGCGTGGATTTTCAGGAGCTCTGGAAAAGGTTGGATGAGGAAGCACGACGGCAGCTCGCCCAAGGGTTGGGCCCTTTGGGGAACTCGTTGATTGAAGGTGGGATGGGGTCTGCCGAGTACAAGGATATTGAAATCTGGATTGATGACCAAGGTCGCATGCGAAGGACCGTCATGAGCCTGTTGATAGGCGACGAGATGCAGATTTCTACGGACATGCGGCTAACGGACATCGATTCCAGGATAATTATCGAGGAGCCCAGCGATTACCAGGACCTTAGATAGTAATTTCCAAGGATATTGGGATGCGAATGGTGGGACACCCACTCACTCGGATAGGTGGTTGTAGTTATGACTAGCCCGTTACCGATGGCAATCGCCATGGACTGGGGCGGAACCTGGACACGTGCGTCGGTTATCGACCGAAACGGCGAAGTCCAGTGGAGTTCCCGTGTGGCAAATCCCAAAAATGCAGGGAAGGATGGGCTTTTGGAGAACGCCGACGGCCTGCTTAACGAAGCTATTACCGCCTGTGGAGACAGCCCCATCGCCGGGATTGGGGTGGCCGTGGCTGGCCCAGTGGATGCCGATACCGGCACGCTCTACGACCCGCCCAACCTGCCGGAGTTGGACGGTGTGTCGCTGAAGGAACGATGGGAGCCCATGACCGGGCACACGGTATGGGTGGGCAACGACGCAAATCTTGCCGCCCTGGGTGAGTATCACTTTGGAGCTGGCCTGGCAGCGCGGTTAGAGGGCGATGGCCCCAGCACATTAGTCTACATGACCATCAGCACCGGCATCGGGGGTGGGGTGGTTGACCGGGGACGGATGTTTTTGGGAGCAAAGGGCGTCGCCGCAGAAATCGGCCACATGTGCATGGACATGAGCGCCACCGCCCCCAAGTGCCAATGCGGCAGTTCCGGCTGCCTGGAGGCTTTGGCATCGGGCACCGCCATTGCCCGCATTGCCAGGTCCGCCGTCTCCGGCATCGGCTATCAAGATTCCTTGCTGGCAGTCGGAGAGAGGGAATCAATCACATCCGAGTCGGTGTTTCAGGCAGCCGCCCAAGACGACCGGCTGGCCCTCAGCATTCTGGAAGACGTGGTGCAAGCGTTGGGTACCGGCCTCACCAACGTGTTGCACCTTTATAACCCGGACCTAGTTGTGCTAGGTGGTGGAGTGACGGTGGGCCTGGGTCAGTTGCAATTTCTGCCCCGCATAGAGGCAATCATGAGAGACCGGGCCATGAGCCAGCGGCATAAGGAATTCGTGCTAGTTGCCAGTAGCTTGGGAGATGGCGTTGGTATGGCGGGGGCTGCCGCCATCGTTTGGGAAGCTGTCGGTTAGTGATTAGCGGCTAGGCAATTACTTTAGGAACTACGTTAGAATTTTTATAAGACTCTCCGCACTCTCCTCAGTCACTACATTCCTCCACGCTCAACCGGCATTTACGCTTGGGTTGGTCAAGCGTATTCTAGCCGCTCTTCACGTGCCGAACGGACGAGGCGGTGAACGATTTTGGGGCTTTGTAAACGCTGAGATTCGAATGTCCACGCTGTTGGACGAGATTAATTTGAGCAACCTAATGGCGCAACACTATGACTTCGATCTATCTCGGCCGCTTCCAGATTCCGGGCAACGTCAGATTTTTGCTTCCGAGGCTCAATCCAGCCTAGAAAACGCCCTATCCTTTGATATTCAGGTACCCAATGGCCGCTGGACGTTGCGAATGGCGTATCAAGAAGCCCCATTCCCCTTCTGGCTAAAGGTGGTCAGATTCGGTTTGGTGGTGTCGTTTAGTGCGGTGCTGTCGCTGGCTTTATACGGGCGGCTCCGCAATGCCAGGCAGCGCAGGTGGGCTGATCAAGATCTTAGAGCCAGCGAAGTGCGCTTTCGCGTTTTATGTGCTGCAGCCCCCATCCGGATATACCAGGCGGACGGCGATGGGTTATGCACCTATACAAACAACAAATGGACAGAAATCACGGGATTAACCGCAGAAGACAGCTTGGGCGATGGTTAGCTCCGCGCCGTTCATCCAGAGGACGTGCCCTTGTTGCAAGAGCGCTGGCGGCAAGCAGCCGTACAGGGCCAAGAATTTTCTAGCGAATACCGCGTCGTCACACCCACAAGGGATATTCGGTGGGTTTCCGGCCATGCCGTGGTTATGAATGCCGAGAACGGTAAAACTGCGGGTTACATCGGAACCGTTGAGGACATAACCGAGCGCCGCGCAACGGAGCTAGCCCTTGAGCAAAGCGAAAGCACAAACAATGCTTTCATCAGAGCTATCCCAGACCCCATGTACATAGTGAATCGAGAGGGCATTATCCTAGACGCGAGGTCGGCCAAAGAAAATGAACTTCTGGATAACACTGGTAACATCGTCGGCAAATCGGTTCTCGATTTGATTCTCCAAAGCTCAACCTCTCCTCAATCGCTGGTATCCAGTACCAGAGACCTAATTAGCCGAGCCTTAGACACCGGCGAAGTTCAGTCACTTGAGTACCAGATCGATATACAGGGAGAGCAACGACGAAGAGAAGCCAGGTATGTCGCCAATGGAGATGACGAAGTATTAATCATCACCCGGGACATTACGGAGCGGGTGAAAGCTCAAGAATCCTTGGCAGAAAGCGAAGAACTACCATTATCCAGACCGAGCCAGGGGTGGGCTACAGGCTCGCGATTTAGCCGTCCTCAGTATTCCTTGTCATCTCGCCACTAAATCAATTAACCGGCCGGACCTCTTTAGAGGTCTTAACCCCCAATATCGGCGACCAGCACCCACATTGGCCTCTTGCCCACATTGTAGGTATCCATGCGGGTCAGGGCACCCGATTCGCTATTAATGCTATATGAGGCCAAGTTACCCGATGCCGATCCAGCAGCAAAGACAAACTTGCCCGCTGGGTCCAGGCTAAAGGCACTGGGCACGGGCTCGGTCGGCACCTGCCCAATAGTGGCCAATGCTCCGGTGGAGGGGTCAACGGTGAAACCGGCAATGCTGTTGTGACCCCGGTTGGGAACGTAGAGGAATCTGCCGGAAGCGGATATTTGAATCTGGGAGCAGGTGCTCCTTTCCGTGTGGCCTTCGGGCAAGGTACTTATCGTCTGAAATGCCGACAGCGTTCCCGAGGAGGAATCCAGATGGTAAGCGGTGACGCTGCAACCCTGTTCGTCGGAAAAATAGACGATGTCTAGTGATGGGTGAAAGCAATAGTGGCGGGGGCCAAGGCGCTCGCTCTGTTCAACCTGCGCCGGTGAATTGGGCGTCAAGCGGCCGGTATTCTCGTCGAACTTGTATTGATAAATCACGTTCGGCCCAACCGAATCGTTCTGAGGTTCCATCACGTTATCGTTGAGGCGTGCGATGTGGGGCACGAAGGCAAACCTGTTGGAGGGGTCGGTCTGCATGGCGTGGGCGCCGTTGTCCGTCGCGATGAACTCGATAGGCGGGTCTCCCACCACTCCGTCGTCTCCGATAGGGTGAACCGCTGCATGGCCGCTTTGATAAAAAGATGACAGCAAGTACCTGCCTTTGCGGTCGGTGGACATGAAGGCGGGTCCGGTTTCCGGCGTTATCGTCCCGATTTTCGACAGCGAACCATCTCCTTGATCAACGCGCCAACTGGATATCTCAGGAACATTGCGGTGTCCGGCATAGAGATATTCTTTATTCGGGTTTATCGCCAGCAAGAATGGCCCACCTGAAGCGGCAACTTCGGACTTGGGAGTGAGTTTCCCCGTCGCGGCGTCCATGCTAAACACGGATATTTGGTCGCCGTCAGTAGATGCCACGTAAACGTAAGTAGCCATGATGACCCTCCTATTATTCTCAGCTGGGTGATTAACCAGTTGATTAGCCGGGTAACTAGAATGGAGTCTTAGACGATATAGCGTCCGCCGACAACGTTCAGACGGTCTCCTGTTATGTATGCCGATTCGTCGGAAGCGAAGAACAGACAGGCGTTGGCAATGTCTTGGACGGTGGCCTGCCTACCCATCGGCAGACCCTTTAAGTGTTCGTTGGAACCCCTGGAAAACTGTTGTTGGAACTCGGGATACCATTCCGGGCTGCGCCGCTCGGTGTCGGTGGAGCCGGGGTTCACCATGTTGGCACGAACGTTGTAAGGCGCCATTTCCGCCGCCAACGCCCGGATAAGGCCCAAGAGCCCGGTCTTGGCCGCCGTCACCGAGACCGTCTCGGGCCTGCCTGTAATGGCCGACTGGCCGCCCATGGCGATTATGCTGCCGGTGCGGCGCTCCATCATGCCGGGCACCACCGCTTTGCACAGATAAAAGGCAGAGTTAAGGTTCACGCCCATCACGTTGAGCCACTCGTCGTCAGACACATCGGTGATTGGCTTGTGGGGGCGAATGGCCACATTGCTGACCAATATGTCGATTTTCCCCAGCGCGTTGATTCCTTCCGCCACCATGCTGGTGACCTGCTGTGAGTCGGAAACATCGGCCATCACGGTGTGGGTTTTTACGCCCAACTCCCGGCAACTGGCTGCCACCGATTCCAGCTCGTCCTGACTGACGCGGGTGTTCAGCACTAGGTCGGCCCCCTCCCGTGCAAAAGTGAGGGCAATCTCCATGCCGATGTTCCGGCTGGCCCCGGTGATAAGGGCAGTTTTCCCGCTTAACCTCATTTGGGTCTCCCTGTTTCTCCCAGGTTCGTGCCCACGAATCAACTGCTGCTGGGCATTAAACGGCTTTGCGAGCCTAACACAGGCCTTCTATTTGGGCAAATAGGAGATTCGGCTTCTATCATTGACCTAGATGTCTGTTCTCAGTAAAGAACTTCCGAATACAGCATACCGGTGACGGCGGGTATCGCTCGGCTTGACCACTGGCGTTGTTGATGCAAGAATCTAGTCGCCAAGAATCTAGTTGCTAAGTAAAGGGGACATACGAGACCTAGAGAATCGAATTTTGAGAAATTTCGCTATTAGCGAGGAGGCCAACCATGAAGTGGTGCAGATTTAGCACGGGCGGCAATATTGCTTACGGAATAATTGAAGGCGACCAGGTTATCGAAGTAGAAGGAACACCCTTCGATACCTATACCAAGACTTCCAACGTTCAACCTCTCAGTTCGGTCAAGCTGGAGGTGCCGGTAATCCCGCCGACTTTCTACGCCGCCGGGATTAATTATCCGGAGCACATCACTTGGGCGGCCGCAAAGGTGGGCACTCAACCCGATATACCAAAGGCAGCCGACGTGGGATACCGGGCGGTAAACGCTTTGGTGCCGACGGAACATCCCATCGAGGTTCCCAAAGACGCTCATGAAGACCTGCAATACGAGGGCGAACTGGTGGCCGTTATCGGGAAGAAGTGCAGAAACGTCACCGAGGACCAAGCCTTGGACTACGTCTTGGGACTCACCATCGGAAACGATGTGAGCGAACGCACCTGGCAGAAGAATGACCGGACCATGTGGCGGGCCAAGAACACCGATACCTTCAAACCCATGGGGCCGTGGATCGTCACCGGTCTAGACCCCGACGACTTGACCTGCAAGGTTACTCTCAGTGGCCGAGTCGTCGAAGAATACGCTCTTTCCACTGCCATATTCGGTGTCCGCGCATTCATCAGCAGAATGAGCCAATACCTGACCCTCTATCCTGGAGATGTGCTGTGGATGGGTACCGAAGGCGCCACGGAAAACATGAAAGATGGCGATGTCATTGAGATCGAGATTAGCGACATCGGCACGCTACGAAACACGGTGGTCTGGGGAAAGTAACCGGATCTAGCTTGGATAAGACGTAGCCGTATAGGGGGCCCCGGAAACAGCCGAGGGCCCCTTAATTATTTAAAACTTGAACCCGGTCTCGGCCGCCCAAGCCTGCACGCCCCGGCGGAAGGCAAGGCCCCCCATGGGCATGATAACCGCTTGGAGCGCTTGCAGAACCTCTTCGGGGGTGGCGCCTTCCCGCAGGGCCACCTTTATATGGGCTTGGATTTGGTCCTGGTCGGCCCGTAGCGCCGCTTCCACCACCACCTGAAGAAGTTCTTTGGTCTTGCGGTCCAGCAACCGCTGCCCAGTGTAAGTTGCATCTATGAAATCGTTGTACTTCTTGACCCATTCCAGGTCCGCTTCGGCCATGATTCGGTGCATCTCCAGGGAGTAACCCCGGTCTTGCTGGACACTTTGCAGAATTGACTCTGTTTCTTCGGTGGACATTCCTCACTCCTTATTTTGACTGATTGCTGAAAACTGCCCGTTGATAAACGGGCATCATAGTTCGTAGTGTTGGCGGGCGGCCGCCTGCCGTGCATTATCTTGCTGGAAAAGGTCGGGGTGAGCGCCCCGGGCCAAGGCAAGGTAATAGGTAAACAACTGGAGCGGCAAAACGTAAATCAAGGGGCTCCAGAAATCCGAGATAGAGGGCATGAAGAAGGCTTCGGTGGCCAGGTCTGATAACAGCGTATCGCCTTCTTGGACCAGCGCCCAAACCGGAGCGCCTACCTCTATGGACGCCCGAGCTATGTTCAGAGCGCGTTCATATCCCGGCCCGGGAGGCGCCACCAACGTGATTAGGCATTTCTCGCCTATTGAACAAAATGGGCCATGGAGTATCTGTTCCACCTGGAGCCCTTCGCTATCGACGGCGCTGGTTTCCTTGATTTTTAGCGCCACTTCATAAGCGTTGGCCGTATTTGGCCCCCATCCGACGGAAACAAAGCGCCCCTTGCTCTGGAAGCGTCGGGCTGCTTGTTGCGCTTTGCTTTGATTGACCAGCACCTGAGTTAGGGATTGGGGCACCTCCTCAAGTTGGGCTCTGAGTATCGGCAATTCTTCGCTGGCGTCGGACCAATTACCCACGGCGGTGGCCAGCATCCCCAAGACTACTAGCGCAGTAGTGTAGCTGACGGTATAGGCGGCAGACCGCTCGGGTTCCACCGTGTTTAGAACAACCTCGGCAACCTGAATTCGAGGCCCCGGTTCGGTCGATGTGATAGAGACGGTGTATGCGCCTGCGGCCCTGGCCAATTCCAAGGCTTGGAACGAATAGGTCTTGGTGCCCCTGTGGCTGACCACAATAACGGCATCATCACTGCTTAACTGAGGTGAATAGGCGCAGAACTCGAAGGAATGGCAGGCTTGAATCTCCAAAGACTTTGCTGAGAATCGCCGAAACCAGTGCTCAGCTACCAAGGTGGCATGCCACGAGGTTCCGATGCCCACAATGTAGAGCCGCCGCCTCTTCGCAAGTTCGGCGGCGACTTCTTGGACGCGCGCCCCGTGTTTGCGCAGCATATCTTCGATCGCCTGAGGTTGGGAATGGATGGCATCGTACATATAATATGGGTGCCCCGTTCGAACTTCCCGCTCTTGAGTCATGGGAATCACCTCTTCATATGCTATCCCAACTCAAATTGTATCCCCCTCTGCTGCGGTTCACCAGAGTCTTTCGGGTAGAGACTGGAAGAGGGCGTGATACAATTGGCCCGGCAAAATCACACCATGGAAACCCTGTGAGTCCCTTGCGGTGGCCAGCCCAAACGTTGATGGGCTCAATTTTTGAAGTACATTAATCGAGGTTATTGGATTGAGCACCGACTCGGGCTCCTCGCCAGAATACTTCCAACGCCAGGATGAAAGCGTTGATGCCGAGTTTTATGCCATGCCGCGGCTGGTAGTGCATATCGACGATGATGCCATAGCCGCAGTGGGGCGCGTTTTTCTTGATTCCATTCCCCCAAACGCGGTTGTGCTGGACATGATGAGCAGTTGGCGTTCCCATTGGCCCCAGGGACACCCCAAGGCCCGTATGACCGGCTTGGGGATGAATGCCACCGAGATGGCGGATAACCCGGATTTGGACGAGTATATCGTCCACGATGTAAATCTAGACCCCGTATTGCCCTTCGAAGACGAGAGTTTCGATGCTGTGGTCATCACGGTGTCGGCCCAATACCTGACTCAACCGGTGGAGATCTTCGGGCAAATAGCGCGGATACTGCGGCCGGGCGGTGTGTTCATAGTGTCATTCTCCAACCGCATGTTTCCCACCAAGGCGGTGCGCATCTGGCGGGAATCCAGTGACCGGGGACGAGCCGAATTGATACAGACCTACATGGAAGCTACCAGTGACTTTCAGGATATTAAATCCGGGTTCGCGAATCCTGACGATAGCCCTCCCAGCGACCCGCTTTTTGTGGTCACCTGTAAGAAGGCCGGAGGCGCATAGATCATTGGTGCGGCCTGGGATGCGGCCTGCGGCGTACTAGCCCTGCTGCTTCTGCGGTGGTGTGGCCGCAAGGACGCCCACCGCCGCTATCACCACACCGGCTCCAAAGATGAAGAAGGGCAGGTGGTAGGACCCGCTGGAATCGAACATGAAACCGGAGACTATCGGTCCGATGGCTTGCCCGCTAATCTGTATCGGTAGGGTCAGACCTCGGATAGCTCCCAGATGCTCACGACCATAGTAGTCGGCCCAAGCCAACCTCAGCAGCAGATGCATGCCACCCATACCGACACCGAAGGCGGCTGCGGCTGCTATTCCCCATCCCAGAGTGCCGCTGGCTCCGGTTCCAATTGCCCCCACACCCACGCACAAGCCGGTCATCGCCAACAGAAACCGCAAGGGCAGTTTGCGTGCCGAGCCGGACCAAATAAACCCGCCCGCCACCTGTGATATGGCAAATGTGCTTGCCATTATCGCTGCGATGGGCGCCCTCATTCCTTCGTTGATGTAATGGGGCACTTGGTGGACCGCCACACCCCCTTGGGCGGCGAAGGCAAAAGCGGAAAACGCTGCTAGTATCCAGAATGCTCGGGTGTGTAGCGCTTCCTGAACAGTGAAACTTAGCTCCGTAAAACGGTCCGGGCTACCCGTGGTTGCTGCCCCCGGATTGTCTTGGGATCCGCCGACGTCATTTGGCTGGGCCGTTAACTGTGCTTGCCTAGGTTCGGGGTCCAATTCCAGTCCCATGTCCTCGGGACGCCGGGCCATGAGCAAGGATGGGATAATACCGATGGATATGGTGAATATGCCCAAAGACAACCAAGCCATCTGCCAGTCCCACCCGCTGATAATCAGCTGGGCGACTAAAGGCATGGCCGCCAATCCGCTTCCTTGGGTTGCGCCCAGGATGGCGAATGCCAGTGGGCGGCGGCGTTGAAACCAGTTGCTCACCGCCGTGGCGGTCCCCAACTCCAATGGGCTGGCGAACAGCATCCGTCCGGGTATGTAGAGAGCGTAAAACATCCAGGCCTGGGTAATTAGCGAGAGGCCGATGGCGCACAAGCCCATGGCCCCGGACGCCGATGCCACCACCCAACCCGCTCCATACTTATCAATCAAACGGCCTACGAATGGCGAGACTGCCACAGCAGCGAAACCGCCTAGGCTCAACGCACCGGAGAATAGCCCTCTGGACCAGCCTAGTTCCTCCGTCATGGGCACTACGAAGACGGATAGAGTGGTTGCCGCCATCAAAGGGCGGCAGTGATAGCTGGTCAGAGCAGCAGAGGCAAAGACAACCCAGCCGTAGTAGAAGGGAAATCGTTGGGCGAAACGTTGTTGGCGTCCGCTATCCATTCGGGCGAGGGCCTTGGTTAGAGGTCCATTTCAGCTTAAATTCCAAAATTGTGCGCCAACAGGTAATCATTCTTGAACTAAACCCGATGTACCGTAAATCAAATGTTCCGTCGGGCCTTTGAGTGAGATACCTGGCATCCAAGAGCCTCAGTCTGTATACTCGCCCCTAAGTATCAAAGTCAGATACGAAGACCCGTGGATTATTATGACACGAATCTTTCGGTTGGCCCTGGCTCAGATAAACACAACCGTGGGCGACATTCCGGGGAACACGGCCTTGATTCTGGAATACCTGGAGCGTGCTCGGGAAGCCGGTGCCGACTTGGTCGCTTTCCCTGAGATGGCCACCACCGGTTACCCCCCGGAAGACCTGCTATTTAAGACTTCATTCATACGGGACAACATGGCAGCCAGGGATAAGATCGTCGCCGCCGCCAAAGACATTGCCGTGGTCCTGGGTTACGTGCACCTGGGGACGGACATCTCAAATGCCGCTGCCCTGGGTTACAACGGGCAGTTGATTGACAGCTATTTCAAGATGCACCTGCCCAACTACGGCGTTTTCGACGAAGACCGCTATTTCCGGCCGGGAGATACCTGCCCGGTGTATGTCATAAACGGCGTGGGGGTGGGCGTCAATATCTGCGAGGACATCTGGTACCCTGTGGGGCCCATCGCAGTCCAACGGGAGGCGGGCGCCGAGTTGATTGTGAATATCAACGCTTCTCCTTTCCACGCAGGCAAACGCGCCTACAGGGAGAAAATGATTGCCACCCGTGCGGCGGACAACGAGTTGTTCGTTGCCCACCTTAACGCCGTGGGCGCTCAGGACGAACTTGTTTTCGACGGCGCCAGCGTTATTTGCGATATGAACGGCCAAGTGCTGGAACGGGCGCCAGCATTCAAAGAATCGCTAATCGTCACCGACCTGGACATCGAAGAGGTGTTTCGCACCCGGCTTCGGGACCCCCGTCCCCGCAAAGAGAACGCAACTATTCTGCGGGAGATTGGGTCTTCCAAGGTCGTGCAGGTTTCCGGTGCTGAACCTA
>DCAE01000148.1:1070-1489 GCA_002311385.1 Dehalococcoidia bacterium UBA1141 | reverse complement strand
CTTGCGGACAGTTTGGGCATTGAGCTTTGGACTGTGCCCATCGAGCCGGGTCACCAAGCATTTGAGGATATGCTGGCGCCCCATTTTCGGGATACTCAGCCCAACGTCGCCGAGGAGAACGTCCAGGCCAGGATTCGAGGCAACATCCTCATGACCCTATCAAACAAGTTCGGCTGGATGGTGTTGACCACCGGCAATAAGAGCGAAATGGCGATGGGGTATGCGACGTTATATGGGGATATGGCCGGCGGCTTCGCTGTAATCAAGGATGTTCCCAAGACCTTGGTCTATCAGTTGTGCCATTGGCGAAACCTGCACGGCGAGCCAGCCAACGTCATTCCCCAGGCGATTATCACCAAGCCGCCTTCTGCGGAGCTCAAGGAAGACCAACTGGACCAAGACAGCCTGCCGCCCTACGA
>DCAE01000148.1:0-1009 GCA_002311385.1 Dehalococcoidia bacterium UBA1141 | reverse complement strand
GGACCCGGTGGTGAAAGCCTACGTTGAGGAAGATTGTAGCTACCATGAGATGGTTGACGCCGGTTTCGACCCCGCAATCGTGCGCCAGGTAATCGCCGCCGTGGACCGAAATGAGTACAAACGCCGCCAAGCGCCCCCAGGAGTAAAAATCACCCCCAGGGCCTTTGGCAAAGACCGTCGGCTGCCCATCGTAAACCGCTATCGGCAGGAATAGACCTTTCTATTAAAAGCCCATTCCGGTAAAAGCCCTCTCCGGCAATAATCCTTTGGCGGAAACTTAGTCTTCGACCTCGACGACCATCTCAATCTCCACGCAAGAGCCCAAGGGTAGGCTGCCCATGCCAACGGCGGAGCGGGCGTGGCGTCCCTGATCCCCATAAAGCTCAACCAGCAAGTCGGAAGCTCCGTTGGCTACGATAAATTGCCGACCGAAATCCGGCTCGGCATTTACCATGACAAACAGCTTTACCACCTGTTTCACTTTGTCCAAATCGCCAAGGGCGCCCTTTATGGAGACCAGACAATTGACCATGGCCGTCTTGGCCGCTTCATAGCCTTGCTCTTCGGTAATATTTCGACCCAGCTTGCCGGTGTGGAGCACCGAACCGTCGGCTAGGAAGGGGATGTGTCCCGCCACAAACAGCAGGTTGCCGGTCTTCACGGTCTCAATGTAATTCGCCACCGGAGTGGTCGGCGTACCCAGTTCCAGTCCCATATCGGCCAGTTTTTGTTCTATCCGCATTGGTAAACGCCCTCCTGAATTATTAACCGAACAGCATCGCATAGAAGAGAACCGGGCAGACGCATTCGTCTGCCCGGTTAAATCGACGGTCCGTGGAACATTTGGTATGGTTCTTAGCCTGGCAGCCTGACTATAGCTTCCACTTCCACCAGAAACTCGGGGCGCACCAGCGCGACAACCACCACCGTGGAGCTGGCCGGGGGGTTACTGGGCCAAGTCTCGGAGCGAACCTTTGAGTAACCACTGTAGTTGTTGATATCGGTAATG
>DCAE01000080.1:3119-11788 GCA_002311385.1 Dehalococcoidia bacterium UBA1141 | reverse complement strand
ATACTCAAGACTACGGAGTCCCAACTGCTTGCCACAGGCTTCGGCTTTACCGATGGTCCGCTGTGGCACCCCGAAGGGTATTGGGAGTTCGCCGACATCTCAGCCAACCGAGTGCACTCGCTGCCACCCGGCGGCGCTGCTGCGACTTTGCGGGAAGACAGTGGTGGCTCCAACGGCAGGACGTTCGACCTTCAAGCCCGGGTGATCGCTTGCGAGGGTGAAAGCCGGCTGGTGACCCGAAGAGAGTTGGACGGGAGCTATACGCCCATCGCCGAGTTTATAGGCAACAAGCGGCTGAACCGGCCTCATGACTTAGTGTGCCGTTCAGACGGCACCATATTCTTTTCAGACCCCCAAGGGCACTTAAGCCCCAAGGATCAGGAGTTAGGGTTCAGCGGCGTCCACCGCATTGCCCCCGATGGCTCGGTGATGAATGCCACCAGCGATACCGAATACCCCAACGGCCTGGCCTTCTCCCCTGATGAGGCCACTCTTTACGTGGCAATTACCCGGCTGGATGATGAATGTTTGGAGGAAAAACAGAGAGGAGAAGTCTGCCGCCACCAATTCATCCGGGCCTTCACCGTAGCAAGCGATGGCTCTTTAAGCGAAAACCGTGTTTTCGCCGAGATGTTTTCCGCCGAGCCTGGCGTACCTGTGGGTGTGAAGGTGAACGCTGAAGGACAGGTGTTTTGCGCCGGACCGGGTGGGTGCTGGGTGTTTGAGTCGTCAGGTGAGCACTTGGGAGTTATCCGCTTGCCCGAGATACCGGCTAACTGCGCTTGGGGAGAGGCCGACCACAGCACGATGTTTTTCACAGCAGGCAGTTCGGTCTACAGCCTAAGGATGAAATCTCCCGGTTGTCCTCTGCCTGGGGCCCCAAAGCTATCTTAGAGTTCACTCAGGGTACAGGCCAAGTCTGTGCCTTCAACACAGGGCACTTGGGGTGTACAATTCCCTTCAGCGATACACCCCGACCCGTTTGATCGAACAGGACAAAACACCAAGGAGAATTAGTATGGCAGAGTATGACCTCGTAATCCGCGGCGGCACCATCGTGGACGGTACAGGGGTGCCCAAATACCGCGGTGACTTGGGAGTCAAAAACGGTAGAGTAGCCAAAATTAGCGGGAAAATCAGCGCCGGAGGGGCCAAGGAGATCGACGCCAGCGGATGCGTTGTGGCTCCCGGGGCCATCGACCTGCACACCCATTATGACGCCCAACTTAACTGGGATCCATACGCCTCCCTTTCCGGGTGGTTCGGCGTCACCTCCTTGACCATTGGCCAATGCGGTTTCGGTTTTGCGCCGACCAAGCCCGAGGACCGGGAGTTAAACATGCGGATGATGAACCGCATCGAAGCTATACCCTTAGAGTCCATGCGCCTGGGCATGCGCTGGGACTGGGAGACCTTTCCTCAATTCCTTGATAGCCTTGATCGCCAGGGCCTGGGGGTAAACGTGGGCGCTTTGCTCCCTTACTCTCCGATGCGAGGTTATGTGTTGGGTATGTTGCCCGCCCGGGAACGAACCTCGGTCACCGAAGCGGAACTGAATAAAATGAAGCAGATCACCCACGAGGCAATGCAGGCAGGGGCCTTTGGTATTTCATGGGATAAGAACATGGAAGACCGCCCCGAAGATGGCAGCTTCTTGCCTAGCCACGTGGCCTCCCCCGAAGAGGTTCTGGCCCTTGCCGAGGTGGTGGGGCAGTACGGCGTGGGCCACTTAGGTTGGACCATAGGGGTCTCTGAGCACCACGAAGAGCAACACGAGCTTATGACCCAGATGATGCGCATCAGCGGCCGCCCTCTTCACGTGGGAGTGGGCGAGCATGACGAAGTGGGTATAGCCTGGTTGAACAAATCCCGCGAAGAGGGCCTTCCGGTGCTCAACCAACAAAACTGCATGGAGATAGTAGGCGAGTTCAAGCTAACGGAGTACAACCTGTTCGACTACATGCCCAGCTGGGTGCAACCGTTGGTGGGGGACCTGGAAAACCGGATTGTACAGCTACGGGACCCTGATGTGAGAGCCGCGATGAAGCAAGATGTGGAGGACTGGCCTCACCCAAGGACCGATTGGAAACGCATGACCGTTTTGCAGGTTGCCAACGACCGCAACTACAAGTACGAAGGCATGTCCATTCAGGAGATCGCTGAGTCGGAGGGTAAGCATCCTCTGGACTCTTTCTTGGACTTAGCCTTGGACGAAGACTTGGAGACAGAGTTCAGCCACTTTGAAGCGGGCAACCCTGCCGATGGCGTGATGATCAAAGACCCTTATTCCCATATCTCGGTTTCCGACGGAGGAGCCCACACCAGGTTCCTCACAATCAGCACTTGGCCGGTGCATTTTCTATCCCACTGGATAAGGGACCGGGAGCTAATGACCGTGGAGCAGGCCCACTACAAGATAAGCGCTTTGCCTGCTTGGTTTGCCGACTTCAAAGACCGAGGGACCCTGCGGGTGGGCAACTGGGCCGACATCATTGTTTACAACGTCGAGGAACTGGGATTCCTGCACAAGAAGCCTATCTTCGCCACGGACTTCCCAGGGGGCGAGCGGCGCTTGGTTCAAAAGCCAACCGGCTTGCGGTATACCATCGTCAACGGCAACGTTACCTTCGAGGGCAACGACTGCACCGGCGCCTTGCCGGGCAAGCTGCTCCGCAGTTACGACATGGTTAGCTAATACCAGGGGCGGACTGCCGATCATTCACTCTGTGAGCATCAAACAATGGGGCGGGAGTATTCTGCTGGCATCCCATGGAACTAGGCGGGACTGGTTGAACTAAGGAATCCTGGGTTAGACGAGAGGAGCCTCATGTATGCAGTACCTGACGTCGATGAAGTAGTGGCCGTCGCCAAGGAACTAGGGATTCACCTGGGTCCCGATGAGGCCGTCAAGTACCGCAAGTACCTGATGGAACAGATGGGAGAGTTGGACACCTTCGTCCAGGCCCGGATGGAGGAGACCAAGCCTCCGATGGTCTCGGCCGACCGCAATCCCGGATACCGGCCAAGCCCAGAAGAAGACCCGCTCAACGCCTGGATGTGGAAGTGCCGGATCGAGGGGGCAGCCGAAGGTTTGCTTGCCAGCAAAACCGTCAGTTATGAGGAGGCCGCCAAGCCAACCTGGCTCGACATCCCATTGGCAAGCTGGGCCTTCCCGAAGACGTAGCCTATGGAGTCTTGTATCTGGCATCCGACGAATCTTCATTTGTCACTGGCAGCGAACTGGTGATCGATGGCGGCCTCACCGCCCAATAGATTGGCCAAGGTTCGCCCACCCTCGTCATTGGTAAGAACATAGCCCTCATCCCGGCCTGCGGCCACCCCCATCCTACTGGGAGAGGGGTCAGGGGTGAGGGTCGTAAGTGGTCATTTTCGTTGGCCATGGTGCCCCGATGCAATCGGGGCATGAAAGATTCCGGCGCAGGCCCCCCGATGGCATCTGGGCAGGAGCGTCTTTCCTCACAAGGGTCCGCCTTTGGCGGGTCGCAGAGAAGCTCACGTCTCTGGGTTCCGGCTTTCGCCGGAACGATCCACCGCAGGCGGAGGACGCCATCTTTCCGGTATACATTATCCCTAAGACAAAGAATTAGACGCGCTAGCCCAGCTACCGGGGCTAGCGGTTGAACCGCTTCAACGATGTGGTGATATAATCCGACCGCAGCATATATTTTAGCGATCCCGGGGTCGTACCGGGCTCCGGCGGGAGGAAAAAATTGTCTGATAAAGATCTCTCGTTAATGGCTCATCTGATGCGCCGCGCCGGTTTCGGTGCGCCGATGGAAGAATTAGAAGCTAGAGCAGCCAAAGGGTATGAAGCTACCGTCGAAGAACTCTTACGCCCGGAAGAGCAGCCCGATCTAGAGCGCGACATCATGATGCGCTACAAGACTGAGTGGGTCTCTCAAGCGGGGTTGGAAGGCCAGCAGGAAGAGTGGACCTTCCGCATGATCAACACCAAGCGGCCGCTACAGGAAAAGATTGCCCTGTTCTGGCATGGTATTCTCCCCACCGGCCACGCCAAATGTGAGTACCCGCGCCAACAGCAGATGGAATTGGATATGTTCCGCACGGTCGGTATGGGCAACTTCCGCGACCTACTGTTGGACCTGGCCAAAGATCCAGCCATGGTATTCTACCTGGACAACTGCATGAGCCATAAGAGGGCTATCAATGAAAACTGGGGTAGGGAGCTTCTGGAGCTATTCTCCCTGGGCGTTGGCATGGATGGCAATTTCAACTACAGCGAAGATGATGTCAAGGAGGCGGCCCGCGCCTTCACCGGCTGGACCGTGACTAATTCCGTACCAAGATATCCATACGGCAAGTACGAAGCCAAGTTCATCTACGACCCCAACGACCACGACAACGACTCGAAGACGTTTTTAGGAGAGACTGGGAACCTCAACGGCAAAGACATTATTAACATCACCGTGAAGCAGCCCGGCGCCGCTCGGTTCATCGCCAGGCATATGTACAATTACTTCGTCGCGGACGAGCCCCAAGTGCCGGCCTGGAAGGACACTCCCCCAAGGGATCCTGGGGCTATTAAGATTCTGGAAGACGAATACTTCCGCTCCAACTACGACATTACCTCTATGCTGAGGGTGTTGTTCAACTCCGATTTCTTCAAGAAGGCCCGGTTCACCAAGATCAAGAGCCCTGCGGAGACCGTAATCGGCACCATCCGCTTGGTGGGCGACTATACTTTCCCCAAACCCGGACTTGACGCCTTGACTCTGAACATCCGTTATATGGGACAGGACCTACTGAACCCCCCTACTGTGGAAGGTTGGCATACCGGACGGGAATGGATCGATTCGGGCACGTTGGTGGAGCGCATCAACTTCACGGCCGACCAAGTAGGCAACGCCAATCATCCTGGCATTAAGGCCATCATCAAGCGGGTGGGTGGCAATGGCGGCACCCTGACCCCCGAACAACTGGTGGACGGCTGTTTGGAAAACCTGGGCTCCTATCAGATGGCCCAGGAGACCCAAACACAGCTCATAGAACTGGCTGGCAGTGAAGGCGAGATTCGAACTGATTCCGAGAGATTTCCAAGCCAAGTGACTGCCATGCTTCAGTCTATAGTGGCGACCACCGAATACCTGTTCGCCTAAGGTACCGTATACCTAATTCGAGAAGCTCTGTCCAATCATAAAACGGCGCGACAGTCCGTAAGTGAGTGGAGATTGAATAATGACCTCAACGAAGAAAGACCCGGTTCTTGTGGTTCTTCAGCTGGCTGGGGGAAACGACGCGGTTAACACCCTAATTCCTTACACCAACCCCCACTACTTCGACAACAGACCGAATGTTAGGGTCGCTGAAGACCAAGTATTAGCAATCAATGACGAGATTGGCTTTCACCCATCCATGGCGCCCTTGAAGGGCGTCTACGATGAGGGGCACATGGCTATCATCCAGGGCGTTGGATACCCGGCTCCCAGCCGCTCTCACTTCCGTTCGATGGACATCTGGCACACATGTGAGCCGGAAAAAGTAGGTGACGAGGGCTGGCTAGGCCGGTTGATCCGTGATATTGACCCCAAGAAGGAGAACGTGCTAACCGGAGTAAACTTCGGCCGTGGTCTGCCGCGCGCACTGGCGGCGCCCGGCGTACCTGTGGCATCGGTGGGTAACTTGGAGACCTATGGCGTTCTCACCGGGATTCACGACGAGGACCAGCGGATCAAGGCGCTGGATGTCTTCTCCAAAGTTTACGCTCCAATGATCGGTCAAGGTCCAGTGGTCGACTACCTGGCCCAGACCGGGCTAGATGCCCTGGCAGGCGCCGATATCTTGAGTACGGCACCGGAGATGTACACCTCCTCTGTGGAATACGGCGGTGACGTGGTCGGGCAGTACATGAGAAATATCGCACAGACCCACTTAGCGAATTTTGGCACAAGGGTGCTGTACACCACCGCCCCCTACAACAGCTTCGATACCCACGCGGGCCAACTGGCTAACCACAACCTGCTGTGGAGCGAGACCAGTAGGGCCGTCGCCGATTTCTATGACGACCTTCAGGAACACAACGCCGGCCACAACGTCATGCTCTTGATTTTCACTGAGTTCGGGCGGCGGGTTCACGACAACGGTTCCGGCACCGACCACGGTTCCGGAGGCCACGCATTCGTCGTTGGCGAGGCGGTGAAAGGTGGCCTATACGGCGAATATCCTTCACTGGAAGGGAACAAACTACTGGAGGGAGACCTCCAATTCAACAACGATTTCCGCGGCCTGTACTCCACCATACTGGAAAAGTGGATGGGTCTGGACGCCAAACCAATAGTGAACGGTACTTTTGAACAACTAGACTTTATTTAGCCGCAGCAAAGTTAGGTAGTCGCCGCAAAGTTGCGCGGCACGGCTAACTCAAAGTCCCGAAATAAAGCTCTGTGAGGATGATATGCCAACGGAGATTTCGTTCGTAAACCTGCAGTACAAAGGGACAATTGGCCGAGGGGAACAGTTCGGGCCTGGTTTCACTAGCCCAGTTTTCGTGGCTCGGGGCGAAGGAGACATGATGTATGTGCTCTGCCGAGCCTCGGAATACCGCCCTGAGGGTACCCGGGTCACCGTGTGCACCACTAATGAAGAATACATCACCGCCTTTGCCCGGGGCGTTCCCCAGCAGGGTCCCCACGATTACAACTTCGAGGACGGGTCGCTGGTATGGCCCACCTGCATTGCGCTGGACAGCCAACAAACAGTCTACATTTCCGACGAATGGCTGAATCGCATCTCCATGTTCACCAAAGACGGTGAGTACATCGGCAAATGGGAGGAACGTCCGGGAACCGGCGACGGCGAGTTAGACCGGCCCTCGGGTATGGCCTTCGACGCGGAAGACAACCTGTATATCGTGGACAGCGGTAATAACCGCGTACAGAAGTTCACCAAGGATGGCGTGTTCCTTTCCAAGTGGGGAACGGCCGGTTCCGGAGAAGGCCAACTGAACATGCCTTGGGGAATCGACATCGACACCAACGGCGATGTCTACATCGCGGACTGGAGAAACGACCGGATTCAGAAATTCACTCCGGACGGCAAGTTCCTCAAGCAGTTCGGAGAGTCCGGTTCCGGCGAGGGCCAACTGAACCGGCCCACCGGCGTAGCGGTGGATAAAGATGGCGTGGTCTACGTGGCTGACTGGCTTAATGACCGCCTGCAGGTATTCGACCCCGATGGTAACTTCGCTACGATGAAGACCGGTGATGCCACCGTTTCCAAGTGGGGTAAAGACAAGCTGGACGCCAACCCCGAGATGTGGGAGGAGCGAGAGCGGGCGCCTCAGTTAGAACGGGAAAAAGACTTTTGGGCCCCCTCGGGCGTCACGGTCGACGACGACTGTAACGTCTTCGTGGTCGAAAACCCTAGGAACCGTATTCAGGTCTACCAAAAGCGGTCTCCCACCTTCGCCGGACCCCGTCTGTAAGTAACTGGAAGGTGCGAGCTATAAAATCCTAAGTGAGCGCGGCCAACCGCATTGAGTTATTACGCATCACCGGATTTGGCCTTTCTGCCAGAGGGGGAAGGGACTAACTCCCTCTCGCATAATGAGGAGCGGGTTAGTTGGGATGGAGCATAGTGCACCAATAACACCTAAAAGCGATAACGCTACTGCGACAGGGCCTCGAGTATTCGAGGCCCTGTTTATCTACCCGACATCAGTGATGGTGTAATGACGCCAATTAAAGTGGGCCGTACCCCTTACCTGAGTTCCGAGCCGTTGTACTTCGATATGCCTAAGAGGGGTATCGAGGTGCGGGAGTTGCCACCCAGAGAACTGCCCATCGCCATATCAGAGGGGCATTTGCAAGGGGGACTCATTCCCTTGGTGGATTGCTTCCCTCTCGCTGAGAGCATGCGGACCGTGGCCGGATTCTGCGTAGCTACTATCTCTCGGGCGATGAGCGTCAACCTCTCCGCTATCCGGCCTTTAAAAGACATGACTGGCGCCCGCATTGCGGTTCCCAACGATGCGCCTACTGCGGTCAAGCTGCTCCAAGTGCTGCTCACCTTAAAGTACGGTGTGGAGCCGGGGGCATTGGTATCGAGTCAGGACCTGCACGATGGGATACTATTTGTGGGTAGTCAGGGCCTCAGGTACCGGCGTGTCGCCCGAGAGTTTCCTCACCAATACGATCTGGGTGAAGAATGGTACAGTTGGACCGGCCTGCCATTCGTGTTCGCTCGATTTGTGGTACGTTCCGACCTGTCTACAGAAAACGCCAAGCTGATCGAAGACTCACTCTACACCAGCCTACAGGACTGGGCCGACGGCTTGTACCGGATATCGGGCCCCGCTGATAACGTCCTCATGCACCCTCAAGACATTTTGCGTTATATACAAGGAATCCGGTACTTCACAGGCGTTCCCGAAGAGAAATCCATGGCCCTATTCGGTGAGTACCTGGGACAGTTGGTAGGTGGATAGCGGGCTAAGTAACACGATCAACACATTACCTGCCCATCAAAAAGAACGGCCGGTAAACCAAAGTAAATTCTGGTCCGCCCTGACTCGAGCGCTGCATTCAGGATGCGTGACATCAGAATGGCTGTATTTAACTCATATCATCTTTGAGGCTATACGGTGCGCCGGGGCGTCCGCCTCCAGGCAACCCGAGTGGCAGATGGACATT
>DCAE01000080.1:0-2979 GCA_002311385.1 Dehalococcoidia bacterium UBA1141 | reverse complement strand
CCGTTATTGGAAATAACGTAGAGCGCCGGAATGCTGTGGCTTGCTGCCGTCCAGAGGGCGGAGTCCGAGTAGTAGCTAGGCTTTTTGAATGTCCAAGCGGGACTGCGCCCGCTCCATCAAGGGCCCCATGCCCAACTCGCTGAATATTGATAACGATTCGTCGAGCAGGGACTTGGCCTTGCTCTTGTCGCCATCACCGTTGCGCTGTAGCAGGGTGTCGGAGCAGTCGCAGCAAGTCCAGGCTAGCTCGGGACGGTAGCCTGCTCCTCTGCAGAATGTCAGTGCGTCCTCGAAATAGGCAGCCGCTTGGTCCATGTTTCCCATGGTGTGAGACAAGAGGCCAAGGGCGCGGTCAACGCAAATGGTGAATAAGTTAAAGATGGTGCCCGCAGGGGTTCCAAACAGCGATATTGGTCCATGGCAGCAGGGGCATCGTTTTGAATGATTGCAATCATCGCCAAGCCAACGTCAGCGTGCATTGTAAACATTTTAGTGGGACTGGATGAAATCACGACTTGGGCGCCATCTCTAGCGACGTCAAATTGGTCGGCCACGTTTGTAATTCTAGCGATTGCAGGTATGACCATGGCCGGGAACGAGTGTTGCGGATCCGCCCCAACTGGCGCACGCCTCATTGACTCAATGAGTTGGTCGAGATAAAACCGGCCTTGCTGGAGAACAGGGTAAAGGCGTTAGTAGCCACAACCGCTCTAGAGATGGGATTCGACAAGCCGGATTTAGCTTTCGTGTTCCACTATCAGACACCGGGGTCAGTAGTCGCATACTACCAACAAGTTGGTCGAGCAGGTAGAGCGTTAGACGCAGCATACGGAGTGATCCTGAGCGGCGAGGAAGAAACGGACATCACCGACTGCTTCATAGAAACTGCTTTCCCGATCCACTTGAGCTTGCTGAGGCACTTCACCGGCAAGCTCCGCAACCTGGCAATAGCCCTACCTACGCTCAACCTGCAAAGATTACCGATTCTAAATCCGTAAGCAATCCCCAACTCGTCTAGAAATGACCTCCCCCTTCCCGTGGTGGATCCTCGGCTACAAAGTCTCCCACTGAACGTGTTGCTCAAAAGCGTAGGCTGCCTGTAGGAGTGTGGTGTCTTCGAATTGCCGACCGACTAACATAAGCCCAACCGGCAGGCTATTAGACTTACCGCAGGGTATATTGATTGCCGGATGCCCGGTCATATCAAAAGGCGCTGTGTTGCCATTCATGTTTAAAGCGTGAGCGACACGGCCCAGAACATCCAGGTCCGGTTGGTTCCTATGGGCTTTCATAGGCGTGGTGGGCATGGCCAAGACGTCATATTGCTCCAGGGCCGAATCATAGCTGCCCCTCAGCCAATTCCGCAGGTTTTGTGCCTTCGCGTACATGCGACCGTGATAGCGCTCCTTAACGTAAGTGCCGATAAGCAGGACCAGCTTTACGGTCGGCGGTAAGTCTTCAGCTTGGGCTCGGCGAGCCTTGCCAAGTGTCTCGGCGAGGCTGGCATTGTAGCGGCCTTGCCAGTGATAGCCCATACCGTTACTCTGCAACATTGCAGTGGCGCCCTCTCCGAGAAGGCCCCAGACTATACCAGGCGCTTCCTTGTGGGCCGGGATCGAGACATTGCTTGCCGACGCGCCCAAATCTCCAAACACGCTCAATGCTCTCCGCACCGTCTCATCTACGTCGGGCTCTGAACCCGCAATGCCGAAGCCTTCGCTTACTACACCTATTCGGAGGCCCTTCACTCCCAGTCCCAGTGCCTCCGTGTACGGCTTGACCGGCACCTCTACCATCCTTGCGTCCGCCGCGTCCTTACCAGCAATGACCTCTAGAGCCAAGGCGACATCCGCCGCGCTACGAGCCATGGGACCGGCGTGGTCAAAGGTGCTGTCTATGCCGACGATACCGCCGTAGGGAATCAGGCCATGAGTTGCCTTCAGGCCCACCACCCCGCACCACGAGGCCGGAATCCGGATGGAGCCGCCCTGGTCACCCCCGATGGTAATGTCAATGTCGTCGTAATACAGAGCCGCAGCTGAGCCGCCGGAAGACCCACCGGCCAGATGCTCCTGGTTGTGGGGGTTCAAAGTCGGGCCGTAGACGCTGGTGTCTCCAGCACCAGAAAAAGCAAGGTTGTCCAGATTCAGCAGGGCCACTATTTCCGCCCCTTCGTCTAGCATGCGGGTGACAATCGTGGCATCGGTGTCTGCGGTGTAGTCATCCAGCAACATAGAGGCACAGGTCATTGGCATCCCGGCCACGCAGATGTTATTTTTCAAGCCGACCCTCTTGCCTGCCAGCTTGCCAGAAGGGGCGCCGCGCAGTGAGCAACGGCGAATTATAGCGTTGTAGGGGTCATCCTGCCGGGATGGCCGGTAACCTGGGTCCCGGTCCCGGTATTTCATCGCCTTTCGAGGCTCCGGTATCTGTTCCAACATTTCATATAGCTGGAAGAAATCTGGGATCAATTGTTGAAACGCCGCAAGCTCCTCATCGCTAAGCTCAAAGTAATTCATTCGTGCCAAATCCCGCAGGTCGTGCTCGGTTGGTAGACGCAGCGCCATGATATCCTCCTAAAAGATTCGCCTTGGCTAGCTGATCCAAATGGATTACGCGTAAGGTTGTGGATAGGTCTTTCGACAATCCGTGGTAACCTCGATTAGCTGGGCAATTCCCGCAGCCTGTCCGTGCCCATTACCTACATGCCCTTGGGTTTGCGTTGACCGGCGAGCCCATCTGCTCAGCAGCTTCGTTGTTTACACACGGTGTAGACAGCCAAGTTTTGATCAACTGCGATTGGCTAGTCCGTCCACCGGCACACCATGGGCAACATGGCACGCCGCTACATGGCCGTCTTCCACCTCTTTTAGCTCGGGCTCCTCTTCTCGGCAGAGACTCCCAGCTAGAGGACAGCGAGGATGGAACTTACACCCCGGAGGTGGAACGATTGGGCTGGGTTGAGCGCACGCCACCGAC
>DCAE01000126.1:2149-3933 GCA_002311385.1 Dehalococcoidia bacterium UBA1141 | reverse complement strand
CTCACGATTGCCGGTGTAGGCGTTAATGAACTTTCCGGGTGCCAGGCCCAAGGCAGGTTCGGCGGCGACTGCCCATACCGCGAAATCTGCCATCCGTGGCAGGCGTTCCAACTTTGTGCCTTCAACATGTGCCATCGCATGCGACACGGCGGTGAGCAAAGCTCCCAAGATGACAGGTCGGGCCTGTCTGAACTCCTCCCAGAATTCTTCTTCGGTCCGGCGGTCATCTTCCGAAATAACCGGGCAAACAAGCGTAAGCGCGCGGTCGAGTAGGTCGCCTCTAGTGACAATCTCATTGATGCCATTCAGGATTACCGGACGTTGGGCGTCGAAGATCATCTCCTCGTCGTTCTCATACAGGGTCCGGGTAGAGAAACCGCCGCCGGTGGCCAACCGACATAGCGCATCACTTAGCCATGTTGGTATGTGGGAGATGTTGTCGATAGCTATTACCAGACCATTGGTAGCAGCTATCATCAAATCTCTAGGGTCTTTGGGTTCGGCCCGAAGATCAGCCTTGCTAGGGTCAACCAGACGTCTTAGAACTTTCCCAGTTGTGCTCTTTGCCGAACCGTGTTCCCCATTAAGAACCAACACAGGATAAGGTCCGACATGCCGCAGGGCCGCCACCAGCCAGGCGAGTAGCAATGGCCAATCTCCATCGGAAACATTGACAAACCGCCGCAGAGAACCGATGTCACTTCCTGCAACCGGATTTGGTATCGGAAGCATGCCCTTGACCCGTCTGAACTTCACCGGTGGATCTGATATGGTTCTCCATCCGTCAGCGGCAATCTCGACTGATTCCCAATTCTGGTTGGCTAAGTCCAGGTAGATCTTCCCGTTATGCCCCGCCAATCGGGTGTAGACCTGGCGTTCGGCACCTTCGTAAACCGCCTTCCCGCCAAGGACGGACAGCGCATCTTGAACTGCCTGTGAACCTGCGGCTTTCCCTTGCTCCAGGTAGAACTGCCTAGACAACCACCGTTTGAATCCCCGTGAAATCAATGGGAGGTTTTCGGCGTGTCCGTCGTTCTCGATTGTGGCGTAGGCGTCAAAGTCAGGGGAGTGCCACAGTTCCACGCCCTCGGTTAGGCCAACCAAGGCAGTGGCCTGAGATGTCTTCGCCCCAGCACCTTCATCATCCATATTCGTGGACCTCGTTTGGCGTAGTCCAAGCCACTGCCTGACCTTGTTTACAACTTTGTCCCCAACCAGGTCAGCCAATGCGGGCCACCCGGTTGTAGGGTCATCGTTTTCGATCTTCTGGAGGGTGTACTTGGCGGCCTTCTCCCGGTCGGCGACCTCTTCGTCCCCAGCCCCAATGCCAACTGTATGGATGAAGACCTCTACGACCTCCTGGTCCCACCCTGCCCGAAGCAGTCCTCCCGCTAATGCAAGCGCCGTAGAGTTCCGGCTCCCTTTAACCGGCCAGTGTCGAGCTAACAAGGCCGCCGCCGCCAATCGAGCAACCTGGGCCTTTAGCTTGGGTCCATTTATATCTACCGGTTCTCCTACTTCCGCCCATTCGATCAACTCGCCTGACTCATGGGTGCTGCCTGGAAACACGGTCTGTACGCCGGTGGATCTGTACTCAACCAGCATGGATCCATCGGTGTCTTTGTATTGGGCCGTCTCCCCTGATGGTGTTGCCGAGTAAAGCCAATGGGAATCTCGTTTGCCCGGGCGACCAAATCGGCATGGTGTTGTTGTCAGAAATAAATGGGCCAACTCAACCGCTTCAAGGGCGTCCAGGTCTATATCAATCAATCCGCCTGATGCTT
>DCAE01000126.1:1618-1977 GCA_002311385.1 Dehalococcoidia bacterium UBA1141 | reverse complement strand
TTTCTTGGTTTTGAACGGTACTGGAATAGGACTCCAGCCATGAGCGACGTAAGCCCGCGCCCACTCTCTAGGAGAATTGATTTCAGTTCTCATTTCTAGGCTTCCCCGCTGCATCGCCAGGCACATTCTTCTCAGGATCTATGACATTCGCTAATATGCGTCGCCAAAGGGCATCCCATGCAGGAATCCTGGGGCCGCAACTCCACTCAGGATTGATCTTCGGTGAGTTGGAAGGACGCCGTTGAGGCACTAGTGAGCCTCCCAGGTAACCAGGGAGCGGCCAAGGATGCGTTCGACTTCGGACGCGGGAATGCGGCGTTCACCGCCGGGAGTGGTGAAGCAACAAATCTGCCGGAGGG
>DCAE01000126.1:0-1535 GCA_002311385.1 Dehalococcoidia bacterium UBA1141 | reverse complement strand
GGCCTGTGCGGAGATAATTCTCTTTTCCCATGCCCAGATTTTACGGGACATGACGGACATCAATTTAAACATCGCCAATGTGCAGTGTCAGTGGACGATATTTTCCTTGCCCATAATCCGGCCAGCACGCTCTGAAGGTAAGGTCAAATTGGCTAGTCTGGCAAAATTCCTACATGACCGCCAAATTGACTGAAAGTCTCCGTAACTGCTTTTTCCCTGATAGAGGTGGTTCACCGGTGCTAGCTGTTCCCAGATCAAATTTGGAGACAACAACAATCGGGCAATCGTCTCGGCAATAAGATTGTGGTCTCCGCCACCCAGTGAAGACCAACCTTCCGAAACGAGCTTGATTCGATAATCTCTCGTCTGCTCAGAAACTTGGCTTCTAACCGATCTAGCCTCCCGATAGGTTATGCTGCGGCCTATCCTCTGTTGACACTGGTCTATCAAATAATCCGAAGGAGTCGTTGGTCGTGGTGGGGTCGTGAAGTCTGACGAACCGGTAGATTTCCCAACTGTTTGCTTCAGGTACCGGTGGCCGTCCCACTCAAATAGGACACAAGACGAGTCGTTTGACCTCTCCCATCCAGTGCGTTCTTCTCGTGACAAATGGGCACGAATTACTCGAATAGGACCCCTTGCTGTCTGGATGACCGTGGTTTCCACGAGGTCTAACGCTCTGGCCCGATCGATCTCGAATTCTTCGTCAGTTCTGCCCGGCAACTTCACTGTGAGCGGTAGTGTTACCGGGGCGCTAGGTTCCAACAAATACATACTCAGTGGTGGAATTGTCCGATCCCAGTTGAAATCATCATCAGCACGTAGGAAATGATTTTGGATGATGGCCGGCACCGCCCACCAGGCGTTCAATCGCCAACGCTTGCAGAAGGTCGCTACCTCTCGACGGTAATTAACAATAATCTCGCGACGCCGCCAGCGCTTCCGTTTGATGTTGGGATTGGCTTCGTAGGCTGTCTCATCTCCCCACCTGAGCAAAAAAGTGGAAGCGTCGTTATAAATATTCCAAGATTCGCTCGTGTACCCAAATTTCTCTCGTTGATCTAGCGGCTGTCCGAGATTTACGTAGATATCGTCAAGTGCTTCCGAGGCAATTGCTCTCTGCCATTTCAAGCTGGCAAGTTCTTCGTCGTTGAGGTCTCTGGGGCTCGGGTAACATGAGTTCCGGTCGTCTGGTAGTTCTAATAGGTCTAAGACCCTATCGGTATCACCGAGCGAGCCAAATGGCGTGGCGCCTCCGTTGTTACGGATTATCACCCTCGCAAGACGAAGCCAGCGCTGGTAAAGGATTTCATGGTCTTTGGCGAAACGCCTACCGGGCTTGGAGGTTCTACTCCACAACGCGTCGAACAGCAAACGGGCGTACTGGAGGTCTCTACCATCAGGGGGTGTAAGCGCACGCTGATCCCCGCCCCGCCCGGCCATATCTATCTAGCTACGGGCGTTCCGACGCGGATTGATTGGGATAGTGAAGGGCCAAGAGAAGTTAAAACCGCGGTTTGTACTCACCACTGAAC
>DCAE01000108.1:1094-4552 GCA_002311385.1 Dehalococcoidia bacterium UBA1141 | reverse complement strand
GGCCACTCCGTTAACGGCGGCGATAGTGGGCTTATTCAGGTTCCGGTAAACTTCGATCGCCTGGCGCCCAACCCAGCCGTATTCATCGATGCGTTCCGACCGTGTTTGATATTTCCCATGAGCCCGGGCAGCGGTCAGGTCTACCCCGGAGCAGAATCCCCTGCCAGCCCCGGTCCAAATCACCACCCTAACCCCCTCGTCTTCCTGGAGTTGGCGGCAGACCCCCATCATCTCTTCGTGGAGATCAGGGCTGATGGCGTTGAGCTTATCGGGGCGGTTTAGGGTCACCACTGCGACCTGGTCTTCAATTTCCAGAAACAGATACTGGTATGGCATGGCGTAGCTCCTTTCGACTAGTTCTTTCCCATATTGGCGCGATTATCTTGGTCTTCTGGAGTGGCTATACCACCGTACGACGGGGCACTCGGTCAACAACAGAAAACGGCCACAGATTGTGGCCATACATTAGGAACCCTTAACATTCTGGCTGATTTCAGAACCGCATAGAGCAAAGCAGTCTTGAGTCACTAAACCGCGATCTTCGCCTGAACGCGACCAGATCGGGTGGTCAATTGGCAGGCAACCGGGGTATCGCGAGTTTGTCGCGGGTTCCCCGGAGACCTGCACTAGCAATAGGTGGGCGGATGTGTGCCCACCAAGCATACCACCGGAGTGGTGGTTTCCTTCAATTATCACAGAATTCAGGAGATTTTCCGCCATTCGAATGTGAGTTCGGATTCCTCGTAACGCCAATTTAACATTTTCGTAATACTTATGAAACTTTGAAGATGTAGAGTGCATGTTGTCTTGACATGGGTTCTGGGTTTAGCCGATGACTATGGAGATTATCAGAATTGGGGACAACTATCGAGTCGTACAGAGTTAATGGTTTCAGCGAGGACGGCGTTTGGGCTGGCTCTTCTTCGCTTTGCAGGAAGGTAGATACCCCATGAGAGTCAGCCACTTTAGCGGATCGGACAGCAGTTGACCTGCTCGGGATGCTGTTTCATAGTTCGAGGCATTTCACAGGATCACATGGTTGAGGCAATCTAGTTGATTCGCGAAGTCCCAATTTAACGTATCGGCTGCAAGGAGGAACTGGGAATGGACTCAGGAGACACAGCATGGATTCTGGCTTGCTCAGCCTTGGTGTTGTTGATGACGCCCGGGGTAGCGTTTTTCTATGGGGGATTGGTCAGGAGAACAAACGCGGCAGCTACGATGATGCACAGCTTCATGACTATTGGAATCGTGGGCGTGGTGTGGGTCCTGTGGGGCTACAGCCTAGCCTTCGGGCCGGATATCGGAGGCGTTATCGGTAGTCTGGAATGGATTGGTCTGCGCGGTGTCAGCGCCACGGAAGCGGGACCTTATTCGGACGCCATACCACATCAGGCCTTCATGATCTTTCAAGCTATGTTTGCCATTATTACCCCGGCGTTGGTTACAGGGGCCTTCGCCGAGCGGATGAAGTTTAGCGCGTTTGTAATCTTCATTGTCCTCTGGGTAACCCTCGTCTACGCCCCTCTGGCCCATTGGGTTTGGGGAGGTGGATGGTTGGGTAGCTTGGGGGCTCTTGACTTCGCTGGTGGCACCGTGGTCCACATCAGCGCCGGAATGGGTGCTCTGGCCGCGGCGCTTTTGGTTGGGAAGCGCGTGGGATTCCAGATAGAATCTATGGCGCCACACAACGTTCCCATGGTCGTGTTGGGTGCGTCGTTACTGTGGTTCGGTTGGTTCGGTTTCAATGCAGGCAGTGCTTTGGCCGCCGACGGAGTAGCGACCAACGCATTTGTGACGACCAACACCGCTACGGCCGCGGCCTTGGTGACTTGGGTGGCAATGTCATGGCTCTTCGACAAGAAGCCCAGCGTGGTGGGAGCCGCAACGGGTGCGGTGGCTGGACTAGTGGCGATTACGCCAGCTGCCGGCTTCGTTGGCCCCTTGCCGGCTATCATCATCGGCTTGGGGGCAGGAGTCGTTTGCTACGGCGCTGTGAAGTTGCTGGCCAAATTAAAGGTGGATGATTCCCTCGCTGTCTGGGGGGTTCATGGAATCGGGGGTGTTTGGGGCGCTCTGGCTACTGGCCTGTTCGTCGGAATTGGGTTCGCTGCATTGGCCGAAGGAGTCAGCCGTGGGGAGCAGATTCTGTACCAGCTGATCGGGATAGGAGCGTCCGCAGGTTGGGCGTTCGTAGTTACAGCATTGATAGTGTTGGTGTTGCGATTCGTAATACCAGGTGGTGTTAGGGTGAGCCCGGATGAAGAAGCCGTGGGATTGGATCTATCCCAGCACGGTGAGCAGGCTTACGAGCTATAACCGGGTTAGTGGGAACACGCCTGTGGAGGCGATTCGGCCCAAATCGAAAGTGGGCGATGCCCTGTCGGTTTGGGCCGCCTTTATATCGGTGCCTCAAGTACAGCCGATGCAACCGTGATTTTCGGTGATATATATTACAGGTGATTTCCATGTTTCTGCATCTAAAGAGGAGGTCAGTGTGGAGTCCAGCGAACATGCCGAACCGGCATGCGGGTTGTGATGCTATTGGACAAACTTGTAAATCATACTGAGAGCCTGGGACCGCCCTCCCGATAGGAGAAGGAAAGATGAACAAGATTGAAGCGATGGTCCTCCAGGAGAGTTAACTCCGCGAAGGGCTTGGTGGTCGAAGGTGGATTTGTCGGCCTGCAGACGATGCTGGGCCTGGGTGCACAAGGAGCCATGATACATCAAGGGCGCAGGGGCTGGTCATAACCATCGATATGTCGTCCAAGACCAAGGTATCGCCGGTGCTTGGGGACGGCGATGGAGAATTTTCCGGCAATAGCGCAAGCGAAGTGATCCAAATGAGGACGTTAGAGAGGAATCCGGTTTAGAGCGCCCGGATTCCCTCTCAGCCGGACCGTTGCCGTATACATCTATTCCAGCTCCACCAGCGGGTCATTTGCACTGACGGAGTCCATGGGCCGTACGTGAACGGCCTTGACCACACCGTCTCGTCCGGTCCTGACGCTCTGCTCCATCTTCATCGCTTCCACTACGCATACTTCGTCGCCGGCTGACACCCGGTCTCCTGGCCGCACCATGATGGAAATCACTTTTCCGGGCATAGGGCTACGTAGAATCTTGTCTGATGGGTCAGATATTGGGGAGCGGCTTTGACGTGGCGCTGAAACGATCTGAGCAGGTCTGCTGCGTGAACCGCGAGTATTGGGAGGTGGACGGGGGGGAAGACCTTCGACCTCCACGGAGATGGTCTCGCCCTCAACGGTGACTTCCACAGGTGAGTAGGTCAGGTCTCCGACTTGTACGGTAAACCAGTGGTCCCCGACTTTGATCCGGAAGGCTGTTATCGCCAACTCCGGCTTACCTGGGGACGAGACTGAAGCTGTTCCCGTCGGCCGTAAGCCCGCCATTGATTGGAGGCTTGGGTCGCGGAAGCACCGGCGCTTTTGGAT
>DCAE01000108.1:844-1053 GCA_002311385.1 Dehalococcoidia bacterium UBA1141 | reverse complement strand
GCCGCCGCCGTGTCTTTGTCAGAGTGTTCCTTGCCGTTTTTCATCATTGTTCCATTGACGCCGGGATGGAGAGCCCGAACTATACTGGCCTTGAGCTATGAAGTCATGGACCCGGTATGGTAAGTTGCCTCGGCGAACTCAGCACTGGCCAGAATGTCTCGCAACAGAGATGTGTTGCAGGTTACGCCCTCCACCCGGAAGCAGAGTAG
>DCAE01000108.1:0-538 GCA_002311385.1 Dehalococcoidia bacterium UBA1141 | reverse complement strand
CATTTCCGTGAAGTAGGCTTGGCCGTCGGCGGCTACCAGGAACTCCACCGTGCCAGCATTGGTGTAACCGATGTGCTTGCCCAACTTCAGGGCCAATTTGCAGAGCCTGTTGCGCAGCTTGGGTGTCAGTTTTACCGCCGGAGACTCTTCCACCAGCTTCTGGTGCCGGCGTTGGACCGAACAATCTCGCTCAAACAGGTGGATCAGGCGGCCGTGTTCGTCGCCGATGATCTGGACTTCTATGTGGGACGCGTCTTTGAGGTGACGTTCAAAGAACAGGCGGGGACTGCCGAAGGCGTTGGTAGCCACCTGGCGGGTGCGTTGGACGATCGGGGTAAGGTCTTCCATGGACTCGATGAGGTGGATGCCGATGCCACCGCCGCCTTCCAATGCCTTGACCATCAGCGGAAACCCCAGCTTCCAGGCCTGGTCTTCGGCCTCATCATCTTCCACTGCTTGGCCGGTGCCGGGCAATACTGGCAATCCCGCCTTCTTGGCCAGCTTGCGGGCGCGGAGTTTGTCGCCCATCTTCTCCATG
>DCAE01000014.1:5306-8451 GCA_002311385.1 Dehalococcoidia bacterium UBA1141 | reverse complement strand
AATTTTGGACCAAGCATCCTACACGGCCTTCGGGCATAGTGAGGTCAGCGGCCATAGCGTTAAAATAATCCTTGATTGCTTGGAGGCCTTTATCTCTGTCCTCGAGGGATTCACGCAGGTTCGCCGCTACGTTCTCGCGGTAGCGGTCCAGCGCCGCCAAGAAGAAGCTGTGTTTATCACCGAATGCGTCGTAGATGCTGAACTTGTTAATCCCCAAATTATCAACCAGTTTCTGCAAGGAGGTGGCTTGGTAACCACCTTCCCAGAAAAGGCCCATCGCTTTTTCGAGAATAACTTCTCGGTCGTATCCCTTTGTTCTTGGCATAAACCCCCATAGCATTGGAGTTCAGTTTTAACCCACATGGACCCAAGCAAGGCCAATGATTGGGGCCATTTCGACGTAATGACGAGTATACCTCGACGTTTTGGGCGATTATCAATTACCCGGACATGCAATTCCCCGAATAGGGTACACCGAGTCGGGAAACAAAGGCGTTACTTGTGGGCATTTATCCAGGCTGGGAAAGACGACCTAAATGATTATCGAAACCTGCATCATTTGACAGCATTCTGGCCCAACGCTAGACTGGTTCTTGACCCATTTGGGCACTCCGGCTTTGAGACAGTTAAACCGAAAAAGGAGAGCAAATATGTCCATCAAAGGCTTTTCCCATATCGGGCTTTCGACTCTGGACATGGACAAAACACGGGATTTCTACGAAAACATCTTGGGGTTTAAAGCAGTCCGCTGCGACATCATTAAGATTAAAGAAGGCGGCCATGTCAGGCACATCTTCTTCGACGTGGGCAAGGACCAACTCCTAGCGTTCATGGAAGCCAACGACGTGCCCGGTATCGCCAGTGACTACGATGCTGGCATCAACAAAGGACTAGGCGTTCCGGGAGCTTTCTATCACTTCGCCTTCGAGGCTGGCTCCTCGGCGGCGCTTAACGCCAAGCGAGAGGAACTGATTGGAAAGGGCATAATGGTCACCGACGTGGTGGACCACGAATGGGCCCAATCTATATATTTCCTAGACCCAAACGGGATATCTTTGGAATTTTGCTTCCTAACTAGGGATATTGGCACTGAAGACGATGTGATAATGCAACAACGGTTCGAGATGTCCGTGGAGCGGTGGCTGGGTGATAACTACATCAAGAGCAGGGTAAGCAGCCTGAAAAAAGAGCCAGCCTTGAGTTCCGACTAGCCCACTGACTTATTGGCGGATAATCATTTAGAAGCCCCCGGATAAATCCGGGGGTTTCTTGTTGCCAATGGTTCTTATTGCCAATGTATATTGCTAAACTCATAATGGTTGGGCGAAGGAAGGGGTCGCAGGAGACTATTGACGCTGACCGTGGCAAGACCGATTCGGGAAACACTGATTCATGTGGGAAAAGAATGGTAGTTTATGGCTAGAGAACTCACTTGGGATTCGGTAATCGCAGAGGCGGAATCCGACGACGCCAGCGTGGACTTGGCACGTGCGGCTTTGCTATTCGCCTTGGTCGAGTACCCAGACTTGGATATTGACCACGAATTGAGTTTGCTGGACTCTCTGGCTGCTGGCGCTGCCCTGCGCTTAGGCGATAATCGGGAAACCATATTCGCCATAAACACCCTCAGCGAGTACCTCTTCGATGAAGTTGGACTGCAGGGCAACACCGATGAGTATTACGATCCTCGCAACAGTTACCTGAATCAGGTCTTAAAACGTCAACTTGGCATCCCAATCACTTTGTCCTTGGTTTATTTGGAGGTGGGGAAACGGTTGGGTATCCCGTTGGTAGGCATCGGAATGCCGGGTCACTTTCTGCTGAGACACCGGGATGAGACGGAATTATTCGTCGACCCGTTCAACCGGGGTATCCTGCTTTCGGAAGAGGAATGCGCCCAACGTCTGAAGGAAATAACTCAAAGCCGTATGGATTGGGACCCCAACTATTTGGCGCCCATCAGCAACCGGGAGTACGTCGCTCGGATGTTGCGCAACCTGAAGGCTATCTACCTACAGCAAAGGAACTTTTCGCAGGCGCTGAGCATAATGGACCGTTTGGTGCAGATTCAACCGGATGCTTCCGCGGAATTGCGTGACCGGGGTCTGGTCAAGCACAGGCTGGGAATGAAACCGGAGGCTGCGAAAGACATTGCCAAATATCTGGAAACAGCGCCATTAGACCATGACTCGGAAGAATTGCGTCGGCTCCTCTTGCAGATAGAGGGCTCGACCGGCGAAGACTAACGCTCCCTGCCAATACCCATAGGGGATTTTGCAACACGGAGGTTGTTTGGCTAGAGCCTGGAGATTACATCTTCTCCAAATTTACGAACCTGCCCTACCGGGTCCAGAACCGGCCAAACACATACCTGCTCTGCTCCGGCATCAATCCAGCGGGCAATCAACCGCAAACAGTCTTCTCCATTGCCCACCAAGTAATGTCCGCTTTCTGGATCGAATGGTGACCCTGACGATTTCTCGATGATTGGCCCGGCAATGGCTCGGGCGCGGTCCCCATCCCCATCGATGTACATGAACATGGTGTCTACGGCGTGGGGAAAGGTGTCGTGTTCTTTGTTGGCCTTCAGCAAGGCCCTGGTTAGCAGCCCTTTGGCTTCACCGAATTCCTCGGGTGTGGAGTGCAACGCCGATGCCACCCAACCGTCGCCAAGCTGGGCAACTCGGCGCATTCCCGCCGGGGAGCCCCAACTGGAAATCCAGATTGGCGGTCCGGGCTTTTGGATGCTGGCGGGGGCGATCGTGACATTCTCGAAGGAGTAGAATTCTCCTTTGTGTGTAACGTCTTTCTCGTTAAGTAGTGCTCTCAAAGCGACGATGCCATCGTTCAGTATCTTGCGCCGCTGATCGAATGGGATACCCAAAGAGTCGAAGTCCGATTTCGTGGAACCCTCGCCCACCCCCACAATCAAGTTGCCACCACAGAGGATGTCCAGCGTGGCGAAGCTTTGGGCCATGGCTACGGGGTGGCGCAGAGGCAACCCCATAACGCCAGTGGCAATGGTCATATCTCTTTCTTTGGCTCGTCCGGCAACAGACGCTAAGAGCAGCATGCAGTCCAGCCACGGGTCGAAGAAGACGATGTGATCGGTAACCCAGATTGAGGAAAAACCGGCGTCTTTGGC
>DCAE01000014.1:3590-5263 GCA_002311385.1 Dehalococcoidia bacterium UBA1141 | reverse complement strand
CTTTGGCTTCAATAATGCGGTTTGCTTCCTCAGCGTTTTTCAGCAGTCTTTCAACTGGCATTGAAGCCATTGGTTTGACATCGCTCTCTTGTATCACGCGCTCTCTCGTATCAAAAGAAAAGGGAGCCCAAGATGCTCAGGCTCCCTATCTCGAACTTCTGTCCGGTGTTTGACGATTATTTAAGGTGACGTAGGTTTGGCGGGTCCGCTATATATTCGTCAAACAACCTTCTGCCGATGTCTCTAATTAGCTCCGCATCTTCTTCAGGGGTTGACGCCGGAGGTGCCTCGGTCACGGCGTCGTGGCCGAAAGTGGGCATTGGAATATCCGGGCCTGGACTGAGGCCCAGGGGGTCTTTACCTTCTTTGACGGCCTGGATTCCCTGTCGGATTTGGCGGCGGTACGTCGTTATCCCTCGGTCCGACGCCCCTAAATGTTCCATGCCGTGAACAGCTATGGGTCGCTGACTGACTTGGGCTTCATAATCCCCTGGTTGACGCTGTTGTTCCTCCGTGTCATCGCTGATGGGCAATTGAGCTGGCAACATGGTGCCGCGGTCGGCCCACCATGCTGGCGTAACTTCGTCCTCTTCGCTAATGTGCCTAATCTCGATTAGCATAGTGCTTTCATCGTCGACTGGCACTATCCAGCGGGTCATCATTGGTCCGTCGAATGGATGAACGCCTTTGCCAGTTTCCCAAATCGGACCAACTTGCTGCATATTCGGATGCACAATTTCCGTCGTGCGAGTCCAGACGTTATTCCCAACTCGCCTTCCGCCAATGTAGGCCACTCCTGCCGGTGTCTCCACATAATCAAGCTCAGGAATCACCCCGAATTCGTCGGTAAATTGAGAACCACTCACAATCGTGTGAAGGAAGGAAGTGTGAACCGGGTCCAAGGCATTCTCAGCAATTTGAAGCCAATTACACGGGTAGACGTAAGACTGGCCGGGCATAATCTTGTAACCAGGGCGAATCATGCTGTCGAATAAAGGGAAGTGGGGAATATTTTCCGGCGGACCCATGTAGGCAAAGATTAGTCCATAGGCCTCGTGAATCGGATAAGCCCCTTGGAACAAGCGGTCCTTCAAGGTGCTGTCGGCAGGCTCTCCGGGAGTCTCCAATATTGTTCCATCCCGGTCAAACAGCCAACCGTGGTAGCAGCACCGAATCCCGCACTGGGAAACCAATCCATATTCCAACGAGGTTCCCCGGTGAGCGCAGTGCAACTCCAGCAAACCTACATTGCCGTCGAAATCCCGGTATATCACCAAGTCTTCGCCGAGAATACGGAGTTTTTTCGGCAGGTCGGTCAATTCGTCGGAATAGGCCACGGGCTGCCAGAATCGACGTAGGTATTCGCCACATGGGGTATCGGGGCCAATATGGGTTAGTTCCTCGGTTTCCTTGGGTACTTCACGGTGGTAATATCCGCTGTACGCGGTGTTCATAAACGGTGCCCTGGTAGACATTTCAAGCCTCCTAAATTTAAAGCGGTGCTGCATTGAATGCTTGAGTCCGTGAATGCTTGCGATCCGTGATGCGCTGGCTGAGTAACCTTTGGCCCAATAATTAGGCGGAGATTGCCCACCGGACGATACCGCGACATTACTACTTGATGATTGCGAAACAGTGCAGATAATCAGATATAGGCCGGTTTTTGTGAATAA
>DCAE01000014.1:0-3497 GCA_002311385.1 Dehalococcoidia bacterium UBA1141 | reverse complement strand
TCTGTTGCCGATATTATCTTGAATAAATAGGGAGAACCAAATGGCTGACCGACAGCCGACCAGCGAGTACCTCCTCAGCCCGTACCGAGTCTTGGATTTAACCGATGACCGGGGTTTGCTCTGCGGCAAGATGCTGGCCGATTTGGGAGCGGATGTGATTCAAGTCGAGCCGCCCCAAGGCAACGCTGCCCGGAGATTGGGCCCTTTCGCCAACGATGACGTGCGCCCGGAAAATAGCCTATTCTGGTGGGCCTACGCCGCCAACAAACGCAGCATCACCTTGGACATCGAGACTGTCGATGGTTGTATTCTTCTGCGGAGATTAGCGAAGCAAGCGGATTTTTTGATTGAGTCTTTCCCTCCGGGATATCTGGCAGACCTGGGGCTGGCGTTTAGCGATTTGAAAGAACTGAACCCGGCCCTGGTAATGGTGTCGATTACCGCCTTCGGGCAAGACGGCCCATACGCCAACTACCAAGCAACCGACATCGTGGGGATGGCTTTAGGCGGGTTCATGTCTCTGACCGGAGACAGTGACCGGGCGCCTCTACGGTTGAGCTTCCCCCACTTCTACCTTCACGGCTCCGCAGCGGGGGCCACCGGCGCGATGCTGGCCCATGCTCACCGGGCGCTAACCGGTGAAGGCCAGCATGTGGACGTCTCCTGTCAGCAGGCGGTGGCTAAGACACTGGCTCACGCACCTCAAAGTTGGGACATTGAAGGCGTGATTATCAAGCGAATGGGAGTGTTCCGCCAAACTTCGGCCGACACCAAGGTTCGGGTGAATTGGCGCTGCAAGGACGGCTACATCAACTACATGCTCCAAGGCGGTTCGGTCGCCGCCAGTACCCGTGCTCTCCTGGCTTGGTTGGACGAAGAGGGAATGGGCGATGATTACTTGAACGATATCAACTGGGAGGAATTGGGCTACGGACTGGTCCGCACCGAGGTGATGGAAAGGATAGTTGAGCCGCTTCAAAACTTCTTTGAAAGCAAAACCAAGGATGAACTAAGCCAAGGCAGCGTCGATAGGCGGATATTACTGTTTCCGGTCGCAACTCCACGGGACTTGCTACAGCACCCTCAGTTGGAGGCACGGAAATACTTTCGGCAGTTAGAGCAACCGGGTCGGGACACAACAGTTATCCATCCTGGAGCGTTCGTCTCCGCCATGGGAGCGGCTCAGGTTGGACCCAGCCGGCGTGCTCCAATAATCGGTGAGCACAACTTCCAGATATATTGCGAAGAATTGGGTTTAAGCAAGGAGGAACTCTCCGTGCTCAAACAAGGCGGTGTAATTTAATGGTCGCCACACCAAACAATCCAAAGCCCTTGAACGGACTTAAAGTTCTAGATTTTTGCTGGGTGGTGGCCGGACCCATGGTCACCAAATACCTGGGTGAGTACGGTGCAACGGTGGTGCGGGTAGAGTCTACCAAAAGACCGGAAACCCTGCGCCGAGCGGCTCCGTTCAAGGGAAGCTCAGAAAGCATAAATACCAGCGGTTATTTTGCCAACTACAACACCGATAAGTACGGCATAACCATAGACATGCGCCATCCTCGAGCCAAAGACTTGATTCTGCGGGCGGTGGAGTGGGCGGACTTGGTCACCGAGAACTTTACTCCGGGGACTATGGAAAGGTGGGGGCTAGGTTACGAGGAACTGCGGGCGGTAAACCCGAAAATCATCATGTTCAGCACTTCAATGCTGGGGCGTGGTGGCCCCATGGAGAGCCAACCGGGTTTTGGTCCGGTTCTATCCTCATTGGCCGGTTTGACCCACATTACCGGCTGGCCCGATCGGGATCCGGTGAACCCTTACGGCGCATATACCGATTTTATCGTCCCCAGGTTCGCCGTGGCGGCCATAGTTTCCGGTTTGGATTACCGGCAGCGCAACGGGAAGGGCCTGCACTTGGACATGTCCCAGCTTGAGGCGTCTATCCATTTCTCTGCGCCATTCGTTCTGGACTGCGTCGTTAACGACCGGGAACAGGGCCGCCAGGGCAACCGAGACCCGGGAGCGGCGCCCCATGGGGTTTATCCCTGCCTGGGAGACGACCGCTGGATTGCAATTGCCTGCACTTCAGACCAGCAATGGCAATCACTCCAAAATCATATCGCGCCCACTGGTGATGGTTGGCCTTTTGAGAAACGCTTCGCCACTCTAATGGGCCGGAAAGCGGAAGAAGACGAATTGGACTCGTTGATGGGGCAGTGGACCCCAGTTTGGGACGCTCGAAAGTTGATGGAGACGCTTCAGGTATCCGGTGTGCCAGCAGGAATGGTTAATGACACCAGCGACCTGTTCCAAGACCCCCAACTTATCCACCGGCAGCATTTTCAATACCTGGACCACCCTGAAATAGGCGTCTACGCCACGGAACGCAGCGAGCTTACCCTATCATTGACACCAGGCAACATAGAACGGCCAGCGCCATTGATGGGCCAGCACACTGAGGAAGTTCTGATCGGTTTTTGGGGACTTTCGACCGAGGAATACCAGTCTCTCAAGGAAGATGGTGCGCTGGACTAGATTGACTAACAGCCAGAGAATGTCATGCGGCAGATGCGGGAAGTACCCGAAAAGATTACCCCTAAAAACGACGACGGTTACTTTGAAGAGCTGACCAAAGCCATCTTCCGAGCCGGATTTAGCTGGCCGGTTATACGGCAGAAATGGGAGAATTTCCGCATTGGCTTTGACCAGTTCAACGTGGCCAAAGTCGCCAGTTACGGTGGCGAGGAAATCACCAGACTGTTCAACGACGCCAGCATCGTCCGCAACAGACGTAAGATTGTCAACACGGTGGACAATGCCCAGACCTTCTTGGAGTTGAGCCAAGGCTACGGCTCATTTAGCCAGTACCTCAGGTCCTTGGACCACCTTGCCTACCACGATCGAGTTAAGGAATTATCGATCCTCTTTCGGGGGATGGGCCGTATCAGCGCCTTTGTTTTTCTGAAATGCGTAAACGAACCGACGCCAAACTGGCAAGAGCGATGAATTGACCGGTTAGGCTCCGCCGCCTGCTCGACTGGCCGCTCTGGCGGGAGCCTGGAGGAGTCACCGTCGACCAATCTTAGAAGTAATTTCGGAGACGTGGAAGTCCGATGTTGGAGTCAAGAGGTTGGAGGGAGGTCTGCTGGCATCAAGCACTCCGGGGAGTGCAAGACAGAGACCGAGTACCGATTTAGCTTCGAGGCGGGGCCAACGAAGTCCCGTTGATTGGTGGAAACAGGGGAGAAGGTCAGGCCGTTGGGGTATTCGGTATCGCTGGTGGCATTCATCACCGAGCCATCGGGGGCAATGCGGTAGACGCCGCTGAACCCTAACTCCTGATCCTTGGGGCTTAAATGCCCTTTGGGGTCTGAAAAGAATATCGTGCTGTCTGAACAGCACACTAAGTCATGAGGCCGGTTCAGCCGCTTGTTGCCTATAAACTCGGCGATGGGCGTATAGCTCCCGTCCAACTCTCTTCGGGTCACCAGCCG
>DCAE01000048.1:17384-17658 GCA_002311385.1 Dehalococcoidia bacterium UBA1141 | reverse complement strand
CAGTGTCGGTACTCACTCTATGGCGCCCTTCCGGTTCAAAGTTACACATACATTCGTAAATCCAACCGTCAGGAGTGGTACCCCCTATCTCCACTGGGTTCAGCCCGGCTCATTCTTTTACTGGAAATGCTATGACCCAGACGCGGATTTCCCCAGCGGAGTGCTCGCTTATCCTTTTGAGTGTGAAGGCTATCAACTTCCTGCGGAGCAATCTAATGTGAATTTCAAGTACGCTCCAGTAGAATAGGGCGAGACTTCAAATCCGTTATGCCTC
>DCAE01000048.1:2279-17342 GCA_002311385.1 Dehalococcoidia bacterium UBA1141 | reverse complement strand
CCGGTTGGTTCCGGGGGCCTTTTCCTTTCGGTTAATACCTGCCTTTACTTTGGCCGATGTGCATAGACTGTTCTCGCAAGCAAATCACAGCACCGGCACAAGCCGCAGCCTGTTGGGGCGTCTGCAGCACGTGGGAGTCAAAGTAGGCGGTACTTTCTTTTGACTTGCTAAAATGCAATAGAAATACGTTTTACCCATTGAAGGCATGAATTATGGCAAAGAATAAAGATGCGTTTACAACAATATCGGAAGGGATTTTGACTATTTGTACTTACACAGAGTTCGCACCGTTTTCGTACGAAGATGGAGGAGACATTGTAGGCACGGATATTAGTGTTCTTCGAGAGTTTGCGGAGGAAATGGACCTAAAGGTAGAGATCAAAAAGAGGGACTTTGCCGGTCTTTGGGAAGCCCCCGGCAATGGCGATTGCGATGTATCTGCAGCAGGCATGATGGAGTACGAGGATCGTTATCTTGGTGAAAACGCCGTATGGAGTGATCCTTATATGCTTGTAACCAGATCGTTGTTGATACGTAGGTCAGATTTGGAAATTCTTAAATGTCCCGGCGATTTCGAGGGTAAAAAAATAGTCGTAACGCCTACCTCCAGTGCCCACATAGACGGAGACCTCAGGTACAAACCGTTAGGGGCTACGATAATTCCACTTGTGCCTTCTCAGGATGAAGTCGTGTCACAGTTACTGGCAGGGAAGATAGACGCCTTTGGAGAAGGTGATGTCAGTAATGAATATCTCGCCGGGAAATATCTTGATGAACATGGGGAAAAACTATTAGCCTTAACAGACGTCCATTCGATGGAAAATCCGGAACTTTTAAGGTTTGCTGTAAGGTCTGTGGACGAAAGACTTCCCTCCACCTTAAACGAGTTTATTAGGAAGATAAAAAGATTTTAACAGCAATCTGTGCGGATTAAATCTGCACACATAAATGATAACTCGTGCTGATTTATGACCAGGCGGTTATGCCTCATGACGAGCGGCATAGGTGGGTTCGACTCCCTCTCCCTACCGGCAAATTCTAGTCGGCTGAGTTTGGTATGACGCTATCTTGGCAAATGATTCGGGGGTTTTCTTCGCAGTTTTCTCCCCCCGCCAGCACCACACCCAATATTCCGAACCCTATCAACACTAAAACCACCACTAGCCCCTTCACCACAGTTTTACGTCTGATTCTGAAGCGCTTGGTACTTTTCGGGTAACTCAGCACGTCCCGGTCTTGGAATCTTCCAGTCTTGGAGAATCTAAACCGTTCTTGGCCCGGTGTCCCCTCGAAATCACCTGTTGGACGGAAAGAGACAACTATCGTGTAGCTGTCTTTGTCCTCGTAATCACTAAGGACGTCAAACAACATTCTTCTTCTTAGAAACCAACGCCGACGACCCGGCGTGGCCCGAGCGGTCCGGACGGCCATCACCCTGACTTGAGAAATGGAGATATTGCTGGGAACCGATCCTCCGCTAGTAAAAGTGCTTACATCTTGATAACTTTCGCTTTCTAACATCACGTTTCATTATGGTGCATTCTCTAGAAAACGACAAGGATTTGGTGGACTGTCACGGATTGTCACCTCTGACTAATTTTCAAACTGCACACTCAGGACGCCGAGTTAACCGAATAATCCGCTCGCCGACTCCTTAACCCAGACCTCAATTCCTCGGTCCCGCTTGGGCAATACGGTTGCCGTTTAAGCAAAGTTCACACACTAAAGGTAAGAGCATGGAGGTTCATCAATCGTTGAGGAATTTGTTCTGGGAGGAGGAAGGCCCACGCCTACTCAATAGCGGTTCGGTAGCGCCTAGGCCATGGAGATTGGAGATGAAGTGTTGATGTTCGGAATCATTGATGACGTTTTGGCTCACCACTTCACCGAGGCCAGGTTCAACCTGCTGGCTATTGCCTATTGGCAGAAGGCGGGTGAAATCGCAAGGCAACGCTCCGCGAATGTCGAAGCAGTGAATCACCTCATCGGGGTTGGGGCTCCTGGAAGATGTTCTCGATACACAGGACAAAGTTTCTCAAGAAGTTGCATTACAGGCCTTGCTGGGTCAATGCTTGGTCCAAATCCGTGGATACGCATTATCGGATGTACAACAAGCATTCCACCGGGCCTGGGAGTTGATAGACCAGATTGGGGAAACACCCCAATACTTTCAGGTGATGGACGGCCTGCACGCTTTCTACTGGTTGCGGGGCGAATATCAATCAGCCAGGTCCGTAGCTGAACAAAATCTTGAGGCGGCCCAACTTGGGCAGGACCCCGTCCGTTTTAGAATCGCTCACCGCCAACTCGGTTGCATAATGATGTTCATGGGAGATTTGCTTCCTGCGGCGGAGCACTTGGGTCAGAGCATCAGCGACTATGACCTGGACCAAGAGCGGTCGCTAACCACCATTTACGGCCAATCGCCATCCAGTACCCTTAATATTTGGCTGGGGTTCACCTAGTGGATGCTTGGCTACCCTGAACGAGGCTACAATCATATCCAATTGGCTATAGATATCGCTCGGGAAGTGGAGCATCCCTTTACTCAAGCTATGGCTTTAGCCACCGGCGCTTTCTCTTATTGCCGAGTCAGAGAAACACAAGAAGCAACTGAATGCTTGGACACTTTGCTTCCTTTGGCCGAGGAGCAGAATTTCAATATGTGGGTAGTCAATGGCTCTTTGGTGAGGGGAATCGCTTGGACCCAATCAGGGTTTGAAGACATTGGAATCCAGGCGCTTATCCAGGGTTTGAGCGATTATCAGAGCATGGGGTCCGAAGTCAGCAGGGCCTACCCTCTAGCCTCTCTAGCCTATGCGCAGGGCTCGGCGTGCCAGGCGAAACAAGGCTTGAGTATCCTGGAGCAAGGGTTGGCCCACGTAGATAAATCAGGAGAACGCTTCGGAGAAGCTGGCATATACCGAATCAAGGGCGATTTGCTGCTGTTGTCCGACCCGGGTGAAGGCGAAGCCGAAGACTGCTATCACCGTTCTTTGGATATCGCCAAACAACAGAACGCAAAATCTTGGGAATTGCGCACTTCTATGCGACTATCTTATCTCTGGCAAAAGCAGGGCAGAATTCAAGAGGCCAAAGAGTTGCTGGCCGGGATATACGGCTGGTTCACCGAGGGATTTGACAAGCCCGACTTGGTTGACGCCAAGGCGCTGCTTGAAGAGTTAGCTTAGCGCCAAGTGATGATAAAATTTGTGCCACATAGAAAATAGGGCTGCTTTCTGCGCAGCCCTATTTTTGCCGGAGCCAATCTTCGCCAGATTATTAGAAAATGTCGAGAACGACCTCATCGGCTGGCGGCGGCGGGTCCGATGTGGTTATTCCATGTACGTCCGCCAAAACGGCCTGATTGAAACAGGTGTAGAAAGGGTCGGTTGCCTTGACCATCTTCTCCATGACTCCCACGGGTTCAGCGGCTTCTCAGCGGCTTCAATGTAAACACACATGAAATCTCCCTGCGGCGTTTGTTGGAGGCATGCCACTTCTTTGGTGATGCCCAGGCTCCGGCGGGATTGCAGGTATTCTTCCTTGCGCGGTCCAGAGATTTCCGCGATGGCTGCTTTCCAAGCTAATAACGGTGTCCGGCTGCTTGGTCTGATGGGTTAAACTAACCGGACCTGATAAAAGACATTATTTCCGAACCACTCATTGCCACCGATTATAAGGATGATGAAACAATGATTACCCAAAGAAGGATATTTCGCGCCAAACCCGGAGCTTCCGGAGCCGTGGTCGGTAAGCTAAAAGAATTTCAGCCCATCGTGGAGCGGGTGGGCGGCCCGCCAAGAAGAATCTACACTGACCTATTCAGCGGGGAGACCGACCGGGTAGTCTGGGAATTCGACTTTGACACTCTGGCTGCTCTCGAGGAAATGAATAAATCCGCTTTCGAAAACGCTGAGTTCAAAGCAGCATTTGAAAAATGGTGGGCGGGCCTCCAACCGTTGATAGAAGGCGCCGTCGTCGAGTTGTGGAGTCACTCTAATTAGATAGCGGGCTTAAATCGCTTTGCCGTCAAATCGCTCCCAATGGACGATTTCTTCCAGGGGCTTGCGGGGGGTACCTTCAGCTTTGGGAACGTCGGCGCGGTAGCCAAAGGGCAACAGAGTTATCAACTCCATGGTCTCCGGGATACCTAACAGCTTCTTGACCGCAATCTGCTGGTCGGCCTCACGGACACCCACGAAGCACATACCCACGCCCTCGGACCAAGCCATCAATTCCATCTGCTGCAAGGCCCGCCCAGCATCCAGTTGGGGCCTGGGCGCATCATCCATCACGATGGCGATGGTCAAGGGCGCTTGGGCGATAAACGTGCCTTGTGTGGCAATCTTGCCCAGGGCCTGAAGGGTATCTCGTTCCTGGATAACGATAAAGTGCCACTTCTGGGTGTTGCTTGAACTGGGTGCCCAACGACCGGCTTTAAGGATTCTGCGAACTAGCTCTTGAGGAATAGGGTCGGGTTTATAGTCCCGCACCGTTCGGCGGGACCTGAGGCATTGGTATACATCCATTGTTTCCACTCCCAGAATATGTCCGTCCGGATTCGCGTGATTCACTCGCCTATTCATATTCGCGCTAGACGACAGGAATAGTCCGAACAGCCTGCGCTAACCGGTCTACAGGTAGATAATTGAAGGCAGGACGTTTCCAGTCCACAACGTCGTGCCCTCATATAAGATTCACCGCGCCCAGCATAACCCTACAAGCCCATAGCCTCCAGACCGACCCGTGACAGGTCTTCGTCGGCTTGACCGCTGGGGTAGCCGCCGACTCCGATGCCTCCCAAAATTACGCCGTCCTTCATGATTACTAGACCGCCTTGCCCATGGGTCAACTGTGGGTCTCCCAGTTCGCTGATGCTGCGGCCTTGGCTGTGTAACCTTGCGGAGTTTGCGCCGGAATCCGTGCCCAAAACCGCCGAGGTGTAGGCCTTACGAAGTGCATGGCGACGACTAAAGATGCGCAGATTATCCAACTTTGCGTAGGCCTCCAGATTCCCGGCAGCATCTACAATGGCCATGGCCACCGGTTCTCCAGGGGTCTGCATGGCCTTTTCAATCATGGCGCTCATCGCCGCTTGGACCTGTTTCATGGTAAACAAGATTGCTCCTCCCATATTTAGTTATTTGATTCGGCTTTCTAGATTTGCGTTCAAGAATTATACGAGAAATCTGAGATTTAGACAGACTAGGCCACAGACGTTAGCCCATCATCCGGGCCCATTCTTGATAAAAGCGCCTATGGTTACTCTCGCTCAAACGAAATTCGCTGGCCCAAGCACCCAGTTCCTCGCTATATCCGTCATGGCCCAAACCCATCTGCATATTTAGCTGCATGCGCCTGGAGACGACGCCCCGGCAAGTTTCCGTGCAACCCTGCCAGTTGTCCATGTCATCCTGTTCAAAGGTGCCAGAAGCGGAGAAGGTGCGCAGGCTGGCCAAGCGCATAGCTTCTTTGACCTCGACTGGGGCGGCTTTATCCACGAAAGCCCAGACCCAAATCTCGGTTTGCTCCGGGCCTTTGGGATGCCACACCCGCAGCGTATGAGCGGGTGCGCGGTTGAAGGAAAAGTTGGGAAAGGCCGTTCCGAATATGGGGTTTATCCGGCTCAAACGAGGACCCAACCGTCGGTGCATCTGGGGCAGGATGCTGGCCTCGAAGGCCTCAATCTCTGGAACGGGCGGCACGTTTATGTCATTCGGGCCGACGGCCACCACGCAATGACCGTTGCCCGGAGACACGATGTTGCCCGTCCAATTATTGCGGTTTGCCGTGCTCCCATACCCGGTGGTTATAGCCGAAAGGTGGCTCCATTGGGCGTGATACATATCCCCCGCAAAATTCTCTGCAGGAAACTTCCAATTGCAGGGCACCAGCCATTTATGCGGCTCGCCTACTATTTCGATGCCACCCTCGCACCGGTCTACAAACACATCCAAGTACCAGGCCAAATCACCCAGATACTCGCAAAGCGGCTGCGCCTCCGAGTCGAAGGTCCCGAATATGAGTCCCTTGTAACTGTCCAGTTGGGTCACCGGAGTCAAACCCCAAAGGTCTTGGTCCAGTTGGCCAAAGTAAGCGTCATTAAGATTAGGAACGCCCGCCAGCCCGCCGTCGTTGCCAAACGACCAACCGTGATAGGAGCAGGTGAACGACTTGGCATTCCCTCGGTCGGCGCGGCACAACCTATTACCTCGGTGGGGGCAAACGTTCAGGAAGGCTCTTACCTTACCGGCGCTGTTCCTCACCACCAGGATGGGATCTTCCCCCATGTGAGTGGTCATGAAGTCGCCGGGGTTGGGAATCTGGCTCTCGTGGCCCAGATACAGCCAGCACTTGGCGAAAATCCGCTCCAACTCATTCTGGTAAATCTCGGGATCGATGTAGATCCGGCGCCCAACCAAACCCTTCTCCGCATCAACCAACTCTTGAGGCGAGAATCTTTGGTCCCGCACACCCTGGTCCTTGATTGCCATTGCGTCGCTCCCCTGTGCCTTTATGCTGGTCATATGCCGGTCATTATACCCATAGAAGGTCCAAGCACAAATCGGCGGCCCATACACAATTTTCCGGCCTTGGACTTGGCAGACCACGCGGTGAGCATACGCCCACATTCCTTAGGGTGGCGATACCCTACGCCTTCAATCGTCAAAGCAGTAGTCTATCTATGTGGGCCGCAGTCCCCAGTTTTGGAGGAAGCGACCCGCTTTGCAGGAAGACAAATTGGGTTAGCTCCCATCTCATTCAATCAGTTCTTTCGGATGATAACCCAACTCGAAACAGTGGAGAGGCGGCGAATTGAACGATTTAGTTGTTGGCCTAGGCCAACCGTTCCCACAACTGATTCAATCAAACGCACAGGACACCTACTCAACAGACGGCCAAGAATCGGATATGTCCAAGAATCCGAGCCACCACCAGTACATAACCGCTGCCGTCGGATTCTTTGCTTACGCCCAATTATTCCTAATCACGCGGCACCTTGTCGGTCCAGAGGCCACCATCATATCCGCGTTGCCGGTGGTCCTCCTTGGCTGGGGTTTGGGCATGAAAGGCGGGTTTCTGGGCGGGCTGACCATCGTGACGGTAAATACCGTGCTGCTCAACTTTACCGGCGCAGGCAGGGAATTCTTGTGGGACAGTGCGTGCATGGAAGGCAGCGTCGTTCTGCTGGTGGTTGGCGCAGCGGTTGGGCGGCTCAAAGAGGTCCGAGACCTCATGATAAGCAACCGGATGAGCCTGGAAGAGGAAGTGGCCGAAGCCCGAGACATCGCCATCGAGTTGAACATTCACAAAGCCAGCTTCAACAGCTTGGTTGAAAAAAATAGCACCGGGATATTGATTGTGGATCAGGACGGCACGGTGCGGTTCGCCAACCATGCCGCCAGTTCACAATTGCGCCGCGATCCTCATAACTTGATTGGCCAACCTTTGGGTATCCCTTTGTTTGCTGGCGACGTAATCGAAATTGAAATCACCCGCAAGAACGAAGAACCGGGCATGGCGGAAATGCGCATGGATGAGACGCAGTGGGAGGGCCAAACCGCCTATCTTCTGTCCCTGGGCGACATCACCGACCGCAAACAGGTAGAGGAGTGTCTCCGGGAGCTCGACCGGATGAAGTCGGAGTTCATAGACACGATTTCCCACGAGTTGCGCACACCCCTGCACTCCATCAAAGGCTTCAATAGATTGATTCTGGATGGATTGGTCAGCGAGCCGGAAGTGCAGAGGGAGTTTCAAAACACCATCGACCAAGAAACCGACCGCCTTAGCCAATTGATTGACGAATTGTTTGATGTCTCGCGGTTGAATTCCGGCCATTTCGACATTCAAAAGACTCCAATCTCCATCGAAGGAGTGATTCATAGCGCAATACAAAGTCTCTACGCGTCTGCCGAGAAGGGCAACATCGGAATCAAAGTAGATATGCAGGCGGACTTTCCTTGGGTTGAAGCAGATGAGGCGCGGATAAACCAAGTACTGGTCAACCTACTGAGTAATGCGGTTAAATTCAGCCCTACCAGCGCCGAGATAACCGTGGGGGCCTATATCGGCATAGATGAAATCCAGATACAGGTGACAGACTAAGGTGTCGGAATCTCGGAAGAGGCAAAGCCCCATATCTTCGAGCGCTTTTACCGGGCGGATAGTTCCTTGACCAGGAGTATCGTGGGCACCGGTCTGGGGCTTTATATCTCCAAGCAGTTGATTGAAGCCCATGACGGCCGGATTTGGGTTGAGAGCGCCATAAACAAGGGCAGCACCTTTGTTTTTACACTGCCGTTGGCAAACGAGCATTCATAATCGCAGAACCGGCATCCACCGTCATCACGCATGTAGAAACACGGCCAATACCCGGCTTTTATATTAGGCATGGCCAATTTAATAGAGCGAAACTGGAGTGGGATAATCATGACAAAGAAGATCCTCGTCATAGATGACGAGGCCAGCGCTCTGCGCTTCGCCCAATACACCCTTGACCGCAACAACTACAAAGTCCTTACAGCCAGGGATGGCCTGGAAGGTCTTACCGTGGCGAAGTCGGAGCTTCCCGACCTCATCGTTCTGGATGTGGCCATGCCCCGTATGGACGGTTTCGAGGTGCTTAGCCGGTTAAAAATTGACCCCGACTTGGTAGATATACCAGTGGTGATGCTTACCGCCATGTCCGCAGCGAAAGGCGAGTCCTTGGGCATGGAGTTGGGTGTCCATCACTACGTATCCAAACCGTGCAACCCGGAAGATCTCGCCCTCAGCGTTAAGGTGGCTCTCCGGTCTTTAGAACCTTCGGAAGACTACAACCGCACGGAAAATTTTCAGTTGGGCAATAGCGCTTTAGATATCGAACTGGGTGGAGGTATACCCCCCGGTGCCGTCGCATTGTTCGAAGGCGCGTCCTCCTCGGGCAAGAGTGTGCTTTGTCAACATTATAGTTATGCGGCGCTGACCACCTGGAGCCGGGTGGCCTACTTCACCTTCGGGAATTCGGAGGAAAGCCTGACTAACCAGATGAAATCCATCGGGTTGGAGGTGGGGTACTACTTTCGGTCCGGCGCCATGCGAATCATCCCATTGGAAGAGCCATATGAGGCGACGGAAATCGAGGCTCTACAACCTCTATCACTTCTGGCTGAGGAGATCAATCAGCTTCCTCAAGAATGTCACCTGATTATCGTGGATGCCCTCACCCACCTGGCGTCATGTAGCTCGGAGAGGTCCATTCTAAGCTTCTTAAGAGCCTGTAAACAGATTGCCAATCGAGGCAAGACAATCATCTTGATAATCCACACATCCAGCTTTGAAGAGAGGACGCTGGTCCGCCTACGCGCCCTGTGCGATGTCCACTTTCGCCTGAGCGTGGAGAAATTCGGTCTCAGACTGCTAAAGACCTTGGAAGTGTGCAAGGTTCACAACGCTGAGCTGAACACCGGCAAGATTGTGAATTTTGATGTGAAGCCTGGTTTTGGCATTCAGATTAGCTCCATGAACCGAGCCACGGTTTAAGAATTCCCAGCCAAGAACCTCCAGTAGCGCCCCTCTTTGGGAATTGGATTGACCGGCGGTCGAATATAACCGTCAACTCAATCCGCACCTCGTGGTTGGACGACGCTCCGCTACTGAATAAAGACGCCGTTGCCAAACTTCAACTTAGCCCCTACCATTCCCGCCCTAATCCGCCCAGTTTCACCTATGCCATATGCAACGGGCCGTCAATCCCCTACCATGTCCGGCAAATAACACACGAGCCCGAACCACCCCATCCTTTTAACAAAGTTGTAGCAAACGTGGATCACAAAGAAGATTTCCTGGAGGATACGCTTTGAAACGCAGCACAACACGAATACTGACCACCCACACCGGTAGCCTGCCACGTCCCTGGGACTTGGTTGATTTAATTATCGCCAAGCAAGCCGGATCACCCACCGACGAAGCGGCATTGGCTCAGCGAGTCAGTCAAGCCGTGACGGAGGTGGTCCAGAAGCAGGCGGATGTGGGCGTGGACGTACTGAACGACGGGGAGCAGAGCAAAGCGGGCTATGCCACTTACGTTATGGACCGCATGACCGGTTTCGGCGGCGACAGCCCGGCACTGCCCAGGAGCGACTGGGCCGACTTCCCGGAGGCCCACGAGAGAATCATGTCAAGCTTGGCAGTGATTACCCGCCCCGCTTGCAATGGACCGGTGGCCAGCAAAGGCGGAAACGAGGTTCAGACCGACATCTCCAACCTCAAGGCAGGCGTGTCCGCAGCCAAGTCCGAAGAGGCATTCATGACCGCCGCATCCCCCGGTGTCATCGCCCTGTTCTTGGTCAACCAGCATTACCCCAGCAGGGAAGCATATATGTCGGTGTTGGTAGACCTCATGAAAGTGGAATACAAAGCGATCGTCGATGCCGGTTTCCTGCTGCAGGTGGACTGCCCCGACTTGGCCATGGGCCGTCACATGGAGTGGCCAACCTTTAGCAACAGTGAGTTCCTGAAGGTGGCCGAGGCCAACGTTGAGGCTCTGAATGCTGCGCTGGAAGGATTACCTTCGGACCGGATGCGGCTCCATCTTTGCTGGGGCAACTATGAAGGGCCCCACCATCTGGACATCCCCCTCAAGGAAATCCTGCCCATCGCCCTGAAAGCGCGGCCCGACGCCATCTCTTTTGAGGGCTCCAATCCTCGCCACGAACACGAGTGGAACGTCTTTGAAGACGTCAAATTACCCGACGGCAAGGTCATCATACCCGGGGTAGTCGACTCCACCACCAACTTCATTGAACATCCGGAACTGGTGTCCCAACGCATTGTCCGCTACGCCAAATTGGTGGGAAGGGAGAACGTCATAGCTGGCAGCGACTGCGGCTTTGGAACTTTTGTAAGGACCAACCCGACAATATCGCCGGAACTGGTCTGGCCCAAATTGGAAGCCATGGCCGAGGGCGCCCGCCTAGCGACGAAGGAGCTCTGGTAGAGTGGGGTGGCTCTGGACTGGAGCACGCAGTTGCTCCCTCCGACCATTATTCAGATCAGCAGTAGGTCCGGGAAATAAGTCCGGTAGTAACCTCGGTCTCTAGTCAGTAGTCGACCGGCAGAATATATCCAATAGAACGTTGGTATAAACGGCTGTGGTCACCCGCCACGCATCTCCGTGACCAACACGTCAGGGTCTTGGCCTTGCAAACCCTTCAGATAACCTCCGTACGATGCTAAGGGAGAAGCCTGCAAACGTTTGTTGACGGTGAACCCCCGGGCACCCTCAACAAACTCCAACTCATCTCCGGGGCACATGCCCAAGCGTTTTCTGACTTCCTTAGGGATGGTGACCTGACCTTTCGATGTCATCTTGACTTTGGGCATGTCGTTCATATAAGTAAGAGATTATTCCCTTACAAACTTATAATACAATCGAGAGCCTATCTCAAGTAGCGGTTCTGACCGCCCTTACGTATCTGCTTTCCCCCGCTGGTTCCCCTAAGCCTAGTCCCGGTCTCGGCTGGTGGAGACCCGGCGCTTTTTGGCGCGGTCAAGGGTGGTTAGCTCGCGCTTTCGCATGCGGAAGTTCTGGGGGGTGACTTCCACCAACTCGTCGGTGGAGATGAAGTCCAGGGCATCTTCCAGGCTGAACCGGACCGTGGCGTTCAGGCGCTTGGTAACGTCGGCGGTGGAAGAACGCATGTTGGTCAGCTTCTTTTCCTTGCATACGTTGATGGGAATATCGCCTTCTCTCCGGTGCATGCCGACAATCATTCCCTCGTAAACCTTGGAGCCGGGGTCTATGAATGTGTCTCCCCTACCTTGGGCGTTGAGCAGACCATAGGTCACGGCCACTCCGGGCTCATGGGCCACCAACACGCCGGTGGTGGTGGTTCTTATCTCTCCCTTCATGGGCTCGTAGCCAATGAACACGCTGCTCTTGACCCCGTTGCCCCTGGTAGTGCGCAGGAAATATGAGGTGAAGCCAATCAGGCCACGGGTAGGTATCCGGTAGTCCATCGACACGTTTCCAGCGTCGTCATACTTCATGTTCGTAAGCTGGGCCAAGCGACCGGACAGGTACTCGGTCAGTGCGCCTAGGTACTCTTCCTTGGTGGTGATGCTAAGGTGCTCATAGGGTTCGTGCACTCGACCGTCAACAACCTTGGTTACGGGTTCCGGTCGGGAAACTTGGAATTCAAAACCCTCCCGGCGCATGGTTTCAACAAGGATGGATAGGTGTAACTCGCCTCTGCCGGAAACAAGGAAGACCTCGGGCGCGGCGGTGGTTTCCACCCTCAGGCTAACGTTGGTTCGCAGTTCCTGCATCAACCTGTCGTAGAGCATACGGGAGGTGCAGTAGCTCCCCTCTTTGCCCATGAATGGCGAGGTGTTGATGCCGAAGGTCATCTTGACCGTCGGCTCTTCAATCTCAATGGAGGGTAGAGCCTCAGTTTCGTCCAGCGCAGTCAATGTATCGCCGATGGAAACATTCTCGATGCCGGTCAAAGCAACGATGTCACCCGCCACTGCTTCTTCGGACTCGGCCCGTCCCAACCCGCGGAACGTGAACAACTTTTGCACCTTGTGAACCGTCGGCTGATCATGGCGGGTCAATAGAGTCACTTGGTCTCCCAAGCGAGCGGTGCCCTGGAACACTCGGCCTATGGCCACCTGACCCAAATAGTTGTCGTAGTCCAAGGCGGCCACCAGTACTTGAAGGGGCGCATCCGGGTCTCCCTCCGGCTCCGGTACATTTTCCAATATGGCATCGAATAGGTCTTGCATGTCTTCTCTCGGTACGGACAGGTCCTTGGTGGCATATCCGTCCCGTGCCGATGCGTACAATACGGGGTAGTCCAACTGCTCGGAATCGGTGGCCAACTCTAGGAAAAGGTCCTGCACCATCTCGACCACTTCCGCCACCCTGGCCTCATTCCGGTCAATCTTATTGATAACGACCATGGGTTTGACTTTCTGGTTCAACGCTTGACGCAGCACGTATGTAGTCTGGGGCATTGGCCCGTCTACAGCGTCCACCAAGAGCAGACAGCCGTCGGCCATGTTCATGATGCGCTCGACTTCGCCGCTGAAATCGGCGTGGCCCGGCGTGTCTATGATGTTGATTTTCACACCCTTGTAGTTCACGGACGCATTCTTGGCTAGGATGGTAATTCCGCGTTCTCGCTCCAGCGGGTTGCTGTCCATGATGAGTACGCCAACGTCCTGACCGGCCCGAAAGACCTGACTCTGCTTCAACAAAGCATCCACCAAGGTGGTCTTGCCGTGGTCGACGTGGGCAATGATTGCTAGATTTCTGATATTGGGGTTGCGGTGACTATCTGCCTGACTCTTTGGGTGATCCATGAATTTCAGTAATTCTCCGTCAGCGGAACATGCACCATACTGGGCAGCCTACCCAGGGTGCAATCCGTACCATTCATGATAGCATTTCGTTGGCATTATTACTGCCCTAGGGCCATCCGATATACATTATTTACGAAAACCGGCGGCGGGTGAGAAGCAGGTCGGCAATATTGAGGCCACTAGCTACCCATAGTAAGATTAGCCGCTGGCAGTTGGTGATACCGTTCGCCCTGACGACGTGTACGCAATTACTCCTCTGCGATTCACGTTGACTATTCAGCTCCCTAGTAAGGATGTGCCGAATCTATAACGCAGTGGCTAGCGCGCTTCGTTCGGGACCCAGAGGTCTACATTACGGCATCAATGTCCGACTTACGTCGGAGTGTAGCGCAGTGGCTAGCGAATGTCGTTCGGGACGAAGAGGCCGGTGGTTTGGGTCCACTCACCCCGAGCACTTTTCCACTCTATATCGTTAACACTGTAGCAGTTCTTCCAATCAATCCACCACTTCCTAGCCTCGTACAATATTGAGCATAGGAAATGGGCCGTTACTTGCTCAAGTCACCGCCAACCGCAGTGGCCAACTAGCGTTCCCGGTATTGCGCGACTCTGGGTGGAACAAGCGGCTGAACGCCATCGAATAGAGGTCGTACTCCGCAGTGAATCCTATGTCGTCTCGCGGTCGGGATACATCCATCCGGGACCGAGACCCACCGTAGGAGGCGTCATTGGGGTCTCCGGACGAGGCGTCTATCACCTTGATGTCCGGCCGCAGTTCCATTAAAGCATCGATGATGTCTCCCAGGCTGATCCATTTGCCTGTGGAGATATTGTAGGCGAAATGGGACGGGTTGGGAGCACCCAACACACTACAGATCCCATCGGCGATGTCGACCACGTAGGTGTAGTCGCGGCCTAAACTGCGGTCACTGACGGCTATGGTCTTGCCGCGAAAGCCCTTCCAGTGAAATCTTTCACCACGGACTGGTTGGCCCTGTGGCCGGTGATCCTCTCCATGGGACCGTAGAGAGAGCTGAGCTTAGTGGCGACGGTGGCAAAGCCGTGCATATCACCGAACCGTTGGGTTTGCAGCTCACTGGCGTACTTGGTAGATTCGTAGAGGGTGTGAGGGTGTGAGGGTGTGAGGGTGGAGGTCGGCATCTTCACGGAGCACCTCCTCCTGTTTGGGACGATTGCCGTAGACTGAGCCCGAGCTAACGTAAAGGAATCGCTTGGAGACAACCCGCCGGGCCAGCTCCAACAGGTTGGTGGCGCCCATGACATTTATGTCCACGATGGATCGGCTTCGGCTCGCCTCCACCTCCGGCAGGACCCCGGTGAATACCGCGGCGTGGACAATCTTGTCTATGTCATGGTTCTCGACTTGCTCCACATCACCGGGAGCTAGGATGTCCCCCTGAAGGAAAGTGACATTGTTGGCCCACGTTTGGATATATTAGTGAGCAGGTCGTTGGGTGGCACTATGTCGAAGCAGACGACCTTGTGGCCACTCTGGGCCAGGATACTCACTATGTTGCTGCAGACGAATCCCGTGCCGCCCCCAAAGTGGCCATGTGTCGCTCTCCTCTCATTTGATGCCCTCAGGGACTGCCAAACTACTTGTATTGGTGGCTGCTAAGGGCAGACCAGCCTTTGGTAACGATATCCACTAGCCCCGTTGCACGGGTTTCTATGTGGTGCCCAGCGCGG
>DCAE01000048.1:982-2111 GCA_002311385.1 Dehalococcoidia bacterium UBA1141 | reverse complement strand
CACCATCTACTACCAAGAGTACTGCTATACAATGCAAAAGGTTCGATACTAGTTTTCGCGGCCTAAAAAGGAGCTTGGACAGATGTATGAAATCTTGATATATGAATCCGAGCTATTCTCTACATCGGTTCTCCAACATTACGGCACTCCACCTGGCTGTGCTCGCGTAACGACATCATAGCCAATGTGGGCATCTTGATAGCGGCGGTGGGCGTCTTTGCCTCTGGTTCCAGGTGGCCTGACCTGGCCATCGGCCTAATAATCACCGCGGTGTACATGAGGTCTGCGGTCTACGTTATCCGGCAGGCGACGCCAGCACTGCGCCATCGAGTTAGACCCGGAAACTGGTCTATACCACTATATTCAGGGTAATGTTTATAGTTGGTTGAATCAGTGGGAGGTATATGACGATGCCCGCGCCATGCCAATCGGATAATCCATCGGGGTCGCGTGATTAATGAACTCTGTGACGCGGCGAAGGTGGTGCCCATGGGAACCAATCCCTCCACTCCACAAGTCTGTTACTTGGATGTGCGATACTGTAGGTGAGCCGCCTACTTCTATGATGACTTGCCGTCCAATCCGGTTATTCAGTATCTTGCCTACACTGTAACGTGACGTTTTCAGTACTTCCCGGGCGGTCGATCGCAACCTTAGCCTTAAAATCGATTCGAGGTTCATGTGGGTAGATACCTGCTACTGCTCTTCTTACCTATGGTTCTAATCATCACCGCAAGCTGTGGCTCCAACCCTCGGTCTGATTCGGATCAAACCGTAGCCTCCTCAGAACAACCTCAAATACAAACTCCAGCGACCAAACCAACTGTTATTACTGGTGTTAGGTCCAAGTCTGACGTTAAGCCAGATAAACCATCGTCTCCCAAAACCGATGTATCGAAACCGGAACCGCTTTCTTTGGATTTGTCGGGTCTGGGGGAAGAATTAAGCAGAAATCCAAATTTAGGGAAATGTTTATACGAAAAAGTAGGACCTACGATTACGGAGTTAAATGAGCGTCGACCTACCCCGGCTGAGATCGATCTGATGATTCCCTGCGTCGTCGAATTCGCTCCTCATCTGATTGCCCAAGATTCTGACGTTAAGTCAGATAAACCATCGTCTCCCAAAA
>DCAE01000048.1:0-894 GCA_002311385.1 Dehalococcoidia bacterium UBA1141 | reverse complement strand
TTAAGCAGAAATCCAAATTTAGGGGAATGTTTATACGAAAAAGTAGGACCTACGATTACGGAGTTAAATGAGCGTCGACCTACCCCAGCTGAGATCGATCTGATGATTCCCTGCGTCGTCGAATTCGCTCCTCATCTGATTGCCCAAGATTCTGAACCTGCGGCCACACTCTTACCTACCGGAGCCTCTGTAACCGATCATGTTATCGACGGACGACTCGTTAATGTGTCAAATCCGCGACCTCAATACTTATTCCATGAACAGACAGGCTGCGTTTTAAGCACAAACTCTACATGCCATAAGATCGAATGGGAAAAGACCGGTAATCTCGTGGCAGGAGGTGTCACACATATCGCTATATCAAAGAGCTCACCGGACTCTGTATATGTTGGTTACGATGCCAATGATATGAGCGTGTGGAAGTCAAAAGACTCAGGGGCTAATTGGACACAAAGCGATGCTAGTGCTCATGTTTCCGGCCTAGCTATTCATCCGACAAATTCGGATGTCATCATTTATTCAGTGTTAGAGAATAACCTATACAGGAGCGACGATGCCGGGCTCACTTGGTCGTCTGTTTTGACATTGGCCGGGGCATTTAGAGATAAGTCCTTTACGGCCTTGTCGTTTTCTGAGAGCCAACCTAATATCGCATACACAGCTGCCAGCAATGTAAGGGATCAAGGCGGAATGAGGGGCAAAGGGGGCGCGCCGGCGGACGTACTAATAAGTACCGACTCTGGTCAGAATTGGACGGTGGTCGGTACATGCCAAACTTGCGGTACAGTCCACACTATTTCAGTGGATCGGCGATCTCCTGAAATAGTTTTTGCTGCCGGGTCTGGAGGTGTCCATAAAAGCACTGATGCTGGAAAAACATGGGTCCAATCGTTT
>DCAE01000140.1 GCA_002311385.1 Dehalococcoidia bacterium UBA1141 | reverse complement strand
GATCAGCAGCAAGCCCCTGCAGACCGATAAGGCCTCGAAGGCCGGTACGCCCTTGCTTGCCCGCGGGACCGGCGGGTCCTGTTGCGCCCGAAGGGCCGGTAAACCCCTGGGATCCGGGCTGGCCGTCGGAACCATTTTCTCCGGCTATGCCTCGAGGACCGGTGACTCCGGTATTGCCGGGATCGCCATTATCGCCTTTGGGGCCCGTGTCACCTTGTGGCCCCGTAGGAATTGTCGCTCTTTGAGCGCCTTGCTGGGCGAGTTGCGCAAGTGGTTCTCCGGGTCTGCCTTGTTGGTCTGGTCCGCCTGTTTGCTGTGCGGGAGATAGCCCCAACGCACGCTTCGAGGCCGATTGTTGAACCCATGTATTGTGACGTATGTGGCTGGTGGCACCGAGAAAGGTACTCAAAGAATCGGCCTGAGCGGAGATGGTGGAGTTCTCTTGGTCGACAGTGGTCAACAGGGGAATCCACTCTTGGTTCTGTAGATGGAGCACGCTCAGAAAACTGGGGTCTCCATTGGCTAAGGCGAGGTCGGATTCTTCATAGCGTATGGTAATAGTCAAAGGTTTCAAAAGTGCGGGTACCGCGCCGTCTTCGCCGGCAGTGGCTCCCGCGCCCACTAGAGTAAGGTCAAACACGCGGGTGACGCTGGAAATCTCTTCCGGAAGCTGAGGCATTGTCTCGATTGCTGCCTTATCGATGGAAATGTATTTGAGCTCAGCGGGTCCTTCTATGGTCTCAGGTTCGAGGCCGACGACAACGGCGCCTTCGGGTGATTTCAAGGTGACAGGAACAAACAAATCAGGAAGGCTGAAAGTTGTAACAGATACCACGCCAAAGGACCCAGATTCCTCCTCTAGGGTGGTTCCTTGTATTGACGTTTGTGGCGCAAAGGGGGTGCTTTTGTCACCACATGCGGCCAGCGCGGTAACTAAGGCGATTAATACCGCAACCCCCAAAAGTTTCCGGAAACTGAGTCCTAGCATAGCAATCATTTTCATACTTCTCATCCGAGTCAGGTTCTCTTTTTCTCTTGCCCTAATCTCGCACTTTGCGTCAAGGATTCAAAAACGATGTTCGACGTTGCCAATGGCCGTTCTTACGAGGGGAGCTATCTGAGCCAATCCAAACTTTCCCTTTAGAAACTTCGGATAAGCGCGATCCAGTGATTCGACAGCCCGAGTTGTGTTCTCTAACCTAAAAATAGGCAGTAACTGATACTCTATGATTTAGTCGTTGGCAAGGTATCAAAAATTTTCAAGAGTGTCAACAACTCACTACGGATTCACGTTCCAATGATAGATTTATTGGGTCGTTATGTCATGCCGGTTTCGAAATAAGCCCTCGCCACTTCGGCATGTAGCGAGGTTTAGCTGCATTTGCTACACTCCGATATCGAATATTCCCAATTGGACCCAGCATTAAAAGCTTTTTCTCAGTTATATAGGGAAGATGATTCCGATGAACCTCTGGACGTCCCCATTAGTTTTAGTGGCTTTAGTTCTTTTCGCAGGCGCAGCATGTCAAAGGTCAGATGAGGAATTTATGCGGCTAGTAGATGAACGAATTGCCACAGTCTTGGCGGCGCCTACACCGGCTGGCCGGGTCTCTCTCCCGGGACGAACGATAGGGCAATCGAGGCAGCCAGATGGCAACTTCAACAGTGTCTACCGCGAAGTTTGGCCTTCGGTTTTCCAGATTGAGGCCGGCTCGGGCAAGGGTACCGGCTGGATGATAGGGCCGGGACTAATTCTGACCGTGCAGCACTTGGTTGCAGGCGAGACTTCCGTAGTGGTTCGGCAAGCTAATTCACCGCCGATGACGGCACTGGTCGCGGGTTGGGATGCGGCGAAAGACATCGCGCTGTTGGAAATCACCGCGGGGCAAGAAAATTTGCATACTGCCGCGCAGCGGCGGGGGCTTCAAACTGGATCCGTTAGTACCGGCGATATTGCGTCTTCCGTTCTGGTTCTCGGTTTTTCGGGGTCTGCTGGCCTGACAGAATTCGGAGGCGTCGGGGGCGCAACAGCCAACGTGGGAGTTTTGTCGCAGATCACCAATTTCGGTCCGCAAAGCTTTGGCGTTAATCTAACGATTGATGCTCCGGTTGACCCCGGGGACAGCGGCGGACCTGTGTTCAATTTGGCCGGGGAGGTTATCGGCATGATTCGCCTAGCCCGGTTAAGTAGTGGTGGGAAACGAGTCGTGGGGACATTTTACGGAATTCACATCAATGAGATACATAAGGTAATGCCATCTTTGAAAGCGGGCACATTTTCAAATTGAAGGTTTTCAGCCTTCCTGGTGTTAGCCTCTGACTTTAGTGTGGTAAAAGGAGAGTGATGCGCGAGGATGTAAGTTTGTAGAACGACTGTATTCTAAGGTAAGCCGCAAAGAGAAAGGGCAGATCTTGGATGAGCGCGGGTGTGCATCTACGTAAAGGGTGGCGCCCTTAGCAGGACCCACTCAATTGCAAACGCGACCGGCCTTGCTTAAGCTCGACCAAAGCGTCGCGAATCTCCGCCACATGGATGGCGTAGAACGTTCCCTCCACTCTCTGGCCACCGAACGTAATTTGAACAGATCGGACCATCCCAACGACCAGACCTTCGGCGTTTAGCTTTGGTCCACCACTGTCCCCGGGGTCGACCGCCGTGTCTATTATTAAGTTTTTTCCAAAGCTATCGTTGGGGCATTGGATAATCTGAGACAGAATTCCCTGGTTCGCCGCGGCGCGCCCCACGGTACCATCAGAGCATCAAGCA
>DCAE01000125.1:4850-6131 GCA_002311385.1 Dehalococcoidia bacterium UBA1141 | reverse complement strand
GCCGTGAAAGCTGGGGTCGCGCCCGAAGTTATCGTCGATGTTTTCCGGAACGCTGCGTTAGGGCGCATGAGTAATCTCAATATGCGGCTACCGGATACTTACTTCCGAGGAGATTTCGACCCTCGTTTCGCATTGAAAATTGCTCGAAAAGATTTAGGTCTGGCTAGCGAAATGGCGCGCGCCCACAACGTTCCTATGCGAATAGCTCAGCTTTGCGAGCAGGAATACATGGAGGCTATGGGCCGAGGTTGGGAAGGGCGGGACAGTTCCATTGTGCTCACACTTCAAGAGGAGCGGGCGGGGGTCCAAGTCCGACTGTAAAGTAAAATCCGCGGCATCATCGTCAACTGAGGTGGACTCCAACAGTTGGACAGTATTGAGGCTAAATTATAATAGAGTCTTGGCCATCTTCCCAAGAATTAATACTCTGCAAAGTGGCGCAATCTGGATGGGGGGTTCCACTAGAGTCGCACTACAACAGAAACACGGGTTGGCGGTGTTGGTGGCGATTAGATCGGCAATGTTGACTCTTCCAACAACGATTTGGCGTAAATCAGGTCAGGCGTATCAACCCTCTCGGTGAACCAGCCGCATAAGATTTGCCATTATTAGGTGACGCCGTAGCTTAGAAGCCTCTACGCCGATTTACACTACCGAGAAGAAAAATGGTATTGGGCACTGAAGACGATCATGTGGTATCCCTTGGACGAGTCTACCAGTCACACTGCCTTCTTGGCTGCGCACCTACTTCGGTCTTGCAGAGGTAGTTTTTTCTACACTGGTAGTGACGAATCGCTTAGTCGCCAAATGTGTTAATTTACCCATCAAGGAGAAGCAACCGACTGCCTAACACTACAGGGAGGTTTGAATGAGCTCCATAGGTAAACCCACGAACCGATTTGAGGACTACCGGCTATTGACCGGGACAGGTTCTTACGTGGCAGATATAAAGTTGCCTGAAATGCTTCACGCATTTGTTGTGCGAAGCCCGCACGCGCACGCACAAATTCGGACGATTGATGTGTCCCAAGCTCAAAACCTCCCAGGCGTGGTGTCCGTAATCACCGCGCAAGATGTCGCCGGCGCGCTGGGAGAGATCAGAACGATTCCCCCATGGGAAGACCCGTCGATAAGGTTAATGCATGCTCCTGGTCAACCTGTTTTGGCCAATGACCGGGTACATTTCGTTGGGCAACCCGTGGCAGTAGTGGTGGCGGAAAGCCCGGAGCTAGCACAGGATGCGGCAGAAGCCGTTATTGTCGACTATGAGCCTTTGGCCGT
>DCAE01000125.1:1068-4749 GCA_002311385.1 Dehalococcoidia bacterium UBA1141 | reverse complement strand
CGGGAAGGCGGAGACATCGAAGCTGCGTTCAGGGCTGCTGACTTAGTTGTGAACCAACGATATGAAGTGCAGCGGTTGGCGCCGGCACCATTGGAGGCCAGGGGGGTGGTCGCTTACTACGAGCCAATACAGGACATGCTAACCGTTTGGGACTCTACTCAGGAACCCCATCAAGTCCGAGATGAACTTGCTCATCAGTTGGTGCGCACCGATGCCAAAGTGCGGGTGATCGCCCCGGACGTCGGAGGCGGCTTTGGCCAAAAAGGGGCAGTATTTCCCGAGGAGATATTGGTACCCTATCTGGCAATTCAATTGAGACGCCCCGTGAAATGGATTGAAGATCGGCAAGAAAATATGTTGGCATTTCAGGCCAGGGGCCATACGGTGGATGTGGAAGCGGCTGCCAAATCCGACGGGACTATCCTCGGTATGAGAATCAAGATAGTGGCGGACCTCGGCGCCTTCTTCATGTCCGCCACTCCAATAGTGCCTATGCTTGCATCACAACGCATCGCCGGTCCGTACAAGACCCCCGCCGTGGGGGTTGAAGTGCTCGGCGCTTTGACCAACAAACCTCCTACCGGTCCGTACCGGGGCGCTGGGGGGCCCGAATCCGCCTTCTGTATGGAACGTACCGTTGATTTAATCGCTAAAGACTTGGGCTTGGACCCCGCTGAGGTGAGGTACCGGAATCTCATTCCCAGAGACAGCTTCCCTTTCGATACGCCCACGGGTTTGACTTACGATTCGGGGGACTATGAGAGAGGCTTGGATAAAGTATTGGAATTGGCGGACTACCAAAATTGGCGTAAAAGGTCAGGGACCCTTACGCCAGACGGTCAATATATAGGGGTAGGTATAGCAACCGTTGTCAAAGCCTCGGGCGGCGGCGGAGACATGCTGACAGAAGGCGCCAAAGTGGAAATCGATAGGTCGGGGCACGTGACAGTCTATACTGGATTATCTCCCCATGGTCAAGGGACCGAGACAACCTTCGCCCAGCTTGTAAGTAAGGAGCTGGGAGTAGACCCAGAACAAGTTAAGGTAATTCACGGAGACACTTCGTTGGTCCCGTTCGGGCACGGCACAGCGGCTAGCAGGGGAACAGTCACCGGGGCAAATGCGCTGCATGTAGTTCTGCAAGAAGCTAAAGGTAAGTTGGCGCAAGTGGCCGCTCATATTCTGAAAGTCCCCGCTGCAGATATTGAATTCGGGGAAAGAGGTCTCTACTCAAGTCAGAATCCACAGCAACTAACCACCTTCTCAGATGTTGCCAGCGCTGCCCACAGTGAGGAAGACTTGCCTCCCGAAGTCAGCGTCGGATTGGATTTTAGCGGTAGTTTTACATTGCCCAGCACCCCATTTGGGTTTGGCGCTCATGTGGTAGTGGTAAAGGTCGATCCCGGGACGGGAGAAATCAAAATCCTTCGTTATACGGCGGTCCATGACTGTGGCCGAATCATAAATCCTACATTGGTGGACGGGCAGATCCATGGGGCTATCGCCCAAGGTGTGGGACAAGCCCTAAGTGAGGGTATGGTTTACAGCGAAGATGGGCAACCGTTAACCGGCAGCCTGATGGATTACGCTCTCCCAATGGCCGGTGATATTCCGGATATCGTACTGGGTACTATCGAAACCCCTTCCCCTTTGAATCCGTTGGGAGTCAAAGGAATCGGGGAATTACCTACTGTGGCCGCTCCCGTAGCCGTCACGAACGCCGTGATGGACGCTTTGGCTGGGGCCGGTGTGCGGCATATTGACACGCCTTTGACCCCCGAGAAGATTTGGCGCGCATTGCGACATAGGGAGGCCAAGTAGTTGTGAGAAAGTCACCCTAGTTTTGAAAAGAGAATCACCATGGCAATATGGGGTTCCGAAGGTGGGGTAGCGTAAACAAGAAAAGCCCCTCATCAATTGAAAGGGCATTTGGCATCTTTGTTACTGGGCAAAGATGCCCATTCGAAACGATCTCATCGACCTGTTCTGGAACTGGATTATCTTTATATGTACACCAGTACACGGCATTTGACGGCGGAATTTTCGCAAATAGATCTTTCATGATGTGGTTGTCAGTACCGCTATATCCCACCACTATTACTTCTTGCCTTTGAAAAAGACTAGAAACATCGTCCATTAGGAAATGATCAAGTTCCTGCATATCGTCTGCTGTGTTCTTGATATCATCGTAGAGATAGTCTCCATGCGATTTAATGATCGTTAGCCGAACGTGGTCATGCTAAATTGATCCGTAAGGGCTTAAGGTGGAATACACTCTTGGCCTCCTAACGGAGTTCTGGGTGCAGGAGTCATAAATAAGATCGTCAAAATTTGAAGTGACTATTGTGCTGACATACGACTTGGTAAGTAGTTGGGCTAAGCAGAAGTAGCCCCAGCTTGGAGACGCGGCAGTCATCCATTTATTGAGGTACCGATGTCGGCCGCTTTCCGTTGGCTCATAGGCCTCAAAATGATTGGCATAGTCGCTTTGGTTGCTGTTCCAACCAGGCTTTGCCTGAAGCCAAGTGTTAAAGTCACCAAATGGGCGGTGTTCCAGCCCCGAGGTTCACCGGCTATTGGAAGCCTGCAAAGGCTGGATGTGGCATACAATTTTCCACACACTGACGTGGACAGGGCTTCGACGATCGGAGCTACTGGGGCTCCGCTGGAAGGGTCTTGATTTACTTTTTGCGACCCTCAGGGTAACCCAGGTCCTTGACCAGCTGAGCGACGGAAGCTACGTCTACTCGGAGGCCAAAGCGAAAAGGGCTGTTTCCCTCTCCCCCGCCTACTGCCTATTGCTCCGCGCTCACCAGGAAAAACAAGAGCGGGATGCCGCCGCGCTAGGCGTCTCCCTCACAGATGAAAGCTTAGTGTTCTGCTACGTCGTCGACGGCGCTCCGCTACGCCCGGACACCGTTGGTCAAGCGTTTAGGCGAAAAGTGTGAAGCAATTAGGATTTAATGGAGTGCGGCTTCACGACCTGCGGCTCACTCACGCAAGCCTTATGCTCCAGCAAGGCGTAAACCCTAAGACTGTGGCGGAGCGTCTCGGCCACTCGTCTGTCACGATAACACTGGACACATACTCCCATCTGCTGCCTGGAATTCAGGAGGAAGCGGTCTCCAAGTTCGACGCTGCGATGGACGCGGCGCTTGCTCTAAATAATTAGGTTGCAATCTCCAAAAACAAAGGCCCTCGGATTAGTTCGAGGGCCTAAATTCACGCCTAAAAATGGTGCGCTTGGTGAGATTCGAACTCACGACCTCTGCCTCCGCAGGGCAGCGCTCTATCCGCTGAGCTACAAGCGCATCATAGAACTATCAGCGGTCAATCCAAAGCGGAGCGCTGATATCTAATGTCAGAAAGTTTTATTGGTGCCGAGGGAGGGAATCGAGCCTCAGCGTACTAACCTGTCTTTTCGTATCTGCGGATGTCCCGTTTAGTATACATTACCCCGACCATCTTGTACCTGTAGTCCTGTATTGTCCCGTTCCGTTGTCGGCGGTATGTCGGCAAAAGTTCATAGCAAACTCAGATACGAATAGCGAGGATGCTTGGTTACTTGAACAGCTTCCGCACGGCCTTGCCGGTGGCCTTCAACTGGCAGTTGACGGATGCGTGGGTTTAGATCGAACCGAGACCCAGGCCTCGCGGGAAGTCACGAGTTTCACGATCGAC
>DCAE01000125.1:0-862 GCA_002311385.1 Dehalococcoidia bacterium UBA1141 | reverse complement strand
CCAGCCGCCATTCCGCCACACCATGTCTTGGCCGATGACCACTCCGCCATAGTCGTATTCAAAACCTTGAGCAGTGTATATCAGCCGACCTGGTCGATGCCCGCCGGGTCTGAAGCCCACAGTGATGACGAGGGTATTCCTGCCACTCGTTTCTCCGGCTTCAAATTCCAAGGTCGGCGCCAATCCCCGATCACTACATCATCAACCAAGCGGCCATCAATCGGGTCGCTCCCCGGACAGCAAATACTGCTGACGTGATGCTGGTGGCGACCGCGTTGGCTGAATCGCAGGACAAGCCGTTCCCGTGGGCCGTCGGGGTTTTCTTTGGCAACACCGAGCTTAGTCTGGGACTGTGGACGGTGATTGCCGGGATTTCGGGGTTCGACGAATAAAGTGGCTTAGCACATCTTGTTTACCGGCTCATCCCCAGTGGCAACTATTGACCCAGTACGCTCATACAATGACCAGCTGTATACCACCGCTCTCGGGGGCGGGTAGGTTGGTGCCGGAGGCATTGCAAACCATGCTGTGGGAAGTGCCGGTGTCTTTGTCATCAACGGTGCCGACGCCGTGGCGAATTCTGCCCCCCGCTTCTTTCTCTCTGCCCATTCGGCGGCCGTCGTCCGTAAGGTCTGGGAAAGGCAAATCCTGAAAGCCATCCCTCAAGATTGATTCTGCATGTCGGTCTCTGGTTAGGTAGAACAATCTCATATCAGCGCCTCCACTTGTGGTCTCTGGCACTAGTCACATGGCTTCTCCATCGGTTTACTAAAGCGGTATTCTACACGATGGTTTCCCGTGGTTTGACCCCTGCCCCTTCACCTCCTCTATAATGCCCCCATGACAGAAGAGCAAAGCAATC
>DCAE01000146.1 GCA_002311385.1 Dehalococcoidia bacterium UBA1141 | reverse complement strand
ACGTTCGTGGTGAGCGAGCATTAGAACCGTTCGTGGTGAGCTTGTCGAACCATATCAATAAACAGGTTCTCAGTCGCTCTTAACGGCGGTGGCCCTTTACTTCCTTATTAGCCTCAATCGTTTGGCGAAGAGGATAGCGGATTGGGCGAGTATTCTTAACCAGCGGAGGCTCGTTTTTCCAGCCAAGCAATTCCGAGAAAAGGGAAATTGTGTTCTGGCTGTTTCCTGAGTAAATATCCTTAATCAAAATCGACTCATGATGGCAGACCGTTTCTTCTTAAGCTCTTAATTCTGGATAACTATCCTGTCACTCTATCCACAATAGTTTGGCGGGCACCCTACATCAATGGGCTAAACCCCGAATTGGGCTAGGGTTTTCCCTACCGGGAGAGTAGCAAAATACACCTGGGCGGCCGCATTTGAGACTTTCTCTAGCCGAGCTATAATGGGCTGTCGCAGCTGACAATCAGGCGCGAACAGTTGCTCACAAAACCAGTGGTCAAAACCAGCAAGATGGAGGGACCCATGGCTGTTTCCCATAGCGTTGTGGGAAAATCAATCATTCGAGGAGAAGGACCTGAAAAGGTCTCGGGCAAGGCGATGTTCACCGCTGATGTGGCCCGCCCAGGAATGATTTGGGGCAAAGTGTTGCGCAGTCCTTTCCCCAGCGCAAAGATTCTCAGCATAGACACCTCCCTGGCCGAGAACGCGCCTGGGGTTTATGCCGTGGTTACCGCAAAGGACATGCCAGATAGCAGGGTCGGTCGCTTGCTCCGGGACATGCCGGTGCTGGCCAGAGACAGCGTCAGGTTCGTCGGAGAAAAGGTGGCCGCAGTGGCTGCCGAAACCTTGGAGGCGGCCGAAGAGGCCTTGCTGCTCATAGACGTGGACTACGAAGTGACCCCGCCGGTTGTCGACCCTTTTAATGCCATGGAGCCCACCGCTCCCACCATTCATCCGGAGCTAACTTCCTACGAGGGCCTACCCCAACCGCCCTCGGACGTGAACAACGTTTTGGCCCACAACATCTGGGCCAAGGGAGATCTAGACCAAGGCTTTGCCGAATCCGACTTGGTCTTCGAGCACACCTTCAACCTACAATTGGCCCATCAGGGTTACATCGAGCCCCACGCCTGCATGGTGGAAGTTGACAGTGATGACCGGATTCAGGTTTGGGTCAACAACAAAGACCCCTTCGTCCTGAGAGGACAACTGGCCGCCGTTTGGGAGCTGCCTGAGTCCCGCATCAAGCTCAACCCAACTAACATAGGCGGCGACTTTGGCGGCAAGGGTTCCTTCATGGACGTGCCGGTTTGCTACTACCTGGCTCTGAAGTCCGGCCGCCCGGTAAAGATGGTCATGGACTATATCCAGGAATTGATGGCTGGCAATCCCAGGCATCCAGCGACCATCACCATGAAGACCGGGGTGAAGAAGGACGGACGACTGTGGGCGCGCCAAGCCACCATAGTGCTAAACAGCGGTGCCTATGGGGCTTTCAAGCCCACTGTTTACCTCAGAGGCGCAGACCACAGCGGCGGTGCCTATCGCATACCCCACGTGAAGCTGGAAAGCTTCATGGTCTACACAAACAACGTGCCTGCGGGCCATATGAGAGCCCCCGCCAAGCCCCAGGTCGTCTTCGCCGTGGAATCCCACATGGACATGATTGCCCGAGAGATGGGATTGGACCCCTACCAGTTCAGGATGATGAACGTTCTTCAGGAGGGAGATCAGGCTCCAACGGGCGGTGTTTGGCAGGAAATCCGGGCCGAAGAAACCCTGCGGCAGGCGGCAGGTAAAGCTGGTTGGGATAAACCCAAAACTGAGCCTCAACAAGGCCGGGGCATGGCCATCTCCGACATGGCACCAGGCACCGGCAAGTCCACCGCCACCGTTTCCATGGACGAGCGTGGCAAGACGACTTTGCTAACACCTCTCTGGGACACGGGCACCGGCGCCCACACTATGTTGCGTCAATTGGTGGCCGAGGAATTGACCATTCCCGTTGAGGACGTGGGCTTGGTGATTCAGGATACGGACGCCGTGCCATTCAGTTCCGGTTCGGGCGGTAGCCGGGTGACCCATACGACGGGCAACGCCGTGATGGGTGCGGTCCGGGAACTCCGTGCCAAACTCACCGCAGTGGTGGCGGAGGGCTTTGACTGCCCCGAAGAACGCATACGCTTGGTAGGTGGCCGGTTTGTTCTTGCCGGCGACGAATCCGATGGTGGAAGCGGAGACCTAGCGGTTTCCATAGTCGATGTGGCGGCCCAAGCCGTCAGTAATGCCCAAGGGCCGGTAACCGGCGACATGACCTACACATCCGTTCCTTCAGAGCACACGTCCTTCTGCGTGCAGGTCGCCGAAGTAAAGGTGGACCCGGAAACCGGCCAAGTGACGGTGAAGCGAATCGTGACGGCCCATGACGTGGGAACCGTCATAAATCCCATGTTGCACCAAGGGCAAATCGACGGTGGGATTATTCAAGGTCTGGGGTATGCCTTGATGGAAGAGATGACATCCGAGGACGGGCAGATCTCGTCCCTCAGCCTGGGCGATTACAAAATCCCCACCATCGCCGACATCCCTCAACTGGACACAGTGCTGCTGGAATCCCCCGCTGGCCCTCTGCCGTATCAGGGTAAGGGCATCGGTGAGATTAGCAACATACCCGTTGCCGCCGCTATAGCAAACGCCGTGGAGGATGCCGTGGGCGTCCGCATAACCAGCCTCCCGATAACCGCCGAGAAGGTCCTGGCGGGGTTGAAGGGGGAAGATAGAAAGTAGGTCATAGTGGCTGCTGCCCCTAAAGTCACCAAAATAATGTCATTCTGAGTGAAGCGACGAATCTTCACGTCTGAACCAATAGATTCTTCGTCGCTTCACTCCTCAGAATGACAGCTTTGAGGCAAGGCCGTCATAGTGGAAGCGCAGGTGTACTGGAAGTATACTGAGGGTTCGAACTGCTAGCAGCTGATAAGCTATTTAATTAGGCCCATTACTGTCATCGAAGTTGTGAGGTAATCTGAGGATGAATTTTGATACTCTGGCAGAGAAGTCAATCACTGGACTGGAACTGGACCACCAAGAATGCAAGTCAGTATTGGAAAGCTGCGACGCAGAATTGATGGACTTGTTGGCGGCAGCTTTCCGGGTTCGCCGACGCTTTTGCGGAATGAAGGTGCACATCCACGTCTTGACCAACGCCAGAAGCGGTCTTTGTCCAGAGGACTGTAACTACTGCTCCCAGTCAGTGATTTCCAATGCCGATTTCGACAAATACCCGCTGATCGACCGTGAGGCGTTGGTCGCCGGTGCCCAGCGGGCTAAAGAAGCCAAGGCCAGGCGGTTTTGCATCGTCACCAGCGGGCGGAGTCCCAGCGTCCAAGACCTTGACCAATTAACCGATGCCATACGAGAGATAAAAGAGACCGTGGACATCGGCATTTGCTGTTCTCTGGGCCTTTTGGATGGGGACCAGGCCCGGCGGTTGCGGGAGGCGGGAGTGGAGCAACTTAACCACAACCTCAACACCAGCGAGAGGTACTATCCTGAGATCTGCTCCACCCACACTTATCAAGACCGGGTGGACACGCTGGAAGCGGCCAGAGGCGCCGGACTCAACCTCTGCACCGGGGCTATCTTCGGCCAAGGGGAGACCCACGATGATATTATCGATGTGTCCTTGGCCCTCCGGCGATTGGACCCTCAATCTGTGCCAGTGAACTTCCTTCATCCCATCCCCGGAACCCCTTTTGAGCAAGTCAATTACCTTACGCCGGGCGACTGTTTGCGGAGCTTATGCTTGATGAGGTTGCTCTGCCCGACGCAAGAAATCAGGGTTGCCGGAGGCAGGGAGTACCATCTGAGGCAACTCCAACCTTTGGCCCTGTATCCAGCCAACTCCATCTTCGTCTCCGGCTACTTGACCACACCCGGCCAAGGTTACCGGGAGGCCTGGCAAATGATTGAGGACCTGGGATTTGAGATAGAGGAGCATCACGAAGGGTAGACCGTAGCTAACTCAAATGCTGTGGGCGTACGGATAGTCAGACTGCCCATAACCGCCGACAAAGTCCTAGCGGCGCTGAGGAACTTTGCCTCAAAACTGTCATTCTGAGGAGTGAAGCGACGAAGAATCTCTTGGTTCAGGCGTAAAGATTCTTCGCTTCGCTCAGAATGACAGTGTTGCGGAGGCTTTTGGGGGAAAGGCGGGTGAGGGATGGGACAACTTGATAGTCCTCGAATGAGACCATTTGCTCGTGTGTATAATTTATGTGACCATAATCGAGGAGGTCCTGGTAAGGTGCGCACGCATGTTATCCTGCCCGAGGATTTGGTGAAGGCAGTTGATGCCCTAGCTGGCAAGGGGAAGAGAAGCAGTTTTGTAGAGGAAGCTGTCCGGGATAAGGTGAGGAAAGAGGCCCTGCTGTCTGCCTTGGCGGAAACGGCGGGAATGTTATCGGCAGAAGAGCATCCTGAGTGGGCCACACCGGAAAAAGTAGCTGCCTGGGTGAGGGAATCCCGGCAGAAGAGTGATGAAAGCCGGGAAGCGCGTCGGCGTGGCTGATTATCTACTAGACACCACTGTGCTCATCGACCACCTCCATGGCCGGCAAGACGTTATCGTGTTGGTCTCAGACCTAGTTCAGCAGGGGAACCGCTTGGGAGTGTGTTGTGTCAACGTGGCGGAACTCTATTCGGGGCTTGGAGAAGAGGAGCGTGTAAGGGCGGACCGTTTAATCGCCACGTTGTGATATTACGAGCGAACCCGCGAGATCGCTAAAGAGGCCGGCCGACATCGATACGAATATGCCAGGCTAGGTAGGTCGCTATCCACAGCCGACACCCTGGTAGCGGCTACGGCGATTGCCGAAGGCGCAACACTGATCACAGCCAACAACAGGGACTTTCCGATGGCAGAAATCCAACTGCTGGAACACCCGTAGACTAGCTCGTGAAGTCTCCTGGGCTGGGCAGTCTGATAAGTAGTTTCTACCCTGGGCGTCCGTTCAAACCCTTGACCCGCGATAGCCAACGCCTTGGGCGGTCAGTATAGAAAGCCGGGACCGGAGCCTTGGGGGCGTGGCAGTGAGGCCCACCATATCTCTCCACACCCCATAACAACAACCGGGCGGCCCGGCAGAATTGCAAGAATGGATAGGATCCTGGCAGGCGCTTAATCCCATCGGCATGTATTTTAGCATCAACGTCGGTCGGTCACCATCATCGTTGACCTGCCCAACGAAGATGGAATGTTCGAGGTTCTCTACAGCACTTGGCAACTGACGAAGAATTATCCATCCGTTACGCTGGTGGTGGGAGCCGAGGAGTTCGGCGCCATCATGGGGCGTATCGGTCTGGGTGGTTAAATAACCGGATCAGGGCCTAACTAGACACAGTTAGGCCCTCTAGTTGATTGGAGCGGCCATGTTGAACCTGATTATCAAAAATGGGCTGATTATCGACGGCACCGGTAGCCCCGGCTATTTTGGCGCTGTCTTGGTTGATGGCGAGACGGTTTCCATCCACCGGGGCGACGCTTCCGGCTTGGAGGCTGATAGGATAATCGACGCCACCGGCCATGTGGTCTGTCCCGGATTCGTGGACCTTCACTCTCACGCCGGATTGACCATCCTTGGCGAACCCCACCACGACCCCAAGGTGCGGCAGGGCGTTACCACCGAACTGGTGGGCATCGACGGCATTTCCCATGCCCCTTTTAAGACCCAAGAGGAGCTGCACCGCTACATCTGGTTGGACTCTGGGTTGAACTGGTACCCTCCTATGCCTGCAGACTGGTTGAGCGTGGCCGACATGCTGGGCAAGTACGACAACACGGTGGCCATCAACATAGCCTATATCCTGGGCAACTCGCCGGTGCGCATCTGGAGCGTGGGTTGGAATGACCGACCGGCAACTGCCGCCGAGATGGAGGACATGAAGGCCGTTGTGCGAGAGGCCATGGAGGAAGGGGCATGGGGCCTGTCCACCGGATTGGACTATCCACCGGGCTCCTACGCCGACACGGCGGAACTGGCGGCCCTTTCCGAGGTTGCTGCGTCTCTGGGAGGCTTCTATCACACACACACTAGGGCCAGTCTGCGCTCCCAGGGCCTGTTGGCTCCTTGGGAGGAAGCTCTGGAAATCGGACGCCGCAGTGGCTGCCCCATTCACCTGACCCACTACCGGCAGGGAGCCCAGGGCTCGGGTAGCCATCTGGACTACCTAGACTTGGTGGAAAAAGGCCAAGCTGAGGGTATGGATGTGACCTTCGACTGTTACACCTATCCCTACTCCGGCACGACCGTAACAATCGGCCTTCCCCACTGGGCCAAAGACGGTGGACCCGAGCGATTGATGGAAGCCCTGCAGGACTCGGACGACCGGGCCCGAATGAAACGGGAGTTGTCTCGGGACAGGCTGGAAAATAACTGGCTGACAAATTTCAGGCAGCCTCAGAACATGCAGTACGATGGTCGATTGATTACCGAGATTGCCGAGATGCGGGGCCAAGACCCTGAAGACGCTCTGTTCGATCTGTTGGTGGAAGAGAACCTGGGAATTTCCACGGTGGGCTTGGGGACCAATGCCCAAACCCTTTACGCCTTTGTTTCCCATCCCAGCGGCATGATAGCCAGTGATGCCATATTGTTCGGCGAGTACCCCAACCCTCGCACCTACGGTTGCTTCCCCATCGTCTTGGCCGAGTTCGTGCGGGCCGAGAAACACCTGCGCTTGCCTGAGGCCATCAGAAAAATGACATCGTTTCCTGCGCAACGCTTGGGGTTGCCCGACCGGGGAATACTGAGGGACGGGTTTAAGGCCGACATCGTTATCTTCAATCCGGACACCGTCAAAACTCACGCCACCAAAGAAGACCCCAAGCACTACCCTGTGGGCATCGAATACGTGATAATCAATGGTCAAGTGGTGATTGACCAAGGGGAGAACACGGGAGCGCTGCCGGGCCGTTCCTTGCGCCGGGGACGAGCAAGCACATAGGCCTAGGACTTCGCTGGTAGATATTCGGCGATACAGGTCTGCACCCCAACATGGTGTCAGCGTCCCAGAGTTTCAATCAGAGAGTCCAACGCCAGGCAATCCTTGCAATCCGGCTTGCTTGCGGGTGGCCGCTCCAATTCCGCTATCGCTTTCACCTTTCGCAGCAATGGCGGAATCAGTTTCTCCGGCTTCAAATCCACCTCAACCACTTTTGCGGCAAATCCCATGATGAAGCCTTGGTCATCGGTCAGGTTGGGGTCTAAGACTGTCTCCTCTTCGGTCTGAGGCTCCATGTAAACCAAGGCCAAACGACCCACCGGCGAGACCAGCAGTGGTTCTTCCAGCCGCTCTCCGATAAAGGCATATGCGTTGAGTTGCGTCTCGTAGGACTTGAGCATGGCTCGCTGTGCGCCCGAATACTTGGACGTTTTGTAATCTATTATTGTGTAAGTCCCGTCGGCCATGCGAAAAATCCCGTCGGCTTCTCCCCGTAGCGTAAGCCCCGACGCCTCGTCCAAAATCTTGAACTTGGACCAGTGAGGCGGCTCGATATAAGCGCTGGCTTCCCCGAGAGGGTTCAGCCAGGCTGGCAGAGAATTTTCCCGCTGGAAGTAGTTGCGGATAATCAGCTTGTTGTACCGGTCAATGGTGCTGAAGATGCCGGGAAAGCTCTGATAAGGCAGGTTTTTCACGTGCATCCTGACCCAGGCGCAGTGGGGACAGAAACGGGAGGAAGCGTAGTAGCCAAGCTCTGTTGCGGATATTGTGGGTGCCAAATAAGCCTCAGGGTGGTTTTTTTACATAAAAAATTCTGCGTAAATCCCTTCCCTCTTTACGGGGCTTTGCCCCAAAAGTGTCCGTAATACTGTCATTCTGAGCGAAGCGAAGAATCTTTGCGCCAGAGCCAAGAGATTCTTCGTCGCTTCACTCCTCAGAATGACAGTTTTGAGGCAAGACTACTTTACGGTGGAAGGTTAGGATGGGGGTAAACCCTAAATTAAATTCATGGTGTTGGGTGCTTGTTTAGCAGACTAGTAAGCCTAGTCGGAACCTGCCGATTCGGCGCCCAGCGTCCCAGTGACTGTCCCCGGCAGACTGGGTGAGTCTTGCGCGGCCACCCCAGAACGAGCTTCCGGCGGCAGTAACTCCTCCCAATCAGGGAGAACGTGTTGGTTCGTAGTTGGCAGCTTAAATATTGACAGCACTCCAACCAGGCTGAGCACAAAGGACAGAACTATCATGGGCCAAATCAGGTCGGTTACGTCCCAAAGGAAACCGGCGGCCAAAGGCCCCAAGGCCATTCCGATGCCAGCGCCCATCATCTGATAGCCGTAGGTGGTGCCGGTGGGGGCGTTTCCGTAGTATTGGCGGTTAATGATTGGGAAAGCGGACATCTCGCCGCCCATGCCAATCCCAAACAAGATGGCGAAAACGAAGAATAAAGGCAATGACGCCATCGATACCGCGAGTATCAAAAGCAACAATGGGAAAGTCTGCATAGCAAAGGAAACGCCCATCACGCCCTTGCTGCCAGCGCGGTCAGCAGCTATTGGGACGCCGAATCGGGTCAGCGTGCTCACCACGGTCAGGGTGATATAAACAGCGACAGCCATTCCCCTGGACAATCCGACTTCGTCAGCCTCTGCTATGGCCACTAAGAAAATGAGGATGATATTGTGACCGGCGCATCCCCAGAAATGAATTCCGATTAGGTTCCAGAAAGATGGGGTTCTTTGGGCTTGCTTGAGGAAAACCGTTGAGCGGACCTTGGCCGATTCATTCCCTTGGAGGAATCTTATAGGTTCATCAGCGGGAGCGCCGTAGGGCCGCGCGCCAATCTCCGCAGGCTCGTTTTGGAAGAATTTCACTCCCAGTAACAGTATGATTCCGCCAACTATGCCCGGCCCCCAGAATGTCCACTTCAGGCCGAATTGACTGAATAACACAGCCACAATGCCTATCATGAGGGCGGTTCCAACGCCTTGGATACCCTGTAGCGTGCCCATGGCCACGCCCAGGTTGGTCCTAAACCATACGGTTACACCGGACACCAGGAGAATCTGGAAAATTGCCATGGCGGCGGCCAATACGACGCCGAAATAGAGCCAAAACTGCCATAGGCTTCTGGAATCCTCTACCGTGCCTACGAGCAGCATGCCCACGATGAACAAGATGGCTCCGACGAACATGACCTTGCGGACCCCGTGACGGTCGCCCAACCACCCAACCACCGGGCCCAGCGAACCGGAGAGAATCCACTGGAAGGTGAAAGCCAGGGCTATCCAACCGTAGTCCCAGCCAAAATCGTTCTCAAAGTCGGACACCAACAGGCTGGTGGCGAACCGAATTGCGGAACTCATCGTCCACATAATCGAAGCCACGCCAACGATTACCCATGCGTAATGGATATCTTTAGAACCTATTCTTATGCCCGATGGGCTTTTACCGATGCCTAAACTCATTATCTCCCAAATTTCCGGTAATCTATCGGCAAACTTCGGGCAATTGTACACTCAGAGTAACAGTCAAGCAATCGTTTCCCCATTGGGGTTGGTGTATGAGAACCCTACGGGTCTATCAGCACTCCAGGATTCAAGACGCCCTTGGGGTCCAAAACTCCCTTGGCCGCCCGCAAAGCTTGAGCGAAGGCGTCTGGGCGTTGCTTGTCGTACCAGGGCCGGTGCAGCTTGCCCACCGCATGGTGATGGGTGATTGTCCCGCCAGCGGCAATAATTGCGTCCGACGCCGCTGCCTTGATTTCGTCGCAGGTCTCAATCTCACCGCCGGGTTTGCTCAAACCCTCGAAGGTATAGTAAGGCGCCGGTCCGTCGGGATATACGTGGGTGAACCGGCAGGTCACCGACCCACCGCCGCAGGTCCTGCGAAGCGCACCGTTTAGGGCGTCCCGCACGGCAGCGTCCAACTGCGGCCACCGGTCCCAGGTGATGGCTGTTTCCAGAGTGTCGCCCACCAGCCCCAATCCTGCCGTCATGTTCCGGGTATAAGGCGCTCGTATGAACGAGTCTCGCCAGTTCCCCACCGCTCCTTGCCTGCCAGCTTCACTGCTGGAGGCGGCTGGAGTTGACCTATCGGGGTTCACTATTTTTATGGCGTCATCATCCAGCGTCCCGCCAGCGTCACTGGCCATGGCTATCGCCATGCGAATGAATTCATCTTGAGGCACGTCCGCCGACTCAAACCCCAAAACCAGTAGAGCCTGGCTACCTTCCAAGCCAGCGGCATTGGCGGCTTCGCCGGGGTCTAGCACCCGGCAGTTGGCTGGCCAGAGTTTCGACTGGGTGATGATGCGGGCTGCGTCGGCGCTGGCCTCCAGTGTGGGGAAGGTTACCCCAGCCGACGCCCGGTACTTGGGCCTCCCCTGAATCTTCATCCAGGCTTCGGTGATAATCCCCAAAATACCCTCGCTGCCGATTACCATTCGGTCCGGACTGGGTCCTGCGCCGCTGCCGGGCAACCGCCGGGATTCCCAGATTCCAGTGGGCGTCACCATGCGCACCGACTCAACCATATCGTCTATGTGGGTCTGGTTGGTTGCGTAGTGGCCGCCGGAGCGGGTGGCAATCCAACCGCCGAGGGTGGAATGCTCAAAGCTTTGAGGGAAATGCCGCAGGGTGAAGCCGTGGGGCCTCAGTTGGTCTTCCATTGCCGGTCCGTAAACGCCGGCTTGGATGCGCGCCGCTCTGGAAAGCTGGTCAATCTCCAGCACCCGGTCCAAGGAGGAGAGGTCTATGGACACGATGCCGTCTGCATGCTCTGGCGGCTCAACACCGCCCACCACGGAGCTTCCAGCGCCGTAGGGAATCGCAACGTGGCCGGACTCGGAGCACCAACCCAATACCGCTTCCACTTCTTGTTCGTTCCTGGGGAAGGCCACCACATCGGGCGGGTTGGGAAACTGGCGATTGAAGGCCCGGATGCGGTCTCTAAAGCCCCGGCCGTAGCTGCGCACCGCGCGGTCGTGGGTATCAGTCGAGCAGAACTCAGTAATCGAAGCCGGTGGGGATATGCGGGGTTTACGCAGACTAAGCTCTGCTAGCTTGGGTGGGGCCACGGCTTCCAGGTTCACACCGTACTGCCGTGAGACCTTTACGGCCATCTCACGCATCTGCTCCACTGTCGGTTCCTCCGACTCCAATCCCCAAGCCCAAAAACTCTTCTTCGCCATGTCCCCTCTCATTTGTGAATCTGGTCCAGTTCTGGCGTCACGACGATTATACAGTCGGGACGATTATACCGGCGATGAAACTGATGATTGGGGGCCGCCTCCTCAAATCCAAGTTTGACAGCCCAATTACCGCTCACTACACTTCCCAGAACCTAACCTGAATTTAACTCCAAGACCGGCTCGGTGTCCGAATATTCCGAATCTATAATCCGAGAATCTGAACCATAAACACTCAAGGAGTAATCTCATGGCGGTGGACCTTTCGACGGCCCTGGGCGCTATGACCGGCCAACGTTATATCGAAAGTCTGAGAGACGGCCGGGAGGTGTGGCTGGATGGGGAGAAGGTCCAGGATGTGACTGTTCATCCGGCATTCTCCGGCATGATTCACGAGTTGGCCCGCATCTATGATCTCCAACATAGCCAACAGTTCCAGGACGAGATGACCTTTGTCTCACAGGAGACCGGCAATCGGTGCAGCGTGTCATGGCTGCTTGCCCGGACCGAAGAAGACCTTAAAAAGAAGAAGAGGAACAGCGAGATTTGGACCGGGGAGAGTTGGGGTCAGCTCGGTCGAAGCCCGGACATCTTGGCTCCCTTCATCACCGCTCTCTATAAAGCGCGCGCCAACCTGAGCGACGTGAAAAATCCCCACTGCGACTTCGGCGAAAACGTGGTCAACTATCAGCGGTACTGTGCGGAAAACGATCTATTCCTGACCCACGCTTTGGGCGACCCACAGGTGGACCGGAGCCAGCAACCCCAAAACGAACAGCGGGCGATTCTGGAAGAAGAGTTGGCCCTGCATGTCGTTGAAGAAACCAAAGACGGGGTAATCATCACCGGTGGGAAGCAGCTTGCCACAGCGGCGCCCATCAGCCACGAGACCTATGTTTCCCTGTCGGCTACCTTCGTTCAGCGATCGGATCCCCGCTTCGTCCTGTCTTTCGCCATCCCCACCAACAGCCCTGGCCTGAAAATGGTGTGCCGGGAGCCTGTCTCCCAGTGGACCGGCAGCTATGGCCACCCCTTGGGCATGATTTACGATGAGCAGGATTGCATGCTTTTCTTCGATCGTGTGTTGGTGCCTTGGGGCCGGCTATTCATGCTCTATGAGTCTGGCCCGTTGGTGCAGAGCTTTGCCAGCGGCCTCAATTTCATGGAATGGGCCAATCTCTGCCGTATCCATCAGCGTATGCGCGTCATGACGGCAGTGGCCACCATGATTGCCGAAAGCATCGGCGTGATTGAATACCGGGAGGTGTCGGCCAAGCTGGGAGAAATGATTACCTACACCGAGATGTGGCAGCATGCCATGGACGGCGTGGAGCACAAGGCCTACATGCACGAAGGTGGGATTATGACTCTGGGGTCGATGTCGGGGTTGAATATATTCTTCGCCCAGACATCGGCCCGGATGGTCCAGCTTTTGCGGGAGATTGCGGGCTCCGGCCTAATCATGCAGCCCAGCGAGAACGACCTGGCCAATCCCGAGCTTAGACCATATCTGGAGCGTTACATGAGGGGCAAGGACGTGAGCGTAGAGCACAAGTCCCGGCTTTTCCGTTTGGCCCACGATTTGGCGGTGTCGTCTTTCGGAATGCGCCAGGAGATCTACGAATACTGGCACGGCGGCGATCCCAACCGTAACCGGATTAACCTGCTTCGTAGTTATGATCAGAGCGAAATTGTTGGGCGTATCGAGGAGCTGATTTCCAAGCCGTTACGTCATGCCTAAGCCAATTCGGACCAAATAACGATGGAGAATGAGTGTCATGGCAACAGCCGAGAAATGGAGCCTGCAAGGCCAATACTTTGAAAACTGCAATTGCGAGATTCTATGCCCCTGCATTTTGCCCGTGGCGCCCGGCGCTCCCACCGAAGGCCACTGCGACGTGGGGTTGGCATTTCACATAATGGAAGGGGAATTCAACGGTATTTCTCTGGAAGGTCTGAACTTCGTGATAGCGGCTTTCACCCCAGAGAGCATGGGAGCGGGGAATTGGACCACCGCTATATACATTGATGAGAAGGCAGTTGACGAGCAGCGGAGTGCGTTGGAGCGCATACTCTCGGGGGATATCGGCGGCCCAATGGCAAATTGGATGGCCCTAACGACAGACTTCAGAGGAATCAAATACTGCGCTATAACATTTGAAGCTGACGGAGACTCCAGGCGCGTTATCATACCCAACGTGATGGACTTCAACATTGAAGGAATCAAGGCGGGACGCACCAGGGAAGTGATGAGGCTGGAGAACGTGGGACATCCGGTAAGCTCAACCTTGGCCTTGGCGAGGGGGACCGCCAGTACCTATTCAGACCACGGGATGACCTGGGATAACACGGAAAAGAATGCCCACTTCGCTGATTTTTCGTGGAGTTGGCCCTAGACCAAACTCTTTATCTAATCAGGTCAGCTAATGACGTCGAAGCGCTCCGACTGGGCGGGTTGGCTCCACATTTCCTCCGCCCCGGCCATGGCCTTGGCCCGCTCCGGGCTAGCGCGCCAAGCGTCGTAAATCTCGCTGCTGGCCCACGTGACTAGGGTAGTTATCTTGGTGGGGTCGGACAGAGAGTACAGGGTCTGGCGGCTTCCGAAGCCGGGAGCCTTGCTCTGGGCCAAGCCATTCCCGTCCAAGAGATTTCGAGCCTTCTCCAGAACCTCGGGTTTCGCCCAGTGGTGGGTTAGCACTCCAATCATTCCCTTCCTCCGTCACAGCAGCCAACCGTCGACTCACTGCTATCAAATTCGTCGTAATGGTTTATCAGCGAAGGTTTTACTCGGCCCCGCCGGGTTCGGGAAGAGCGTCTGTTTCCGCCACCGGCTCTGATTCCTCTACCTCTGCAAGGTCGGCTCCCCCGCCGTCTTTGACCTTCAAGATGTAACCTAGACCGAAAGCAATCAGCGCAACGCCGGCGCTAAGGACTGCTCCCATCTTCGCCGGGTCCTGGAATGGCGGTCCGGTGAAGGCTTTTCCGGCCACAAATAAAGCCACTGTTAAGCCCAAACCAGCTATGGTAGCCGCCACAATCAGATGCTTTAATTTCATGCCGGTGGGTAGTGGGAACCCGAGCAGTATGGCAACGTAAGAGAAGACGGTGACACCGATCAGCTTGCCCGCTATCAGAGAAATCAGAACGATGGCAGTAACTGCGTTGATGCTGCTAAAGGCCACACCCGCATTGGCGAAAGCGAAGAAGAACAACCCGACGTCGACGAACAGCTTGAGTTGATGCTCGAAGTTGTCCAACGGGCTGTGGTGGTGGTGCCACCGGCTTTCGGGGGCGGAATCGCTGTGCTCGGAAGGCTCGTGGTGCGCTTCCTCGGTGAAAAGCCCCAACGTGGTACGGGGGCCGGGTAGGAAAGGCACAATGACCACCAAGGCCAAGGCGGGTTCGATTGAAGACTTAAAAAGGCCCATCCAACTCATGCCTCCGGCGATGAGGATGTATGCAGGCCAGAACCGCAGGTTCGCCTTCCTCATGCCAAAAGCTGTGACCATCCCGCCTAGGGTGAGCAGCAACCAAACGGGTTGCACCGGATGCGCCGGGTCCGGGTAAAAGACGGCGATGATTCCCAAGCCGATTGCGTCGTCGGCCACTGCCAGAAGAAGTAGGAAGTTGACCGCCGGGTGGCCGTTGCCGAAGACCATGCGCGCAACCAGCCAGGCTAATGCGATGTCGGTGGCGGTGGGGATACCCCAACCGTTGGCCACTACTGAGAAATTGTCTCCCCCTCCGTAGAAGATATAGGTGAGGAGGAAGAATAGACCGGCAGGCCCCAATACACCGCCCAACGTGCCCATCAATGGGTTGATGGCTTTGGGAATGGGATTGAGCGATCCCCCGGGGAGCACCGACTCGGTGATTTCCTTGGCGGCGACACCGAAGAAGAAGACCATGAATATTTCGTTGATGAGGAAGTGGGAAGTGACCGCACGACCGAATATCTCTACGCTCTTGCCGAAAACGTGGTAGTCGACCAACTCCTCGTAAAAATTATGGTCGATGTTGGCCATAGCTAAACCAGCGATAACGCCCACGATTAATGGGATGGAGAATTCCTGAAGTATGTTGGTTAGCCGGGTTGCGTGGTACAAACCAACTCCCTATTGCTCACGGGGCATGAATCCGAGGATATCAAATAACCCTGGCTGGTCCGTGATAATCGTGAACCAAAAGCCCCAAAAGCCTTTTGATAGTCGCGGCTATTCACCGTTGGTTCACTAACTATTGGTTAACTAAGGAGCGCTGGCCTTGAAACCTCGCCTGTTTCTTCTGGCCAGTGACCTTGCTGCTCAATCCGCTCGTTTAGCTAGTCGCCGAATTTCGTGGAATTATAACACCAGTAACAATGGCCGCCTAGACTGGGACTGAGGCTGCCGGATTTCCCCCGGACTCGCCCGTCCGAAACCTGGTAAAATTGCTTGATTGGTACCACGTTACGGCCCTGGATTTTGGGGTCGGTATCCGAGACTAGCAGGGCATCTCCCAGCTACGATTTTGCTTGACAAGGTTTTGGCCCTTTGATAACATCACAGGCGCTCGGGCAGGCGTCTGGGCTTCGTATGTTTCAGTCGATTGTTTCAGCCATTTTCTTGTATTAGAGCCAACTATACCAGTGCCAGGAGGCAACCAAACCAGTGGCTTTCGTCAACGGATTAAAATGTCGTGAGTGCGACCGGGAATATCCTCCCGAAGCACTAAACGTCTGCGACTTTTGTTTTGGCCCCTTGGAAGTGGTCTATGACTATGCCACCATATCCGAGGTAATCAGCCAAGACCGCATAGCCAAGGGCCCGCTGAGCATCTGGCGTTACCGGGACCTCCTTCCCGCTGACAGTGACGACCCGGTGGACATCATGGCCGGGTTCACCCCGCTGATTAAAGCCCGCAACCTGGGTAAGCAGTTGGGATTAAATAACCTTTACATCAAGAACGACAGCGTAAATCCGTCATTCTCTTTCAAGGACCGAGTGGTTTCTGTGGCCGCCACTAAAGCAGTGGAGTTTGGCTTCGATACATTGGCCTGTGCCTCCACCGGAAATCTAGCCTGCAGTGTGGCCGCTCATGCCGCCCGGGCTGGAATTCGGGCCATTGTTTTCATCCCTTCAGACTTGGAGCGAGGCAAGATTATCGGCGCAGCCGTATACGGGCCGACGATGATTTCCGTGGAAGGCAATTACGATGATGTTAACCGCCTTTGCAGTGAGATAGCCGACAACTACCCTTGGGCTTTCGTGAACATCAACATGAGGCCCTATTACGCCGAGGGCAGCAAGACCCTGGGCTACGAGGTTGCCGAGCAGCTTGGCTGGCGACTACCGGACCATGTGGTTGTGCCCACGGCTTCGGGGGCCATGTTCACCAAGATTTGGAAAGGATTTAACGAACTGGCTTGCTTGGGCATGCTTGACGGAGTGGAATCTTCGTCCTTCGGCCCTGACCAGAATACGGTGCACCACCCGGCGGTGACCACTAGGATGCATATGACCCAAGCGGCGGGCTGTGCCCCCATCGTTACCGCTTGGGAAAGCGGGAGTCTGCAGGTCATGCCGGTCCGGCCGGATAGCATCGCCAAATCCCTGGCCATCGGCAACCCGGCGGACGGGATTTATTCGATGAGGGTGGTCAACAAATCGGCTGGCACGGCTTATGCCGTCCCCGAGGAAGAGGTTGTCCCCGGCATCAAGCTGTTGGCCGAAACCGAGGGCATTTTCACCGAGACGGCAGGGGGTGTGGCAATCTCCGGTTTGAAGCATGCGGTGGACAGTGGGGCGATAAAGCCCGACGATCTGACGGTTGTATACATCACCGGCAATGGCCTGAAGACCCAAGAGGCCGTGGAATCCGTGGTAAACCCATTGACGGTAAAACCATTCATGGGCGCTTTTGAAGAAGCGTTTAATCAAAGGGGCGGCTAGCCAAAGACCATTCTTAAACATCATCCTCCGGGGGCATTTTCCGGAATTATCCCAAGCATTTAAGGGGTGTGGACGATGGGTAAGCAGCGGGTAAAGTTCTCCTTTCCAGAGGACATGGTCAAAGAACCGGTGATTCATAAGCTGGGCCACGACTATAAGATCGTCACCAGCATACGCCGGGCGGATGTACGGGAAGACACCGGTTGGGTCATCTTGGAACTGGAAGGAGAGGATGCCGAGATTGAGCGGGGTCTGGCGTGGGTCGGCACAACTGGAGTGCGGGTAGACCTAGTTAGCGGAGACATTGTTGACGGTTAGGCGGGCGCAGTGCCCCGGCAAGATTTTTATCAGAGAAACTTAGGTCAGGGCAGGCGGGTTGCCTGAAGTACTAGAGGAGTCCCTCGATGAGTGTTTTGATTCGTATTCCCACACCGCTGCGGCGTATGACCAACGGTGAGTCAAAAGTAGAGATCGATTCCAGCGACGTTGGAGACATGGTGGAAAAGCTGGACTCTTCTTATCCCGGCCTCAAGGCCAGGTTGGTTGACGAGAACGGCGACCTTCGATACTTCGTCAATATCTATCTGAACGGAGAGGACGTCCGTTTTCTACAAGGCCTAGATACAGCGACCAAGTCCGGTGACGAGGTTAGCATAGTTCCCGCTGTGGCTGGCGGGGCTTAAGTACGGTTCCTGCTCGACGAATTCTTGTTCAGCCGCGTCAGCTGTGCGCTAAGCGGCGGCTGAGCGCTAAATAGAAACTACCCCCGTTCGTCCTGACCTTGTCGAAGGATCACCATATCATCCCCCGCTTTAGGTTGAATAATAGGAAAATCTGGACGACCTCCCATTCCGCGCGTCTTGAGATTCTATATAATCGATACTCTCCATGAGTCCCCCGGTTGGACCGCCAACAATCTAGGCTCCCCTAGCCCTTAACCACTTCTCTTTTTGTTCCTGTCTGGCCGCTTCGCTGGTAGGGACGTAGTTTTCGTGAAACTCCCGCCGGAATTCCTCAAACGTCCCTTCCCAGATTGCTTCACGCATGTTTGCCATCAACCGCAAGATGAACCGCAGGTTGTGTATGCTAGCCAGCCTGGCTCCCAACAGCTCCTTGGCCCGGAAGAGGTGGCAGACGTAGGCAGCGGAGTAGTTCCGGCAACCATAGCAATCGCAGTCTTGTTCCACCGGTTCCCGCTGCTCCAAAAAACGTGTCTTGGTAATGTCCACCCTGCCCGACTTGGTGAAAATGGCCCCATTGCGGCCGACCCGGGTGGGCAGCACGCAGTCGAACATATCAATCCCCCGGGCCACGCACTCCACCAGGTCCTCCGGAGAGCCGACGCCCATCAGGTAGCGGGGTTTGTCTTGTGGCAGACGAGAAGCCACCTGCTCGGTGGTCCGGTACATCTGGTCCTTGGATTCTCCTACCGCCAAGCCGCCGATGGCGTAACCCTGGAAGGGAATATCTGCGATGAAACGGGTTGACGCATCCCGCAGATCCTCGAAGGTACCACCCTGCACAATGCCGAACAGGGCTTGCCGCTTGGCTAACCCAGAGTCTGCGTGGTGCTGGTGGCACATCTCCGCCCAACGGTGAGTGCGTTCCATGGCTGCCACGACTTCCTCCCGGCTTGCTCCGAAAGAGATGCACTGGTCCAAGCACATCAGGATGTCGGTGCCTAGATCCAATTGGTTCTGAGTAGCCAATTTGGGGCTCAGAAAATGGGCGCTGCCGTCGATGTGGGAACGAAAATTAATTCCATCGTCGTCTATCTTCCGCAATGCCCCCATGCTGAAGGCCTGAAATCCGCCGCTGTCGGTCAACACTGGGCCGTTCCAACCCATGAATTCTTGAACTCCACCCATATTGTGGACCGTGCTCACCCCTGGCCGCAGGTATAGATGATAGGCGTTGCTCAGGACGATTTCCGCCCCAACCGCTCTGACCTCTTCCGGAGACAGCCCTTTGACCGACGCCTGGGTAGCCACGGGCATGAAAGCCGGTGTGAGCACCGAGCCGTGGGGCGTATGAAACTGCCCGGCCCGCGGCCCGCTGACCCCAAATTCAGGGACATCGGTTTTCGTGGGAAAGAGCTCGAAAGAGAATTCAGAAACGGTCATAACGGTTTTAGACTGAGGTTCATGTATTTCTGTCCGGTGTTATCCTGATATGGCGCTCAAGACGCAGCCAAATTGGGCGAGACCCCAAGGCCGATTATGGCCCAAGCGATGGCTATCGTATCCTCTGGTGCCGACTGGTTGCAACTGTAGGCCGACGGCGTCATAAACAAGAATATGAACGAATTTTTGACCACATTTAGCTCCGACCACTCCATCTGGTGGGCCCTGTCGGTCATGGGTGCGGTCTTGGGTATCTCTCTATTGTTGTACGTGTTCTGGGAGTTGGTCATTCCCGTTCTTGGTTGCTTGTGGCCAGGCAGGAAGAACGACAGGTCAAGGGGGCCCAAAGATGTGGTTCCCTAACGCCGAAGTGGTTATCAACCCAGCATTGTTGGTGTTCTTGGGCGTGATTGTAGGGATATTGGGTGGGTTCTTCGGCGTGGGTGGCGGGTTTTTGATTACCGGAGGGCTCTTGGTTTTCGGGGTGCCGCCCCTATATGCTGTGGGCACGGGCATCACCTTGATAATGGGTGCCTCTCTGGTTAACACCATGAAGCACCGTCAATTGGGCCACATTGATTTCAAACTTGGGGCCTTGATGGCCTTGGGCTCTTTGCCCGCTCTATACGGCGCAACCAGGCTAAATACAGCGTTGGAGGCTGCTAATCTTGCTGGGCCGGTCATCCGCTACACCTACGTCGTGTTATTGGCGCTGCTGGGCGTGTTCATATTGTTCGACTACCTGCGTTCAAGAAAGGCGATAGCGAACGACCCCGACGCAATCTCCACCGCAAGGTTGGCCATTTGGATTCAGCGATTATCGTTGCCGCCCAGTTGGGTGCCGGTGCCCGGAATCGGAAAAGTGCCAACAAGGGTCGCGTTCCCAGTGGCGGGGATAGAGAGCGTTTCTATCTTCCTGCCGGTGATAATCGGCGTGGGGATAGGGTTCTTGGCCGGCCTGTTGGGAGCAGGTGGGGCATTTATACTGACCCCGGTGCTCATCTACATCTTGGGTGTCCCCACTATAACCGCCATCGGCACCAGTCTATTCCAGGTGATGCTCACCGGGACCGTGGGGACCTTCATCTACGCCACATCCGACCGGGTGGACCCGCTGATGGCCGTCATCATGCTGGCTGCCGCATCCATCGGAGCCCAACTGGGCGCAACGGGCACCAAGGTGATTGAGCCTGCGCGAATCCGTTTTCTCTTCGGAATCGTGGTGCTAGCCGGCTGTTTGGCAGTGGGATTGGAAGAGGCGTCGGAAGCGGCTGAGATTGATGAGTTGTCGACCGTAGCTTCAGTGGTGCTTCTGGGGGTGGGTGGCCTGATTTGCTTGGTGATAGCCGCCCTAGTAATAAAGTCAGGACGAAATTCTTCAGTTTCCGCCCAATCCGATGGGCTTTAGAGTGCAGGGCAAATCCTGCTGCCTGTCTACTCAGTGAGTTCGCGGACGGTAGCCTCCACCAAATCACGAGGGACGTCGCTGCGCACCACCGCCTTTCCGGCTTCCTCCAGCAACACGAAGCGGTTTTTACCGCCCACGGTCTTCTTATCCATGGACATCGCTTTCAGCACCTGATCCGCCGAAACTCCCTTGGCGTGGATTGGCAGATTGAACCGCTCCAGCAGAGTCCTCTGCCTGGCCACTAGTTCGTCGGAAATCATACCCATCTCCCGGGCGATGTAGGCTGCTCCCATCATGCCAACGGAAACGCCTTCTCCGTGAAAGAATTGACCGTATCCGGTGGACGATTCCAGGCCGTGTCCAATCGTATGGCCGTAGTTCAGAAGGATGCGGATGCCCAAGGTCTCCCGCTCGTCCTGGCTGACAATCTCGGCTTTGATAGCCATGCTGCGCCGAATCACTTCGGTGGAAATCTGGGGTTCCACGTTCATCAGCGCTTCGGCGTGTTCTTCAAAGACGTCCACTAGGCTGGCGTCCAGGATGAAGCCGTGTTTAATGGCCTCGGCCCAGCCTTCGGCCAACTCCCGTTTGCCCAGGGTAGACAGGGCTTGAACGTCGGCGAAGACTCCCTTGGGCTGGTAGAAAGCGCCCACCATGTTTTTGGCTTCTGGAAGGTTCACCGCCACCTTACCGCCGATGGATGCGTCCACCATTGCCGCCATGCTGGTTGGGACCTGGATGAAGGGGACGCCTCGCAGGAAGGTTGCAGCTACGAATCCGGCCAAGTCGCCAGCCACTCCCCCGCCCACGGCGATTATCGCCTGACCCCGTTCAGCCCGGCGCTCCACCAGCCAGTGGAAGATGTGCTGTGCCAGGTCGAAGCTCTTGCTGGACTCGCCAGCGGGAATGATGAATACATGGGCGGCGATTCCGGCGATTTGCAAAGACCGCTGGACGCTACGCCCGTAGGGGTTCATCACATTTTCGTCGGTGATGATATAGGCCGGGCCTTTGATGCCCAGGTCTCCCAGGCGTTGGCCCAGTTGGTCTATGATTCCCCACCCGGCAACAACCGGATAGCTGCCGCCTGCGTGGTGAACCTCCGCTGCCAGGTCTGGGTCGGCCATTAAGTGTTCTCCTTGACTATCTCTTCGGCCCGGCAAAGCTCCAAAATTCGTTGGGCCACCTGTTCCGGAGTTAGTTCGTCGGTCTCAACAGTATATAGGGCCAAGGCGTAGGATTCGGCTCGCTGGGCCAGCAGTTCCTTGATTCTCAATAGGGGATTATCACCGGCCAAGAGTGGTCGAAGGGGAGCTTTCCCTTCAGTCGAATCAGCGTTCGGGTTAACGTTGCCTTGAGCCTGAGAAACTCGTCTCAAGATGGTCTCGGGCCGTGCGGTCAAGCAGATAACTTGTCCCTTGGCCAGCATAAGATTTCGGTTGTCCGGGTCCACGAAGGAGCCGCCCCCGGCGGCGATAACCTTGCCCGACTGGGAGCAAAGGTCCCTAATCACCGACCGCTCCAATTCCCGAAAGGCGTCTTCTCCGTCCTCTTGGAAAATCTGGCTGATGGGCCGACCCGCCCGGCGCACCAACTCGGCGTCGGCGTCCACCATGAACAGCCCCGTCAGTCGCGCCAAAGCCCTCCCAACGACGCTCTTCCCAGAGCCCATAAACCCCACCAATATGATGTTTTTAGCTTCGCTCATCTCATTAGCATGAGAGCCTAATTTAACCCTTTGGGTCAACGTACACCGAGGAGGATTGGGGTGTCAACGTGGAGTAGGGTGGGTGGTAGAGGCTAGGAGTTGGTTTTAACGGTGGGAGGCACCGACCTTGACGCTAGTCGACCTCATGCCTAAATAGGTGGGCAATTTGCTCGATTAGCGTCGCAGGAACGAGATCGTAAGACAGGAAAGGAAGCAAGATAATTTTGCTGCTATGGTATTGTCCGACTCTGATTCTTCCATCGACGTGGGGCCTAAATTCGACGTTATCAAAAATTTCCATGTGATGCGGCCAATTTCCTTTGCCATAGCAGATAACCATGCGTGGTTGAGATGTTGAAATCTCTGAGCGCAACCACCGAATCCGGTTGGGCCGGATATCCGCATAGTAATCTTCCTTTGTAGGGAATATTTTTGGGTAGGGCCATGCGGCTATCGATGGACACGGTAGCGGCATTAATTCTGTCAGAAATGTGCTCTCGCCAGCCCGCCCCAAAGTGTTGGCTTGATACTCACGAGCGCGAGCTGTACCCTGCCATTCGTTCGTGCCTTCCAGCGCCATCACGATTTTTGACATTACTCGCCATGTCGGAACATGCTGACGCATGTCTCCCCAACCCAGCTTTTCGTGAGCTAAGCGCAAATCCTCGACTGGCCCGAATGAATGGGCACGAACTTTAAGCTCTTCAATCGAACCGCCGCCTTCCTCCATGCCTAGAAACCAGTCAGGAGCGGTTTTATTCCCATATCCTTCGAATGCAAGTACTCGCTTAAGTTCTTCGTCGGATAGTCCATGATTTTCCATCGATGCAGACCTTTTTCCCACCTACCCCGGCAGTTGCGTCAGGTGCATGCGGCTGCCCATGCTGGTGGCGGTGTCGAAGTAGCCGACCTGCTGCTTGATGGAGTTGGTTATTGGCGCTCCGTCGACGAACTTGAACCCTTGGTTCTGACAGTCGCCCATGCAGGTGTGCATGTCCGCCACCACGTAGCCAACGTGGTCCATGGCGTGGGTTGACGCCGCAGGCCGACGGGACTCTTCCGGCTCGATTAGCTCCACCTGAACGTTGCCGAAGTTGACGAAGGCGTTGCGCCCGCCGGAGCGTGACGCTCCGCCGCCGATGTGCTTGCCGTCTAGCTTTTCCACGTACCAGGCAATAGCGGCATCCAAGTCCGGCACCAAATAGCCAGCGTGGACGATGTTATCGATTGCCACGCCGGAGCCAACGCCCGTGGTGTCGGGCTGGTCGGCCAACTGGGTTAGGTGAATCATGGACCCGTTCGTCGTGGTGGCGTCGAAATAAAGCACCTGCTGGCCCATCACGTTGGTGAAGGGTTTGTCCGCTGCGAACTTGAAGCCGCGGCCTATCAACTTTGTTTGAATCTTCTCGATGTCCGTGACTATGTAGCCAACGTGGTGCAGGGTCAGGACATCACCCGACAGCCCGGTCTTGTCCTCGGGCTCGATAATCTCAGCCTCAACCTGCCCGAACCGCACGTAGGCGTTTCGGCCACCGCTGGGCACAGCGTAAATTTTGCCTAAAGTGCCGCCGCCGCCGTTCACCGCTCCGAATGACTTGGCAAACCATGCTACGGCTGCGTCCAAGTCGGCGGACAAATAACCGATGTGTTGGATTCTGTCGAACATTTTTCTCTCCTGTGTTTTGGTGTGCCGATATTGCCTAGGCTATTTTTGTGACCGGTTAAATCCCCCTGTATCCCCCTTTACCAAAGGGGGACGTAAAGCCCGCTCGATTGTAATGGGGACATCAAACCTGTCCCTTTGTGAATAGGGACATCAACCCTGCGCCTTTGTGAATAAGGACATCAAGCCTTCACCTTTCGTAAAGGGGGACCGAGGGGGATTTCGTCCCTCGTTTCATACTCAATCAATGGCCTCTAAGCCAACTTGATTCGTGAATGGGGCAACACAGGCGGATTTACTAGGAACTCGGGCATCCGCCCTTGGAGCACGTCCACCGTGGCTTTTGCTGTCCGCACCTCCAATTCGTGGACCGACTGCTGGGATAGGAAACCCACATGGGGCGTGACTAGCAGGTTGTCCAATTGGAACATAGGATGGTTCGCTGGCGGCGCTGCTTGCTCCATCACATCTAAACCGGCTCCCCCAATCTGGCCATCTCGCAGGGCGAGATACAGAGCAGGCTCATCTATGATTGGCCCGCGAGCGCAGTTAATCAGGAAGGCCGAAGGCCTCATCATGGCCAGTTCCTTGGTGCTTATCAAGCCCCGAGTATCGTCGTTCAGAGGCGTGTGCAGGCTGACGTAATCCGAGCGTTGCAGCAGGTTCTCCAGGTCAACCAACTCCACTCCCGCAGGCTGAGGAGCGTTTGCCGGAAAGAAAGGATCGTGGGCCAGAATCTCCATGCCGAAGGCTTGGGCCTTGGAAGCCACCGCCCGGCCGATGCGTCCGAGTCCAACGATGCCAATAGTCAGCCCTCTGAGACGGATTAACGGTACCGGCGAGCGGGTTCCTTCCCAGAGCCCTTCCTTGGCCACACGGTCGTAGAACCCAATCTGGCGGTTCCAGGTGAGAAGAAAAGCCATCACGTGGTCGGAAACCTCGTCAACGCAATAATCGGGCACGTAGGTCACCGGGATGCCCAATTCGGTGGCCGTAGCGACGGCGATATTGTCCACACCCACGCCGTAGCGGCTGATGCAGATGCATTTCTCGGCGGAGCGCACCACCTTCTCGGTGACCTGAGCGAAGCAGGTCATGATGGCGTCACAATCGACGGCCAACGACGCCAGCGTGTCCTCCGACCCGTCGGGCGCTTCGACGATTTCTGCGCCTATCTGGGCTAGGACTTCCCGCTCCGGCTCGGTGGAAGGCCAAACGAAGTCGGTGACTAAGACCTTGTATTTTGGGCCATTGGTGGCGATAACTATTCCTCTAGACCAGAAACTGCGAACAAAAGACTCCTGGATGCTCCAAAGACTAGGCTACTAGGTGATTCGTATTACTAACATGTAGTTGAGTATCACAAGTATTGCTCACGTGTAAATACCCAAGTGAGTGTATATATAAAAATATATACAAACTAGCTAGCTGGTTTGTTGGAGGATTAGGGCTTTGCCTTAAAACTGTCACTCTGAGGAGTGAAGCGACGAAGAATCTCCTGGTTCAGGCGTAAAGATTCTTCGCTTCACTCATAATGACAGTGTTTCTGAGACTTTTGGGGCAAGGCCGTGGTTTGGTGATTAAGTCCAAAACTTCGGTGAAAGGCGAACAGCAACACGGACCGGCAGTGCTGGTGGCGATTAGCTCGTCTAGGACAAACCTTCAAGCGACTCCCTGGCGTAAAACGCCCTCACCTCCAAGATGTAGGCGTTCAGCGATAAT
>DCAE01000120.1:49752-52182 GCA_002311385.1 Dehalococcoidia bacterium UBA1141 | reverse complement strand
CTTAGGGGACTTAGGGGACTTAGGATGGCATTGCCCCATAGACGCCCAGTCAACCCGACGGTGACACCAACTATCTCTCAGGACTGTGATCCCAGGGGCTTCGGGGTTTGATGACTGAGCCACTTTCCCTGGCCTGAAATAACCCTTAGCCTTGGCCAATCCAAATTTAGGTTCTGGGAGGGACATTATGCCGTAGGTTAGACATACCGCTTTCAGTTTCGACCCTCTGGAAAAAGATGTCATGATGTCCCGCCTAACGGGTCAACTGGACATGTTCAAAGGAACCTCTGGGTTGGCACGAATACTTGTCGCCCAAGTAAGCGAAGACCGCATGATTGTAACTGGCGGGTACGACAGCAAAGAAGCAGCAGACGCAAACACAGAACGGGCCAGGGCCAATTTTGCTGGCATGCCTGAATACATGACCGGTGAACCTGTGGTCAGGGAAGGTGAAGTGGTCTGTAGGCACGACCGCTAAGCCGCCAGAAATGTGTATTAAGCACTCCCTCCAACGTTCCTAAGTAAAAAGTAGGTGCGGGATCGAAGGCTCTGGTACCACAAGCTTGGGGGCCAGGGTCTTTCTTTTTGCGTGAACAGCTATGGGTTGCCCACGGACTTTCCCGGGGGCATGCCGCCACGCCTAAAACCGGACCACTGGCCCCGCTCGGAGTTTTCACTGGTAACAGTGAGAACGTGGGGGTTATCAGTTGACCTTCTCGGTTCGCCCGGTCATGCCCGATGTATTGCGGTCGGGGAATGTGGTAGCAACTGCTCCGCTTGGTCCACTGTAGACAAGCCTTATCTTTGGGCCGTCGGGTTCTTTAACGCGCTCTAGAAAACTCTTTTAGAGCACATAACGGACATAAAACGAGGAGGGTCACAGGCACGGAAGTACAACCCGCGGAGACTAATTAGTGTAAATCCCATTTTGATTACAGGGAATTCTCGTCGACGTTTCAACCAAGCAATCGACCCGATTTGTATCGACCGAAATTCCTGGGATGTTAGTTCCTGGGCGCTTGGACTCTACTCGAATCAGCAGCAATGGTTCGGGAAGGCCGTAGGGTTGTTTTTGACCACCATCGCCGTGTCGCTGGGTGCACCTTTTGGTTCGATGCACTTGCCCGATTGATCAAACCGCGGTCAAGCGGTGGACGGCCACCAAGGCGAGCCGAGCGAGAGCTAGGATGAGGACGATGTTCTTTATCCAAACAATCCCTATGATTTCTCTCGCCCTAGGATGGCGGGGTGCATCGAGCCCACGCCATCTATGTTTGGTCGTCAACTCTTACTGGCCTCATTGCCCATGGAGTTTGTCTAACGTTAGAAATTTGGTAACTTCACCCAAGTTACTAGTCTTGGCGACGCTGGGCTTCTTAATTGCGTTGACAGCGGGGATAGTTAGCGGGTCTGGACCTGAAACTATTGGGGAACCTCTCGTTTCGAGAAACTACATTGATAGTGCGCACACGGCCTACGTATACAAAACGGGGTTCGGATCCTCAGCAGTGGGTCACACTGTCGATACTTGGGGATTTTTCGCAGGAGGATTTGACGAACCGAACATCTCCGGTGGGCGGGTGGTCGGAGATAGTTACGTCCTGAAGGCCATCGGTCAAACAGTTGCGGTTCCTGTCGAAGGCCTCTACGCAAATCTTCCGTTTGATACTCAAGAGGGTGACGCCACAATTACCAGTGCGAATTTTTATATTGGGTGGAAAGATGGGACACAAACATCTCATAACTTTCCCCCAACTGCAGGTAGCAAAGGCGGAATTATCAACTTTAATCGCCCCGGTGGTTTCCCCAGCGGAGTCTACACCGCTCTGGATGGCAATTCCTCTCAAAACATCACGGTCGCGGACATCGGTTTGACCCTGACCTTCGGAAATAACTCTCTTGGTCTGCGCCAATACTCACTGCAAGCGTCAGCGGTCGAGACGGCCCCCCCAGACACAGGTGGAATCACGCTCGTCGGTGATAACTTCAACGACAACAGCCTCGATGCCACGATATGGACTGCCGACACCAGCGCCCCTAAGGGAGGAGCCAGCGTCAGAGAGCGAAATGGACGCATCGAACTGCGCTCACGCGGCTGGCTGATCACTAAACAGCAGTTCGATCCCATCACCCTGGGCGGTATTCGCATCACCGGCAGTATCAAATTTAACCAAACCTCTGATAATTTCAAAATCATGACCCGCAACGACGGCGGTCCAGATAATCGTTTTGGCGAGGCACGAGAAGGCATGATGTTTGCGGTGTCCCCCAGCAGTTTCCAGATCTTGGGTAAGGGAGCAGCTGACAGTGGCACCGTTCGATCGGGGAGTACGACAGTCAACTTGGGTCGGGGATGGTTTGACTTCGAGGTCATCGATGATGGTGTGGGCGGACTGTCTTTCTCTGTGACCCCTCAGGGGGGCGGCAGCA
>DCAE01000120.1:40967-49638 GCA_002311385.1 Dehalococcoidia bacterium UBA1141 | reverse complement strand
AAGGCGTCTGGCGTTCCTGGACAATATGGTGATCGAGACCGTGGCGGCGTCCGACGATACCGCACCGGTGGTATCAGTGCCTGCTGATATTACTGAGGAAGCAACCAGTGGATCAGGCGCTGAAGTGAATTTCTCGGCATCCGCTGATGATGATGTAGACGGGCCTGTTTCTGCTTCGTGCACGCCCACATCAGGCTCGACATTCCCGTTAGGGGACACAACCGTGAGATGTACCGCCAATGACCAAGCCGGAAACGAAGGCGCTGCTTCGTTTCCGGTGTCGGTCGAGGACACGACAGACCCAGCGCTCACCATACCCGCCGATGTAACCGAAGAGGCCACCGGTGAGTTCACCTCTGTTTCAATCGGAACGGCAACGGCCAATGACCTAGTGGATGCCAATCCGGTCATCACCAACGATGCGCCAGCCACCTTTCCATTGGGGGACACCGCTGTGAAATGGACCGCTACCGACGACAGCGGCAACTCGACTTCCGCTACTCAGGTTGTGACGGTGGAGGACACCACGCCTCCTGAGATCACCGAGGTAACAGCAGACCCCAGCGTTGCCAATCGGATTTCCGTCAAGCCCATCGTTAAGGTCAACTGCTACTTGATCCGAAGTCTGTGGCACCTGTGACCGAGGCACATCGGACCTGGTGAGGACCCCTGATGGAGTATCGATGAATATTGACACCGCCGACCTCACCGTCGGGGCTTATAGCACGTGGTGGGTTATATTCAACGATCCCTCCGGGTGCAGTGATGGATCATGTGGAGAGAACGACGTGCTGCCGCCTCCAGGCACTGAGGAAGCTAACGTCTCCGTTCTGTGGACAGGCACTGGCACCATTGTAGGCCCGGACCGGATGGGTCATTTCAGTGCGAGCCTAGGTGTAGGATTAGACGCTGCGCCGGGTCAGGTGATTTACGGAGACGGGCTGCTCGACCCCATGGGAGCCGAGGTCCACATCATCGTGCGTTATCATGGTCCGGCGATTTGGGATGATGCCACAGCTCTGGTTGAGCAGCTGTCGACCTTCCAAGGTTCCTGCACTCCCGATAGCTCTCTTGGCGTAGGGACGGACCCCAACGCCTTTGGGTGCTTTGATGCCCAGGCAACGATCCACTTGCCGTAACCTCCCACGTTAGTTGGGTCTGCCATATGGCTTGGCTAATTAGTGCGGTGCCTCCACCAACCTAGGCGTAGTTCTTAGATTGGAGGCACCGCTCGGCAAAGCGGAATTTGGCTGCTTCTTGGTATGGCCATGGTTTTCGCTCAGTCATTACCGAATCTGGTGAGAACCGGTAATGGCTATACGCCGGGCCGAGAGGGACCTGTGGAAAGCCCAACATACGTCACGTAAGCCCATATCGCTACACCCCAGGCGATCAGACCAAGCCAGCCAGCGATCGTCCGAATTAACGCTCTACGAGACATCAGCTGGTGCCGACCTCGCGAAAGGTCCACTGTTTATCGAGCCAGAATTTGACTATGAACGTAAAAGGCAATGCGCTCATAAACGCAAATGTGTAGTGGAGCTGGGCCCCTTCAACAAGAGCGGCGATTAATAACTAGCAATAGAGGCAGCAGTAACCCAGCCACCGAAGGACTTCCATCAGCTCGTATATTACGCTCAAGTAGACGAATTCTGGCGTAAAGAAGAGAAATACGATTTTCTGGATAACAAGGTTTCCATTGTTAACGTGGAGTGGGAAGAGAAGATACCCGACGCCAGGCACAACTGGCTGACTGAGGGCCTGAGCGCAGACTTTGAGTCATTTTTGCCTCTTGGATCGAAAGACACTAAGAACTCAAAGAGAAGGGACGTTCAAAATATATTCAAGACCTTTTTCTCTTGGAGTTTCCACGAACCGTGACAGCATCGTTTATGATTTCAATAGACAAAGCCTTGAAGGCCGCGTCCGGCAATTCTGCGATGACTACAATGCCGATATGGAGCGGTATCAGCAAAGGGGAAGACCAGCGGACATTGATACTTTCGTAAACTACGAGAAGATTCAGTGGAGCAGCACCCTCAAGAATCATTTGAGAAGCGGGGTGGGTGCGGAATTTGATAGGGCCAAAATACGGACATCTTTGTACCGACCGTTCACGAGAATGTCCTTCTACTATGACTCGGTTCTGAATGATCGGCCTGGTCATTTTCAACAGCTAATTCCCAATGCCACAACCGAAACCGAAAATCGAGTTATTTGCGTCAACCAGACTGCCGAGAAATCTTTTGGTTGTTTGGTCACAAATGTCATACCAAATCTTGTCATGTGTGGAGGATTCGGCGCGGCTACACAGTGCTTCCCCTACTATGTATACAACGGAGACGGCAGCAAAAGGCGGGATAACATCACAGATTGGGCGCTACAACAGTTTAGAACACAATACCTAGATGAGCTCATCTCCAAATGGGACATCTTCCACTATGTCTATGCGGTACTCCACCACCCCCAGTACCGTGAGAAATACGCTGCCAATCTGAAACGGGAATTGCCGCGCATGCCGTTTGCTCCCGATTTTCACGAATTCGTTGAAGCGGGGGCTAGGCTTGCAGAGCTCCACATCGGCTACGAAATTCAGCCTGAATATCCGCTTCAAAGGGTGGAGAGCAAAGATGAGAAGTTGAACTGGCGGGTGGAACGGATGAGGCTTTCGAAAGACAGGACACAGATTGTCTACAATAATTTCCTGACTCTGGGTGGCATCCCACTGGAGGTCTATGAATATTGCGTGGGCAACCGCTCAGCGCTTGAGTGGGTCATTGACCAGTACCGGATCATCAATCAAGAGCGCAGCGGAATCATCAACGACCCTAACCGAGCGGACGACCCAGAGTACATTGTGCATCTCATCGGCAAGGTGATTGCTGTCAGTCTGGAAACAGTGAGGACCGTGAAGTCCCTTCCCTCATTCTCTGTAAATTCATGACCATATACATCAAAACGATAAACTTCGCTTAAACGCGGAATCATGGTGGCTTGAAATCATTAGATTCTCGACTTGTATCTGTTAACCTATTCGCAACTAAATTCTCCAGCCGCACGCGACCTCAAGGCGTATCGCAGGCAGAAATTCGATTTTTGGAACCGGATGGGATACTTTAGTTCTTTGCCTAGAAACATAGACCACACCCCCGCGTGTTGCACAACCCTTCTTTACCGCTGAAGCGGCATATTCAGTTGACGCTGCATCTAGCCTCAGATACACTTTGCCTCATCCAACATATCGTGCCCTGGCGGCAATTATTTCGGCGAAATTATTTGGCCAAAGGGCAGTCGAGGGGATTGATTCATGTGCGGAGTTGGCGGCATCCTTTACAAGAAAATCGGCTCCACCGGTCAAGCGCCCATAGGCGAAGACTTGGTCAAAATGCTGGAGTCCATGACCCATCGGGGCAAAGATTCCAGCGGTTTTACCATTGTGGGCGAAGAGATTGACGGCGACCTAGTCATTCGCATCTGGACCCAAGACGCAGACCAAGCAGACGAAGTAATGTCCAGAGCCCAGGAAGCGGTGCAGAAGGCTGGCGGAGTGGTGAATACTCACAGCAACTCGGGCCAGTTCTTGCGACTGACAATCAATTACGAAGGTGACGTACCCGTGCTGGCTGAAGCCCTGCTGAACACTCCAGGTGTGTCCCTCCACAGCATAGGTGAGACATCGGAAGTCATAAAGGACACCGGAACGCCCATGACCATGGACGGTATCCATTCCATGAGCCAATTGCGGGGCACCCACGGCATCGGCCACGTGCGCATGGCGACCGAAAGCCTCGTCGACGTTAATCACGCCCATCCCTTCTGGGCCTATCCTTTCACCGACGTTACTGTGGTGCACAACGGCCAGTTGACCAACTACCACAAGATGAAGCGGATGTACGAAGACCAAGGCCACCGGTTCCAGACCGGCAACGACTCTGAACTGATTGCTGTCTACTTGGCCGACAAACTAGCGAATGGGGACACTCTGGATTACGCTCTGCGAAGCTCGCTCAGCGACCTTGACGGCACTTTTACCTACCTGGTTTCCACCAAAGACGGTTTGGGCTACGCCAAAGACCAATGGTCGGCCAAACCCTTGGTAACCATGGAGACCGACGACATCATCGCCATTGCGTCCGAAGAGATAGCCCTCCGTGGCGTGTTCAGCCAGGAAATCGACCGGATGGAACCTCAGAACAGCGAGGTCATGACTTGGCTACTGTAGACGCCGCCGGGCTGACCACCCGGGAGCTGAACGCTCGGCTTAAGGAACTGGCAGGCAGAAGCGGTGAAGAAGAGATTACAATCCTGAACCCCCAGGCACGCCACAACATCGCTGTGGGGATTTTCGACCGCTGCAAGATAAAGATAAACGGCAGCGTTGGCTATTTCGCCGCCAGCCTGTTGGACGGTCCCGATGTCGCCATTGACGGCAACGCTGGCTGGGCACTGGGCGACAACATGATGTCCGGCAAGATTAGCCTAACCAAGGACGCTGGAGCATCGGTGGCCTCCACCATGCGGGGTGGTGAGTTGTTCGTGGGCGGCAACGCAGGAGCTCGGGCAGGCATATCCATGAAGGGCGGCACCCTCATCGTTGGCGGAAATTCCGGATTCCTCACCGGGTTCATGATGCAGAAAGGTCGCATCATCGTTTGCGGCGACGTGGGCGAAGCAGTCGGCGACTCCATGTACGAGGGAACGATATACGTTGGCGGTGAGATAGCATCCTTGGGCAGCGATGCCAAGACCGAAGAGATTAGCGAAGACGAAGTGATTGACATCTTGGCTGCCCTGGAAAATCACGGCATCACGAAGCGCTACACATTTACGAAAGTGGTTTCGGCCAAACGCCTGTACAACTACGACTCTTTGGAGCGCCTGGAAAAAGCGATTATCTAAATTAAGCGCAAGATTTCACCGCAGAGCACGCCGAGAGCGCAGAGGGCAAGAAAGTTCCGGAATTCCCTGCGGCCTCTGCGCTCTCGGCGGTAATAAAAAATACTCGGTAGATTGAACGTAGGTAAGCACAATTATGGTGATGGGCAGCAGCCAGTTATGGCCACCTTGGATCATGGAGGATATCCATGCTAAAGCCGATCTCGGCCGCTACCGGGTCCGAGGGTTCAGCACTTTCCAGAAAGTAACCCACTTTGACGACCTTACTTTCTTGTCCACCGGTCTTACTCGTTTCCCGCTGGAGGGATATAAAGAGCGCTGCAACACCCAAACAATCATCGGCGCTCGCTATGCCGAAAACCCCTTGGTGCTGGATACGCCAATCTATATCAGCGGCATGAGTTACGGTGCCCTCTCGGCCAATGCCAAAACAGCCCTGGGTAAGGGCGCAGCCATGGTCGGTTCCGCCAGCGTCACCGGTGACGGCGGTCAGTTGCCCAGCGAACGAGCAGCGGCGGACAAACTGATTTACCAGGTTTTGCCCAGCCGCTACGGCTTCAACCCACACCATATGGCCGAAGCCCAAGCCATCGAAATCGTTGTGGGGCAAGGCGCCAAACCAGGCACCGGCGGTCTGCTGATGGGCGTTAAAGTGCTGGACGAGATTGCCGACATGAGGGACCTGCCCCAAGGCATAGACCAGCGCAGTCCGGCTAGGCATCCCGACTGGCTGGGTCCCGACGACCTAGCCGTTAAGATTGAGCAACTGCGTGAGGCCACCGATTGGCGCTTGCCGGTCCACGTTAAATTGGGCGCCTGCCGCGTCGACGATGACGTTAAATTGGCGGCCAAAGCGGGAGCCGACGCGATAATCATCGACAGCATGGTGGCGGGAACCGGCGCTTCCGCCGAGGTATTGATCGAGCATAGCGGGATTCCCACCGTCCCGGCCATCGTCATGGCTCGGGAGGCGCTGCGGGAATTGGGACTCTACGGCAAGGTCAGCTTGATTGCATCCGGGGGCATTCGCCACGGTGCCGACGCCGCCAAGGCCCTAGCCCTGGGGGCCGACGCCGTGGCCATCGGCCTGGCCAGCCTGATAGCGCTGAATTGCAATCGAGAGATTCCAGAGTCGGACTTTGAGACCGAGATAGGCGTGCCCGCTGGCTTCTGCCACCACTGCCACACCGGCAAATGCCCGGTGGGAATCGCCACCCAGAATCCCGAACTGACCAAACGTTTGGACCCCGACGAGGGGGCCGAGCGGGTAGCAAATTTCCTAAATTCCATGACCATGGAAATGGCTCTTTTGACCCGCTCGTTGGGTAAGAGCGACGTACATAGTCTGGAGCCAGAGGACTTGGCTGCTCTCACCATTGAAGCCTCGGCCATGGCCCGGGTGCCGTTGGTTGGGACAAACAAGATTTATTGAGCTACCGGCATCATGGACCGAATCATTGGTCTGGTGAGGCCATTTTAAGTTGAATCATGATAGCGCAGTAGTCGTTTCGTGAATGTCGCCCGGAAGAAGCTGCTGACCTGCTGGCTCTCTGGCGCAAAGCTGAGGCCACAGTAAGCATCACCGACACGATAGAGGACATTCAAGTCGTTATCAATCACAGTGCCTCCTTAGTGTTGGTGGCGGAGCAACATGACCGAATCGTCGGCTCTGTTATCGGAACATTCGACGGTTGGCGAGGAAACATCTACCGCTTGGCCGTGGACCCCGATTACCGTCGGCAAGGACTGGCCCGAAAATTGGTGGATGAAGTAGACAATCGATTGGTCACCATGGGAGCCAAGCGCATAACGGCTCTGGTAGAAAAAGACCATCCTTGGGCCGTTGGCTTCTGGGATTCCCAAGGTTACCAACTTGATCAAGCGATAGTCCGCTACGTACAGAATCTCTGATTTCTCTCCCCATGTCGGGATGGCGAACAAAAGCTGAAATCTGACGGCTGACAGCTCTCCTAAGGAGAAAACCCATGGTCACCAGGGAAGAAATCCGGCGGCGCTTGGACGAAGACAAGATTGAATATGTCTTGGCCCAATTCGTGGACATCAACGGCTCTCCAAAGGTCAAGATGGTCCCGGTTTCCCACTTGGACGATGTGGTTGACACAGGAGCTGGTTTTGCCGGAGCCGCGCTCCCTGGTATGGGCCAAGGACCCCATTCCCACGACATGCTGGCCAGGATTGACCTGGATACCTACACCCCGGTCCCTTGGACTGAGGGCGTGGCCCGCTTCGCCAGCGATCTGTTCGTCGACAACGAGCCTCACATGTTCTGCCCCCGCCAGAATTTCAAGAGAGTTCTTTCCACCTTGCGCGACGATGGCTACGTCTTTAATGTTGGCATTGAGCCTGAGCATTTCTTGGTTACCCGGGACCTTGACGGAAGTATATCCGTTTGGGATCCCAACAACGTGGACAACCTGAGTAAGGCATGCTACGACTTCAAAGGCATCGCCAACGTCATGGATTACCTGCGGGACATGATGGACGGCATGAAAAGGGTGGGGTGGGATGTCTATCAGTCGGACCACGAAGACGCCAACGGACAATATGAGATCAATTTCCACTACGACGATGCCCTGATTACAGCGGATCGCTACACATTCTTCAAGATGATGACCAGCCAGTACGCCCAGAAGTACGGAGCCATAGCCACCCACATGGCCAAGCCATTTACCGACCGTACCGGCAGCGGCGGGCACATCCACTACCACTTGGCCGATGCAACGACCGGAGAGAATCTATTTCTTGACGAAGAGGATCCCCGTGGATTGGGCCTGTCGGAGATGGCTTATAACTTCATTGGCGGTGTCTTTGCCCACGCCCCGGCTCTTTGCGGCGTCATGTCCCCCACTGTAAATTGCTACAAACGGCTCCAAGTCGGCCCGGCGTTGATGGGTTCAACATCGGGGTTCCTGTGGACACCGGCCTTCGTTTCCTACGGCGACAACAACCGAACTCAGATGATTCGCACCGCCGGACCTGGCCACTTAGAAGACCGGACCATGTCCTCGGCTTGCAATCCTTATTTGTCCTTCGCCGCCTACCTCACCGCCGGGATGGACGGCATTCGGCACAAGTTGGACCCCGGAGAGCCGTTCTTGGGTAACCTGTACGAACTCGGGATGGATGAAATCCGCCGAAGGGGCGTCCGGCTCCTGCCACAATCTTTGGCCGAAGCTCTGGAGGAATTAAAACAGGATGAACTGGTTCAGTCGTCACTGGGCGTGATTTACGATGAATTCGCCGCCCTGAAAGAAGGAGAATGGCGAGAGTACCACCGTCAGGTTACCCAGTGGGAATTGGACCGCTACCTCACGATGTTTTAAGGGCATATTTGATATGGCCTTTCTGCTAGATTGCCCCAACTGCGGGGAACGGAACGTCCACGAATTCCGCTTCGGCGGGGAAGTTACATCACGTCCGTCGCCCAGCGGGACGGCGGAAGAGTGGACCAACTATTTCTACAACCGTAGAAATGTGGCCGGTGTGCAGCGGGAGTGGTGGAACCACCGGTACGGCTGCCGCAAATGGTTCTTCGCCCTGCGGGACACAGTGAGCAATCAGGTACAGGAAACGTTCTGGCCGTGATTGTTATGACGATTGTTGATAAAAACAGAGGAAATCCCCCCAACCCCCCTTTGCAAAGGGGGGCTCTTAACGGCTATGGCTCGAAATAACAATATCCAACGCATGGCCGAGCAACCAACGGAATTGATTGACCGCAACGATGGGGTGGAATTTCAGTTTGATGGCAAGC
>DCAE01000120.1:16628-40864 GCA_002311385.1 Dehalococcoidia bacterium UBA1141 | reverse complement strand
AGGGGATTGTTATGCGGCGCAGGCCGGTGCCCCAACTGTTTGGTGAACGTCGACGGAGTGCCCAATGTCCGCGCCTGCACCCAACAGGTTCGTCCCGGCATGAACGTGCGGCACCAGAACGCATGGCCCTCGCTAAACCTGGACTTCCTGTCCATCTTGGATCGCATGCAGTGGTTGATGCCCGTGGGCTTTTACTACAAAGCGTTGCACCGGCCAAAGTTTCTGTGGGGTTTGGCCCAGCGGGTAATCCGCCGGGTGGGCGGCTTGGGCAAGATTGACATCAACCAGGTTCCGGACACGGATTACCATCATCGGTATCACCACGCAGACGTGGCGGTGGTCGGTGGCGGTCCTGCAGGTTTGGCGGCGGCATCGGCGGCGGCCGACTATGGCGCAAAAGTCACATTGATTGACGACCAGGCTTCCTTGGGCGGACACCTCCGCTTTGACTCGGGGAACCACAGCGGACTGCCGGATTTGGCTGACGGCTCAGGCCAAGAACTGGCTATCCGTCTTGCTGGTGAAGCGCACCGGTCACCCAATATCGAAATCCTTTCTAGCGCCACCGTCCTTGCTCACTACCAAGACAACCTGTTGACCATCCTCCACGGAAATGAATTGGTCAAGCTCCGAGCAAAAAGAGTGGTGCTAGCTACGGGTTCCTATGAAGTGCCCATCCAGTTCCAGAACAATGACCGTCCAGGCATCATGCTGGCAACCGCCGCTCAAAGGCTGATTCATCTCTACGGCATCAAGCCGGGCAACACCACCGTTGTGGCGACAGCCAACGACCAAGGATATCAGGCAGCGTTGGACCTGATGAACGCAGGCGTAGAAGTAGCTGCGGTGGTGGACGCCAGACCAGGGCATAGCGACGGATTGGAAGCAGCCGCGTCCCTGATTTCCCAGGGAGTCCAGCTTCTGGCTGATTGCAACGTCACCCGCGCCACCGGAAAGAATCGGGTGAACGCAGTGTTTGTTTCCAGCCAAAGCGGCAATGGCGCCGGCCGACGGATAGCCTGCGACTTGGTTTGCATGTCCGGAGGTTTTCAGCCCGCCAATGCTTTGCTCCAGCACTCCGGGGGTTCGCTGGAATACGACGAGAACTCAGGAGAAGGTCTTCCCCGCAATTTGCCCGACGGCGTTTATGTGGCTGGCGAGGTCTCAGGAATCCACGATTTACCTTCCTCTTTGCTTCAAGGCAGCATTGCTGGCTTGGAAGCGGCGACCCTAGTGACGGGCGATGGCTCCCTTCAAGCAAAACTCCCAAAACTCCCAAAACTCGACCAGGCAAAGCAGCAATTAGCTGCCTTGGAACACCAACCGGGCACCCATTTCGCGTCCCCGGTATCTGATAAGAACCTGGTATCTGATAAGAACCCAGGCAAGAAGAGCTTCATCTGCTTCTGCGAGGACGTGACCGTTAAGGACATCGCCCAAGCCGTTGAAGAAGGGTTCGACGACATTCAAATATTGAAGCGATATAGCACCGCCACGATGGGCCCCTGCCAAGGCAAGATGTGCCTAAAAGCCCTTACTGGCTTATGCGCCCAATACACAGGCCGAACCATCGGAGACACCGGAGGAACCACGGCCCGTCCTCCGGTGCAACCCGTTCCCCTAGCTGCTTTGGCTGGACCGTCCCACATGCCGGTCAAGCGCACGCCCATGGACCAGAACCACAGAGACTTGGGTGCTGCCATGGTGGATCTCGGCCCATGGCAGCGAGCCCATAGCTACGGTTCTCCTCAAGATGAATGCTTGGCGGTACGGCAGCGGGTGGGCATTATCGATGTGACAACATTGGGAAAGTTGGAGGTTGTTGGGCAAGGCGCTGGCGCTCTGCTGGACAGGGTTTACACCCACCACTTCTCGAATCTTCCCGTCGGCCGAATCCGCTACGGTCTGATTTGTACCGACAACAGCACCATCATGGACGACGGCACCGTCACCAGGCTTTCCGAGGACCGATTCTTCGTAACGACCACCACCGGAAACGTGGACGTCATTGAAGAGTGGTTCAAATGGTGGTCGACTGGGTCGGGGGCATGCGCCCACATAACCAATGTCACATCGGCCTACGCAGCGGTGAACCTGGCCGGTCCTCGTGCTCGAGAAACCCTCAGCAAACTAACCGACATCGACCTCTCGACTAAATCATTCCGGTACATGCGGTCGGCACAAGGCACCGTCGCCGGGGTGCCCGCAATTTTACTGCGCATCGGATTTGTGGGAGAAACTGGCTGGGAGATTCATGTTCCCGCTGAGTACGGCCAATACATCTGGGAGACAATTATGGAAGCCGGTAAGGAGTTTGGCATCGCTCCCTTCGGCTTGGAAGCCCAGCGCATCTTGCGGCTGGAAAAAAAGCATGTAATAGTCGGCCAAGACACCGACGCAGTCTCAAATCCCTTGGACAGCGACATGGATTGGGTGGTGCGTTTTGACAAAGAGGACTTCATAGGCCGGGGAGGCTTGAAATTGGCCTCGGAGCGCGGCTTGCCCAACAAGCTTGTGGGTTTTGTTATGTCAAATGGTCAGGTGCCTGAGGACGGCGTGCCAGTGGTGTCGGGGAACAAACCCATCGGAAAGGTAACCAGCGCCCGTTTCAGCCCGACGATGAAAAAGGGGTTTGGCATAGCCTGGGTTCCTGTGGAACTCGCTCAGGACGGCACACAAATCAGCATCCTGGTAAGAGGAAAGCCCCAGCCAGCGCAGGTCACCTTGCAGCCTTTCTATGACCCGGAAGGGGAAAGGTTGCGGCAGTAGCATGACCAACCAAAACAAGGTCCAGTTCAGTCCCGTTAGGCGTAGCGCCATGCACCAGAAGCACCTGGAATCGGGCGCATCAATGGTGGATTTGGACGGTTGGCAGCAACCATCCAAGTTTGAATCTGTGGAAGCCGATAGCAATCGCCTGAGGGAGACGGTGGGAATTATCGACATCAGCCCCCAGGCCAAATTTGTCATTAAGGGAGACCAACTAAGTCAGTTTATATCCAGAGTTTTCCCCGGTTCATCTATTCCAGACATCGGCGAATCAAATATAGCGGACTTTATAGACGAAAAAGTGACATTGTGCCGATTGGCCGTGGACGAAATCCTTTGCTTGGCTCCCGCCACCTTGGCGGCAAGATTGGCAGAGGCATCAAAGGACGATTCCGGGCAATGCGCTCATGCGCTGGAGTTAACCTCCGGCTTAGCCGGAATCGGTATCGCCGGCCCTGAATCTGCCCGATTGTTGAGCATGATTTCTGAGCTGAACACGTCGATCTCAGCTTTTTCCAACCTGCGCTGCGCCCAGTCCAAATTTGCCGATATCCACGGCGTCATTCTCAGAAACGATATCGGCAGCCTGCCCAGCTACCAACTCTATTTTGGAAGGGAGTTTGGTGAGTACCTGTGGGAAGCAATTTTGGAAGCCGCTGTCGTTTGCGGGGGCGGCCCAGTGGGCTTCGAAGCATTGGAAGCAATCGCTGATCAAGACGCAAACGCCGCCTATATAAAGTAGAAAGAGATGTTCCAGATATTTAGCAAAAATAAGATGTGGCGCAAGCGCCCGCTGAAGGACCGCTATGAGGTGGTGATTATAGGCGGCGGAGTTCATGGCTTGTCCACGGCCTATTACCTGGGCAAACAGGGGATTACCGACGTTGCGGTGTTAGATAAAGGCTACTTGGGCGGTGGCGCCAGCGCTCGCACCACGGCCATCATCCGCTCCAACTACCTGACTCCCGAAGGCATCCCATTTTTCAACGAAAGCGTGAAGTTGTATGAGGGTTTGGCCAAAGAACTGAACTTCAACATGCTGTTCAATCAGATGGGCCGCTTGGACTTAGGACACACCGACTCGGCGGTATACGGGCTGAGAATGCGTACCGAATTCAACCGCATCTTGGGCGTGGACAGCCGTTTGATCGGCCCCAAAGAGATTAAGAAACTGGTCCCTCCGATGGATTTAAGAGAGGGTAAGAACTTTCCCATTCTGGCGGCCCTTTACCACCCCCCCTGCGGGGTTATCCGCCACGACGCGGTTGTTTGGGGGTATGGCCGCGGCGCAGACCGGCAGGGCGCTGAGCTACACCCATTTACCGAAGTCACCGGAATTGATCGCACCAATGGTCGGGTTACTGGCGTGGAAACCAGCCAGGGCTTGGTAAAGGCCAACACGATAATCAGCGCCACCGCCGGATGGAGCTCAACAATCGCAAAGATGGTGGACTTGGATTTACCCATCACGACTCATGCTCTTCAAGCCATGGTAACCGAGCCGTTGAAGCCATTCTTGGACAAAACGATATCCTCGGCTAACCTCCACGCCTACGTTTACCAGACCGACCGGGGCGAAGTCGTAATCGGTGGAGGAGTGGACCCGTATCCCAGCTACAGCCAACGCTCGTCTTTCCAGCCGATGGAAGAACTTGCAGCCCACGTTTTGGAAATGTTCCCTTGCCTCAAGAACGTCAATGTTCTGCGCCAATGGGCCGGGCTCTGCGATATGACCCCGGATTATGCGCCAATCATGGGCCCGGTGGACGGAATTGACGGGTTCATCCTGACTTGCGGCTGGGGTAGCTGGGGGTTCAAGGCCGCTCCGGTGGCCGGCAAACGAATAGCTGAGCTCATCGCCACGGGAGAGACGCCAGATTTAATAAAACCCTTCGCCCTTTCCAGATTCCGGGAGGGTAAACTGGTAAACGAAAGGGCCGCCGCCCCTGCGGCAGCTATCCACTGATTAATGGTGAACTTCTCGGTGTTCTGGACCTAGCCTAGTAAGATTAGAGCTCAAAACTGGTCACTTAGCCCGATCTCTTATTGCCATCGCTCATATACATAGAGCTTATATACACAGAGATAGAAGAAGGGGTGACAGCAATCAAGCACGCCCTTATTATCCGCCACCACGCTGCGGAAACTCTGGCCAAAAATTTCACGGCCATCCTGCAAGATCAAGGCTTTGAATTGGTTCCTCTAGACGTATTTGAGGCCGAGCCTTTGTATGACCAGTTTTCTCCCCCTGCCCTGAATGAAATTGACCTCATCATTTCTTTGGGCGGGCCTATGTCCGCCAATGACGATTACCCGGCGATAAGCTCCGAAATAGATTACCTGAAGCGTGCCATTGACGGAGAGACTCCTGTGATTGGTATCTGTCTGGGCGCCCAACTGTTGGCCCGTGCGTTAGGCGGCACAGTGGAACCCAGCGGCGGTCATCAATTTGGACTGACCAAGATTCTGGTTACCGGAGAAGGCCTGACCGATCCCGTATTTAGCAAGATTAAAACGCCTCTGGTCCCAACCTTGCATGGAGATTGTTTTTCCATACCTTCGGGTGCGATTAAGCTGGCCGAAGGGCAAATGCTGCGGAGAAATTCTACTTACCAGCGTATAAACATGGCCTTTCGTTACGGAAATTCATACGGCTTCCAGTTTGAGCCACAGCTAACTTTTGAAGAGCTAAAAGTCTGGGACACCGTGTTTCGGGAAGAATACAAGCTAATGGGTCAAGGGTTCGATCCTGCGGAAGAATCCGCCCGTTTCTTAGGGGAGTTCGCTCAATTCGAGCAATTCCACAGAAATCAGACGAGGGAGTTGCTCATTGCCTTCCTGGCCAATGCCGGATTGGTCAACTGAATTAATCGCTGCGATTCTGTACAACTTGATCTCTCCTACACCGTTTAAGAACATCTCCCGGGTTTGCATTTTTAATCCGTTATTCGTGCTCTTGTCTGAGTTGAAGCAACGGCATGGGAGCTGAGCAATCCGCCGATTCAGCGTCGCAGTACCGTGTACACATTAAGTCTAATGAACCCCGGCCTCCATCGATAGGCCGGGGCTTTCTAATTGGCCGACTAATCACCGTTTACTAGGGTTAGCGCCAATTTCAGGCCCCCAATGACTCATTGCAGCAGTATCAGGTATTCACGATGTACCTATCGGGGGCCCAGAGGGAAGGACGAGAAGTTGGCGCCGCGGTGTCAATCAAATGAACTAAGTTGGAACGAAGTTCAACAACGGGCCAGTCCCTTCTCAGGACCAATATCAATATCTCTTCTTGGTATTTGGGTGACGCTGAAAGGGTCGAAATTAGCCTGCGCTCGGACCACATCGTGCCGCTGTTTAGCAATGGCTAGGTCGTTTGGACACTGACCGTGAGCAGCGCCAGCGGGCAGGCTTTCTGGCTGGCTAGAGAATTGCGTGAAGTTTTGGATGATCCAAGTGGAGAGGAGTAATCAATTTAGATATCAGCTTGCGCATCCTCTTGCTCCGTTTTGGGTACCAGGAACGAGCCTGATAAGAAGAGGCCCACGCCAATCCCAGCTATTATGCCCAGATTGCGCCAAGTTGGACCAAACCAGTCTTTTATGAATGTCCAAGGCGAAGAAGCGGATATCTCACCGGGTTTCAAATCGAGACTCACATCGTAGTTCAAATCCAGCGAAGTGGTCACAAAGCTGTTTTCGCCTGAGGTCTTGGGTATTATCACCAGTCCGCTTAATGAGCCAACATAGACGCCGGGCTCAGTATTGGATGCGCTGGTTGAATCCCCTAGTTGTCGTGGAATTGTGAATTCCCCTTTGATCTCAAAGGAGGCGTCCTTAAGGATGCTGAAGGTATTGATACCTTCAGCCCAATCCGGATCCTTAAACGCAACGATTTCTTCCTCTATCGGCTTTAGGGTAGGACTGGTGAGGCTCAGCGTGATGCCCGTTGTCCCTCATTTTGCGCCCACGGAGCTTCCCGGCTTCATCAAGAAAGTAAGCGTTTCTCCCCTTTTACCGGTTATGGAGATGGTCTCATCAGTCTCTCCGACCTTGTAATCCACCGAGGGGAACCAGAAGTAAAATAGGTTCCAGACCAGCAACACTGCGGCCCACCCGCACAATATTGCCCCTGGTATGAGCAGTGCGAAACTGACGGTATCTTTCATTCTCAAATCCCGGCTGAAAATCCGCCTGAAAAATCTTCAATAGCCTCACTGAAACTCATGGGGACTCTTTTCATAAATCAAAAGAAAGCCCACAAACTGCCCGATAGATAAACCCAGGACCGCTGCGCCGATATTCAACCAAAGAGCGGAAGCGATGGCAAGCGCAACCACAAAGCAGGCAATGCTGCAAAAGAACCCGATTATTCCGCCAAAAATAAGGAGCAGTGAAAACATACTCACTCAGTCAGAAAGCTTCGGTGAATTCCCCGGGGAATTCACCGGTGGATTCCATGGAGATTTCAGGGTCTATTTTCGGGTATCGTGGCCCTTATGCACTTCGGGTTTCACAAACTCCGCCCTCTCTCAGGTGCATGGGGCTGAAACGCATCTACGCCAGCTTCTTTATCACTTCATGTCCAAAGTCTTGGATCAAGTCGCGGGCTCCTTGGGCGTCCGTGACCGAGATGGCGACACTATCAACACCGTTGGCCTCCATCGCCTCCAGCTTCTCGATAATCTCCGGCCCGTGGCCGGTTAGGGTTCCGGCAATGGCCTCCTGGGTCACAAACTGCTCTTCCTCGGGTTTCAGGAACACCATGTGCCCTCGGTGAGCGTCCAGGTAGAGACGGTCGGAAGGTGTTCCGTTTTCCCTGGCGTACTCCTGAATGTATGTGTTGAAGGCATCCGCCATTTCGGCATCGGGGCGCATTCCCAGATTGGCCCCCGGGCCAAATCCCGCCTCCCATTGGGCATGCAATCCAGGTACGATGCTGGGGCCCACCCGATCCATAACCCGTTGGGACCCCATTGTCTCGCCTTCCCGCAGCACGCAACCGAAGGTCAGCGCCACGGTGTATGGTTTTTCCGTGCTGCGGCCTGCGCGCCCCGCCGCATCGGATATTGTAGCGATTTCCGGCTCAAGGCTGCGCCTCACCCGGAGGGTCGTAACCCAACCGTCGGCAATTTCCCCGACCACCTGCTGCCCTCTGGGTCCGTTGGCTGCCAAGTAGACGGAAATCGGGTCCTTAATGTTGATGAACTCTTCTTGATCGCCGTGAATCAGCCGGACCCAGCGTTCCTTATCTCCTTCCTTGAATAGTACGTCTTCACCCCGGAGAAGGCCTTGCACCTGCTGGGTATATTCTCTTAACTGGTCTATGGTTATAGCCGGCAGTCCCATGGTGTTTCTTCCCGTATAACCCGTGCCCATGGCCAATATCACCCGGCCCGGAGCCAGCTTGTTGATGGTTGCGATAGCCGATGCGGTCACCGGTGCGATTCGGTTGCTGGGAATGGACACTAGAGTTCCCAACTTAATCTTGCTGGTATGCTCCGCCGCTAGGGCCATGGTTGCGTAAACATCGCTGTATATTAGCTGGGAGTCGTAGAACCAGGCGTGGGTGAACCCTGCCTCCTCGGCCGCCTGCACCTCTCGCCAAGCTTCGATATATGAGGGAATGCCAATCCCATAATCCATCGCTCTTCTCCGAGTTAATTAGTTTCGCCGATTGGCTAGTTTATATGTGGGCTAGTTTAGTGCCTGTAGCGTTTTATGCAAACAGGAACGGCCGGATCAATCAGGAAAGTCCGGGTCAAAATCGAAACACCTCGGCCATCTTCTGAACCCCTTCCCAAATCTCAGCCTCCGACGGAAGGGCGAAGCATAGGCGTATGTAATTGGTGGCATCTTCGGGGTTGGCCGACCAGTCAGGACCGGGATTAAAGGCTATACCCTCCCGGAGCGCTGGCTCAACCAACCCACGTGAATCAACACCGGAAGGCAGTTTCACCCAGAGGAACATGCCGCCTCTTGGAACTTCAAACTCAACGGTGGGGCCAAAGTGCTCCCGCAAGGCAGCCGTGAGGGCGTCTAGTTTCCGTCTGAGGCCCGAACGCACCGTCTGGATATGCTCTTCATAGTGGTTGGAGAAGTAGTCGCCAACTATCAACTGATCCATGACGCCAGTTCCAGCATCGTTCTTGCGGGAGAGCAACCGGCTCATGATATCCCACGGCGCAACCGCATAACCCAGTCTCACTCCAGGGCCCAAGGTCTTGGAAAAAGAGCCCATGTGCAGCACTCGGTTTGAATCGTCCAAGGACCGGATTGCATTCTCATACTCGCCTTCAAAGATTAAGACCGTGTAACACTCATCCTCAAAGATGGGAACGCCATACTCCTGGCTAAGTCTTAGCAATTCATGGCGGCGTTCCATGGTCATCACGGTGCCGGTGGGGTTTTGCAGGGTTGGGATTGTGTAGATGTATTTGGGTCGTATCCCTTTGCTTCGTAGCTCTTCAAGAGCCATCTCAAGTCGGTCCATCCGCAGACCGTCTTGGTCCAATTCTATGCCGATTATGTTAATCTCGCGCCGCCTCAGATAGGTGAGGGCTCCGGCGAAGCTATAGCCTTCGACGATTACCGTATCCCCTTCCTCTAGCAAGATTTCATTAATCAGTTCGATGGCCTGGCCGGAGCCGGAGGTGATTAGCACTTCTTCGGGCGACACGTGAATATCCCTGTGCTTGGCTAGCTTCTGGACTAGAAAGCGGCGCAGGGACAACATCCCTTGGGGGCCATGAAGCCATACATAGAAAGGCTTCTAGGGTCGCCTTTGAAAACATTCGCAGCCGACTCTATGAATGCGTCCATGGGTTGCAAATCAGGGTCGTGGTGGCCGCCGATGAAGTTGTACTTTGGGTGGCCCTGCCACGGGTGGGAGGCGGGAGGTGGACCTTTGGAGAACAGTTCCAAATAGTCTAGACCTTCGCTTGACATGCCCAATCCTCCCGGAAACTGGAGCTTCAAAACTTCTCGGCTTTGAGTAGAAGCCACATTAGTGCCCCGACCAATGGCGAAAACATGCTACCACTCCTCCTTTGGAGTGTCGAATTCCCACGCATCATCGGGGAGCTCGTAATGAACAACTCGCAAACGTATCAATACCAATACCTCGGTTATTTGCTAACCAATTGCCAATGCGGTATTCACGGTATATATCGATCGCTTAAGACATATTTTTGTGAATCGAATACGGCACAAAGATTTCTAATATTTAGATCGGTATTATTGGCAATACCCTATTCATACATCATTCTTACGCAAATCTTAAATTGTTCCGGATGGAATGAAGTTTCTGAGATTGAGCTTGTTGGCGTAGTCAGGCCAACCAAGATTTATGAGATAAAGTCAATTCACTAATATTTGTACTATCACTGGCCTGGCGAGTATAATCGTGACTGACCACGATTTTTCGATACTGAAAAGTGGAGGTAAAAATGGCCAGCACAGAACTGAAAACTCGATTTGAAGCAGGTCCCGTAACGTTTGTAGTCCGACACGAACTTTGGGACGGCAACATCCAAGACCATGCCGACCAAGGAGTGGCCATCATGGTCGCAGCCGAAGTCGATGGGAAGCAGACCAATCTTCTGCGGTTCAATTGTTTCGACATCGAAAAGAGTTATATCTATGGACCGGAAAACCGAGACTTGAAATCTGATGGACCCATGATGCTCCAAGACATGGAGTACGCGCCTACGGGCATCGGGAAGCTCTACCGGATGGACCCAATCGCCGATGGTAATCCCATAAGTTGGACTATTAAGACCCTGGCAAAGAAACTCCCAGATATGCTCATACGGGCAGGGTACTCCGAGATAGCCGAAAAACTGGACCTGGAAGAAGCAGTGATGGTGCTTCCCGAATTGGAATCAAGCGCCGTAGAGCTCTTCTCCACCAAACGAAATACCGTCAAGCATAACCGAGGCACCGACATCTTCGAGGCGGGGAATATCCGCTTTGGTTTGGAGATGCGCAGGCTTCCCGTCGGAGATGGCGGCCTGGCGATTCACGTTTTGGCCGACTTGGCGGGGTCTCAGGGAAAGTCCTTCTCGGAAGAGACTGAGATAATGGCCTTCGATTGTTTCTGGGACGGCCCTCATTACCACTATGGCCCTAGGAACAAGAACCACCGAATCTATTGGGACAAGACTTTAATCACGGATTACCTGGGTTGGGTGTTGGACAAGTTTGACGGCAAGAAATTGGCGGCAATGATTGATCGCGCCGGTTATCCGGGTGTGGCGGCCGACTTGGACCAAGATAAGATAGATGCCATTCTCCCTGAGATGACCAAGAGAGCCCGGGAGATGGAAGCTATGGGTGTGGTGGCAACTGGCCACCCGGGTCTGCCTGCGGAGGTCACTCCCAACATGGTGCGTGGTTAATTTCAACGCTGGATTGCCCATTAATCAGGTAGATGCCCGAACCAAGCAGCCCGGCCAACCATTGGCCGGGCTGCTTGGCGTTTCGGAATCAAGCGCTATAAAATTCTTCGACGATTTTCCGTCAGATGCTGCCTTAATTCGTTGCTGCTAAGCCGCATGACGTGCCCAGTTTGGTCAAGGTTGATACTGGCAACCACAGTGAGTAAAATCCTCAGTGAGTGAAATCCGCGAGTCAAATCCAAAAAAAGGTGAGGTAATCCACCTTCATTAAGGCCTTCTTGCCCGTTGGCTCGAAGGCTGAGGGAAACAGATGGCCGCAGTTTCGGAATCCAGATTCCCTGCGCTTTTCAACAAGGCGGGACGGTGGGTTAAAGACCACCGGAGCGGGAGCTTCGCAGCCCTGACCTTCGCTGTATCGGTTTCCCTTGCCCTTTTCTTCGGACTCTCCGGTCTTAGTGAGGCCGAACCCAAGTTGACCTATGAGATTCTGCGGGAGACAGACGTTCTCGACGTGCGGACACCGGTGGAAGACCTGCAAATCACTTTCCAGAACGAGGATATCCAAGGAGAAAACCTTAACCTGCGCATCTACGCCATGCGCATAGTTAATAACGGTGAAGTCGATATTCTTCAAACCCAGTATGACCAGGACGAAATTTGGGGCTTACAGGTGATTGGCGGCCGGGTTATCGAGGCCAGATTGATTGAGGGCGGCTCCGGTTACCTCAGCACCAAGGCCAACCCACGGGTCGTAAGAGAAGACATTGTTGAGTTTGAGAAGGCCATCATAGAAAAAGGGAAATTTTTCTCTTTCAATATGCTGGTGGTCCACCCGAAGGACGTGACCCCCGAGATTATTCCCTTAGGCAAGATAGCCGGTATCGAAGGAATTACCCTGACACGGGTCCCGGTCAAGGTCGAAGGGCCGGGTTTCCTGTCCGACCTGTTCGGTGGCGGTTGGGCGGTACAACTGGTTCGGGCCGTTTTGTTTGTCATGAGCGCTGCAGTTGTTTTGGGCCTGTTCGCGGCTGCGGTTCTTTCCTATTCCTTCCTAACCTCAGCCATACGCCGCCGCAGGATACGCAGGTCCGTGGTTATGAAGTCCCTGAGCAGCCAAAAGCAGCGGGATCTGCTCTCCGAAGTCTACTTGCACCATGGCATGGCTGGCTTGAACGACCTGCGAGAGAAGCTGGGTAGCTCCGAGAGACTGGAATTGGAGGCGGCCACCTTGGGCACGGTAGTGTTGGCTGGAGAGTCTGAGTTTCGAATACTCCCAGCCTATTACTCCGCATCATCCCTTGAAGAGGCTGAGGTTCTAGCGCGAGATGGAGACGCCGGTCTTGGCGCAGACCCGGCATTCCAAGAACGATTGGACCTTTTCTTGCAAGAACTGAGCAACAACCGACAAGTCTTTTAGACCTCCGCCCCAGTTTTATGGTGTCCGGTCGGTTGACACACTTCCATAGCCCTGGACATCTGATAACATAGCAGGCGCAAATTCCAGAGTATTACTACCCGATGGAACAGATTTAGGAGGTAGAGATGTTTTTAGAACTGAGGCAATACACGACACATCCGGGCCAGCGGAGCAACTGGGTCAAATACATGGAAGAAGTAATCATTCCATTCCAAGTCTTGAAAGGGATGGTTATCGTGGGCAGCTTCACGGGTGAACAGGATGAAAACCTGTATGTCTGGATCCGCAGGTTCGAGAGCGAAAGTGAGCGTGAGCGCCTTTACGAGGCCGTATATCAGAGTGACGAATGGCTGAACAACATCGGCCCAAAAATCCCAGATATGCTGGACAGGGAAAAGATGGTAATCACCAGAATCGAGCCAACCGCCGCATCGGTGATTCATTAGCTCCGTTTTTAGAACGCGCGTTGGGCAGGCACTTAAAAGAAATGACCAAGTAGGAACAGTAATGAACGTAAACGAAGCAGTAGCCCGCATATTAAAACTGGAGGCAATCGAGTGGATTTCATGCTTCCCGTCCAACCAGCTTATTGAATCCGTCGCAATTGAGGGCATCCGAACAATCATGTTCAGGCATGAGCGAGGCGCCATCATGGCGGCCGACGGTTTTAGCCGGATGAATGACCGGGAGAAGTTCGGCGTTGTTATCACCCAGGGTGGCCCCGGTTCGGAGAATTCCATGGGCGGCATAGCCCAGGCGTTTGGGGATAACATTCCCATCCTCTGGCTGCCCGGCGGGCCCAACGTTAACCAATACGCCATCAGGCCCAACTTCTCACCGGTGCGCACCTACGAGAGCGTCTCTAAATACGGGGAGATTATTCTTCAGCCCGACCAGGTTGCCAACGTTATGCGGCGAGCGTTCCACAATCTCCGCAACGGACGCCCCGGTCCGGTAATAGTAGAGATTCCCGGCGACGTCAGCACCCAAGAGGTCCCCGACGAAGCTTTGAACTATCATCCACCTAAGCGCTCACCTCAATCGCCGGCCGCCGGAGACATCAAGGATGCCGTCGGGTTGCTGTTGAAAGCCAACAAGCCGGTTATCTGGTCGGGCATGGGTGTGCTGATGGGCGATGCCACCGAAGAACTCCAAGAACTGGCCGAGCTTACAGGGATACCGGTGTACAGCACCATGCCGGGCAAGTCGTCCTTTGATGACCGCCATCCCCTGTCATTGGGGGCTGGAAGCAGTGCGACATCTTTGCCGGCACGGACGTGGATTCAGGAGTCGGATGTGCTTTTCGCCGTCGGTTCCAGCATGACCCGCACTAGTTACGGTCAACCAATTCCCGACGGTAAGGTGATCATTCACAACACCGAAAGCATCGAAGATCTCAATAAAGACTTTTCCGTGGACGTGGGGATTCCCGGAGACGCCAAGCTGACACTTCAAGCAATGATTGATGAGGTCAAAGGCCAGATTGGCGACGGTGGTCGCGGAGATTTCTCGAAAACTTCTGAGGAGATCTCCCGGCTTAAGGCCCAATGGATGGCCGATTGGACGGAAATTCTAAACTCCGACGAAACGCCAATCAATACCTATAGGGTCATCGGCGAGTTGGAACGCAATTTGGACAAGGTAAACAGCGTGGTCACCCACGATGCAGGAGCTCCACGGGACACTATCATGCCCTTCTACACGTCCACCGTCCCTCACAGCTACATTGGCTGGGGCAAGACCACCCACTTGGGGTATGGCATCCCGCTGATGATTGGCGCCAAATTGGCTAAGCCGGACCGATTCTGTTTGAACTTCATGGGCGACGGCGCATTCGGCATGTCCGGCTTGGACATCGAGACGGCAGTGAGGGCAGGCGCGCCGATTACTACCATAGTCTTGAACAACGGCGGCATGGCTACCTATCCGGGAGGTTATCCCACAGCCAGAGACCTGTTCGGCACCACCCATATGACCGGCGACTACGCTAAGATTGCCGAAGGTATGGGCGCAGTCGGTATCACCGTAACCCAGCCTGGCGAGGTCGCCAATGCGTTGAAGCAAGCCCGGCAGCTCAACGCCGAAGGCAAGACGGTTCTACTGGACATTCACACCAACCTGGAGGCCCGAAGGTCCAATTTCAACTAGACGCAGGCCGAGCAAGTCTTGGCATCCTGAAATGTCTCAGGCAAGCGTATACCTGGCTCAGTTATGTTCAGTATGGCCTTGGAGTAGCTTAGGTGCGGTGGTTCTTCAAACTCGTGCGGTCGACCCATGCCGCTGTTTTCCGCCTGTCCGGTGGGCGGGTTGGAGCATCCATTGCTGGCATGCCGATGCTACTCTTGGCCACAACAGGAAGGCGGTCAGGCCGGCTCCACAGCGTGCCGCTGGGGTATCTGTTGGAACAAGACTCGTACGTAGTGATAGCCTCATACCGCGGCTCTCCCAAGCATCCGGCCTGGTACTTGAACCTGCGCTCGGAACCGAAGGCGTTGGTACAGGTGGGCAGCGAGAAGATTGAGGTTATCGCCAAGACAGTGGACTCGGATGCCAGAGAACAGCTATGGAGCCGTTTGGTGGAGAAAACACCAATCTACCAAAGGTTCCAAGACCGTACGAGTCGGCAGATTGCTTTGGTCTACCTGACACCGGTCGCCCCCGGTACAAACGTACTACCCTGAGCGACATTGTTGTGCCAGTTTTCCTACTGACTCGACACCATAAATCTCGACCTACAGGAAGATGCTATGCCCAAGTACAGTGTTGGCGCCAAAGTGGCCTTCGCCGAAGACAAACTCATTCTGGCTCCGGAATTTGCTGGTAGGTCAGGAAGGGTAACTGAGGTATATTCTGAAATGCAGGTCCAAAACCTGCCTGGAGACCCGTGGGTTCCCACATACATGGTGTTGTTCGAAGGGGAAAATGATGCCATGCTTGAGGAGGAGGACTGGCTGCAATATGGATAGTAATTCTCCCCAGCCAACTTCCTGCTTATAACTCGGTAATCAACACCCACATCGGTGCCTTCCCCAACGAGTAAACCTCCAAGGGGTCCAAGTTTCCCGTGGTTGCGTTCACCCGATAGGAGGCAAGCTTGCCCGACTCCAAGCCAGCCACGTAGAGGAAGTTACCTTGCGGGTCCAAGCTAAACGCCCGGGGCACAGGCTCGGTGGGCGTCTGGCCCAAGGTTGTGAGCCGCCCGTTGGACGGGTCAACAACGTAACCAGCGATGCTGTTGTGACCCCGGTTTGGCGCGTACAGGAACTTCCCCGACGGCGTAATCTGAATCTGCGAGCAGGAGTTCTGGCCGTTGTAATCCTCTGGTAGCGTTGGGACTGTCTGGAAGGGAGCTATTGTCCCTTGGTTGGTGTCGAAATTGTAGGCGGTCACGCTGCAACCCTGTTCGTTCGAAGAATAAACTACATCCAGATTCGGGTGAAAACATAGGTGACGGGGACCGTCCGCAGCCTCGGGGGTCACCCGGTCTGGCGTGTTTGCGGTGAGCCGGCCGGAATTCTCGTCGAATTTGAACTGGAAAATAGCGTTGGGCCCAGTATGTGCCCCCTCAGCGATATGAGGCACTAGAGCGAATTTGTTGGACCAGTCGGTGGAAATAAAGTGAGCGCCAATGTCCGTTTGTAGCCACTCCACTGGCGGGTCAACCAATTCGCCGCTATCGCCAATGGCGTGGACCGCCACCTTCTGCTGATAGTAATAGGCCGACAGCAGGAATTTACCACTCCGGTCGGTGGCCATGTGAACCGGGTCACCCTGCACCGGAATCGATCCGATTGGCGATAACCCACCAGACCCATGGTCTACCTTAAAACTTGACAGCCCCAAGGCGTCAAGGTTTCTCCGTCCTGCGAATAAGAATCGCTTGTCCGGGTCCATGGCCAAGGGCGCTGCTCGGTTGCAGTCTATTGAGCCCTGGGCTTGCAGTTTTCCCGACGCAGGATCCATCTCAAAGATGGCAATCTTGTCATCGTTTTGGATGGATACGTACATGAAATAGGCCATCACGTTACCTCAGCTCTCAGCATCCTGACTCTGTCAGACCACGGAATATCCGGTCCCTTTAGCCACTTCCGGTCTAGCGCAGACCGTCTAACGAAGCCCTCGGAAGAACTTCCTGATATCCTCAACCAGCCTGACCGGCTCCTCCAAGGCGGCGAAGTGACCGCCAGCGGGCATGTCCGTCCATTGCTGAATGTTGAAGGAGCGCTCGGCCCATTCTCGTAGGGGCACCGTGTTCTCTTTGGGGAAGGACGCGATTCCTACCGGCACCTGAATCTTCTCGTCTTTCTCCAGGTTCCAAGGCTTGCTGAACGCTTCGTAGTAGAGCCGGGTTGAAGAGTTTATAGACTGGGTGACCCAGTAGATGGTCACCGTGGTGAGGAGTTCGTCCTTGGTGAACCGCTTTTCCACGTCGCCGTCGCAGTCGCTCCAGCGCCGGTATTTCTCCACAATCCAAGCCGCCAGTCCTGCGGGAGAGTCGTTCAATCCATAAGACAGGGTCTGGGGTTTGGTGCTCTGTATGTGGGAGTAGCCGCCCTCGTCGGCCAGCCACTGTTCCCGTTGCTTAAGCATGGCATTTTCGGCATCGGAAAGTTCCTTGGTCCCCGGCCCCATGAACGGGGTTGGAGCTGTGACGGATGTCGTGTGGATGCCCACCACTTTGTCGCTGTGGACCTGTCCCAGTCTCGCGGTTACTCTGGCGCCCCAGTCGCCACCTTGTACGGCAAAACGCTGGTAGCCCAGGCTAGCGGACATGAGCTTGGCCCACATATCGCTTATGGCAAAAATGTCCAACCCTCGTTCTTGCGAAGCATCGGAAAAACCGTATCCGGGCATGGAAGGTGCCACGACATCGAAAGCGTCGGCCGGGTCTCCCCCATGATTGGCCGGGTCGCTGAGCATGGGTATGACCTTGTACATTTCGAAGAATGTACCGGGCCAACCGTGCGTTATTACCAATGGCATGGGATTGGGGCCCTTGCCCTTCTCGTGGATGAAGTGGACGCCCAGACCGTCGATGTCGGCCTTGAAATGGGCGAAGGAGTTAATCAATTTCTCCTGGGCTCGCCAGTCAAACTTGGTGCGCCAGTAATCCACAAGCTCTTTGATGTAATCCAAATTGGAACCGTAATCCCAACCCGAGCCTGGGATTTCGTCGGGCCAGCGGGTGCTGTCCAGCCTGTCCTTCAGGTCCTGAAGGACAGCGTCGGTCACTTCTACTTTGAATGGCGTAACGGCCATGGTTCGCTCCTATCTACGCAAATCAGCATAATTACACCAGTACAATACACTTAAAAGCGCCGTGCCGCATACGCCTCAACACGAGGTGGAATCGATCCATCGGCCTATCTGGATGGACATATACTTGAAGACCAAGTACTTGAAGACCAGCTGAACACCGTTCAGAATAGGTGCTAAATATCCGGAGCGACAGATAATCATGCTCTTCGACCTACAGGTTACAGACGGCGGAAACAGCCCCATGGAGTTGCACCGGGTGTTTGACTTGCTAAACGACGCCCAGCCCATTACGCGAGTATTCACGGCTGATTTCCAGGGTCAAGACCGGTGGTGCGACGTGACAGGGTGGGATGAGTCGGGGCCATGCCAGGCTTATGCGGCACTGTCCGAGGACTCGGGAGAAGGGGTGGTTCTGCTAATCTACGGTAGTAATCACGGTATTCGGTTGAAGACACATGAATGTCTGGAGGAGTGGGATTTGGCCAGCTCCAACCAATGGGGGGAGGCTTGTTTGCTCTTGGACAAGGATGCTCCCTACGAGAAGAGAGAAGAGGGTTAACGGCGGTCTACCGGCAACTCCAATGGCTTATAATTTTTGGCCAACTTGGGCTTTGATTTGCTCCAAGAATGCCCACAACCGGTTCCATACTATCCTCCGTTCACCGTCGGATAGGCTGCGACCGGCCTTGGCCCGGCAATGGTTGACCGCTTTCCCCGCCAAGAAACCCCAACAACCGGGCTCTCCTTTTATCCAGCCAACCACCTTGTCCCAATTCTCCCGGACAACGTTATCCAAGGATTGGCCAAGGTTCTCCGGGTCCACCGGGTCATGTGTGTCATGTGGTTCGGGCATGGGCGTCCCCGCAGACTGTCTTAGTGTGAAGATTTACGGGCCTTTGTTAGGTGGTTCTAGCGGTTCTGCTTCAGGATTTGGATTTCTAATTCCAACGGCCCAGGGTCCAGCCCGAACTCCACCGCCCGGTCAAAATCCCACTGAGCTAATTCGTCTTGGTCCACCAAAGTGTAAGTCTTGGCCCGATTGGCGTAGGCAAGTGCAAATCTGGGGTCCAGGCGAATGGCTTCATCCAGGTCGACGATGGCTCTGTCAAACGAGTTCGTTTTGAACGACAGAAGACCCCGGTTATTGAATGCGTCGGCTAGATTAGGGTTCAACTCAATCGCTTGGTCGAGCAACGCCCTTGATTGACGGAAGCGGCCCAGGTACAGGAGCGCTAATCCCTTGTGGTTATACCCTATGCCAGCCCAGGGCTCAAGAGTGATTGTTTGATCAGCGTCTTTTATCGCCAAATCATATTGCCCCAGCGCATTGTAAACGGAGGCGCGGCCCCCTTAAGCAGCTGCGAGTTGAGGGTTCAGGCTGATGGCGTCACCGTACCGGTCTATCGCCTCCTCAAATCGGCCCGTTCCAACCAGATTTTCGGCATCCGAGGTGTGCTGTTCCGCCGAGGTTCCAGAGCAGCCGAACGCAGCCAGGACGAGCAACAGCATCGCACCAATTAAGGCGCAAACGCCGGGCGTTCCGGCCGGTGACCAACCGCCTATTCTGAGAAGAGCCAATTACCCCGTCCGATTTCCCGTCCAATTACCCGATGGAGTCAACCAGAATGGAAACTCCTATGCTAATTGTCCTAATTTGGAACATAGTTAGTCAATAGAAATTGGTGACCTGGGTTTGGAGATTAGTCCGTCGAAGACCTTTGGCTTGGAGGAGTTCAACGGGTGGTACATACGAAACCGCTTACTCTTCGTGAGACTAAATTATGTACAACCTGAAGAGGATGATTGCGGCAAACATAAGCGCCGCGCAAAAGCCTTGGGCGTCGCCGCCGGAATGAATTTACAGACCAGAACCCGTATCGAGGCTTCTCCCCCGTCTCATCCAAGGGAGGTAATTCCAATTTCAGGGATGCCTTGTAAGGCGTCTCCTCCGACGCGATTCGGTCTGCTTCCTCCAAACGGCGCACTAACCATCTACGAAAGAATTGGCCCTGCCAGCAGCCTAATTCAAGCGTGGCCCGGTGAATAATAGTGGAACCTTCTTAAATAATACAGAATCTGATGACTTCACGCTTTTGCGCGAATATAAAGACCAGTCGTGTAGGCATGAATGTGCGGGGATTGCGCGAGTTAAAATGCCGGTTAAAATAGCCGAAACCGTTGCGTTTTCGAGGTTTGCTGAATATGTTCGACTTATTGGTTAAAAATGGCAGTATCTACGACGGCACCGGTGCCGATCCCTATGCGGCCGACATTGGCATATTAGGTGGCCGAATCGTTGCTATAGGCAAGCTTCAAGAGCCCGGAGTCGAGGCCGCCGCAGAAACGATAGACGCAGCGGGACTGGCGGTTGCGCCGGGCTTCATTGATCTCCACACCCACAGCGATTTCTCCTTTCTGTTGGACGCCACGGCCCTGAGCAAGGTGACTCAAGGTTGCACTTTGGAGTTTACCGGCAACTGCGGGTTTAGTTATTGTGCCCCGTTGATTGACGAGGCCCGCCGCTTCGCCAATGACCGTTTGGGCCTCTACGGCACGGACACTGAATTGGGTTGGGAATACTTCTGGCAATACCACGATAGCCTGGAAAAGGCGGGTTCCACCGTCAATCTGGCCACCCAAGTGGGCCACGGCACGGTTAGAGCGGCTGTCATGGGTTTTGATGACCGGGGGCCGACGCCCTGGGAACTCGACCGGATGAAAGGCCTGGTTGCCGACGGACTGGACGACGGCGCAATGGGTTTTTCGACCGGCCTTTTTTATGCGCCAGGAAGCTATGCCAGAACGGAAGAAGTGGTGGCGTTGGCCACCGAGGCCGCCAAGCGGGGCAAGCTCTATTCAACCCACATGCGTGACGAGAGCGACTACAGCATCAGCTTGTTCGGTTCGGTCGAGGAGTCGATAGCGGTGGGGAGATTGTCCGGTGTACGGGTGCAAATTTCCCACCTCAAGTGTGTTGGTCCCGCCTCTTGGGGAAAGGGTCAGGAACTGCTGGACCGAATCGATCGAGCCAGGGCCGAGGGTCTGGATGTTGCCGCAGATCAATACCCCTATACTGCCAGCAGCACCAGCCTATCGGGAGGTGTGTTCCCCAACTGGGCGCTCACCGGTGGCAGGGAAGGTTTCTTGGCGGGCCTGGAAGCTGCGGACTTCTGGGATAAGGTACATGCGGAAATCGAAGTTAATTTCCGGCGACGGGGTGGCCCGGACATGATTGTGCTGGCTAATTTCGCTCCCGATCGCTCCTTGGAAGGCAAGAGCCTGGCGGAGGTAGCCAAGATTCGTGGTAGCGACCCCATGAGCACTGCCATCTACCTGTACCAAGAGACCGAAGCCATGGTAATCATGCACTCGCTAAAAGAGACAGACGTGCAGGAAATCGCCGCAGGCCGTTGGGTGGCGGTGGGCAGCGACGGCAACTCTGTCAGCACCGAAGGCGTGTTATCCGCGGGTAAGCCCCATCCGAGAAGTTACGGGACTTTCCCTCGTTTCCTGGCCCGTTACGTTAGAGAACACAAAGTCGTCTCTCTAGCCGAGGCGATACGCAAGATGACCGAGCTTCCCGCCTCTCGTTTGGGTCTTACCCACCGAGGACGAATAGCCCCGGGCATGTGGGCCGACCTGGCAATATTCGACCCGGAAACGGTAGCAGATACTGCGACCTTTGAATCGCCTCACAGCTACGCCACGGGCATCCGTCACGTGGTGGTCAACGGGATGCCGGTGATAAAAGACGGCGAGTTCAGTGGGGCGACACCGGGCAGGTTGCTGCGAAAGTTCGAAGATTAAAGGCTTATTCCCGGCCCGGAGCCACGGATTGCTGACCAAGCTGAGGCCAAGCTGCTGGCGCTCCGGCTTTCTCCAAACGTTCTTCTATGGGCAATGATTCGTCCCAATTACGGGCGATGAACCGGCGGCCGTTAATCTCTTGAGAGGCATCGGAAGCCAGCCAAACTACCGGGTCTTGCATCACATCAGGCCGTATGAGGGCCGCCCGGTCATAGGGAGTTTCCGGTGGCAGGATGTTGGTGTCGGCGGCGCCTCCGGGTACCAAGACGTTGGCGGTCACCCCTGTGCCTTCCAACTCCCTGCTCATCAGAGCTATCAATGCCTCGTGCCCGGCCTTTGACGGCCCGTAGGGGCTCATGCCTTCCCGGTACATGGTGTCCATACTAGTGGTCACGCCGATTATCCGCCCCCATTTCTGCTCTATCATGTGGCCCACCGCCGCTCTGGCCATGTAAAAAGGTCCGTTGAGATTTACCGACAACACCTTGTTCCAAGACTCCGGGCTGATGTCCCAAAAATTCATCCGGTTGGGACCCAAATTACCAGCGCTGATGCCAGCGTTGTTGATCAGAATATGTAGACCGCCCAATTCTGCGATGGTGCGACTCACGGCGTCTTCCGCCGATTCGGGCTTCGACACGTCCGACACCATGGTGAAGACGCTGTCGTCTCCCCCAACCTCACGCATGTCACTGGAGGTTTGCTCTAGCCATTCGGCGTTCACGTCCAGCATGGCCACTCTGGCACCGGCCCGGACCAGAGCCAGAGTCATGTGGCGGCCCAATCCGATGGGGCTTCCCGCCCCGGTCACCAGGGCGACTTTTCCTTCTAATGGCTTATTTTGCATAATCATGTTCCCCCGTAAATAAGATTGCTGCGGTTAACTCTTCCAGTCCTGGAGGTCGGTTGTGCCTGCAAATTGGTTCAACGCAAGAAAATGTCTGGATGGCGTCAGCTTCCACTTGGCGTTTGGCAGCCGTCTCTAATAGAATATGGAATTGAAATGGGTTCATGGCCACCCTGCCACAGCAATTCTACCCACGGAAAACAAACCTCACAACCCGTAATTTTGGCGTCGAAATTTGCGACACGAATTCCCGGCCCAAATTTAGTTGAGTGCTCAACAAACATTGATGCGAGATACGGATAATTTATGACCGCATATCCCAAACTGCGCCGCCTCAATCTAAGGTGGACCCAATGGGAAGGAAAGGAAGTCTTGGTGCTTCAAGATCCTCTCCGAATGACCGAAAACTCATTGGTGGTGCCTCAGCCGCTGACACCTTTCTTGAGCCTCCTTGACGGACTTAGGGACACTGAGGAGATAGCCGCCGGGTTCCTATTACGCACAGGGGTGCCAATCCCGCTGACTCAAGTCGACCTATTCATAAAAACTCTGGACGACGCATTACTGTTGGAAAACCAGCGTTTTTTCTCCACGCAGCAAGAAGCCCTGGAAAAATACCGCTCCGCCGCATCTCGAACGCCCGCATTAGCTCCCGGCGGCTATACCGATGACCCGGCGGAACTGAGGCGGGTCTTCGACAAGTATTGCCAGGAAGTCCAGGATGGTGATGGCGAATATGATTCCCAAGCCGTCGATGGTGTGGTGGGCCTAATCAGTCCCCACATCGACTACACCAGAGGCTGGAAAACCTACGCCAAAGTTTGGCAACCCGCCCGGAAAGCAGTGGAGGATGCAGACTTGGTGATATTGCTGGGTACTGACCATAACGGCGCTTCCGGGTCTTTGACTCTGACCAAGCAAAGCTACGCCACCCCGTGGGGGGTGCTGCCCACCGACATTGATTTGGTTGATAGGTTGATTGAAATCCTTGGGGAGGAACGAGCGTTCACTGAAGAGGTGAACCACATCGGGGAGCATTCTATAGAATTGGCTTCGGTCTGGCTGCACTACATGGCTGGTGGAAAACCCAAGAACGTGCTGCCCATCCTGTGCGGTCACCATGAAGCGGCCATAGCCTCCACCGTTGGCGAAGACGTTGACCAGGACTTTCGCCCACTATGGGATGCCCTAGCCCTGCTGGCCGAGCTAGCCTATGAACCTAACGTGCTGGTCGTTGCGGCCGCCGACATTAGCCATATAGGCCCTGCCTTCGGCGACAGCGATCCCATCGACGACACTGGCAAGTCAGGCGTGCAGACCACGGACCTGAAATGGCTGGAGGCCGCTTGCTCCGGGAATAGCGACCTGATGGCTAAGTACATTCTGCAAAACGGTGATCCCACCCGCATCTGCGGCCTCGCTCCGATTCACCACATGGTCACCTTGCTGGATGGCTCCACTGGACGGACGCTGGATTATGACCAATGCGCCGCCGACGATGACTTCGGCTCACTGGTTTCCATAGCCGGAACACTTTTCACACGGTAAATCTCAAACTACCTTCCTTGATCGATTTTCGATTAACAGTTTTGGCAACAGCATTGGGCGAAACGGCCTCAAGTGCCCTTGAAAATGACAATCAGGCTTTCATCAGCGCCCCGCTAACCGTTGGCACTAAGATGGTTGACGCCTGGGCTTAATTCTGGATAATTAGACCTGCCCAAAGACCCTACGAATTTTCTTCG
>DCAE01000120.1:0-16606 GCA_002311385.1 Dehalococcoidia bacterium UBA1141 | reverse complement strand
CTATGACGGAGGAAAGCCATGCTTCCTAGACGTAACCCAAGAAGCGGAATGGCACCAAGGGGTGGAGACTGCCGTGGCACGATTTGGCAAGCTCGATATCTTGGTCAATAACGCTGGAATACACCTACACGGCGTCTTGGAAGACACAAGTTCCGAAGACTGGGACAGGGTCATGGCCGTTAACTCCAAGGGCGTTTTCCTGGGAACCAAGACTGCTATACCGGAAATGAGAAAGGCCGGAGGCGGCTCCATCGTGAACATATCCTCCACGTCGGGCATTGTTGCTCAGACCTATGTTCAGCCGGTTTACAATGCCTCTGAAGGGGCAGTTAGAATATTCACAAAATCGGCGGCCATCCAATACGCCAAGGAAGGCATCAGGGTTAATTCGGTGCATCCCGGAGCAATCGACACACCCATGGCTGGTGAGCGTTTGACCAATCCGGAACTACAACGACAAGCCGATGAAAGATCACCCATGAGCCGGACCGCCCATCCCGATGAGGTAGCCTACGGCGTCCTGTTTTTGGCCTCGGACTAGGCGTCATTCATGACCGGCAGCGAGTTGGTCATTGACGGCGGGGCGAACGCAGAGTAGGCCCTTGGGAAATGCTCGTATCTCGGTTTATTCATACGGACAGTTACTAGAGGTAGGAAATGAAAGCTGCTATTCTCCGTGAAGTTGACACCCCGCTTCAGGTGGAAGAAGTTCAGATCGACAATCCCGGTTCCAGAGAGGTACTGATTCAAACAGGAGCCACCGGCGTTTGCCGGAGCGACCTCCACTTCCTGGAAGGCACCTACGTTTGCCCTACGCCCACGATTTTGGGCCATGAGGCAGCTGGCACGGTTTTGGCCGTTGGTGAGCAGGTATCTTATGTAAAGCCGGGTGACCATGTCATCACCTGCCTATCGGTGTTCTGCGGGCACTGCGAATATTGTCTGAGCGGCCGTATGGTTCTGTGTGCTAAGGAAGACGTGGTCCGGCTCAGGGGAGAGCCGCCACGATTGAGCCAGGGCAGCGAGACCATAAACCAATTCATCAACCTTTCATCCTTTGCCGAGCAGATGTTGGTCCATGAAAATGCTGTGGTGAAAGTCCGCGAGGATGTCTCATTTGAAGTATTGGCTTTGATTGGCTGCGGCGTGACCACCGGCCTGGGAGCGGTTCTAAACACAGCAAAAATAGAGCCGGGAAGCACTGTGGCTGTTATCGGTTGCGGAGGCGTTGGGCTCAGCGCCATCCAGGGAGCGGCCCTCGGCGGGGCGCTGCGAATCATCGCCATCGACACGGTGGAAACCAAGTTGGCCCTGGCCATGGAGATGGGCGCCACCGATGTGATTGATGCTTCAGGCGGTGGCGTGGTGGAAAAAGTATTGGCCTTGACCGGCGGGGGTGTGCAGTACTCCTTTGAGGCCATCGGAACAAAACAGACCGCCGAGCAGAGTTTTGAGATGCTTCGAGCCGGCGGCACCGCAACGGTCATCGGTCTTATCCCGGACGGCACAAAAATCGAGTTGGACGCCGGCACTTTTCTACGTCGAGAGCGGAGGATACAAGGTAGCACCATGGGTTCCAACCACTTCCGGACCGACATGCCTCGTTACATCGAATTCTACCTACAAGGCCGCTTGAAGTTGGACGAGCTTGTTTCCCAGAGGCTCAAACTAGAACAAATCAACGACGCCTTCGAAGACATGAAACAAGGCCACGTCGCCCGCAGTGTTATCACTTTTGACTAAACCTCGTCCCTAGTTCCCGCCGGCGCCTGGTACAATCCTTCGACAAGTACAGGACGAACGGGATGGCCTTTGTATCCGCTCATGGTGAGCTTGTTGATCCGTAGTTGGAGCACGTAAAATATCGATGCAATCCCAAAATGAACCAGTCAGATGCGCCTGGCTCGACCTCACGAAAGATGATTATGTTGCTTATCACGACCTGGAATGGGGTCTGCCAGTCCATGATGATAGGGTGCTGTTTGAATTCATCATTCTGGAAGGGGCTCAAGCAGGACTGAGTTGGTACACGGTCTTGCGGAAGCGGGAAAGTTACCGGGAGGCTTTTGACGGCTTTGATCCCGAGATTATCGCAAGATATGATGAAGCCAAGATTGCAGAGCTCCTGAGCAATCCGGGAATCATCCGCAACAAGCAGAAAGTAAACGCCGCCATCGGCAATGCCAAGAGCTTCTTGGACGTTCGGCGGGAGTTTGGAAGTTTCGATTCCTACCTTTGGACCTTCGTCGGCGGCAAACCCAAGTTGAACTCATTCAAGAATTATTCCGACATCCCTGCCACCACGCCCGAATCGGACGCTATGAGCAAGGACCTGCGGGAACGGGGTTTCAAGTTCGTAGGTTCGACCATTTGCTATGCCCACATGCAAGGCACTGGCATGGTCAACGACCACACCACAGACTGCTTTCGTCGCCAGCAAATCATTGACAGTTACTAGCCCCGTCGACATCGGTGGCATGCTGAGGCTGGCCAGTGCCCGTAGCTTAGCGCAGGCCGAAGCCCGGGCCCTGGACTATGTACAGCCGTCCGCCTCGCTCTGACGTGCTACCTGATTCGGCCACGTCCTGCGACCACCCACACCATTTCCAGTTCTCCGGCCCTCATTGCGAACAAATGGTCGTGCAAGTGGACCGTGGTGTCGTTGTGGGCAGGGACCAGCTCCACCTGATCGCCGGGCCTCAATTGACGGCTGTCGCTATCGGTCAGTTGCACCGACAGGTGCTCGTCGGATATGCCGCCGACCTCAACGCCGGGCAATCCCACCACCAATGGAGGCCACTGATCGCTGGACAATGCTTTCATGCCGCAGTCCAGAACTGCTCGGTCCGGAGCGCCCCGGCTAATCACGGTACTGAGAATGGTTCCGGCGAGATCGAAGTCATGGAGAACTTTTCGATAAGAGGCGTCCATCAACACGTAGGAACCCGCTTGTACTTCGGTAACTCCAGGGTAATCGCCGGTGATGTTATAGGTCCCGGTGCCACCGGCGCTGACGATTTCCACATCGATGCCATCTTTGCGGATAGCTTCGGCGGTGGCGGTCACCCGGCTCATGGCCTCCCTTGCTCTGGTGGTGCGTTCCTCCAAGTCGGCCACGGATTGAAGGTGTCCCTCGTATCCACACAGTCCGTTGAGGACTAGGCCAGGCGATTTGGCTACAGACTGGGCCAAAGCAACGGCGGGTGACCCTGGGTCGATGCCGCAACGATTTTGGCCGGAATTCACGTCGACCAGAATTCCCAGGTCCACCCCAGCGGCTTGTGCTGCTTGAGACAGGTCCGCCACATTGTCTGGGTCGTCGACAGTTACCATGAGATTGACCCTCTTGGCAAGGTTCATCAAGCGGAGAATCTTGGCTGTGCCGATGATTTCGTAGGTTATTAGGATGTTATCCACACCGCCGTCGGCCATGGCTTCGGCTTCCCCCAGCTTTTGGCAACACACGCCGATGGCCCCTGCGGCTATCTGTTTGAGGGCAATCTCCGGCGTTTTGTGATGTTTCATGTGCGGGCGAAGATTCGCGGTACGCCCTCGAAAATAGGCCGCCATCTTTTCGATGTTCCGCTCCATCACGTCCAAATCAATCAGGTAGCAAGGGGTATCCAGGTCTTTCTTTTGTGTGCCCGGTGCTAGATTGGGAGATAGGTCGTATGCCATATTGCCTCGTTAACAGGTTATTCAATATTGACCTTAGTATAAAAAAGACCAGACATTCTCAGTGGCGGATTTTGGTGTCCACGGTTTCGGTTGAGATCATATTTGGATTCCGGTTTTTGCCTGAACGATGAGTGGATGAGCGACAGGTTTAGAGTGTGCTGGCGGTTTGCTGGTCTTTGGATATAGCCTAACAACCTCTAGATGGCGTATATCCTTCGACAAGCTCAGGACGAACGGGAGAGCGAGCACCGGGACGGCTGGGTAAGGGAGAACCAGAACGAACGGGTAAGCGAGCACCGGGAGGAACAGGTGAGCGAGACTTAGGACGTTCGTGGTGACCGAGCTTTTGGACGTTCGTGCTGAGTTAGCCTAAGTACGTTCGTAGTGAGTTAGCCTAAGCACGTTCGTGGTGAGCTTGTCGAACCATGTTGTTAAATATCCATCGACAAGCTCGGGACGAACGGAAGAAAGGCAACAGGCCTACGAATCTCCACCAGCCTCAGGGAATCATTCCGGCGCTAACCCTTGATCCCTACCCTCGATCGCTGACCCATGACTGCTAATCTTCGATCTCGACAATCATTTCTATCTCTATCGGCATACCGAAGGGCAGGCTCCCCATGCCCACTGCGGAGCGGGCGTGGCGACCAGCTTCCCCGTATAGCTCCACCAGCAGGTCGGATCCTCCGTTGGCAACCTTGGGCGGATCGACAAAATCTGGCGCACAATTCACCATGCAAAGGAGCTTGACCACTCTTTTTATCTTGTCCAGGTCGCCCAACTCGTTTTTGAGCGTCGCCAGTAGGTTGAGCATGGTTTGCCTAGCGCAATCGTATCCCTGCTCGATGGTCAAATCCGAACCCAATTTACCCAGATGCAGAAAGCCGCCATCCGGAAGACCCGGGCCGTGGCCGGCGGTGTAAACCAGGTTTTCGGTCCTCACAGCAGACACAAAATTGCCTGCGGACGACGCACGGTAAGGTGGCAGTTCGTATCCCAGTTCCTTTAGTTTGTTCTCAATCTTCATATCTCCTCCTTAAAAAATAACGCATCCTTAAATCACGGAGCGAAAGCCCTTAATCACTTCTACTGCACCTTGGATTAGTTCATCCATTATGACTGCCGCCGGTTTGCGTTCTGTCAGCATGCCGCCAATCTGTCCAGCGGGGTTGTTGACCAATTCGTGGCGGCCAACTTGGGACGCAGCTTCAACAAAGTCCTCCATCAGCACCTGTTGGAGGGGCATGGGCAACGGTTCCAAATCCGAGTTCTCCCATGCTTGAATCACCACATTCTTGTAATCCCGGGCAGTCTTGCCGGTGTAAGCCCGGGTGACTATGAAGTCCTGGGTGCTTCCATCCAGAATCTGTTGCTGGTGAAGGTCAACGATGCCAGTTTCCTCCGAAGCCAAAAATGCAGTGCCAACCCAAACGCCAGCAGCCCCCAAAGCCAGGGCGGCCGCAACGCCGCGTCCGTCGGCGATTCCCCCGGCAGCTACAACAGGGGCCGGGGCGATGGCGTCCACCACCTGAGGAATCAGCGGGAAATTGGCGGCTCTACCGGTGTGGCCGCCTGCTTCATAGCCTTGAGCCACTACGATGTCCACTCCGGCCTCTATCTGCCGTCTGGCGTGACGCACGGCGCCAACCATCCCCATCACCGTTATACCGGCGGCTTTAGCGTCCGGTACCATCCAGGAAGGGTCACCCAATGCGGCGGCAAAAACCGGGACCTTTTCTTCCAAGACAACCTTTACCTGCTCCCGGATAACAGCGGGTGAGAGCACAGTATCATCGCTGGCCGTGACTTGTGGGAGGTTAAATTCCCGAGCAAGTGACTGCACGAATTCCACATGCCTGGGGTATTCCCTTGCCAACTGCTCGCGAATCTCCGGTCTGGAGTCCCCCACTTCGGCCATGCTTACCGGCAACAGAAGGTCTACTCCGAAGGGTTTGTCGGTGAGAGCTCGAATCTGGTTTATGCGAACGCGAATCTCCTCGGGACTGAATCCGGTGCCGCCCATGACACCCAGGCCGCCGGCGTTGGATACAGCCGCCACGAGTTTTGGCGGCGTGGGGTCGGCTTTGCCGCCCATACCGGCCAAACAGATGGGGTACTCAATCCCCAAGCGAGCGCACAACTCTGTGCGTAGAACGGGTCTTTCAGCCATCTTTCTATCAGCTCCGGCCTTGATCGAATTGCACCAAGATCCCGTCGGGATCATAAACGAAAAATGTCCTGATATTGCCCTCGCCGTCTGTGAAATCCTCCATTTTGCCAGCCAGAGGGACACCCTTGGATTGAATCTCTTGAGCCAAAGCTTTAACGTCATCTACGCCGAAGGAGATGTGGCTGATGCCAATCTGGTCCAGTTTTATGGGGTCTCCCGAGACTTGCTCTTCAGGATGGGAGGTCAAGACCAAAAAAGGCTCATTATCATCCTCGAAATATACGTTGGCTACGGTCCTGGATTTCCGGGCTTCCTGGTACATCTCCGGAGATTCTGCGCCGGGTCTTCGAGCCATATTCTGGGTGGTGTGCAGCCGCGCTGTTAGTCCCAAGATGTCCCGGTAAAACTTGAGGGACTCTTCTAAGTCCTTCACACAGATTGCGATGTGAGAAACGCCTTTGGCTATCATGCTCCCGTCCTTTTATCGTGGAAATGATCCGGGGAGATAATCTGGGAAGATAATCCCTGAGAATAATCCGCGGAACTCGGCATAAGCTGTAATGCTAATGGGCTTCCAGCCCAGTGTCAAAAATGACGGTTTCCCGGCCGTCAGCAGAACCAAATAGGGCACGCATTGACGCTGTTTAGTCAGCCCGGTAACATGGCGGCGAACCTTCCAAACAGTTTCACCTGTCTGCCACAAGAAAATCAGGAGGCCGTTATGCCCTGGATACGAGAAGCGGAAATTGAGCAAGGAAAACCGGCGCCAGCGGCGATTATCAGTGTAATGTCCATAAATCCCAAAGCCATGGATGCCGTTCAGAACTTTGGACAGTCCGTGACATTCGGCTCCTCTTCTCTCACCAGGGTCCAGGAAGAGGCCATTGCCACGGCGGTCTCGGTGGCCAACTCCTGCCGCTATTGAGCGATGTCCCACGGAGGGGTACCTCCGTCAGCATTCCGAAGACCCAGTAATGGCCAGCCACGTCTTACACGACTATACCAAGGCAGATTTGGACACTCAGACCATGGGAATGTTGAATTATGCCGTGAAGCTTGCTCTGACCCCTGCCACCGTTGAACAGGCAGATGTGGAGAAATTTCGCTCCCTAGGCTTGACCGACGAGCAGATTCTTTCCACAGCGTTGATAACCGCTTACTTTAGCGTTATGAACCGGTTGGCCAACGGCTTGGGCGTAGAATTGCCTCCAGGACGCCAAGAAGCCCAGGAAAGATGGATGAGCAAAGAGGCAGCAAGTCAAGAGTGGTTGACTGGCAAGAAAGTATCAACAACAGCCTGAACACTGTCAGTGGGTTATCGGCTTTAGAATTTTCACGCCAGACCGGGCTTTGACCTGTCCGAAAGATTGACCAGAGCTGAACCGCTGGCCCTTACGAGGTCAGTTGGGGCAATCATTATTTCTTGTCCCCAAACACCGCCACCAACTCCCAGCACCTGTTCCTCCATGAGCGACGCGTCTACAAAGGACCGAAATCCCGGCGGCTGCCAGTGGAAGGGCGGTATCGACCCAATCTCATATCCGGTCATCTCTACCACGGTTTCGGGACTCGCCAGCCTGATGTTGCGAGAGCCGATGGCCTTCTTCAGGTACCCGGAAACGGCGTTCTTGTCTCCTCCCAGCATGACCAAGACCCTCTCATCTTTATCAGTCTCAAAGATTAAAGTTTTGACCATTTGCGAGGGCTGGAAGCCCAAGGCATCAGCAACGTTGGACGCGCCTTTCTCCGTTTCTGGGGGGAAGATTAATTTCTCAAACGGAATTCCCCGTTGAGTCAAGTAGGTGTGGGACGGCAGGGTCATATTTTGGACTCTTGAATCGAAACTTTACTATGGAAACCTAGCTTGGAGTTTGAGTAAACATACGCAACTCAGCTAGGCCCATCATCCTCATCAGCTTTGCTTTGCGCCAAAAATATTCGTAATATTATCATTATGAGTGAAGTGAAGAATCTTTCCACTTGAGCCAATGGAATCTTCGTCGCTCCACTACTCAGAATGACGGTATTGAGGCTAGGCCAATCAGCTGGGCACCAAGTACTTCTTGGGTATCTCCGCTCCCACGGTGTATTGGAGACGGCCCAAACGTACCATCTGGTAGACGTTAACCCGAAAGTCCGGGTTGATGCTGGGGTGCATGTAGGCATCGGTTTCAGAAACGCCGTACTCGGTCACCATCCACTCCATGAGGTTGACGATGGCGCTTTCCACGGCGTTTTCCAATGGCCGGAAAGAGTAAAGGGAGACGATAGAGTCGGGCTTTTCCAGCCGCACGAAGGGAATCTGCTTGTCTTTGATTACCCGGCAGCTAAGGGTCAACTCGGCCCGGGTCTCATCGGCGGTGCCGTAAAACTCGGTGTCGCCTTGGCTGCCGTGGACGTCTCCAACATAGAGTAACGCTCCGTCGTGATAGCAATTTAGATAGCATTTGGTGCCCTCTTTCATATCCCGAACGTCCAGGTTGCCGCCCCACGGCCCTTGCCCCACCGCGCTGGTTTCAACCTCTCGTTCCGGGGCGACGCCGATGGTCCCAATGAAGGGCTGAAGGTCCCAGGTAATCTTATCGTTGAAAACGCCCTTGCCGTCCCAGGTGGTACCGCTGGGCCCCGGCAGATGCTTGATGATATGAACGAAGGGACCGCGCAGAGGCTGCCAACGGTGGGAGTCGCTCAGGGGTCCAACACCAGGACGGAAGTTAGTGAAACCCTGGTCATCCACCACGATGCGCTCAATTGTCACTTCCAGCAAATCGCCCTTTGCCGCACCCTCGACGTATACAGGGCCGCCGATGGGGTTGCTCTTGGGCGGTTCGAACTTTCTGACTGGGAAGTCGTTGATGTGGGATGCAACGTCTGTTGACCTTATGTAGCCCGAGGCAGCGTCCTCTGTGTTCACCACAAAACTCTCACCCTCCTTTACTCGAAGCTTCGGCGGGTGGCGATGGTCGAACTCGTACTCCATAGCTTGGTCTCTGGGAATGCTCTGCATGTCCAGCCTCTGGGCGATAATTTCGCCGGTTTTATAGCTCCGCGGCCACCCTCTGACGAAAATCTTCGGCCCCTAGGCGCAACAGTCCCCAGGCCGATATGGTCACAAAGTTGGCTCCAAGTTTGATGAACTCGGCCACACCGGCAGCATCCGAGGGAGCATTGCCACCCACGCCCGCGAATTTTCCTCCCGTGCGGATTCTAGGTATGACCTCCCGCATCACTCTTCTTACCTCTTCCCGGCCAGGATTTCCCAGGCTCTGACCGAGGTCGCCGGAGGCAACGTGAAGCACGTCTACGCCGGGCACACTCATGATTGCATCGAGGTTTGATACCGCCGCGGTGTCCTCAACCATGGGAATGACCAGGATTTGTGAGTTAATCCAACCGGTTGATTCCTCTCTAGTGGCCGAGACGCCGTAGTCGTGAGCCCGCCCACCCCCCACTCCCCGGGCACCATCCGGGTGATAGCGGGCGGCCTTGCACACGGCGAGGGCTTCCAACTTGGTGTTCACATGGGGCACGATGATGCCTTGGACTCCCCGGTCCAAGAAGCGCAATATCGTCGAGTCACTGTGGTTCGGTATGCGAGCTATGGGCGTGATGCCAAAGACTTCGGCGGCCCTGACCATGTGCTCCACCTGCTCAAGGTCCATGGGTCCGTGCTCACAGTCAATCATCACGAAGTCGTAACCGATGGCCCCGAATATCTCCACCAAGTCAGGGGCGAACCGGCTTATGATTGCGCCGTACACGGTTTGGCCTTCGGCCAATTTTGCTTTCGTGGTATTAGTCTGCATTATCCCCTCTTCCATCCGCCTGCCCATGGCGGTCGTTAATCATTGGCTGGAACAACCTGCCCGAGGCAAAGCTTGTCAGACTATGGGACAGTTTATACAATGCCTGCGATTAGGGCCACTCCCATTCCCGGGGTTGCTCATTCTGGGGTTGCTCATTCTAAGGAGATAATTAATGCCAGCTGAAATTTTGGCCACGACTGTTGTTGGAAGCTTTCCCCAGCCCAACTGGCTGGTGGACCACGACGCTCTGACCCAAGCAGGGGTGCCCAGAGTGCGTGAGACGGGCATCTGGCGAATAGGTTCCGACCAATTGACGGAAGCTCAAGATGATGCCACGGTGCTGGCTATCAGAGCCATGGAGCGCGCCGGACTGGACATTATCAGCGACGGCGAAATCCGGCGAGAGAGCTACTCCAACCGGTTCGCTACAGCTTTGGAAGGAATAGACCAAGCCAATCCGGGCGAGGTTCAGAGCCGCACCCCTGGCAGTAGGGTGATGGTTCCCAGAGTAGTGGGCCCAATACGCCGTACCCAGGCCGTCCAGGTCAGAGATGTTGAATTTTTAAGAGCCAATACGGACAAGAAAATCAAGGTCACTGTTCCTGGGCCTTTTACCATGGCCCAGCAAGCCTACAACGATTACTACCCTGACCGGGAAAGTATGGCTATGGACTACGCCGTCGCCGTCAACCTGGAGATAAAGTCGCTGTTTGAAGCGGGAGCCGATGTGGTCCAGTTGGACGAGCCTTGGCTTCAGGCCCGCCATGAAGAAGCTAAGGACTACGGTGTACGAGTCATCAACAAAGCGTTGGAAGGTGTGGTAGGAACAACGGCTTTGCATCTTTGCTTTGGCTACGCCGCCATGATTGATTACAAGCCCAGCGGTTATTCAGCCCTGCCTCAGCTTGACGCTACCAATGTGGACCAGATTTCAATCGAGGCTGCCCAGCCCAATCTGGATCTGGCGGTTCTGGCGGAACTTCCCTCCAAGACGGTTATTCTGGGTGTGCTGGACTTGGGCGACCCAGAGGTCGAAACACCGGAAAAAGTGGCATCCAGGCTTAGGGCTGCATTGACACACGTGAGCCCAGAGCGCTTGATTGCGGCTCCGGATTGTGGAATGAAATACCTGCCCAGGGAAATAGCCTTGGGCAAACTTCGGGCATTGACGGCAGGTGCGGAGATAGTCCGGCAATCGTTGGCCTAACGGCCCGGGCTTTCAGTTGGAATCCAACTCCCAATCGCCAGATATTCACACATTAATAGCAAAGTTAGGAGCAGTTATGGCCGCAACGCCAATGACCACGTTGATTGACTTGGTTAATGCCGAAGCTGGCCGCTTGGCTGATTACCTGCGGGGCATGAAAACCGAATCCTGGTCGCAAGACAGTGCCTGCCAAGGCTGGAAAATCGGAGATGTGGTAGCCCACCTCTCCATCGCCGCCAGCACTTGGGCCGGGTCCTTGACTAGGGCTGCCGCCGGAGACTCGGAGCCAACGCAAGGACAGTCCTATCTCGGCGCTGGCGTGAGAGGGTCCGAGATAATAGCCGATGCGGCAACTGCCCATTTTCAAGAAAAAGGAAGCCAACTGCTGAGTGAATTCACCCAAGGATACGAAGAACTTCAGCAAATTATGTCAAGTCTGAAGCCCGAAGATTGGGATAAACCTTGCTTTCATAGAAGGGGTAAAATGCCCCTCCATCAATTCGTAGCCCTACGTGTGCAAGAATTAGCGGTCCACGGGTGGGACATCCGCGCTGGTCTGGATTCCTCGGCAGCAATCTCAGAAGAAGCTCTACCTCAGATGGTGACCATGGTGCCCCGTTGGTTGCGCACTGCTTTCGTTCCGGCGTTGGACTTGCCCACGCCAGCCCGGTTCCACTTTGACGTGACTGGCGCAAGCAAAGTAGCCGAAGACGTGCTGGTTAACGGTCAAGATTATGAAGTGCAACCCGCCGGAACGGTCCGGGCTGACGCCACTTTCCGCTGTGACACGAGCAACTACATACTGTTGATTTTCGGGCGGATTGGCGTGGAGGCAGGGGTGTCTTCGGGCAGGCTGGAAATCGAAGGTTCGCAGGAGCGGGCCTCAGAGTTTACCAGTTGGTTCAAAGGTTTTTAAGAAAATCTCAGACACCGTTTTACATCGTGATTTCACCCCCACTCTAACTCTCCCGCTTCAAGAGGGAGACGACAGGTCCCTTCCCCCATTTCGGGAGAAAGTCAGGATGGGGGCGTTCTCCTGAAATGAACCAACGTCGAACTAGTCAAACCAGAGCCAAGCCAGTCCTTTCCCGAGCAAGTCACAATAAATGGCGGAGGTTATCCACCCATGGATGAGTTGTTGCTACACAATGCCACATTGATTGACGGCACCGGCGCCGACCCACGTCCGGGCACCAGCGTGCTGGTGGAAAAAGGTTTGATCCGGCAGATCGGGTCATCGGAGAGCATAACGCCACCCAGAGATGGCCGGGTTATCGACCTGAACGGCTTGACACTGATGCCCGGCCTTACCGACGCTCATGTCCACTTCGGCGCATTGGGCGCCAATGCCTTCGCTGGCTCTCCGGGGGACGACGACAGCCTGGCAGCTTACGTCATAGGTGTGGTGGAAAACATAGAACTGGCTTTGCAGGAAGGGTTCACCACCGTCAGAGACGCCGGTGGTTTGGACCCGGCTTTCGCCAGGGCTGTGGAACAGGGCCTCATAAGAGGACCTAGGATTTTGCCCTCCGGCTCTCATCTGTCGCAAACGGGAGGTCACGGTGACCGGCGAGACCGTTATGACGAAAGGCCCATAGTGTCGGTGCCCGGAATATTGGCTGCCCCGGTGCTGGTAGACGGTGTGGACCAAGTACGGCTGGCGGCCCGGCAGCAACTCCGTTTGGGCTCAACACAGGTGAAGGTGATGGCCTCCGGGGGCGTCATGTCTCCCATAGACGCATTGGAGAGCATCCAGTTCACTGTGGAAGAGATGCATGCGGCAGTACACGAAGCCGAGATGGCTGGCAAATACGTGGTTGCCCACTGCCACACTTCGCCTTCGATAAATAATGCCCTAGCGGCGGGGGTAAGATCCATAGAACATGGCAGCATCCTGGATGAGGCCACGGCCAATGCGATTCTGAACCAGGGTGCCTTTATGATACCAACCCTGTTGGTGATTGAGACCTTGGCCAAGTGGGCGGAAGCCGGGGATATTCCCCACTACGGACAGATGAAGTTGGCGCAAGTGCGCACCCAGATGCCCCTCAGCGTGGAACTAGCCGCAAGCGCCGGGGTTTTGCTAGGCTCTGGAACCGACATATTGGGGCCGGGCCAAACTGGCCGGGGCGAAGAGTTGGCATTGAAGGCCAGAGTGATTGGGCCGATGAAGGCAATAGTGAGCGCCACCACCACCAACGCCCGGCTATTTCGCCTGGAAGACAGCATTGGCAAAGTAAGTGAAGGCATGGACGCCGACCTTATCGCCATCTCAGGAGACCCGATAAGCGATATCAGTCTTCTAGGCAATGGCAAAAACATACCGCTGGTTATAAAGGGCGGACAGGTCGTCAAAGAATCACTCCAGACCTGAGCCTTCCACTCGTTCCAGTGGCTAACCTGGCTACGGGCAGATGTAGCGAGAGATATAAACTTGCGGGCACGACAAGCAGTGCCCGCTTATTATTTACCCGATTCCTTCTCCCACAATGCCTCCAAGATGGCAACGGGAGACATGGGTAGGCTGGTCATACGCACGCCGATAGCATCGTATATTGCGTTGGCGATTGCCGGGACCGGTGGGATTATTGAAACTTCTCCCACACCTCGAACGCCGTTGGGGTGACCCGGATTAGGTACCTCAACTAGCTGGGTGTCAATCATAGGCAAATCCTTGCTGGTAGGCATGCGGTAGTCCAGCAAGCTAGTGTTGACCATGCCCCCTTGGTCATCGAAGAAGTACTCTTCGTTGATGGCCCAGCCTATCCCCTGAACCGCACCCCCTTGAATCTGACCCTCTACGTAGCTGGGATGCACCGCAGTGCCTGGGTCCTGCAGGGCGGTATATCGAAGAATCTCAATCTTGCCCGTTTCCGGATCCACTTCCACGTCCACTATGTGGACGGCGAATCCAGGGCTTTCACCGCCCCAGTTGCCAGCGGCCCGGCCCACCACCGGCCCACCGGTGTTGTTTTGCTGAGCGGCCAAATCTTTGATGGTTAAACGAAGCTCGGGGTCGGATTTGTGGAAGAACTCTCCATCACCCCAATCAACATCTTCTTCAGAAACATCCCACACCAAGGCGGCCCTCTGCCGGAGTTGATTGAGCAAGTCGATTGATGCCTCGTGGGAAGCCCAACCGGTCTTATAAGTAGCGCTGCTTCCGGCGGTGAAGGACGTAAAGCCTATGGAATCGGTATCTCCTATAGAGGGATGAACATCGGCGACGGGGATGCTCAGAACTTCGGCCACCTGCATCGCAACTGCTGTCCTGCCCCCGGCCAAGTCCGGCGAGCCCTCAACCAGGCTGACCGTGCCATCTTGGTTCAAGTTAATCACCGCGGCCGATGGGCCGCTGATATTAGCGCATACCGCTGTGGCTAGGCCCCGGCCTCTATTTCGGCCGTTCTGCTTGCTTTGATCCAGCTTGCTCCGATAATGAGGGTGCTCTTTGGTTGCTTGCAGCGTCTCCATAAACCCAACGCGAGGGAAAGGCACTCCGGTGATTCGGCGGGTGCCCTCTTTGGCGCCGTTTATCAACCGGAACTCCAAAGGGTCGATGGATAGCTTCTCGCACAGTTCGTCAATCAATGTCTCCCCTGCAAACCCGGCAGGCGGTCCTCCCGGCGACCGGTAAGGTGAGCACTTTGGTTTGTTGACCACGACGTCATAGGCTTCGACCCTGGTGTTGTTGATGTCGTAGACTCCGAAAACGGTGATGACCGCCAGGTTTATGGGAGCGCCGGGGAAGGCACCGGCTTCGTAGACCATCGTTGCTTCGGCAGCGGTGATGCGACCGTCTTTGGTCGCTCCAATCTTGGCATGGATATGAGCTCCCGACGCTGGTCCGGTACCTTCAAACTCCTCTGCCCGAGTTAGGGTTATCTTCACGGGGCGTCCCGCCTTCTTGGACAACAATGCAGCCACAGGTTCGATGAAGATGTGTAGCTTGCCACCGAATCCTCCGCCCACTTCCATGGGAATCACCTTGATTTGGGAGATGGGCACATCCAAGACTAAGGCGGTGAGGTCCCGCATGGAGAAGTGGCCCTGAGAGCTGTCCCAGATGGTGATTCTTCCATCGCGTTCCCAGCGGGCCGTGGCAGCGTGGGGCTCGATATAGCCTTGATGAACCGACTTCGTGTGAAAGTCCCGTTCCACTATGACATCGGCTTCGGAAAAACCCTGCTTCGTATCGCCGTTGGCCAACTCAAAGTGGCTGGCAACATTGGAAGGGGCCGAATCTTCGTCATCGTCCCTCAGTCCGCCGGGTCGGAAGAACACGCCCTCAGACAGATACAATTTTGGGTGAAGAATCGGGGCGCCGGGCTTCATTGCTTCTTTGCCATCCAAAACGGCGGGCAAGACTTCATAATCCACTCGAATCAATGAAATCGCCTGCTCGGCCACATGGAAGCTATCGGCAGCCACCGCAGCGACAGCATGGCCTTTATAAAGAGCCTTGTCACCGGCCATGACGTTGTTGCTCAAGAACTTGGGGTTCAACGCCGCACCCTCAGCCACATCCACCGGACGACCGGAAAGGAGTGGGAGGTCGGCGGACGTTATCACAGCCTTAACCCCGGGCAAGGCTAGAGCGTAGCTAGCGTCGATGGACTTGATTATTGCGTGGGCGTGAGGGCTCCTCAGTATCCTGCCGTACAGCAAGCCCGGCATATTAATGTCAGCGCCGTAGCGAGCTTGTCCCGTGACTTTGTCCAAGCCATCGTGGCGAATGGGCCGGGTGCCCAACACCTTGTAAGGTGCTTTGCTGGCGGATTCCTGGGTGGCCATAGCCTCCCTCCTTTAGTCAATGCCGAGCAGATAATTTCCGGGTTAACAATCTGGAGTTTCAAGTTGGCGCTTTGTTAATTATAGCGTTGTCAGGGCTGCTTGACTCATGACCCATTATTAGAGATTTGCCCCGAGAGTATGCGAATTTTTGCCATTCTGAGTGGGGCGAAGAATCTTTACGCCTGAACCAGGAGATTCTTCGTTGCTCCTATGCTCAGAATGAAAGGACCGACATATCGTCATGCTAAGATGTCGCCATTCATAAAATGTATAGCGGAAAGGATGGTGTGTTTATGACTATTACCGGAACACCCCCGGTACCCACGGACCTGGTGCATCACATTGGCATCGCAGTGAGCGACTTGGACGCCAGTATCGAGTTTTACCGCAGTCTCTTTGGACTGGAAGCGGGCCCCATCGTCGTCCGGGAGGATATAGGTGTCCGAGGCTGCTTCATACCCGTGAAGGATACCAATTTAGAACTACTCCAGGGGCTGACGCCCAACAGCGCAATCTCCATTCATGTACGGGACAGCGGTGAAGGGTTACACCACGTCTGTTTTGAAGTGGAAGGCATTGCCGACAAGCTCAAAACATTGGATGAATTGGGCATCGATCTTTTGGACAAAGTGCCTAGGAAAGGGTTGATGGGTGCAGACATAGGTTTCTTGGCGCCATCGGGGTCAGGGGGAGTTTTGATTGAATTGGCTGCTCACGACCACTGACCTAGTTTCAAAAACGGCGATTCTTGCGTCTAAATAGATGGACAAAACAACAAGAGGCTCTCAAAAAGAGCCTCTTGTTGTCTAAGGAGGACGAACCCTGAACGGATCACCGGATGCTGATTTACGATCAGAGCAAATCGTTCAGCTAGTTCAATTGCCGGTTCGCTAGTGTTCGGCCCTGCGGTGCTGTCATGGTTGTTAAGAGGGGTCATGAACTTGGCAAGAC
>DCAE01000019.1:36474-36725 GCA_002311385.1 Dehalococcoidia bacterium UBA1141 | reverse complement strand
CTGGCTCGAGGAAGCCTGCGGCTGACACTGGGCAAGGACAATTCCGCTGAAGAAATAGATTACCTGCTGGAAAAGCTGGTGGATTTGGTGGAGCAATTGCGCCGCTTGCCTACACTGGCTACCACCGGGTCTTAGTCAACCGCCTCCCACTGGCCACAAATCCGGCATGATTAATATCAACAGCCCCAAGCGAACGCTTATCCTCGCCGCGACTCTTTTGGCGGTCCTGGCTTTCGCCGCGTGTTCGGATA
>DCAE01000019.1:35733-36365 GCA_002311385.1 Dehalococcoidia bacterium UBA1141 | reverse complement strand
CCGGGCGCCGGAGATTCGCTATGCGACGATCGACCCGGAAGAAGTGATTCGACACTGGAGACTGTTGCCTTCAGCGCCCGGATTGGAATTGGTTTTGGTTCGTATGAAGGTAGAAAACCATACATAAATCAACGCAGTTGTCGATGTGGGTCAGCAGTCTGCGCAATTGCGTGACTTTGTGCAGGGCACCTACTCTTCCATCAACGTGTCGGAAAGAATCTACCAGGACATGCGAAACCAAACCCATGTGACCGTCCGGCTAGAAAGCGGTGAATGTTTTGATCCCAAGCGGATGTACATCTCTCTGGGCACACGGGTTAGCTGGGTGAATGAAGATAAAGCGGTGCAGTACCTGGACATTGATGGGGATCGCCAGAACTTTACACCTATTGAACCTGCGGAATCATTTTTCAAGGATTTCAGTACTCTCGGCGATGTGGCCTACCATTGCTCTGAGGATGGCACTACGGGTCAGGAAGCGCAGGTGTCGGTTGTGAATGACGATGATGGGAATCAGATAAGTGAAAAATTCTTCGAGTTTATAAATGGTTCCTTTGCGTTAGGCAGAGGCATGGGTATTGATGGCTGGGTTGTCTTCGAGGCCCCGGAAGGCACCAAGTTTCGTGACCTGC
>DCAE01000019.1:0-35653 GCA_002311385.1 Dehalococcoidia bacterium UBA1141 | reverse complement strand
GTGGCTGGCCGGTGATTCAATCACGGTTACTTTTTAATCCGCTCAACAGGGGCGATTTAATGGATTACCGCACCGGAGAAAAGGCGCCTTTACGACTTCGTTCAACGTTGTTTTCCGCATGCGGGAATCTTTCAAGAATTGGGACCGCATATGATAATAACGACCCGCTCGCACCCCATCCGGTTAAGCGAGGATTATCTAGCAGAGTATGGCAAACCAAATTGAAACAAAACCACCGCCGCCTATTTGGCGGCGGTGGTTTCATTTAATCGCTGGGTCGTCCATTCCCTTGGCTGGCATCTTCGTTTCGGAATGGGGCATGGTGGCAGCATTGGCAGTGGTTTCCGGTGGAGGATTTTGCCTGGACCTGATTCGCTTCCGGTTCCAATGGTTGAACCAGCGATTCATGCACTGGCTTTCGCCGTTGCTGAAATCCGACGAGGGACGCAGATTTACCGGGGCCACCTATATGGTTGTGGGCGCTCTATTCGCTTTTCTTCTTTTTGGGGCTGAAGTGGCGGTGCCCGTTCTGCTGTTTCTTGCTTTGGGAGACCCCACCGCCGCATTGGTGGGTCGCCGCATGCCCGGCCCCAGAATATTCGGCAAGTCTCCCGGCGGCACGGTGGCTTTCGTTGGGTTGGGCTTGGCTACCGTTGGCGTACTGACAGCAACCGGAGCGGTTGACTACCATTGGGGGTTGCTGGTTGGCGCTTTAATCGCCGGTGTGGTGGAACTTGCGCCGGGTTATCCCGACGACAACTTGACCATCCCTCTGATTGCTGGGGCGTCCATGCATTTTATGGGGGTTTAGGACGGAGTCTCAGACCGTAGATTGGGACCGGATTAGTCCGAAAAACGGCAATCAGACATTGCCGTCGAAACTGATTACTTGGGCCTGCTCCCTCTGGAACCTCAAGTATGCCTGCTTGTTCATTGCTGGGCGATGGCTGGCGGATACCTCCTTCCCCTTCCCGGCTCCGTCGGCCAACAGGTCGATCACAACCATGGCCATAATCTTGGCCGGGTTGATCACTGCGGTTTCGTAGTCGTCAATAATATATTCTTTGCTGTGCCCTGACCCCACTGCGCCGCTGGCATAGGGATGGCAGACGGGTATCAAGTGGCTAAGGTCACCCATATCGGTGGAGCCTCCCCGGTTGCGGCGGGGCGGCATTACCAGGGTGGAGGATTCTCCCAGAAGAGACACCGAATTGCTGTTGAAGATATCCTGCAGCTTGGCGTGGTGCCTCATCGGCAGATAGCCAGGGATGTTGGTAATCTCCACGGATGCGCCCACCGCCAGAGCGCCAGCCTTGAAGCACCGGTCCACCACAGCGCCGTTGCGAACCACGGCTTGGGGTGAGCCTGACCGCACGCGCCATTCCAAGCGGACATCCGAGGGTACGGCGCTGACCGCCTCTCCACCTCTGGTCATGATTCCATGGACTCGCACTGTGTCCTCTGGCTTGTGGGTCTCCCGGCTGGCATGCATAGCCTGTATGGCGAAGGTGGCTGCGTTTAGAGCGTTGACACCCAAGTGGGGCGCTCCGCCAGCATGGGAACCCCGGCCGATGAACCTCACATATTTAACCATGTGCCCGTTGCTAGTGCCGCCCATGGCGAACTTGCGTTCCCCCATGTCGCTGGCGGTATGGCACATCATCGCTATGTCCACATCGTCGAACTCGCCCAATCTAATCAATTCCTGCTTGCCGCCCAGAAACTCCAAGCGGCCTTCCTCCCGGAGTTGCAGGCGGTGCTCGACCTCGATAAATTCCTCTGCTGGGACAGCGAAGGGGACGATTTCGCCGGATAATTGGCTCAAAACCTCTGGAGTCATGAGGCCCATGGTTGCTCCCAACATCATCCCAATCTGGCAGTGATGGCCACAGGCGTGGGCTGCGAAAGTCTTTTGGTCAGCGAAGGGGTGCCCTTCGACAATAAGCGAGTCAAGCTCACCGATGACGGCAATCTTGGGACCCGGACCAGCCCCGCCGGCTATTCTGCCTTTTACACCGGTGATTGCCAGCCCGTCGTTGTGGGGGATGCCCAACTGGTCAAATTCCTTGGCTACCAGGCTGGCGGTGCGGGTCTCGCGGAACCCCGCCTCTGGATTGGCCAGAACGTCCTTGGCGATGTTGATTAGGTCTTTCTTTCGCTTGTCTATGGTGGAACAAGCTTTTTGCTTGAGTTCTTCTATGTTTAGCATGTCGGGTTTAGCATGTCAGGTTTAGCATGATTTGGAATCAGAGGATGGGTTATTCATCCTTGTAGGTTTCGTCCGAGGCTATCTCTCGCATGGATTTCAGGTACTCGGCGATGGTCATGTTGGGCCGGTGGCCGGCGATAATCTTGCCCGCCGAATTAGCTCCGTCAGCCATCAGGTCTATGGCCGTCCCAGCCAAGACTTTGGCGGCGGTAATTACCGCCAGGCCGTAGTCTTCAATCACGTAGTCCGCACCGTGGCCCAAGCCGGAGGCTCCGCCGACGTAGGGATGGATTGCTGGCATCAGTTGGCTGATGTCGCCCATGTCTGTGGAACCGGTGCGGTGGGCGACGTATCCGACGTTGTCAGTGCCCACCAGGGATTCGGCATTGGCCTGGAAAACCTCGGATAGGTTCTTATCCTGGTCTAGGGGCATGTATCCGGGAATAGTCTGGATGTTAACGCTGGCGCCCACCGCCATGGCTCCGGCCCTTAGAGCCCGGTCCACCTTCTTGTTGGCGTCCATTATGGCGTCCATGGTCCGTCCCCTGACGAAGGTCTCCATGCGCACATCGGAAGGAACAGCGCTGACCGCCTCGCCCCCCTTGGTGATGATGGGATGAACTCTGACAGTGTCTTCGTCCCGGAATGTTTCCCGATTAAAGTGGATGGCGCTCAGGGCCAAGGTGGCTGCGTTAAGGGCGTTGATTCCCAGATGAGGCGCTCCACCGGCGTGGGAACCCTTGCCGATGAATTGAATCTTCTTGGCTATGGTGCCGTTGTTGGTGCCGCTGATGCATAGCTGCTTTTCGGCGGGATTGCTGGTGGTGTGGAGCATCATTGCCAGATTGATATCGTCGAACTCGCCTACGTTGATTAGCTCCGGTTTCCCGCCCAAGAAATCAATCTTTCCAGCCCGCCGCAAACTGTCACGGAATTCAATCTCGATGTATTCTTCGGCGGGAACGGCCATGAAAATCAAACGGCCGCTCAGAGCCGATAGCACATCGGGTTGGTTCAGTGCATACAGAGCGCCGAACATCATGGCTATCTGGCAGTGGTGTCCGCAGGCGTGGGCAGCGCCGGTGACGGGGTCAGCGTGGGGGTGCTGATTCACTATCAGGGAGTCGAGTTCTCCTAGAATTGCCAAAGCCGGACCGGCGGTTCCCCCAACCAGATCCACCCGCACACCGGTAACGGCTAAGCCGGCTCTGAAGGGAATGCCCAACTCCGCCAGCTTGCCAGCCACCAATTGAGCGGTCTTGATTTCTCGAAACCCCGGCTCAGGATTCTTGAGAATCGCTTTGGCTATAGCGACAATCTCGTCGGCCCGCGAATCTATCTCATCGCTGGCTTTTTCCTTGAGCTCTTCTTTAGACAACATCTGAGAAGCCATGAAGGCAACTCCTTTTTGGGATGGGCCGCAACGATTCACGGCCGTACTGATTGACAGTAGAAAATCGCTAGCTAAATCGACCGATGAGCAGACCGGATTGTATCAGAGGCCAGGCACGTTGGTATAGCTATGAGCGGGTGGAGTATAATTGCTGGCTACCAGTCCAGCACACAGCTCGGTTATTGATGATAGCTTAGCAAAAATACCAGATAGTTCTGGCACCCCGTCTACTTTTCTTACTGATTGCCAGTGCTGCTTGTTTTCAATGAAGATAATAATTTCCCCTCAGGGTTTCAAAGGCAGCGTGTCTGCCATGAATGCGGCCAAGGCCATAGAGCGGGGCGTCAAGATAGCTGCGCCCGACGCGGAAACGGTATTGGTGCCCGTGGCCGACGGTGGCGATGGGACATTGGACGCACTGATTGATTGCACCGGTGGTCAGGTATTCAAGAGCATCGTCACCGGTCCTTTGGGCCGTCATTTAGAGGCCAACTGGGGCGTCATGGGCGATGGGCAGACCGCCGTGATTGAGATGGCCTTGGCTTCCGGTTTGGCCTTGGTGCCGCCTAATTCGCGAGACCCTCGGATTACCACCACCAGGGGCACCGGCGAGATTATCAAGGAAGCCCTTGACCGGGGGTTCAACCGCATCATCGTGGGCTTGGGCGGTAGCGCCACCAACGACGCCGGAGCAGGGATGGCCGGGGCATTGGGCGCCCGATTCTTGGATGCTCAGGGCGGCAATCTGGATCAAGGCGGAGCTGCTTTGATCCACCTGGCCGCAATCGACGTTTCCAAGTTGCATCACCGTTTGGCTGAAGTAGAAATCGTTGGCGCAACGGATGTGACCAATCCCCTTTGCGGACCTACCGGCGCATCCGCTATTTATGGCCCCCAAAAGGGCGCGTCGCCCCAGGTCGTTGCGGAATTGGATGAGGCTCTGGGTAATTTCGCCAGTGTGGTTGTGAAGGACTTGGGACAGGATATTGCCGAGCGTCCCGGCTCTGGGGCGGCGGGCGGATTGGGCGCTGGCCTTATGGTGTTCGCTGGCGCCCAGTTGCGCTCGGGCATCGACATGGTGTGCGACGTTTTGGAGTTCGACGAACACCTAGCCGGGGCTGACCTAGTTATAACCGGAGAGGGACGCACCGACCGTTCTACCGTATTCGACAAGGCGCCGGTGGGTGTTGCCAGGAGGGCCTTGGCTCAAGGAGTTCCCACGGTGATTCTGGCGGGCAGTCTGGGCCCCGGATATGAGGAGTTGTACCAACACGGCGTGGCCGGAATCGTTTGTATCGCCGACCGCCCCATGAGCTTCACCCAGAGCCTGAGGCGCACCGAGGAACTTCTGGAAGCGGCCGCCCAGCGTACTGTGGGTCTGTTGCAGGCGGGAATATCTCTGGTCTAGTTGCCCTGCAGTGGGTGGTTAAGCGATTCGCTCTTTGACGAAGTTCACCACTTGATTGGACAGATCGATGGAGCGGTCAGCGTCAAGCTTGTCGAAGGCTTCCGATGATATGCCCCCAGGCAGATAACCAGGGTAACGGGTAATCTCGAAGTACTTATCCAACTGGCGCGCTTCGCTCTTTATGATGTCGAACATCATGTCAAAGAGCTTTGCGTCCTCGCAAAGGTCCACTAACGAATGGCCCCAAACGTCCTCGACCTTCCGGTGGAATAGATAGGCTTTCAGCGCCTTCTCCGCCGCTTGTTGCCCCATAAAGCAGGCCAAGTTGAACCTTTCCCCGCTGCGAAGAAAATCCGCGTCATCCAGGTCTTGCACCGACTGCCTCATCCACCGGGCGGCTTCATTCAAATAATCAGGCATAGAAGTTTAACTCGTCCTTTTTCGGGGAATTTCATAACGTCAAAGATTGCCATTAATCGGGAAAAGAACCTGGCGGGAGATCCTGGCCGAAGATTACCTTGGGGCTCAAGCCGCGATTCGGCTCAAGGTTCACGCTTGGAAAATCACTCTGCCCAATTTGCAGGCTTGACTCAGAACCGGCAACTTCTCCGATAATTCATCAAACTCTTCAGGAGTGTAAATCTGGGCATCCACCGAAACTCCGGTGTTCAGATGGTAGGAGAAGAAATCGGCCCGGCGGCCAAAGGTCGCATCGGTTTTGTGGACTACGATTAGCTCAATCCTGCTGTCGGGCTGGTAGTCCTCCGAGACCATGTCGCCGGTCAGGATAACCTTCTCAACCCCCAGTATAGGGAGCAGTTCTTGAATGGTTTCCAGTTCTCGCTCCAGCATCTCTTTCCGGAACCTGGAAAACCCAGCACGTATCGGCATTGGGTAACCTCATGTTTAATTCTAGTCGTTGATAAAAAATCTCTTCGCTGAGATAAACCCGCTCGTGGTGAGCTTGTCGAACCATCCCTCCACGAAAGAGCCCTTCCACCAGCCCAGAGTGCCTACCGGTCCAGCAGGACTAGGTGGACTTCCTTGGGGCCGTGGACACCAACCACCAGCGTGCTCTCAATATCTGCGGTTCGGCTGGGTCCGGTGATGAAGTTCAGATAGCTTCCCATCTCGCCGTAGTTGCTATGGAACTGCAGCCGCCGCAGCAGGAATAAATCGGCCAGCGTTTCCACAACGTCCTGCGGGCGGACCAGTGCCAGATGCACCGGCGGCACCAAAGACACCAGGCGGCTCAGACCCTTGCGGGGCATAATCACCACCGTGCCGGTCTCGGCCACCGCATAGTCAGCCCCGGTTAGACCTAAGCCAGAGGCGATAATCTCTTGCCGCAGCGACTCGCGGGATTGGTCTGCACCTTGGGTCACTTGGGTCACAGTGACTCCCAGGTTGGTCAGCGCCGAATCCAGCGGCAATTCGTCAAAAACCGGTTGATTGCTTCGGACTGTCCGGTCCACTCCCAGGGAATTGACCAACGATACGGCGTACTCAATTGCGTCTTCATATCCGGTTGCCCTGTGCACGTTCCAGCCGCCCAATATGGCCATACGCTCAAACTTGTCCAAGATCAGTGGCAGATTTTCGGTCAAGCGCTGTCGAATCTCTTGGGCTTGGGCTTCCAGGTCGGGCAGAGATTCTTCAAGCAGCGGATACGGGATTAGAGGGGCGGCTTTTTCCCGGCCTAAGGCAGAGCGCACGGAACTGAGAAACTCTTCTTTAGGAGTCCCGCCAAGGTTTGGAGTACCGCCAAGCTCGGACATATTATGGCTTGTCGCTGGCATCTGATACAGGAATTTCCGGCGATTTTCCGCCTGGACTCTTGCTGAGTTCCTTCTTCCATATCTCATGGAAGGTGCGCGCCGGGAATTTCGGCAAGTCTCTGGATTTGGTCCACTGGGAGATTAATGGCAAAGGAAGCTTAGGGCCTTTGGAAAATGGCGAAAATGGGAGGAATGCCAAGGGTTTCTGTAGGTTGCGGCCCAACCGGTGGGCGATTGACAGCAGCTCCGGATTGCTCATCAACCGAACGTAGCCCCTGGCCAGCAGGTTGTCCAAATCCGGTGAGGCTTTCACTTCTGGATCGGGGCTTTCCGACAGCTTTTCCCGGAGGTTCAGCAACATCTTGGGGATGTTGATTTTCACCGGGCAAGCGTCCCGGCAGGCTCCGCAAAGGCTGGAAGCAAAGGGCAGGTCTTTGGACTGTTTCAAGCCAACCAGCATGGGGGACACGATTGCGCCGATGGGGCCGGGATAGACCCATCCGTAGGCATGGCCGCCCACTTTTTGGTAAACAGGGCAAATGTTCAGGCAGGCACCGCAACGGATGCAATTCAGGGCTTCCCGCAGGTCCGGGTCGGCCAGCATGCGCGACCGGCCATTGTCCACCAGGATTAGGTGAAATTCCTCGGGACCGTCTTCATCATCGGAACGTCTTGGCCCGGTCACCATGCTGACGTAACTGGTGATTCGCTGGCCGGTGGCTGAGCGAGGCAACACGCGCAGGAACACCGCCAGGTCCTGCATCGACGGAATCATTTTCTCCATGCCGGTGATTCCGATGTGCATACGGGGTGCGGAGGTGCACAAACGGCCATTGCCCTCGTTGGTTATTATCACCAGCGTGCCGGTTTCAGCCACCACGAAATTGGCGCCGCTGATGCCTAAATCTGCCTGGAAGAATTTGTCCCGCAGCAGCACCCGGGCGGCTCGAGCCATCTCCTCAATGTCCTCGGTGTAAGGCAGACCCAGCTTTTCCGAAAAGAGTTGAGCAACATCTTCTTTGGATTTGTGAAGGGCTGGCGCAACCAAGTGGGACGGCGTTTCATCGGCCAGTTGGATGATGTACTCGCCCAAGTCCGTCTCGAACACCTCCACGCCCAAGGATTCCAACACGGGGTTTAGGCTCAGTTCTTCCGAGACCATGGACTTGCTCTTGACCGCCATCTTCACGTTTCGAGTGCGGACCAGTTGGGCAACAATCTCGTTGGCTTGGTCCGCTGTGTTGGCAAAGTGGACTTGGCCTCCGGCTTTAGTCACGTTGTCGTAGACCATTTCCAGGTAATAGTCCAGATGGTCCAAGGTGTGAGCCTTGATGCTACGGGCTTCTTCCCGCCAAGTCTCCCAAACCTCGGGGGTCACCTCGGCGATGGCCTCCTGGCGGCTGGTATCGAAGCCCGCGCCGACTCTACCCAGCGCCCTTTGAAGTTGAGGGTCCTTGATGGATAAAGTCGAAGCCTTGGAGAATTCACTGGTCTTGATGTCAGCCAACGGTAATCTGTCTCCTAGGAGAAATTCGCCTGACGTTTCCGTCATTCCGGCGAAGGCCGGAACCCAGATAACGCCTCAAACTCAACAGTTACTGGGCACCGGCCTACGCCGGTGCGACGGTTGGATCTGTTTCGCTTTGTCAGGATTTATTTCGTCATTCCGGCGAAGGCCGGAACCCAGATAACGCCTCAACCTCAACAGTTACTTGGCGGCCTACGCCGGTGCGACGGTAGGCTCTCCGTCGCTTTGTTAGGATTTATTTCGTCATTCCGACGATGGCCGGAACCCAGACCTCTCGTGTAATTTAAAGTTTTCTGAAACTAGACTTTGCCGGTGAGACGGCGCTAATCAGAACCTGGCGAAAGCTCGGCTTGGTCCAATATTTCCGCGAGGTGCCGGACTTTTATCGACGAACCTTTGCGGGTTAGAGCTCCTTCAATGTTCATCAAACATCCCATATCGCAAGAAACCACGGTTTCGGCCCCGGTGGCCTCAATGTTGCTGATTTTATCCCCCAACATACCCTCGGATATGTGAGGGAACTTGATTGCGAATGACCCCCCAAAGCCACAACAAGTCTCAGCATTGGGAAGTTCCTCAACCCGCAGGCCTTGTACGCGACCCAAGACCGCCAAGGGTTGATCTTTAACGTCCATTTCCCGTAGCAGGTGGCAACTGGGGTGATAGGTGACCGTCCCTGCCTGGCTTCCCACCGCTTGGTCAACACCCACGACGTCATTCAAGAACTGGGAGAACTCGTAGACTTTACCAGCCAGGGCCTCTGCTTGATTCGACAATGTTGGGTCGTCCCGGAATAGATCAGGGAAGAAAACCTTCATCATGGCGGCGCAGGAGCCCGAAGGTACCACCACGTACTCACTTTCCTTGAAGCTCTCCAGCACCCGTTTCGCCAGCTTGCGGCTTTGCTTGGCGAATCCGGCGTTGTACAAAGGCTGCCCGCAGCAAGTTTGATCCATCGGAAAGTCCACTTCCACCCCCAACCTGCGGAGCACGTTGACGGCGCTGACGCCCGCTTGAGGATAAAGCTGGTCGATGATGCAGGTTACGAAAAGGCTGGCCTTGATAATGATGCTCCGGTTGATCGCTTTTTTATGCGTAAATCTAGGCGTGTAGACCTTGGAACAAAGAGTGATACCGGTAGCGTAGCAGACCAATGTTTTCATGGCAACCGAACCCTCTCCCACCCAGCGATTTCATCGTAGTTATCCCTCCCTCACGGGGGAGGTACCGATGGTGAGGGTTACTCTTGTGGTGGCGGACTGGCGAGTCTACAATGCCCTAGCCTAAATCGCCCAAGTCTAAAATGCCACTAAGAATCCTAGTGGTGTAACCGTCAGCGAGGCTAAATTATGGCCATCTCCACAGACGTGGTAATAATCGGCGGTGGTGTGATGGGGTGCTCGCTAGCCTATTACTTGGCGAAGCTGGGCATCAAGAGCACGGTGCTGGAACGGTTCAAGCTTGCCTCTGGAGCTTCGGGCGCCACTGCCGGTGTGATTGCCCCGCTCTGGCACATAAATCGTTCTTCGGAAGCTTTGTTCGCTCTTGGTATGCGTAGCCTGGACCGGTTTCCAACCCTGGCAAACGAGTTGATTGAAGCTGGCGTAGACCCCGGCTTTCGACAAAATGGCGTGCTCAAGATCGCCTTCTCACCCGAAGAAGTGGATGAACTCAAACATAATTTGGCGTGGCAGGGAGAACTGGGGATAGGCGTATCTTGGCAAACTATTGACGATGTAATTGGTCGGGAGCCACAGGTAAACCCCGAGGTTTGGGGGGGCGTGTTTTCTCCCAATGAGGGACACATTGAAGGACAGCGTTACGTAGAGGCATTGGCCCACGCCGCCAGCAGGTTGGGGGTCCAGGTCCACGAAGGTGTAGAGGTAACCGGATTGGAGCTTCAGGGGCACAACGTTATGGGCGTTCGGACCAACACTCAGGTTTATCACAGCCGTCACACAGTCTTGGCTGCGGGGCCATGGAGTGGCATCGCCCAAAAATGGCTGCCGGAAAAACTGCCGGTTCGACCAGTTAAAGGCCAACGGATACTGCTTAGGAAACCGGGATTTTTACCCAGATGCGCCGTCCGCACGTTCGAGGCATACACCGTCCCGTGGGCCGACGGTACCGTCCTAGTGGCCGCAACGCGGGAGGAGGGGGTTTTTGACGAAGCTCCCACCGCAGAAGGAATCAAGCATCTGCTATCTGAAGCCATTGCCAGTTTTCCCACCCTGGGAGACGCAGTTTTCATGGGCGCCAGGGCCGGTGTGCGACCAGCGACTCCCGACGATGCTCCAATCATGGGGCCGCTACCGGGATGGGAAGGTCTGAGCGTGATTACCGGTCACGATGCCGTGGGAATCATGTTGAGCCCCGGCAGCGGTGAATTGATGGCCAACTACATAGATACAGGCAATGCCCGGCCTCTGGAGCCATTTAGCATTGGCCGCTTCCCCACAAGCGGCTAGCGGTTCCTGGTCACGATAATAAACAGGCAGGAATGATGAGCACGCAACCGGACGAAATCAGGGAGTGGTACTCCAACGAGATTTGGGGTAAACAAGCAACCGATGACGACGCATTATTCGAGGTGATGAGCCTTCAAGTTTTTCAGGCCGGGCTAACCTGGAGCATGATTCTGGGTAGACGGGACGCTTTTCGCAATGCCTTCCAAGGATGGAAGATCGACGCTGTGGCCAACATGGGTCCGCCAGCTGTTGAATCGATTATTCAAGACGCATCAATAATACGCAACCGCATGAAGATTGAAGCATGTATCCACAATGCCGAAGTAATCAAAGAACTGCAGGAAAAACACGGGTCGTTCTGCGGTTGGTTTTACGGTTCGACTGGTGAGGGAAGCCTGCAAGGGGACGAACTTGGCGGCCTGCAGAAACAGTTAAAGGCCAAGTTCAAATTCATGGGGCCGGAGATTGCCCGCATGTGGCTATTCGCCTCGGGCCGTTTGGAACGCCCGGACCATAATTAAGGCTAGCTTTGCCCCCGATGTGAAGCTGATGCCTACGAGTTCACCCCCACTCTAACTCTCCCCCGTCCCGGGGGAGAGGACTGATCCATCCTCCGTATCGGGGGTTGCCCCAAAGGCTTCCTTCACAATGACGACTTTGAGGAAAAGCCTCGTCTAGAGGCAGAGGACGTGTCCCTTCCCCTAGACGAGGAAAGGTTAGGATGGGGGCGTTCCCTTGTCGCAAAAAACGCTAGGTAATGCCAGCCAACTCCAAGCGACCGTCGCCAGCAAGCTACCGGGAAAGCACCACGTCCAACAACGCTGTTTGCCCTGAACTCACCGCCGCCAGAGCCCGCTCCAAGGCCGGTTTAACCTCTGCCGGGTCCTCAACTCTTTCCCCGTAACCACCGAAGGGCTGAATCAACGTGGAATAGTCGGGACCACTGATGTTCACGCCGTGGAAGATGCCGGTATTCGCCGCAACGCCTTGAGGGTAGAAATCCAAGTGGCTGCCTTTCATGGCGGAATAATTGCCGTTGTTGAACACCACAATCAATATGGGCAAGCCAATCTCTTTGGCCGCTCCCAGCGCCGGGACGATGGGGTTGTACAGGAATGAACCATCTCCAACCAAGGCGAGAACCGGCCGTTCCGGAGCGGCCAGTTTTACGCCCAAGGCTTGTCCTAGGCCCATCCCCAGTCCACCGGATGGGTGGAAGTAGCTCTGGGCTTGGCTCCACGAGATGTGTCTTTGTATCGGTTGACGGTGGGTGATGGTTTCTTCCACGTAGATAGCGTTTTCCGGCATAACGTCGCTGATTGCGGCGCAGAGCCAGACCGGGTCGATGGGCCGTTCGTCTTTAACAGCCGCCGCCGCAGACCGGTAGCCGTCAAAAATCCTGTTGTGCTCGGATTCCCAGTGCTGCCGCCGATCCTGCAGAACCGATGATTCGCCGGGATCCTGTGCTTTCAGGGCCTCAATCAACAGGCGCAAAGAAGAGGCTATGTTACCTTCCAGATAGTGGTCGGCCTGAAGGTTCTGATAGGTCATGTAGCCTTTTATCGGGTTCTCGTCAATCACGACCACGGTGCCGTTGGTCGGCCCGGCGTGGGGCGGATACCAGGGAACGCTGCTTCCCACAACCAAGAACAGGTCGCAGGTCTCCACATGCGGCTTTATGTCGAAGCCCATGTGCAGCGGGTGGTTGTTGGGGAAGTTGGCATATGTGGGCGTTCCCGGTTCCACCACGGGAATGCTGGCCAAGTCAGCCAATTCTTGCAAAGCAGCGAATGCGGTCGTGTCCTCTCCGCTGGTTTCGGAAACTATGATGGGTCTTTTGCTTGCAGCGATTAAGCGGGCGATGCGGGCTACATCGGCAGGGTCCGGTTGAGTCTTGGGCTGGGGAGCGACCTTGGCGGCCTTATCGGGCATGGGCCACTTTTCCAGCATGATTTCCAATGGCACATGCAGGTATGCTGGTCCCTTGGGAACCCGCTGGGCCAATTCTCCCGCACGGCTCACGGTTTCATAGAGGGTATGAGGGCTGTTGACTTGGCCGCTCCACTTCACCAACGGGTCTATCAGTCTGCTGGGTCCGCCGACGATACCGTGATTGCGCACCCACTGTGGGCCCGGGTCGAATTCGGGGTCTTCGCCATAGGTTATAGACCCGCCGGAGCAAACGAGCATGGGAACTTCCCCTTGGGTTGCGCCGTAGATGGACATGGAGCCCTGCAGCGGCCCGACTCCGGCATGGAGCAATACGGCTTGAAGACGTCCGGTGTAGCGGGTATAGCCCATGGCCATGGCCACCGCCAAGCTTTCGTGCCAGCAGTCTATGTACTTGGGGCCGTCAATCTCATTGGCCCGTTGGCGGGCCAGGGCTTCCCAAACGGGCGGCCACTCGGACCCCGGAGACGAGATGATGTAGTCCACGCCCAGGTTCCGAAAGGCTTCGAGGATTGCCTCGCCGCCATCATAATTTTCACTCACTCGTTGTGCTCCTAAGATTGATCGGGTCTCAGTTCTTCACCCAGCGGCACTCCGGCATGTGGCCGTGATAGCCGCTGTCCTGGCAGGTGCAGTCATTGTCTTCTAGGTGCCTGAACCCCAAAGAACCCAGGTATGAGTGAAACCCGGTGTAGAAGGTGTCGCCTTCGTCGATAGAATCAAAGCCAGCCTGAAAAGCGCGCTGCAAGTCATCGTGGGTTGGTTCCATAAACAAAACTTCCGTAAAAATAATAATCTGATAATGTTGGATCGAGAAATCTTCGCCGGGAAAGCCACACGGGAAAGCCACAAAGAAAATCCCGGACTAGAAAAACGGCACTGGTAATAGGCGCTTAAGAAGCCTTCTCCACGCCGACTATCTCCTGGGCAAAAACCATTTCCTCGGTGCCTTCCAGTTCCGGGTCTTCAGGCGCGATGATATAACGTCCGAAGATCCACATTCCGTCGCCCATGTTTGACACCACCTCAACGGTGGCCCCGTCGGACATTGTGACAATGTCACCTGCGACCAAGTCCAAAAGATTGACTACTTCGCGCATTTTCAGCACCTCTTTCCAAGCCCGGAATGAATAATAGTTAGGCTCGGCCTAGAAGAAGAAAGTAAGGTTTTTCGCCAGCAGGACGTTTTGGTCCAAGATTATCCTCCGCTGGGCCACCTTCCAGTCGCCTTCCTCTTTTCGTAAAAGGTCTTCACGTTTGCCCACCAGAATGTCTGTTTCGGTTTCCACCCGGTTGCGGTAGACCAAGAAACGGGATTTTATCTTTACTTCGGTGGGCTCGGAGGCTGAAGGGATGGTCTCCAGCACCTGCACATTGGAGACGATGTGGCATATACGGGAGAGGGGTTCCTCGGCCCAGTGGACGCCGGTTAGAATCTGCTTGACCCTGCGGGTTAGAGTATCCTTGCCTTCGTCGAACCAGTTGATGTCCTGCCCCTCCCGGGTGAATTCCCGGTCAAGTTCGCCGAATTTAACGTTGCGGCGCATGGGCATGTAGTAGCGGATATCCTCGCAGAGCAAATCCAGCCATTCTTCGTAGCGCCTTTCGTCCAGAATCTCGGCCTCATGGTAGAGAAAGTCTTCAATCTCTTGCTTCAGTAGCAGCCGAGCCAATTGTGGACTGGTGTCTATCATTATCTCCGGCCTCCTAGCTAATCCTCTTGCGGTGGGAGTGCCACCCCCATCCTAACCTTCCCCCGTGAAGGGGGAAGGGACTAAAAGTCTCCTCCCCAATGTCATTCTGAGCGAAGCGAAGAATCTTCACGCCTTGGCCCTGAGATTTTTCGTCGATCCGCTCCTCAGAATGGCAGTTTTAATGCAAAGCCCCATGAAGGGGGAAGGCACTACTTCTAGCCGTTTTACTTACCGTTTTTCCAAGTAGCTAATTCTTTCCAACTGGGGGCGTCCATGAATTCGGCCCAACGGGAGTAAAAACCCCTCTGGTTCTGCTCACCGGCAACGCCCTTGGTGACGTCAACGGCCTGGCCGGGCAACTTGGGTTCTAGACCTTCGGGCTGAGCCGGAAAATTCCGCCCCATCTGATAATTGTAGGCGTAGCGCCGGGCAATCACTCCTTTGCTGGCCGAGTGGGCGTAGTTCCAATTCTCCATATCGTCTTGCTCGGTAAGACCCGCCGGACCGGAATAGCGGATGTAGTATTGCCTTAGAAACTCTTTAACCTCTTTAGGCGCAGCCTTGTCCACCAAGAACCAGCGCCAAGCCTCGGTTCGTCCGGCGCCGTCGGGATGCCAAACGGCGATTGTCCGTGGTTGCCTTGGCAGGAAGGACATATTGGGGAACATCGTGCCGGGCCCGGCGACTACTCGAGAGCGCTTTCCCCAGAGCTTGCGCCTTTGTTCCTCGCAGTAAGCGAAATATTCGGAGACAACCGGCGAGTGCTGATAAGCGCCTATGGATGTGTCATCAGTGCGGATGAAATTCAAGGAGCCGTGTCCTCTTTCGGGGAAACTGACGTCCATGGCAACAGCCCCAGCCCGTTCTTGAGTGTCGCGTCTTTGGCCGCCGCTGGGGCCTATGCCGACCAAGTCCACGGAGCGGTGGCTGATGTTGTGGTAGCGGTCACCGATGAAGTTCTCCGACGGAAACTTCCAGTTGCAGGGGATGGACCATTTTTCGATTCCGCCGAATACCTCGGTTCCGCCTTCCGTTCCATCCCAGCCATCCAGCAGTAAATCCATGAAAAGCTTGTAATCACCTATGTAGTCGAGGAAGGAAGGCGCTTCGCCGTCCCACGTCGCCCAGATTCCGCCCTTGTAGTTGCGCAGTTGGGCGACCTCTACCAAACCCCACTGGGATTTGTCCAGTTTCTGATCGTAGGCCGATTTGAAGTAGGGCACACCCACGAGTTTGCCATCCGTGGCGTAGCTCCATCCGTGGTAGGGACAGGTGAAGACCGGTGCGTTTCCCTCGTCGTAGCGGCAGACCTTCATGCCACGGTGTCGACAAGAATTCAAAAAAGCGTGAATCTGGCCTTCCCGGTCGCGGCAGAGGATTACCGATTCCTCGCCCATGCGGGACACGAAATAATCGCCCGGCTTCTCGACCTGGCTCTCATGGCCGATGAATAGCCAACTACGCGCGAACACCTGCTCCTGCTCTCGTTGGTAGATGTCGTCGTCGACAAAAATCTCCCGGCTAATCAGCCCGCTCTGGATGTCCACAAGATTGCTGCTGGCCAAGCCGTCGGATTTGTTGCCGTTTGTTTTACCCGAGCTGCCGTTTGCATGACCGTTGGAATTTACCTTTGCCATTAACCACCGTCTCCTAGAAAATGCCGCATCAGGCTTTTTCGCATCAGGCCTTTAATATCTTCATGACTTTGGTTTGGTGCGGAGTTCTACCCCAGCCATCTGCTCCAAGATTTGGACAGCCGCATGAAACCCCATTTGGCCCATGCCTTGGGTCTGGGCCCGGTGATATACGTCTTCAGCAATCATGCCCATGTGGGCTGGCGCAGCCACGTCCCGGGCCAGTTCGCAGGCGAGGCCAAGGTCTTTGGCGATGATATTCAAGGTCCCGTTGGAGGTGAAGTCGCCGGTGAATACGTTGCTCGGGACACCGTTAAAAGCACGGCTGGCCCCTGCGCTTACCGGCACGATGCTGGCTAGAATATCCAGGTCAATACCGGCCTTGGCGCCCATAATCATACCTTCCAAGGCGGTGATGTGGTTACAGTAGCCCATGTATTGGGTGACCAGCTTGGCGACGCAGGCTGTGCCGGTTTCGCCCACGTAAAACACGTTGCGGGCAATGTCGTCGAACAATGCGCGGTGTTCCTCGAAAACCGTTTTGTCGCCCCCAACCATGATGGTCATTTCCGGTGGCCGCCCGCTGACCGGAGCGTCCATGATTCGTATCCCGGCTTCCCGGCATTGGGATGCGACTTCCCGGAAGATCGTTGGTGAATTGGTGGTGGTGTCGATATAGGTGCTGTTCCGCTCCAGGCCCGATAGGATACCGGTGTCCGGATGCAAGACCACCTGTTGGAACTCCACCGGGCCGGGCAGGGACGAGAAAACAACCTGGCTGGCTTCGGCCACAGCCCTAGGCGAGTCGGCCCAAGTGGCGCCCATTTCGCACAGGTTGGTCGTGGCTTCCCGGCGTACATCGTGGACAGTGAGTTGGTGGCCTGCGTCAATAAGGCACCGGGACATGGGGTTCCCCATGGTGCCGGTGCCGATAAAACCTACTTGCATTCTTGGCTCCTCGAATAGGGAGGCGTGGTTCGGGGAATTGGGAATTGTACTTGGAGGGTCTTTGGTGTGATCTTGGCTGAGGCGAATCAACCCCCATCCTAACCTTCCCCCACAAGGGGGGAAGGGACTAGTCCTCTCCTCCTGGACGGGGGAGAGTTAGAGTGGGGGCGGACTCGTCATGGGCGTTATTGTGATTCTCGGCCTAGCCGATGTCTAACGGGCTGCGGCGGCCACCGGCTTGTGGCCCCAGATGCTGCCCTTTTCGTGACGCTGTACCTGCCAGGTGGCATCGTCCACCTCGCGGGCTCCCCAGCCCCACTCAACGTCGAAGCCGGAGGGAGTCTTCATGTAGAACGATGTCATGTGGTCGTTGGTGTGCCTGCCCAAGCCCCGTGTAATGGTTATGTCCGATTCCTGAACCATGTCATACGTTGAGCCAACGTCGTTAAGGGAACCCAGTTGGAGCATAAAGTGGTTCAGGTGCTTGGGAGCATTGGCTTCGATCAAGGCCAAAGAATGGTGCCTGGGATTGCAGTGGAAGAATGCCAGGTTGCGGATGAAGTCGCTGATGCGCAGACCCAGCAGGTCCCGGTAAAAATTCACCGTCGTATTCAAGTCCTTGGCGTATAGGACCACGTGACCCATGCCCAAATCTCCGGTAACAAAGCCGCTGATGGGCCGCGTGGAGTTGAAGGGTGAGTCATAGCTGATGGGCGGACCCCAGAATACCTCAACATTGACGCCGTCGGGGTCTTGGAATTTGATTAATCCTTCCACTCGGCGAGCCTTGGCTTCTTCTCTGTCCGCCAGGGTGACTGTAACTCCACCTTCTTTCAACTGGTCGGCAATCTGATGCATCTGCTGTTCGCTGGACGCTTGCCATCCCACATATGCCACATCGTCCTGGCCGGTGGGGTGAATGGCAAACCGGTATTGGTATTCATCCATCCGCAGGTATAGGGTTCCGTCCTCGTCCTTGCTCTCAAGTTGTAGACCCAGCGTCTCAGTTGCGTATTTTTCCCATTGGTCCATGTCGCTGGCGCTGATGCCCACATAACCCAATTGTGCTACTGATGCCATTGTTTCCTCCTCAGCATATTAAATCCATTCTAGATTCCTACGTGCTTACTGGTTTCTCTTGTTTTGATGCCTCAGTTCTTGAGCCTTTAGTCAGTCTTGCGAAAAATCTATTTTACTTGATTTGGTCTTTGATTATTCTACCCGATTTCCGATTGGACCTGTTACGCGCCCATCATGAGATTCCACTTGGTGTAAAAAGCGCGGGCATTCGCCTCGGTTATCTTTTCGTTGGTAGTTACGCCGGGATAGCCTACGTCAATCTTGTCGAATTGGAGCCCCATCTCGTAATTATAGGGGTAACGGCGGGCGATGACCCCTCGGCTGGCGGTGTGGGCGTAGGTCCAGTTTTCCATGTCGTCCTGCTCGGTCATACCGCCGGGCCCAGAATAACGGATGTAGTAGTGGCGCAGGATGTCCTTGACCTCTTTGGGAGCGTCCTTGTCCACCAAGAACCAACGCCACGCTTCCGTCTGATGCGGTCCTCTTGGGTGCCACACCGATATGGAACGGGGTTGGCGGGCCAGGTAGGACATGTTAGGAAAAGTGGTGCCCACGATAGCCAGGAAACGGGACTTTTCCCCCAACCGTCTTCGGCGTTCTTCGAAGACGTGCTGGAAGTACTCTTCGGCCACCGGATTGTTCTGGTAGGTGGGAGCGTAGGGAATATCCTCTTGGTGAAGGTCGCCGACGGCACAGTGGCCCAACTCTGGGAAGGCGAAGTGTAGCCTCTTGGCGGTGGCGTACTCGGAGTCGTCCCGCCGTCCCCGGCCGCTGGGGCCGATACCGGCGATATCCACCGAACGGTGGCTTACGTTATGAGCGCCGTCGCCAGCGAAATTTTCCGAAGGAAATTTCCAGTTGCAGGGCATTATCCATTTCTGTACCCCGCCAATTACCTCGGCTCCACCTTCGCTGCCGTCCCTGGAATCGAGCAACTGGTCCAGATAGAAGGTCATGTCCCCCATGTATTCCTTGAAGGAGGGGGCGTTCGAGTCCCAGGTTGCCCAGATAGACCCTTTATAATTGTGCGACTGGGCTACTTCCGCCAACCCCCATTGGGACTTGTCCAGCTTTTCATCATAGGCTGATTTGAAATAGGGCACACCAACCAGTTTGCCATCGGTGGCGTAGCTCCAACCATGATAAGGGCAAGTGAACACAGGAGTGTTGCCTTCGTCGTATCGACAGACCTTCATGCCCCGGTGCATGCAAGAGTTTAGGAAAACGTGAATCTTGCTCTCGCGGTCACGGCACAGGATTACCGATTCCTCGCCCATGCAAGAGACGAAGTAATCTCCGGGCTTGGACACCTGGCTTTCGTGTCCCACCAGCAGCCAGCCTTTGGCAAACACCTGCTCTTGTTCCTGCTGGTAGATTTCTTCGTTTACAAAAATCTCCCGGCTGATGAGACCGGAACTGAGGTCAACCAGTCCGTTGCTGAAACCGGTTACTGTGCTGGTGGCCATATTCGCTACCCTCATTCTGTGCTTGGGCCAAGTGGGTTTTGGCCCGGTGGCGACTGCAGCTTTAGGTTAGGGTTTTAGCACCGCGATGCACTTGCTGGAATTGGACACATAGGTCTCTATGTAGTCGATAATCTCCGGCTTGCGATTTAGTTCTTCCATAGCCCCTGCCAGGCACATCCAATTGAGCATTTCCTGTTGCCCAGCGTCTTCAATCTGGGCCGTGGAAATGTTACGCCAAGCGGCGTAATTCCCGGCCTTGAGCTCTTCAAACCTAGCCCGGTCGGATGCGATGTCCGGCCACAACCAGTGGTGCTTCTCAGTCAGGAAAGCGTGGGACCAACTGGAAGATGCGATTAGGGCGACGCGCCAAGGGCTCTTCATTAAAGCACGGACAACGGCTGCTCCCAACTCCATGCATCGTTTTGGTGTGGGTCCCGGCGGGTCCGGGAAATTTTCGTAGGTCGTGGAGCCTCCCCGGTTTTGAATCACCTTGCTGCCGTAGCAATTCACTGCGAAGGGCACCACCGGGTAGTCCATGCCTGTGCGGTCGTAATCCAGGTACAGCAGCGTGTTGAGGAAGGCATGTCCCAAGCCGCCCTGCTCGTGGAGGGGTTTGTAGGCGTAGGACAAATCAAAGCCTTGGTCAATCATGTCGGCGACCAACTGCCTGGCTGCTTGTTGGTGTCCCCGATAGTTGAAGACCTTGTCCGCCGGTTCGTTCCAGATATTGCGTCTGGCGCTACCATCTTTATTGGTGAAAGGACGGCACTCCATCTCCTCATAAGCCATCACGCAGAATGGAGGAATGATGTCCTCTTTGAAGTTTTCGTATTGGTCGTCACCCCATATAAGAAGGAAGTCGGGCTTGAATGCGTCAATCTCCTCTCGGAGTCTCCTGAAACCATTGACCAAACGCTCCCTCTGGGCCTTGGCCGATGCCAATCCCTGGTCGTCGCTCCATTCTAGGCGCATAGCTTCGGGCCAGCTTTTGGGGTCTTTGAATTCTGCCGGTATGCTGTCGTTGTTTCGCAGGGTGCGGGCCAACGACGTATTGCCGTCCTCATCGGGAGTAATCAGCGAGGGCGAGTGGGTTAATCCTACGCCCAGAATCTCTCCCATGGAGCTACTCCTTTTACTGAAGCTAAAACCGGTGATGCTAAAACTGGGCACAGGGCTCGCCCACACCCGTTCTTCGGTAAAATTCCAAAATCTAACCAGATTTTTACAGAGTGGGTTATAAGTGTCAAGGAGCGCAGAAGTGCCGCTTTACGGTTAATCTTTCTTAATCGAAATCCTATATATGGGAATGCATGGAAACCAACGTTTGGGCATATCGGTACCGGGAGGCTGGAGCAAAAGAGTGCAGCGACCCAACCCTTGCTATAATAACGCCACCACTCCTGGACACAAAAGTGTCAAACCCGGGAAGGCACTTGCACAGAAAAGCACTTACACAGAAAGGCACCAACTAAGGAAGGCCCATGCTTAGAGACGACAAGAACCTGCTGTGGGACAACATACAGAAATCTGTTGCCCAAGGGTTCGAGCCGGAGGCAGCGGAAGAGGGCAAAGCCAAACGCCCCAGCTTAGAACAGGCCGTGGAATTCGCTGAAAACCCGGAGCCCCGTTGCCCTTGTGTACTACTACTGGATACATCCGCTTCCATGCAAGGTGAGCCAATCGCCGCTCTGAACGAAGGCTTACGCACTTTCCAGCAAGATTTAATGAAGGACCCAGTGGCACCCAAACGAGTGGAAATAGCAGTTGTTTCCTTTAACAGCGAGGTTACCGTGGTGCAGGATTTTGTCACGGCAGACCGGTTTGAGCCACCCACGCTGGCGGCTCAAGGGCTGACTCATATGGGGGCTGCCGTGCATACCGCGTTGGACATGGTTCAACAACGCAAGATTAAGTACAACGAATCGGGCGTGTCCTACTACCGGCCGTGGATCTTCATGATTACCGATGGTCGGCCACAGGGAGAGATGTACGATTTTGTGACCGAAGCTTCCTTGCGCATCCGGGACGATGAAGTAAACCGACGAGTCGCTTTCTTTGTCGTTGGCGTGGAAGGGGCCGACATTCCTTACTTGAGGGAGATGGTGGTGCGGGTGCCCCTAAGACTCAAGGGCCTGAGCTTTAACGAGTTGTTTGTTTGGCTTTCCAGAAGCATGCACGCCGTTGCTCAATCCAAAGAGGGCGATGAGGTGCCTTTGGAACCACCCGGCTGGGCGGTGATTGAGTGAGCGCTGGCCAGGAATCTACCCGGCAAACCCAGGAAGCTCGTGTCCAGCCAATCGCTCAAACTGACCCGCAAACTCCAGGCCAAATCCGGAGAGGGAATTGGCGGGTGGTTGGAGTATCGGTGCGGGGTTCCTCCCACGAAGAACGGGACCAACCCTGCCAGGATGCTCATTTCTGGCGTATATTGCCCAGCGGTCCGTTAATAGCCGCCGTGGCCGACGGTGCCGGTTCTGCGTCTCTGGGAGAAGTGGGTGCACAACTGGCGGCGGGCACTGCTGTAATGGCTCTGGTCGAATCCCGTATTGACCAGCAGATTAACTCGGCTTTAGACGACGATGTCATCGGTCAATACCTGGTAACGGCGATGGAATCTGCCAAGGACGCAGTAGAGGCGGAGGCGGAGAGCCGGGAAGTGGAACCGCGGGAACTGGCGACCACTCTGATTCTGATGATTGCCACCGGTGACTTTATAGCAGTGGCCCAAGTGGGCGATGGCGCGGCGGTGGTAGGCGACAATCAAGGTGACGTTTTCGGGGTTACCCATCCTCAAAACGGTGAATATCTTAACGAGACCACGTTCCTAGTTTCCCCCGAGGCAATGGAAACGCTCCAGACCAGCGTGTGGCGAGGCACCCCGGTACAAGGCGCAATCTTCTCCGACGGGATTCAGATGCTGTGTTTGAAGATGCCTGAAGGTCTTCCCCACGCCCCATTTTTCCACCCTTTGTTCACCTTCGTTTCTGAGATAGAAGCAGGTGCCAACTGCGGAGAGGCCGACACGGAGAATCCCGTTGAATCGGGCCTGAACCCGGCACAAGAGGAACTGCGCACTTTCCTGCTTTCTCCCAGCGTTCAGGGTAATACCGCAGACGATCTGACGTTATTACTCTTCTCATTTGCCGAACCAGAGCATGAAACGGGGCCAGAACCAACGGTCCGGGATTAGCGGCGGGATTTATGCTGCTACATCGCGATTCCGACGGTCAGCAAATCACTTTGGACCCGGCCCAGATCCTGGGAGCGGGCGGTGAAGCGATTGTATATCGGGTGGCCGAGGACCCAAGTTTGGCGGCCAAGATTTACCGCAAACCCACCGACACCCGCGCCCATAAACTGCTGGCCATGAGCACCCACCCTCCAGTGGACCCCATGGCCGCTTCGGGCCATTGCTCAATCGCCTGGCCCATGGAGTTGTTGCGCACGCCGGGCCGGCGCCCCAAAGTTGCCGGTTTCCTCATGCCCAGGGTGGATAGAATGTCGCCGATAATCGACCTTTACTCCCCCCATGCCCGGTTGCTCCAACGCCCTTGGTTCAACTATCAACGTTTGCTGCGGACCGGTTATAACCTGGCAGCCACAGTCAGTGCCGTGCACGCTGGCGGCTATGTGGTGGGTGACCTTAACTACACCAACGTTTTGGTATCAGGGGATGCTCTGGTGACGCTCATCGACACCGACTCATTCCAAGTACCCGATCCCGATCAGAAAATGGTCTACCGTTGCACCGTATACACGCCTGAGTTCACCCCTCCTGAGCTCCAAAACAATACTGGCCGAGAAAAGAACCGGGGGCCCGAGCACGATCTGTTCGGGTTGGCCGTTTTGATTTACCTGCTACTGATGGGCGGCAACCATCCATTTTCCGGGACCTACATAGGCAACGGACAACCGGAACTGCTGGCCGCGCGCATCGAGAAAGGACAGTTTCCCTACAGCACCAAGAAAATTGTGGACTACAACCCGGCTCCGGTGGCCCCGCCTCTGGATATTCTGACTCCAACGCTTCGGCAACTGGTCATAACCTGTTTCGAAGATGGTGATGCCGCCCCCCAGATGCGCCCATCGCCAGAGGCTTGGCAAGCAGCTTTGTTGGAAGCCGAGGAGACTTTGGTATCGTGTTCGGCTAATTCTCAACACGGCTATAGCGGCCATCTCGAAGCCTGCCCTTGGTGTGAGCGGACCGAACAACTGGGAGGCCGGGACCCTTTCCCCTCCCGCTATGCCGTGAACCATGCCGAGCACTTGAAGCCCATTCCCGTACCCCAGACCCTGCCTGCCGAATGGTCACCTAGGTGGCATTACCGCCGTGAAAGAAGTTTCCCGCGTCCACTGCCTCTAACCCCGTCCTTCAATACCCGGGCGTGGGTGGTATTGGTGTTGACCTTGTGGGTTTTCCTGCCAGTTTTTTGGGGTCTGGTAGCCTGGCAATTCCCAGTAGCTCTGCCGGCCTATGCCGGAGCAGCCATGACGATTTACGGGTTGACCGGGGCCATGGTGCCCATCGGCTTGGGGATGATGAGTTGGCGCCGCGCACAGGCCTATGGCGGAGGAGGAATCTTGATGGTGGTGGCGGGCTTGGGCTCCGTGGGCGGCCTTGGGCTGATCGGCGCTTACTACTGGCTCAGAACATTTGGCTAGTATTCGAGCGTGGGGCTTGAAGGGTTCTCGCCGCCAAGATACACTGAGTACCGTCTTTTATGCGAGTCCTGATAGCAGGAATGACGCCTAACAAGAGCGACACCGGCCAGGCGGATTAGTCAAAAATAACTGAGTTAATGGGAGGGCCGAGCTATGACGGAAAAGATGACCATTCTAGTGGGCACGTCCGGCCAAGGAGTCTTGCGAAGCGCTGATGCCGGGGACAATTGGAATAGAGTTGGCATAGGTCAAGGGCTCCACTCCGATGCGGTGATTCGCTGTCTGGCAGTCCATCCAGACAAACCCAATTTCATTTACGCTGGCAGTGACAAAGGTATCTATACCAGCGATGATGCTGGAGCAACTTGGTCCCTTTCGGAGAACCGCCTTAATGATTACACTGTCTGGTCGTTGGCCATCGACGGCCAAGACCCAGATCTGATGTACGCTGGGACCGGCACTCCCACTCCCACCGTGTGTTTCCGCTCTAGGGATGGTGGAAGTACTTGGGAAAAGACATCCATGGAGGCCGCTGCCGAATGCCCGGCGGTGGGCACCCCACGGGTAACCGGCATAGCCATTGACCCCACCGATGCGAAGAGCATCTGGGTTGGCATAGAAGTGGATGGCCTTCGTCACACCGCTGATGGTGGAGATACTTGGACCACCATTGACTACTCGGATATCCCAAATATGGATATACATAACGTTGCGGTGTCGGCCGGTCCGCCTAAGACCGTGGTGGTGGTGGTGAACAACGACGTCTACACCAGCACAGACAATGGCACAACCTGGAAATCAATCGGCGTGCGGGAAGGCTTCGACCTGGGATACCCCAGGGGAATCAAAGTTCAGCCGGGTAGTCCCAACGTTATCTTTCTCACCTTGGGCGACACCACTCCCGGCAGCACCGGTTGCATAATGCGATCCAAGGACACGGGCCAAAATTGGGAAAGGCTGCCGCTACCGGTTGAACCAAATACGGCCATGTGGGTGGTAAATGCCCAACCCGCCGACCCTAAGATTGTGCTTGCAGGCAGCCGTTACGGTTACTTGTACCGCAGCGACGATGGAGGCGATTCTTGGTCCAAGTTAAAGCGGGAGTTCAGCGAGATTTCTTCAGTGCTGTGGGTGGCCGCATAATTCGTTTTTACCATGATTTCTAGCGGAAAACCGAGTCATTCCTGAATTGGTATCCCATCTAGAGTGTCACTATTTGGATAGATTTTCCGGGCAAACCCGGAAATTAAGGAGATAGCCTGATGGCGCAAATACCTTTGTTCCCAGTGACCACAGTGGGAAGCTGGCCCAGGTCTACATCCCTGATTCGAGCCTTGCGTGCGAAGCAAAATGGGGAAATGTCCGAAGCCGATTTCGATAGTGTGGCGGACCAGGAGGTTATCTCCTGCCTGCGTTCCCAAGAAGAAGCCGGGATGGACATCGTCACCGACGGTGAGCAACGCCGGGACAATTTCTACTCATATGCGGTGGACAAGCTGACAGGGATGCAGTTGATGAAAGTCTCCGACTTGCTCGATTACGCCAAGGACCGGGCCCGAATGGAAGAAGTGCTCAGGGCATTGGACGTTCCGGCCTTCGCCATCAAGAGCCCCATCGTTGTGGGTAAAGTGGCTAAGAAGAACGGGCTCTCTTTAGACGAGATGTCCTTCATGAAGAAACACACCGACCGGCAAATCAAGATTCCCATACCAGGCCCCTATATGTTGACCCGCTCCAGTTGGTTTGAGGGCTTGTCGGACAAGGTCTACGATTCTCCGGAAGAACTGGCGAAAGACGTGGTGGCCATTCTGAGACAAGAAGTCTTGGACCTGAAAGAGATAGGATGCGACTTTGTTCAATTCGATGAACCGATCTTAAGCCAGACCGTCTATGGAGAGGAATCAACGGAAACATTCATGTGCGCAGCCCTTCCTCAAAGGAGAGACCCAACGGAAGAACTGGAGTTTGCCGTCCGGTTGATGAACGAGGTGATGGACGGAATCACCGGAATTAGGACCGGCGTCCACGTTTGCAGGGGCAACTGGAGCCGCAAAGAAGAAGTCTTACTGGTGGGCAACTACGGACCCATGCTCCCTCACCTGATGCAGATGAATATTGACCAATTGGTCTTGGAGTGCGCCACACCGAGGGCTGGTGAGATGGAGGTTTTCAAGGAGTACGCCAACGAGAAAGAGATTGGCTTGGGCGTAGTCAATCCCCGTACCGACGAGATTGAAACTCCGGATGAGATTGTCACCAGAGTAAAAGAGATGCTCCAGTACTTCGACCCCGACAAGATATTCTTGAATCCGGACTGCGGATTCGGCACCTTCGCCGAGCGCAACGTAAACACACCTGAGATTGCCGAGCGAAAGCTTCAGGTGATGTCTCAAGCGGCGGTAAAGTTGAGAGCCGAATTCGGCTAAATCGCCAGCGACTCGGACATCGGTTCAACCGCTAAATTGATCGCAAAACAACTACCAAGCTAAACGATGATTAGATAGGGAGGAAGGACAATCATGGCGCAAGATGACAATCTCAATGGACTGCCCAGACAGAAACTGATTGAGGTCCTGGAATCGTTCAAGGACCCTGAGGTATTTAAGGCGGTCACCGGCCCTTGGAAGTCGAGGGTGGTATGGCAAGACGGAATGCGGGCCAAGGCCTACATGAGGAATCATGTAACGGAGATGGATGAGCCCGGTGACTTGACCGCCACCGATGTGGCCGCCAGCGCCCACGAACAACTGCTTTCCGCCATGGGGAGTTGCATCACCGTGGGATTCATCGTCAATGCCACCAAGCGGGGAGTCAAGGTCCACGACCTGGAAGTGGTAGTGGAAGGGTATTTCGACAACATACGCAAATGGGCTGGGGTCGAAGACGTTGGAAACCCCGGATACGGCAAGATTAGCGCCAAGGCCTTCGTCAGGGCCGACTCTGACGAGGACACCCTGCGGGATATTTTCAGACTTGCGGTTGAAGGCTCTCCCGTGACCCAGACAGTGCGTCATTCCAACGAAGTCATAACCGAATTCGAAGTAATCAGCTAGCAAAAATTGGTTAGCAAGGTCTTGGATTAGCCGCACGGCCTGGGAAATGCGGTTTGTCGCTAACCATTGGCTAAGGCCCGTATTTCCGGACCAATCTTCCGGAGCAATATAAATGGGAGCGTAAATGACCACCTTTGTTTCCGCAGACTGGATAGCGGAGCGTATTGAAAATCCGGAGTTCTTGGTAATAGACACCCGGTACTCCATGCGCCACCTTATGGGCCACCTCAAGTCGGCCATCAACGTGCCGCCACCGAAACTTCGAGACTCCCAAGGGAAGTTGCTCTCCCCTGAAGACTTTTCCCAGTTGTTCGGCGATGCAGGACTAGGTGATGGACTTACGCCGGTGTTGTACGACGGCTACGATGGCAGGAATTCGGCCATGGTCGCTTGGGTCTTGGAGTATCTGGGCCGGGACGATGTCCATATCTTGGACATCGTCTACGACGAGTGGAAATCCCAGGGCCGCGAGGTCTTATATCGCCCGGTGCCTCGCACCCAGAGTCAGTTCACGCCCAAGGTGAATCCAGCGGTCAGGGCTAGTTTGGACGACGTTGCCAAAGGCGAGGGCTTGCAACTGGTGGATACCCGCACCGTTGATGAGTACAACGGCCAGAGCGAAGCCGACGACAAACCAGGCCATATCCCTGGTGCTATTAGCGTGGTCTGGGAAGAAATGGTTGGCGAGGACGGGATGCTGGTCTGCTCGGAAGAAAAGGCTCGCCGGATATTTGAAGCAGCCAACATCAAACCTTCCGACCCAGTGGTGACCTACTGTAAGACCGGCGCCAGAGCAGCCGTGGGCTATCTGGCCTTCAAAAGGCTGGGATACGACGTCAGGCTGTTCGATGGTTCGTACGCCGAATGGGAAAAGAGCGACCTGCCAGTGGAACTGTAGCGATTCGGTACAACAATACAGCGAATACTAACTGCGGCCAATAAGGCCAATAAGTGACAGACTAATTAAAAAAGAGGTGTGAAGATGGATTGGGGAATGGCAAACAGAATGGCGCGACTAATCCAGCCCGATGGCCGTTGCATGTTTTTGCCCATAGACCATGGGTACTTTCAAGGCCCAACCAGGAACCTGGAACAACCCGCCAAGACCATTGAACCTTTGCTGCCCTACGCCGATGCCCTCTTCGTAACCAGGGGCGTGGTTCGGTCTGCCATTGACCCGGCAATGGACAAGCCGGTGATTCTCCGAGTGTCGGGCGGCACCAGCATGGTTGGGGCCGACCTAGCCAACGAAGGTATCACCACATCCATTGAAGAAGCGATACGCCTTAACGTATCTGCCATCGGCATTTCCGTTTTCATCGGCACCGAATACGAGAAAGAGTCGTTGTTGAACCTGAGCAAGCTGGTGGATGAGGGCGAGAAGTATGGCATCCCGGTTATGGCGGTCACGGCGGTGGGCAAAGAGCTGGATAAACGCGATTCCCGCTATCTAGCGCTATGCTGCCGCATTTGCTCCGAATTGGGCGCCAGAGTGGTGAAGACATATTGGTGTGACGACGGGTTTGACAAGGTGGTGTCCGGCTGCACGGTTCCGGTGGTTATGGCTGGAGGGCCCCAAGCCGACACGGAGCGAGAGGTCTTGGAGTTCGTCCATGACGGCATCCAGAACGGATCTATAGGAATCAACCTGGGACGGAACATTTGGCAGAGCGAGTTCCCAGTGCCTATGATTCGTGCCCTGAAGCACATCGTCCACGGGAACGGTACCGTCAACGAAGCTCAGGAAATTTTCGACAGCGTCAAGGCAGCCAACGGCAAGGTAGCAGCGCTACCCGCTTAAGAGAATCATGATTGGGTTGATTTCAAGCCGCTGAGTACGCTGGGCGCCGGCTGCTACTGACGGAAAATCCCACTAAATCCCCCTTTACAAAGAGGGACTTTTCCTCGCACATTAGAACGGATAGCAACAAGCCCCCTTTCGTAAAGGGGGTTGGGGGGATTTTCTCCACGCCCCAAACCAACCCAGGTCTCTCAAAGCAACCACATAGGAGATTGCGCTATGCGTGTCGCAATGTATTACAACAATCATGATGTGCGGGTGGAAGAAGTTCCCGCCCCCGCTATCGGCCCTGGGGAGATGCTGGTCCGGGTGGAAGCCAGCGGCATATGCGGCAGCGATGTCATGGAATGGTACCGTGTCGCCAGAGCGCCAGCGGTCTTGGGTCATGAAGTGGCTGGTGTGGTGGCTCAGGTTGGCGATGGGGTGACTAAGTTCAAAGAGGGTGACCGAATGATTGTCACCCATCATGTCCCTTGCAACGCCTGCGTTTATTGCCTGAGCGGCCATCACACCGTCTGCGATACGCTACGGGAAACCACCTTCGAGCCAGGCGGGTTTTCCGAGTACCTGCGAGTTCCGGCAATCAACGTTGACCGGGGCGTGTTTACCATGCCTGAAGATTTGTCCTTCGCTGAAGCATCATTCGCTGAGCCGCTGGCTTGCGTGTACCGGGGGCAACGCCGGGCGAATATCCAACCGGGTCAGTCGGTAGTGGTACTTGGCAGCGGCCTAGCGGGATTGCTCCACATAAACCTGGCCCGAGCATTGGGCGTCGGTCGTATTGTAGCCACCGACATGGTGGATTACCGGTTGGAGGCAGCAAAGCGGTTGGGGGCAGATGTAGCCTTTTCGGCCAAAGAGGATGTGCCCGAACGTTTGCGAGAGGCCAATGACGGTCACTTGGCCAACTTGGTCATCGTCTGTACCGGAGCGCCCCCGGCATTGCAGCAGGCGCTGAAATCGGTGGAGCGAGGCGGTACGGTGCTGTTCTTTGCGCCTACTGAGCCGGGTGTCACTGTGCCAGTGGAGATTAACGAGACCTTTTTCCGAAACGATGTGACCCTGACCACCACCTACGCCGGTTCGCCGTCGGATCTTGCAACCGCCTTGGAGATGATTGGCTCGGGCAGGGTTCAGGTCGGGGACATGATTACCCACCGTCTGGGTTTGGCTGACACAAACAAAGGCTTCCAACTTACAGCGGACGCCGGAGATTCTTTAAAGGTAATCATCGAACCGCAGAAGTAGCCTTCAGCCAACGGGGGTGAACGACAACAATCGTCTCCGGTCTAATGGGCGTCATTCCGGAGCAGGCCGGAATCCAGAAACCGTTTCATGCCCTGAAATTTCAGGGCACCGGCATTCATGGCTACACGGTCGTCGCCAGCGCAAATAAAAAGACCCCTCCACCCGGAGGGGTCTTTTTTCGTTTTATAACAGATTTAGATTTGATGGCGAGCGTTACAGGAAGGGCAACCGCACTCCCGCTTCTTCGGCGAAGCTTCACCCAAGACCAAGCCAACCATTTCCTTTTCCGTCAGCCCGTATTCGCCACCGGTGGTTAGGAAATCTCGCGTGTAGGCCATTTGATTGGCAGCCTCATCGGCTTCGAGGACCTCTCCTTCCGTTAACATCCTTTTCGCATAGTCCCTGATGGTGTCGATGTAGTGAATCAGTTCTGGTTTCGGGTACGCCAAGATTGAACTACTCATGACATTCCCCCCTGCTAAAGTTTTAACGAGGCTCCAACGGTTTACCTAACATAACGATAACTCCGCAGGTGGTCGGAGGAATCCCCCTTTGGGGTGAACTTTAGTCACCCGTATGGATAAACTTCGGGATTCAAGCCGAGCTAGCGCTTTGGGATGGATCAGGAAATCTCTTGATTATTATGCTTGCCTAACTGATATGATGGTACACACAATAATCGAGTTTACGCACACATTTGCTTGGCATTGAGGTCTGCAAGGTAGCTCTCATTAACAGATTGCAAACAGCTAGCGGAGTAAAGGCAAGCGCCAGTTAAAACTCTCACACACGGTTTGAGGGAGCCGCAAGGAGGGACAGTGGATTTTGGATTATTCCTAGAGTTTCCACGGGCTGAGGGCGGCTCGGAACACGATGCGTTTAGAGACGCCTTTGACTTGGTGGACAAGGCTGAAGAACAGGGTGTGGACTCGGTTTGGCTGGCCGAATACCATTTCAACCCCGGTCGTGTTCTCGCTTCCCCCGTGACCGTTTCCAGCGCCATTTCCGCACGGACCAAGAGGATGCGCATCGGAATGGCGGTCTTGCTCTTGCCCTTGGGCGACCCAATACGGATTGCCGAAGATATTGCCACGCTGGACCACATCAGCGACGGCCGGGTGGAATTTGGAATTGGCCGAGGGACTTTCCCCAACGTCCACGAAGGATTCCGAGTCCCCTTTTCTGAGAGCCGTCAGCGTTTTGATGAGGCACTAGAGGTAATTCTGAAAGCCTGGACTTCCGAGAAATTCTCTTTCCAAGGAGAGTATTATAGCTACAATGAACTGGAAGTCACACCCAAACCCTACCAAAACCCCTACCCTCCCATACACGTGGGCGTCACATCTGCGGACACTTTCCCGCTCATGGGACGCATGGGCTACCCCATTCTCATCAACCCTTCAAGGGTGTTCTCCCTGTCCGAGTTGAAGCCTTATATCCAGGAATACCGCCAAGAGTGGGAAGCAATCGGCCACGAGGGGGAGGCAAAAGTTGGCTTAAGGGTACCGATCTACGTTTCCGAAACTAAGGAGCAGGCCTACTCCGAGCCCAGGGAGAGCGCGTTATTCTCCAAAGAGCGGCTGAGCAACAGGGTGGCTGAGTATGCTCACCATAGTGACGGGACCAAGGGTTGGGAGGAGCAAGCCGAGCGCATCCAGGCCATGGATTACGATGACTGGCTGCGGGACAAGGTGGCCTACGGCACTCCGGGAGCAGTCCTCGACCGGTTGGGCGGTCTGAAAGAGGAACTGGGACTGGACAAGGTGATGTTTGAGGTCAATTTCGGCAGCCTGATCCCCCATGAGCGGCAGCTAAAAAGCCTGAAACTCTTTACAGAACAGGTGATGCCCCAACTCAGGTGATAACACGGCTTGTCTGAAACTCTAGGCTTCGCCCAGCCGATTTGAGTAAATGGTGCCTTCCTTCATCACCAGTTTGATGCGGTTTTTATCCTGTAATACTGTGATGTCGCTAAGGGGGTCGCCGTTCACCAACACCAAATCGGCAAACTTCCCTCGCTCAACCGTACCCACATCCTTCTCCAAGCCGCAACATTCCGAGGCCCAGCCGGTGCCAGCCACCAATGCCTGCATGGGTGTCATCCCCGCTGCCACCAGGCACTCCAACTCTTCGGCATTGTTGCCGTGGCCCCAACCACCGGCGTCGGTGCCCGCTACTACCTTCACCCCTGCCTTCAGGGCAAGTTGCATGCTTTCCACGTGACCTTGGCGGAAATCTCGGCTCTCTTCTTGGGCCGTGGGATTGCCTTGCGTCCGGTGAAGATTGAACACCGTGAAGGTGGGAACGAAAAATATCCCTTCACCAGCCATCATATTGAGCAAGTCCGGGTCTTGATTCAGATAAGACCCGTGCTCTATGGTATCGACCCCGGCCTCGATGGACATCCTCAACCCGGCGCCGCCGACGGCGTGGCTGGCGACTTTTCTGCCGTGGTTGTGGGACTCGGATACCAAGGCATCCAGTTCTTCCCTGCTGTAGGCAATGTCTTTGGACTTGTGAAGCGGCCTGCCGAATCCTGTTTGGAACACCTTGATGAAGTCTGCGCCCACCCGTACTAATTCCCGTACCTTGGCTCTCACTTCATCCGGCCCATCCGCAATTCCTCGTGGCAGCAGGGGATCCAAGAATGCGGGTTGGCTGTGGCCAGAGCCACTGGACCGGTCTGAATGGCCATGGGTCGGTGACATGGGCATGGTAGCCACCAACAGCCGTGGGCCGGGGTAGAGGCCTTCTTCAATCGCCATCTTAAAGCCAGCATCCAGCCATCCGCAGTCGCGAATAGTCGTGTATCCCGTCAGCAGCGTTTCTTCCGCCACCTTGGCGATGCGCAGGTTTCGCAGGCTTTCCGGCTCCGTGAGCCTCCACCGGCTCATCAGGTCATAGGTGAAGGAACTCAAGTGGTCGTGGCAATCAATTAGCCCAGGAAGTAAGGTCATGCCGGTGGCCGAAATCACCTCGGCGCCAGGAGGCGAGTCGATGCTCTCCCTTGGACCCACAGCCTCGATGCGGCCTTGGTCGTTCACCAACACCGCAGCGTCAGATTGGGGCGAGTCTCCGGTGCCGTCAATCAACCTGACTCCCTGGATTAGTCTCATTTCCGGCCTCCAGTGATTAATGGTCTGATTACTCGTCTGATTGCTCGTCCCTCGATTGCTGCCAGAGGATATGGGACTGATTGTAACAGCAGGCTAACCCAAATCGAGTGGCTGTTGATTGAGATTAAGCAGCCTAAGAACAGCCGGGCCGTTGACAACGGCTTTAACGATTATTACGCTTCCATATAGTTCTGTTGCTGGTTATCGTGGGAGATACACCGCCACCGGGAAAGGCAATGATTGGGGAGAGCAATGCTGATTGGACTTGTTTCCGACACTCACGGTTATCTGAACCCCAGGGTGCCTGAGTTGCTGAAGGGTGTGGACCATATCTTGCACGCCGGTGACATCGGCGATGACTCCATCATTGCCCAGCTTAGTCAAATTGCCCCCATCACAGTGGTCAGAGGCAACAATGACCGGGAAGGACCGACTTCCGACTACCCTCTGGTGGCCGTTGTAGTGCTGGGCGGCAGCAGAATTCTGCTGACCCATGAGGTGAAGGTGCCGAAGGGGTTTGACGACCCGGTGCTGCAAGCCTACCGTCAGTCCGAGATAGACGGGGTGGTCTACGGCCACAGTCACATCGCCCACCAAGAGCGCCGGGGTCCGGTGTTTTTCTTCAACCCTGGCGCCGCTGGCAAGAGGCGGTTCAAAGTCGTCCCGTCAATCGGGTTTTTAGTTGTGGAGCCAGGATGGATAGAAGGCTCTATCGCACCGCTCTAGGCCCTATAAATCGTAGCTGCCTAGCAGGCCGTCCACTAGGTCGGTTACGTTGTCCCAGTCGTAATTGTTGAAGGACCGGCCCCTGGTGACGAACTCGCCGCCCGAATAGAACATCTCGTATTGGGCGTGGCGCGAGGCGAACTCCGAGCCCACGGCGTCCCAGGCTAGCTTGAAAAGCTTAACCTTGTCCTTGGGGTCTACCGTCGGGGAGCGTTGGGTTTTTTCGATGAATGCGGCGGTTTCCGGATTGGCGAAGTCTTGCACCGACGGCGGCATCATTATCAAGTTCGCGCCGGAGAGGTCCCTAACCATAAATACCAGTTCCGGGTAGAACTGTTGGCCCAATACCTGAGCCGAGTAGAGCAGCTTACGGTCCGGCAGGAAGTATTCTCCGTAGTAGCGGCCCCCGGCCTCCATGCCCTTGACCATCCCTTCCATCATGCCGGTCTTGGCCGCCAGGTAGCCCAGCTTCCCGGAGACCTCCGGGATGGATAATATGCCGTTCACCTCGGCAATCTTCCTGGCCACCCCCAGCAGGAACCGGGTTTTCACCGACAAGCGTATTTGCGCTTGGTAATTCTGGAACATGTGAGTGGGCGCATCGTTGAACATGGCCCGGCACATCTCTGGGTCTTTATAAACGAATACCCGGTCCCAAGGTACCTTGACCTCGTCGAAATACAAGACTGCGTCGTTCTCATCTAGGTTGGTGGAAAGGGGATTATCGAACTGGGAAACGGCGGCCGCTTCGTAGGACTTTCGGGGCAGGATTTTCAGGCCCTTGGCGTTCATGGGGACCGCAGCGCAGAAGGCGTACATCTCCTCCCCCGCCCTCAGCGGCTGGCCTGTGGCAACCAGCACTTCGTCGGCAATGACGGCGCTGGTGCCCAGCATCTTTGCGCCCTTGATTGTTATTCCCTCACTATCTTCGTCGGATATGGCGGCAATCAGGAATTGGTCTTCTTCCTGCTGCCCGACTGCCTTTGAGTGGTCCGACCGGGGGTTGGCAATCACGTAGGTAACGAACAGGTCACGGTCACGAACGTACTCGTAGTAGTCCAGCAACGCCCTGGCCCTTTGGGGGCTATGGTTCTCGAAAACGTCGATTCCCATGACCATTCCAGCCAAGCAAGACCCCACATGGTCCGGAGAGCGGCCAAGGAAGCCGTAGGTTAGCTCAGCCCACGCCGTTATGGCCTCCCTGCGCTTCACCAGTTCCTCATATGACTTGGGTAGCTGCCAGAAGCGGTTCACGGCGCCACCGCCGCTTGGAGACTCGAAGGTCATCAAGTCTCCGTTGCCGGGCGCCGATTGGAAGTCGTACAATCCTGCAATTGTTCGTGCCGCATTCCGAAAGGCCGGGTGGTCAACCGATTCCTCGATTAGCTGTCCATCCAGATATATAACCCGGCCGTCCCGAATGCTGTGGAGGTAGTCTTGGCCCGTTCTGGGCATTTTAATCCTCTTGCTATGAACCTTTAGCTATGAACC
>DCAE01000147.1 GCA_002311385.1 Dehalococcoidia bacterium UBA1141 | reverse complement strand
TTCAGCCAAATCTGTCTTCATAGATCGGGAGTTGGAGTAGAGTCGAACTACACCTAGAACAAGGCCTGGCGGTGGCGGTGGCGGCGGGTTGTGAAAGCCGAGGAAAGCGAATCATAGCTGGGAATCGTTTGACATCCCGAGGGCAACTAGCTAAATTATGCTACATCCGGTGGTTAACGAAACCATAGGGGGAGCATAAATGCCTGTCCAAAGATTTAAGCCAATGACTAAAGATTTCGCGTCATTCGACTGTGACGCCCACATTGTGGAACCTGCCAAATTGTGGGAACGGGCTGAGAGCAATCTGACCAAAGATGAGTTGGTGTCACTCAAAGCTACCATGTGGTATGACAGCGAATCCCAACAGTTGCTGGTCAACGGCAAAGCCGATGTCAATAGCTTTTCACCGGTTCCTCGCGTGGGCCCTGGTATCATCGACATAGTAAGACTCGCTGGACCCGGAGTTAAACATGACATCCAGAGGGCGCTCAACGTTCGCAACCTCAATCCGGAAACTGCGCTCACCCAGCAACAATCCGAATATCTCGCTCACCGCGGCGCCGACGAGCCCAAGCCTCGCTTAGCAGACATGGATTTCCAAGGAATTGACCAAGTAATGATCATTCCTACTAGTATAGATACTTACCCGTGGCTTCAAGACGCACTGGGAGCCCGAGCCATGTGTAAGGCGTATAACGATTGGGCCCATGAATACACTTTGGAAGACCCTCAGCGGCTATTCTTCGCTGCGCTGATTCCCATGCAAAACCCAAAGTATGCAGTAGAAGAAGTTTACCGGGTCGCCAATTTGGGTTGCCGAGTAGCCCTAGTCCGGCCCGTGGACGCGATGGGGAATTACCCCATCCAACCAAAATATGAACCTGTCTGGAACGCTTTGGAGGATACCGGATTGGTATATGGAATGCATCCGTTCCCGGCCATGGGTGTGGCCAAACCTCCCGGCTACTCCGAGCAGTATTCAGGCGCGGAACTGATTCGGAAAACAATTTCCAGTTCAGGCCTGTCCCACTCTTTCTTGTCGAACGTTCAAAACTTCCAAGCCGAGGCAGCTTTGTGGGTAACCATGGTGTTGATGTCTGGCTTTTTTGAGAAGCATCCAAACATCAAAGCCGCAGTTTTTGAGGCATCTTCCACTTGGTTGAGTTTCTTGCTTGACGAGTGTGATAAGACCTACCGTCTATACCGGAACGATCGTCGACTAGCGCCGTTAAAGCGTCTGCCTAGTGAGACGTTTCGGCAACACTGCGTCACTGGGTTCGAAGGGGATGAATCGCCCCCTTCCCGCCTTCCCGAGTTCTACGGAGATATCCTTGCATGGGCATCAGACGTTTACCATCATGATGGCGACGATGTCTGGCGGGCCATAGAGATGATGGAAGAATGCGAGTTATCTGTAGACTATCAGTCACGGTTCTTGGGAGCCAATGCCCGGACCTTATACAACATCAAGCCCCCAGCCAAGATAATCCGAGAACGTGTGACCGAACTGGAACGGCCTGAATGGTGGCCCACGGAGGATGAGGTAAATCACGCTTTAAAACCCGAATCTTCGGTTCGTTGATAGTCGTTAACTGGGCAGATAAACGATAAAACGATTTGCTCTTTCCGGGAGAATAAATGACTACGAAAAAACGATTCTTTGTTTTTGACGCCGACTCCCACGTGGTGGAGCCGCCTCAATTGTGGAGCGATTACTTAGAACCCGAATACCGGACTCTAGGTAAACAGGCGTTGTGGCGGGAAGAAGGCGCCATCAATTCCTACCTTAAAATCAATGGGAAAATCTCTCGAGACATCGAGAACCCAAACATTCCACGCCATGCCATCTGGCGACCAGGCATGACCTGGGACTCTGTAGGAGAGTTGGACCCGAATGTGCCCCACGCAGCGAATGAAGGCGCATCGGATCCCCAGGCGAGGCTCCGCGATATGGACGAGATGGGAGTGGATCAAACTTTCTTGTATCCGACGTGGTTTGCGGAAGGCTTCCATCTGGTTGAAGACCCCGATACGGCTTATGCGTTAGCGCGAGCCTACAACGATTGGATTGCTGATTTTTGCCAAGCTTCGCCTGACCGTCTCTTCGCTGCGGCTATGCTTCCCCTTCAGAATATGGATTTCACTATAGAGGAGTTGGCCAGAGTTTCTAAAAATTCTAGCTTCCGCGGGGCTTTTATCCGGCCCATGTTCATTGAAGAACGTTATTTCACCCATCAATACTATGACCCTCTTTGGGCTGAACTGGAGAGACTTGGAATAACCGCTGCCGTTCACCCCACTCCTGGCTTGTGGAATCCCGAGTGGACCTCGCATGGCCCGTTTTGCGAGAAGGTGAATGGAAGATTGGGCCAAGCGAGCTTTCTCAGCGGCGGAGGGGGCGGCCCTTTTGCTGGTGGTGGGGTTGCCGAGCGTTCAATGTCGTCTATCTCCGGAACCGCCGGGGCAAGCTTAGGCCACCCAATCGCGCCTATCCTATCCTATTGGCTAGACAACCATATGTTTGTGTCTTCAACATTGATTGGGTTTACGGTAATGGAACGTTATCCGAAAATGAAGGTGGTCGTGGCTCACGGCAAGGCTTCGTGGATGGAGGAGGTACTAGAGAAGATGGAGGCCTCCACGAGAGTAATTCCGTTGGTTCACACTTACCCTGTTAGCACCGAACCGGAAGAGATGTGGCAAGAAGGCAACGTAATGTTGGGTTTCGACGCGGAAGAGCGGCTAATTCAAGAGCTCCCTCATACGTTCGAAACTAAAGTCCTGTGGGGTTCCCGTTATCCCAACCACGATACAACCACCGCTTGGGATGCAGTCGAGACTCTAACAAATGCAGACGTGGATGAAGTATCCATTGCTCGCATGATGGGGTCGAATGCTGCCCGGCAGTTTGGCTTGAGCTGAAGTTAGTGATACCGGAATGTCGCTTGTATATGATTAGAGGGGATTAGGCGATGACCACCGAACATGGGAAAATTGCAAAACTATCGGTTGACGATATTTCGGTTCCGGGGACAGAAGTAAGCGTTTACCAAGCTCTCTATCAACGCCGGATGGCCTGGCATTTCAAGGATGAAGAAGTGCCCGAGTCAGCCTTGGAGCGGATGCTTGAAGTCGCTGTGTGGGCGCCGAACCACCGGTTAACCGAACCATGGAGATTCTTCGTGGTGAGCAGAGCAATTCCACTTCGCCAGACTCTGGGTGACCAAGCCTATGAAGTGTCCATGGAACGTAGAGGTGATCCCAAGAGGGCTGAAAACACCCGCAGGTCGATCCTAGACGCGCCGGTTTTGATTTACGTTTATTGCGTTCCTGGCGCCAACGAAGAAGCCACCCAGGAAAACTACGCTTCGGTATCGTGCGCCTCTCACAACATCTCTCTAGCAGGCGTAGCTGAGGGATTGGCTGTAACTTGGGAAACCGGTGGGGCAACTCGACATCCCAACCTTAATAAAACTCTTGGAGCCGAAGAAGGCTGGACGCTAGTTACTATGTTATCGGTGGGGTTTCCTGCCGAATCACCGGCTGCATTTCGCACGCCGGTGAACAACTTCCTACACTGGCACAAGTAGATGTAGATGTTCAGCCTCTAAGGTATTGAAAGCGGGTGCCGTGTAATAAGTCGAGATTTGGTCTTGCTAGCTTCAGAGCAACCAGATCAGGGCTTACTCCGATAGGTGGTGATTTATGCGTGCTATGCCCGTAGACTAGGCGGCCATGAGCCAAGCAACGCTGCATCGGAACCGAAGCCGCGATCGCAGTCCGCTCTGGTGGCCGACATTTTGGACAGAAAAAAGCCCTCTGACAAAAATCAGAGGGCTTTCGCACAAATAGGACCATGCGTTCCTATTTGTCAAACTAGGTGTTTCCCATAGTGTTGCATGTTGAAACACCGCTCGACAACCTATGGACATTAGCGCTTATTCCAGGCTCAAATTTGTTCACTGAAGGCGCACCTAACAACGTCGTACGAATAGTCACCGAGAACAGTCAGGCTCTCAAATTTGGAAGCCACGGGTTCGAAGAAGAATAGGCAGCTTAATTGCGTGTTACTTTTTGGCGGGTTAAAGTCAAATCGTGATTGAATCAACTTTGAGGAAACCAGAATAAATGGGGTATTCCAGATAGAGTAAGGAGACAGCCCATGAGCACCAAAAAGGCGTACCGATACGACCCTTCGGATTTATACGAGGTGCGAGTGCATGACCAGGAGTACCTCAACGTCGGCGGCGTAACCCGACAGGTCCGGATCTACCAACCTGAAGGCCCAGGGCCTTTCCCCATGCTTTTAAGCATCCACGGCGGAGCGTGGACCGACAAAGACCACACCGATTACGAGTCCACCAGCAAGCCATTGGCCGCTACTGGCCTGGTTGTGGCTGCCATAGGCCAACGCGTGGGCGAAGGGTTCCCCTACCCCTTGCAAATCCAGGACATCCACTACGGCGTCCGCTGGCTCAAAGCCCATGCTGTCGAATTCAATGGAGACCCCGACGCCCTGGGCGGTATCGGCTACTCCAGCGGTGGACACACCTTGCCTCTAGCCGCCATGCGCATCGATGATTCCAGATATTCAGCCCTGCATCTGGAAGGCTCGTCACCGGCCGACGCCAGATTGGCCTGGATAATTTCATGTTGGCCGGTTATTGAACCATACTTCAGGTACCAAATCGCCAAGGGAAAAGGCAACATAGAATTGATGGAAAAGCATCACATGTTCTTCCAAGGTGACGAAGCGATGCACGAATCCACCCCTTTGAACGTCATCCAAAGGGGCGAGGAACTGACGTTATCTCCGGCGTTGGTCCTTCATGGCACAGCGGACGACGTGATGCCGATAGAGGCGTCCGAGAGATTCGTATCCGCCTACAACGAGGCCGGTGGTAAGGCCGAACTAGTGCCCTTCCAGGGAATGGGCCATGGTTGGGCTAGGGAGGCAGGCTTGGAGGTGGACGAGTTCGTGGAGATAGTTACGGAATTCATCACCAAGCAGCTTGATTAAAGATCTCAACAAGCACCAGCACTCCTTGTCCGTGTTTCAGGTGTAGTTCGACTCTAGTCCATCTCCCGATTCGCGAGTAAACCCAGAACCTTCTCGCACATCTTCGATCTGCCGAGGCGTGAGCAAAAATTAACTTCGGCTAAACAGTACTGCAACCCCATCGTTCTAGCCCAAGCGTGGCAACATCGTATAGATTCTGGGGAATCGGCGTCCGGAGCGGATCTCGCCGACAAACTCGGAGTGACACGGGCCCACGTAACGCAGGTCCTGCGGCTCCTTACTATGGCTCCTGAGGTTAAGGCGAAGGTTCTCGCCCTCGGCGACCCAATGCAAAACAAGCGCCCAGGAGTGCACTCTCTTCTAGGTGTGTGCAAACTTTCAGAAAAGGAGCAGATAAGCAAGCTCGAAGAAATCTTGAGGTCGGTCAGGCCCAAGTAGGTGTGAGCCGTTCAGTATTTGCTCACTCCGTTAGTTCTCATGTTGCCAGGCAAATGTTGATTATGCTGGTTCGATTTAGATATTGGACGGGGAGACGAGGGAGGGGTGATGCTGCTATGGGACCTAGCAGAAGGGCCATAGG
>DCAE01000154.1:2050-3478 GCA_002311385.1 Dehalococcoidia bacterium UBA1141 | reverse complement strand
TAGCTGTCCGTCCCGAATCCTGACCTCTTCAAACACTTCCCGCGCCAGTTCCCGCCGCTGCTCTGGAGTTACTCCTGAATGCTCCCATAGAGCCGGAAGGTCCTTCAAAAGCTCTGCGGCGCGATCTAGGTTGGGAGAGGTCTGTACTGACGGTTTTGGTTCTAAATCGCGGCGTTGGCGTTGTAAAGCGGTGTGCTCGTCTTTAAACTCTTTATCGCTAATGACGCCCCAAAGGTGCTGTTTCCTGAGATTGGCAAGGACCGCATCGACCTGCGTGATCTCCGATTGGCGGTCAGGTTCAGGGCCTTCTTTGGTCATTGCGCTAAGTACTGAATTTCGCCAATCCTCATCCAGGTTGATGCAACCCAATACCTGCTCAGCAAATTCCTTTTCTACTTGCGGGGCCGATACAGACCGTGGGCGCATGTCGCACCGGTGCCAGCTGTGTGACATGCGCAGGTAGAATCCACTGTGATAGCGAATACCGATACCGTGGAAAGGCTCGCTGCAATCGTCGCATTTTAAGACACCAGTTAGAGGATATACCCGCTGTAGGCGAGAAGCCGGGCTGTTTTGCCCAGGAGAAGAGTTTTCAAGGCGCACTTCCTGGCAGCCGGACCATAGTTGCCTAATTTCATCGGGAACTTCGTGGGCGCCGGGGATCACTTCTTCGTCGGGTCGACCCCGGTGATAAATTACTTCCCCTATGTAAAACCGGTTATTTAAAATCGTGGAGATGGAACTCTCGGTGAAGGGCTTCCCCTTGGACGTGCGAAACCCCCGGGAATTTAATTCCTGAGCTAAAGTGCGAAAAGAATGTTTCCCCGAGGCATAGCCACCGAGCGCCGCCAGCAGCGCCGGCATGGTCTGTGGGTCTTCTACGGAATGAGCTCCCCGTCCACTGTGTGATTTTTCATTCCGGTATCCCAAAGGGGCACTACCGATGGCGTGGCCTTGGGCAGCTTTTTCCGCCAAGCCAGCCTTCACGTACCGGGATAAGCCCCGGCTGTAAGCTTCGTCTAAAGTTTCATTTATGCGTTCACTCAGGAAATCCCGGTCACTACCACTGATGATTCCCTGGGATACGAAAATGACAACTTTGCCGAGATCTCGAAGCTGCTCTTTGTAGCGAATGCACTCGACTTGATTTCGGCCAAATCGACTGGTGTGATCAACTAGTAGAACGTCGAACTCGTCCAACCTGGCGTCTTCGAGAAGACTCAAGAACTCAACGCGCTTTTGCATGCTCCGGCCAGTAACGAACTCGGTGTACCACCGGTCGCTTAATATTAGGCCGTAGGACTCGGCGAACCTTTCCTCATTTCGCCTTTGTATATCGGGACCAAACCCATCCCGCTGATCCAAGGTGGAATCTCTGATGTAGCCCACTGCTCTTAAGCCCCTTAGGTCTTCGAAACTGATGATTGG
>DCAE01000154.1:1277-2005 GCA_002311385.1 Dehalococcoidia bacterium UBA1141 | reverse complement strand
CGGCTTAGTAGGTACGAGTTAGGGTACCTCATCACTTCCTCCCCAGGACCTTTGCGGACTGTGGGTCTGTAGGGGGATAGTCTATACCCGAAGGATCATTTTTGGAACGTTTTTCGATTTCAGGATCAACAGGATCAATTTGAGTGGACATCTCCCATTCCAGGGCAGATTTGAGCATCTCAGATAAGATTAAGGCTAAGGGCGACGCCTGTGAAGATGGGTGATTCTGATCGGCCATCGTTAACGTGGTCCGTCAGCGAGATACCCGGAATCTAGAAGTCTATTTAGAGTGGCGTACCCAATACCCAACTCTTTAGCGGCCTGCCGTCTGGATATCTTTTCGTCGTGAAGGCGCTCCAGAATATCTCCAAAACGCCGATCGAACCCTCTCCTGTCTGTTACCTTGGGTCGGCCAATCTTGATTCCCTGACGGCGGGCTCTGTCCATTCCCGCCTTTACTCTTTCCCGGATCAACTCAAGCTCGAACTCAGCCAAAGAAGCTAGAAGGTTGAATAACAGCCGGCCCAAGGCCGTGGAAGTGTCGAACTGCTCCGTTAAGCTCATGAATGTCACGCCCACAATTACCCAAGCGTGGACCGTGTCGGCCATGTGTTTTACAGAGCGGAACGCGCGGTCCAACTTGAAAACCAACACAACGGAGGATCTTTTCTTGGCAGCGTCGTCCAATAGGTCCCGCCACCTTACCCGGTGGAACAGGTCGTTTGCGG
>DCAE01000154.1:0-1189 GCA_002311385.1 Dehalococcoidia bacterium UBA1141 | reverse complement strand
GGATTTTGTTGTTGGTCGGTGGTAGATATTCGGGCGTACAAGGCGATCACGAGAGAAAACTTCCTAAAGTTAGTGGGGAGTGAAACTTATTATTTATATCGCTCATGGGCCTAGCTCACCTTGGGCGCCGGGTAACACTGGTACACTTTCTAATTAGAAGTGTCCCTGAGATCCGGGGATGCGGGAAGTCGCGGCAAGGCTTCGCTCCTAGACTGAGCCTGAAATTGCATCAAGTTGCGTTCTCGGTGCAACTCAGACAAGAAGGAGAGATAAGTGGGTACGAAGGGTAAGGAGACCCCCGATCCGATAAAAACATTCATCATTAGGGAGAAACGAAATTCCCCGGGTCTGACCCAAGCTCAGTTAGCCGCCAGAGTCGAGGGGAAGTTCGGGCAATCGATCGACAAAAGCACCGTGGGGAGAATTCTCCGTCCAAATAGTGATCAGTCTAACCAAGATGGCGGCAACGATGAACAAGCAGGTAGCCATGAGAATGCTCCGGACTTGGAGTCTCACCGGCGGGAGCTCTATTACTTCGGACAGCGATTGCGGGATCGCCTGGAGCTCCTTGCTCCCCATCAGGCTCTGGTCCAGTGGAAAGCCACCTCGGAAGAGGCGGGTCTGGCCTTATGGAGTGGCCGGCCGGCCATTCCTGACAAGGACACAGCGGGGCTGTCAGAAGAGGAGTGGAACGTGGAAGATGGGTGGAAGAGCGGCCTCTTCAACGCTTGGTTCCAGCCACAGTTTGCTATTTTCCGGGAGCATCTGGCCGAGAGTGATTTGTGGAAGGACTTCGATCGACTGGAGGGTCAAGTTAGAGGCTACTTTCAAGCTTGTAAGTTTTCCTACGCCAAGACCGTCGAGAAAGTAGAGACGAAATTACCAGGACTGCTGGCGGTAGACGTCCACTCGGTCGCAATATCGGTGTTGGCAAGCGCCAGCGGAGGGGTTTTGATACAGAGCGAGGCCTCAGATTTTTCTTATCCGGTTCAGGAGGAGACGTCCGGTGACTACACCTGGTGGAGCCTACGGCTTGGTGCTTGGTATATCAAGGCTGAGCGTCTAGATGACCTGAACGAGTTGATGGATGTTCACAAAAGCCTCTTGGTTGACGCATCTCAATGGGTCGAGTTCTTATCATTGCGCACATACCGGTCCGCTTGTCAGGACACTATTCTAGAGTTTCAGA
>DCAE01000036.1 GCA_002311385.1 Dehalococcoidia bacterium UBA1141 | reverse complement strand
GGCTAAAGAGAAGCCGAAAAAGAAAGCCTCTAAACCAAAACAAGGGAATGGCAAGAAGTTAACCATAAACGTAGATAGTTCTGACGAAAATGCGGATTGGATAAAACGGGTTCGAGATGAGGAACGTGAAGAGCAATCTATTGACGCTGCTGACCGAGAATCTGATTGAGGCTCCCATCTGGCCTAGTGACTAGTTAGATGTTGTAAAGCAGCAAACGTGGGTCACCTGCGCAATGGATCGATCAGGGAGGTGTGGCAGTGTTAGTGAAGGGTTTGGGTATTGGGAAGCCCAACACTTACCCCAGTCTCCCTCTCCACTAAGCCACATCGGCCAATTTTGTGGCCCGATTTTCAAGGCCCGTCAAAGTAATGCCTGAAGGCAACAAAACATGGGTATCGGGAGATGGAGTAGAGTCGAGCTATACCAAGAGCGCGGGCTGATTGTGGTGGTAGCGGTCTGAACTCGTAAAGCCAATAGCAAGGGATTCGTTCTTGGATTATTTCTCTCTTAGCGGGGATGAGCGGAGAAGTCACGTAGGAAGGCGTGTATGTGATTCAATGAAGCCTGAGCGAAATCTCCATCTCAGTTTGACCTCCTTCATGGCAGGGCGCTTTGTTCGGGACGAAGAGGTGGGCAGTTCAAATCTGCCCACCCCGACCATCCACATGTAATTGGCTTCATTTGTCGATGCCTGGGTCGAACTTTTCGACCCGTAATTTGCTCTCGAAATCTTCCCTCGCCCTGGGGTCGCCGTAGATGACCTGAACATCAGGCGGCGCATCGGGTCGCTACCCTCGATTAAACTGCACACCTAGTGATTCCGGTCCAACATGCCCCATCTCTCGCCGCACTCCAGTGGCCTGCTGGTTGCGACGATAGCTCCGTTGCTCCTACCTGACTGGACCGTCACGGTTCTACCCCGGTGAGGGTTTACGCCAATGGGACCGCCTCCCAGCGACGACCTTCCGAGGAAGCCACCACCGCCTCTAGCACCCGGTGCAGCCGCACAGCGTCGGCGAAGTCGGGGTTCGGCTTCCCTTGGCCCAGGGCTGCCGAGGCAAAACGACGCGCCAGGACCGCTACGTTGTACCGGGGGTCGCTCTCGCAAAACTCGGTAACCTCTTTAAGATGATCGGGCACCTCTAAAAGCCGCAGGTCGCCCTCTCCTCGTCGAGCACCCCTAAGCTGGACCGGAGTAACCTGCAATCCGCCGGCGGCTGAGGCCACTAGACTTCCCTCGGTGCCATATGCTTCCAGTTGCCAGCCGATGTCCTGGAGGGAAGCCCAGGTAGTGTAGACAGAACCGACCGCGCCGTTATCCAGCCGAGCAGCGAAGGCTACTGTGTCGAAGGACGTGACGTGAATCTGCTCCCCTGATTCGGCGATGCTCCCCTCTTCGACCTGGGTGGCGCTAGCTCCGGCCACTTCGGCGATATCGCCCAAGCACCATTGCATGAAATCCACCGCATGCCCACAGGGGATGGTCAGCGCGTCGCCTCCCTCTCCCTGGTTATAAATCCACCAATGGTGCTGCTCTCGCGGCACCATTGCAGATGATTGGACAATCTTCATGTTGAAGGTGAGCAACCGCCCCAAGTAACCCTCCTCCACCAACTCTCTCATTCGCAGCAGCGCAGGGGCACCCCGAGCCTGAGCGTCTATCCCATGCTGCAGCCGGTTAGCCTGGGCCAGCGCCAGCAACTCAGATGCCTGACCAGAAGTGACGGCCAACGGCCATTCACAGAAGACGTGCTTGCCCGCGCTCAGGGCAGCCAGTGCTATCGGATGGTGTAGTGATACCCTCGTGGCAATGCTCACTGCGTCAATCTCTGGAGACTGGACCAGCTGGTTATAGTCGTTGAAGGCGTGGGGTATGCCGAAGTGCTGGCAAGCCTCCTGCGCTGTCTCCAGCCGCGAGTTGCAAATGGCTACCACCTCAGTTTCCGCCAACGCCTGATAAACCGGCACATGAACCCGGCCTCCCCACCCCTCGTGAATGTTGGCCCCTACTACGCCGACTCGAAGTTTGCTGGGCATACTCTCCTCCTTCATTCCTCCACCACGGATTCCTCGACTTACCTACTGGATAAATCTAGCCGGAAATTTAGTATAGCAATGTAGTATAGGTGAGCCATCAACCGGGAACTCAGAAACGTCACACCACGTCCCAAGTAGCCCCTTTCGGTAGCTAGAATGGCTGGTCTATTACCCTGCTGATGCCTTCCAGTACCACCCTGTTACGGGGGTTTGGTCGGTAAAATGTCGGCAAAACGGACTAGTCGATACGACATGCGAGACAGACGGATTCGGGAATCAAACCCCATTGCATCAGGTAACGGAACACGAAGCATCCAGCACAGAAACCAAATCCTCTTTCTAATGCCGCAAAGACTGCTAATAAACCAATCACGCTCTTGCGAGCCACTGGGCTAACCCAAACGAACAAAACTGCACCAACTATGGAGACGATTAATCCCACGAATTGAGCAAATCTTTTTGGAGGGCCAGGAACTGGTTTCTCAGGGATACCGAGAAGGGGTACCGCTAAGCGTGTAGCTATGAGACCGGCGCGTGTGCCATTATGAGAGGTGATCTTCTCGATTCTAGGATGACCCTCGTTTTGTTTGCTAGTATGTTATAGAAGGACCGAAGATTTGGGCTCCGCCTTGAAGGACTTTAACGCGTGGTCACATATAAGCCTACAAATGCTAGGTATTGGTGCGTTGCTGACTTGGAGTGTACCGGCCTTGAACCCGAAAGGCATGAGATCATCCAGATTGCCCGGGTAGTAATAGACACTGTGGAAAAAATCATGATTCCCGGACTGACGACGTCCGAGTACATCCAACCCACGCGGTGGGATCAGCGTGATCACGTAGCGATGAAAGTCAACGGGCTAACCATCGAAAAGCTTCAATCCAAGGGGATTTCGGCAAAACTGGCGCTGGAAGACTTCGGCCGTGGGGTGAATTGGAATGAAACAGTCCTCGCTGCTTGGGGAGCGGACTTCGAGACCAAGTTTCTTCGGGATGCATTCCGGCGTATCGACAGAGTTGTACCGTTCACCTTCAAGGTGATCGACGTACG
>DCAE01000075.1:1381-3754 GCA_002311385.1 Dehalococcoidia bacterium UBA1141 | reverse complement strand
TTAGGGGTGACTTGAGCAGGTGACGGCTCATTTCCTATGCTCTTGTCATATTGAGCATAGGAAATGGCGAAATTATCGGAAGAACTGCCATAGGTGTGACGATAATAGATTAAAAAATGGTCGGGGTGAGTGAACTCGAACCACCGGCCTCTTCGTACTATCGCCGCCCTTTGCTCTTGGCAAGCACGGCCACGTCCAGAACACCGGGCTCGCCAATGACCGAACGGACCTGGCCGAAAATACTCATGGGTCCGGCATCGATCTGGCTGCTTACCTGGTAGACATGGCCAAAATAAGCGAACATTCCGGGGACGGCCACTTGAACTAGAATTGACACCAGCAAGATAGTCCATGGGCCAACTGCCAATAGGGCAACCAGCATGGGGTCGTTTTGCACCAAGAAGTTAGACTGCATTTGACCCGGGATTCCTATCTGAAGAGCGGATTAGCTCATCGAGGGTAACCGGCCTCAGATTCCGTCGCTGTGCCTCAACTATCACGTCTGGGAGGACGTCCAGCGTCCGCTGGCGATTTCCACCTCCATCGTGGACCACAACAATTATGCCAGGCCGCAGCATTCTCTTAAGCGCCCACCTCATGTACCAGCGAGGCGGTTTGCACCAGTCCAGCGTATAGGCTGAGCCTAAAACTACTGAGTATCCATACGTCTTCGCGAGATCGAACATCCAAAACCGGAACAGTGAACTCGGAGGTCGTACTAGCTTGGGATCGTTTTGTTCATTGATTAGCTCCTCGGTTCTTAATAATGATTCCACGAATTGCTGTCGACTCAGGAGAAGGGCCATAGTCGTTGAATATAGGTGATTGCACAATTGATGACCCTCTTTTCGAATGATCTCTATATACTCGGGGTGCGTTTCGACGCGTTCCCCGACTACAAAAAAAGTTGCTTTGACGTCGTGCTTACGTAAAATCGAAAGTACACCATCTGTGTAGAGGGGATTGGGTCCATCGTCAAACGTGATGGCGAAGACGTTCTTTTCAGTAGGAACGTAGAGGATCAGCTTTGTGAACAGCCTGCTAAGAATCCGAATCACCCAGAAAGGCTGATAAACCCAGAGGAAAAAGGGGAACAACAATAATACGACTAAGACTAGCGTGATTCCGATAATGGAATAACCCATGGTCCCCTCAGTACCAGAATTGCCATACCTGAGGCCGCAATCGTAAGCCAAAATGTGCCCGGATACGGAGGTATCCACGCTTTGCCAATGTACGGCTAATGCCTTAGATTTGACTAAACCGCCAGTAGGAGGACCCCGGCCCGCCACATAAGATAACCTCGACGGAGGTTCGGGACATTTTACAGTCAAGCGGGAGTACCTGGCTCCATGTACGGGTCTCCCGCTCCTTTAGCAAAACCTGGCCTGACCTGCCCTTGCTCCTGCCCTTCGGTATGAACACTGGCTCCACGTTGAGCCAGTCGAAGTAGTGATGGGCGCGCGTTTCGTCGGACAGGGGGAAAATGGCTGGAGCAGATAAGTTCGAAATCGTGGGGCACGAGCTTTTGGATTGACTCTCTTGCTTGCTTGGGGTTTTTGGTGGTCCAGCGATACGGGAACCCTAGTCTCCGGAAACGGTACTGAAGAGCATCCCCAACGATTAGCAGCTTTTTTTCTTGCAGATAGAAACAACTGCTTCCCTCCGTGTGACCGGGGGTATCAATCACGCGAATACTCACCCAGCATCGGCAGCAGTTGCCCGTCTTCGAAAGCTAGGTCAACCTTCACGGGGGTGGATAAAGGGATGGTAGGATAGGTTGAGTGACCCGGGCTAGAATAGGGTTTGAGAATGGGTCCGGATATGGTTTACTGCCATCCAGGAAATCCTTTTCTTCTTGATGGACGGCCACCTTGGCTGATGTAGCCTCTACAAGCCTCGCCAATCCTCCCACGTGGTTGGAGTGGCAGTGAGTGACGACAATCATGCTCACGTGTCGAAAAGATGCTCCTAGAGACTGGAGTCCCCTCTCGAGCCAAGTTAGGCTGCCCTTGCTCGCCGCGTCGCGTCCCACCCGTGGCCTCCCCTATTTGAACCAATCGGCAACACGCTCACCGATCATGATTGCCGTTGCGTTGGTATTGGCGCGAACTACATCGGGCGTCACCGATGTGTCCACCACTCGAAGCCCATCCAGCCCATGCACCTGGCAGTATTGGTTCACCACTGCCATTGGGTCCGATGCCGGCCCCATTTTGCACGTTCCGGACATGTGGATTGCTGTAGTCAGGTTTTGCAGCAGCCAGGCGTCCAGCGATTCGTCGGTGGCCAGGTCCTGGCCCGTGAGGTTAATCCGCTCCTGGATAACCTCTCTGTATGCCTGATGCTGCAATAGCCGGACGCACAAACGAA
>DCAE01000075.1:590-1302 GCA_002311385.1 Dehalococcoidia bacterium UBA1141 | reverse complement strand
GGCTTCTCATGAGGGTCGGCAGAAGTGAGCATTAACTCTCCAGAACTGACCGGCAGTTCCAGGGAACAAGTGAGGCGAACACCTTCAGGCTCCAGAACGTCACCGTAGGGCGGGCCGGCGGGGTAGGCTTGGCTGATCATCATGTCGTTCCGAGCGCGGGAGCCGGTGGCGGTGTAACGGAGGGAGATAGAGGTCCAAGGCCCGTTGGGGTCCAGGGTGACATCCTCTTTGACCCTAAGCCGTATCCGTGCCCCGGGATGGTCTCTCAAATTCTGGCCTACTCCTGGCAAGTCGTGCACCACCGGAATTCCCAGGCTATTTAGGTGGTCTGCAGGTCCCACGCCCGATAGTATCAGCAGTTGGGGCGATGCCACGGCTCCGGCGCATAGTACGATATTGTCCCCTTCCACTACGAATCGCTCCCCGCTGCTCTCCACCTGTACGCCCGTAGCCTTGTTGCCATCAAACAGCACGCGAGTGGCCAACACATTGGGCCTGATAGTGAAGTTGAGCCGGTGGCGATTGGGGTTGAGGTGGGTCAGCGCCATGCTCATGCGGATACCTTCGGTGTTGTTCTTGGGCATCAAGCCCACACCGGTCGAATCCGGTTGGTTCATGTCCCGATCTTCTGAGAAACCTGCTGACAGGCAGGCCTGATAGAAGGCCGACTGAACAGGTTGCTCATCTTCACGTTTGTGGCGGCGGATGACAA
>DCAE01000075.1:0-495 GCA_002311385.1 Dehalococcoidia bacterium UBA1141 | reverse complement strand
ATCCGTTTCGATTTGTCTGAAGTAAGGCAAGACCTTGATAAAGGCCCACTCGTCGTTCCCCAAAGACGCCCAACTGTCGTAGTCTTCGGGTAGGCCTCGAAGGAACGATTGCCCGTTGATGGCGCTGGAGCCACCCACTACTTTTCCTCGCGGTATTGGGGTTAAATCGGCTTGCTGAGGAGAAAGTTGGCCCGAGTATGACCAGTTGAAGGCGGAGTCTACTGCCGAAGCAGCGGTGCTTAACCCGTCCTTCAGGTCGGGAGGGAGCTGTGCCAGATCTGGATAGTCGGGGCCCGCTTCTAGCAGTACGACGGACCGATTTGGGTCGTCTGACAAGCGCGTGGCTAGAGCGCAGCCCGAGGAGCCGGCCCCTACCACAATTACGTCGTATTTCATGAGCTTCTCCCTTCTCCTCGGTCAGAGACCAACGGAGTGTGGACCTATGGCCTTGCTAGATCTCCCGCGTAATGGAAGGAGCAGATGCATCTCAGTTAG
>DCAE01000047.1:265031-265414 GCA_002311385.1 Dehalococcoidia bacterium UBA1141 | reverse complement strand
TCCCGGTGTGAGAACTCCCGGTGAATGAAGCCCTAATCTTCCTGGGCGTGGCTGGCGCCGGACTGGTTGGTTTCACCATAGCGGGGGTTGCCGGTTTTGGTGGCGGCGTCATTATGCTGCCAATACTGGTCTGGGTGTTGGGTGTCAGGGAGGCCGTGCCAGCACTAACCATTGCCCAACTCATCGGCAGCGTGGGTCGAGTGTGGATTTACCGCCGTGAGATATCTTGGCGGGTGGTGATGTGGTTTTCATTGGGAGCGTTGCCCACGTCTGCATTGGGGGGAATCTTATTCATTCAAGCCCCCAAAGAGCTGCTGATTAGAATCTTGGGGGCGTCGATGCTGCTAATCGTCGTCTACGCCAATTCGCCGTGGGGCAAAAAA
>DCAE01000047.1:245430-264864 GCA_002311385.1 Dehalococcoidia bacterium UBA1141 | reverse complement strand
TTCCTCCATGAGCATGATGCTGACCCAGTTCCCCAAGTTGGCGGTGTTTGGCGGCAGCGGTTTGTTTACCCAAGAAGCCATGAGCATGGGCGTGGTGATTGGTGTTATGGCCTTTGCCGGGGCGTTCACGGGGAAGTGGGTTCTCGGACATATACCCGAGGCAGTGTTCCCCAAAATCATCAATGCCTTACTGGTCATAATCGGCATTCTGTTTCTCATTAAGGGCTGATAAAATTACTAAGCGAGAAGCGGTTGAAGTATTGTCAATTTTCGTGAATTTGCCTTAAATCGCTCATCTAGTCTTAGTCTGGTAAATTGAGTCTTGTGGTTTATCGAATCCTCTATTAGAGCAGGGAATCCTGAAATGGAGCCGGGCGAAAAATGGTTGATTCAAATGATGGCCGGCGCATAGTCGAGCTTAGGACACAGTTAAACTTCCACAACTACCGGTACTACGCCTTGGACGACCCGGAGATTACCGATGGGGAGTACGACCTGCTGATTCGGGAGCTACGCCAACTAGAGGAGCAGCACCCGGAACTGATTACCTCCGACTCGCCCACACAACGGGTGGGTGCGGCCCCTTCGGATGGCTTTACCCAGGTACAACACACCCAGCCCATGCTGAGTTTGGGCAATGCCTTTAACCTGGAGGAGTTGGAAGCCTGGTATCGTCGTTCCAAGAACCTGATGGACGATGCCGAGTTTGACCTAGTGTGCGAACTGAAGATCGACGGATTGGCCGTGAACCTAACCTACCAAAACGGCACGTTGGTGCAGGGAGCAACTAGGGGAGATGGGACGGTCGGCGAGGATGTGACCCAGAATCTCCGCACCATACGCAGCATCCCCGTGACTTTGCAGGGCGACCCACCGGCCCATTTGGAAGTGCGGGGCGAGGTTTATCTGCCCCTAGACGAATTCAGGCTCTTGAACGAAGGCCGGGCTGAACGGGGCGAGCCATTGTACGCCAATCCCAGGAACACGGGAGCGGGCAGTGTAAGGCAACTGGACCCCAAAGTAACGGCCTCCCGCAAAATGCAAATCTGGGTTTACGCATTGGGTGACATGGGCGGTCACTCCGGGCCGGATAATCACTGGGATTCGATGGAGTGGATGAGGTTGTTGGGGTTTCGCATCAACCCCAACAACAAGCTCTGCCACTCTTTGGAAGAGGTCCATGATTACTATCTTTCTTGGTTGGAACGGCGTCACGAACTTCCATACGAGATAGACGGCATCGTAATCAAAGTATCTCCCTTTGCTTTTCAGAATTCCATGGGTGTGGCGGGGCGAGAACCCCGTTGGGCCATCGCTTTCAAGTTCCCTCCGGAACAGGCGGTGACCCGGCTGTTGAACATCGGCATCAACGTGGGCCGTACCGGTAGCCTCAATCCATACGCAGTCTTGGAGCCGGTGTTGGTCAGCGGTACCACTGTTAGGCAAGCATCATTGCATAATGCCGAGGACATCCACAGAAAGGACGTCCGCATCGGGGATTGGGTCATAATCGAACGGGCTGGCGACGTTATTCCCCATGTGGTGGGACCGGTGCTTGACCGGCGAACGGGAGAAGAGACCGAGTTTGAAATGCCGAAGTTTTGCCCGGTGTGCGACACCGGCGTGGTCAAGCCGGAAGACGAGGCTATGCACCGATGCCCCAATACCTCTTGCCCAGCCCAGTTTTTTGAACTGCTCAAGCACTTTGTTAGCAAAGGAGCCATGGACATCGACGGGTTGGGAGAGCAGTGGTGCCGTATTTTGATTGACCAAAAACTGGTGTCCGACCTATCTGACTTGTACAAGTTGAAAAAAGAAGAGCTTCTGGAGCTGGACCGAATGGGCGAAAAGCTGGCGGACAAGATTATCGGCAACATAGAGGCCAGCAAGAAACGTCCGTTGCCCCGCCTACTTTTTGCTTTGGGAATCTTGCACGTGGGTTCTGAGGTTGCAGAATTGCTGGCCCAGCGGTATGGCAACATGGCAGAGTTGGCGGCAGCCTCAGAGGAGCAGTTGACGGAGATTTCGGGCATTGGCCCCAAGATTGCCGAGAGCATCGTAGCCTACTTCGCCGTGGACCATAATACAGACGTGCTGGAAGCTTTACGCGCCGCTGAAGTTGACCCGCAGCATGAGATTATCGAAGTAGACCCAGGCCAGATGCCTTGGTTGGGCCAAACCTTTGTGGTCACCGGTACTCTGTCATCTTTCCCCCGCCGGGAGGCCGAATCCCGCATCAAAGCCCTGGGCGGAAGCGTAGCGTCTGCGGTCACCAAGAAGACCAGCTTCCTAGTGGCAGGCGAGTCGGCAGGTTCCAAACTGGATGCCGCCCGAAAACTGGAGACGCAGGTATTGGATGAGGACATGTTCTTGGAGAAGCTACGGACCGCAACTGCTGAGATTGCCTCGGCTGAGCGGGAAAGTTGACCCTTTATGGTGAGCCAAGGGTGTGGCTGGAGCAGTTCCCTTTGGGGGAGCGGGTTCCCTTTAGCTTCACACATCTGGGCATAGAGTACCCTGGGGAGGTGGTGCGGGCAGAAACGTGGTCCGCTCGTTGGGGCCTCCCGTTGAATAGCGAGGTTTATTTCCGGGTGGTACTGCTGCGTCAACGGAGAGGCGGCTTGGAGCCGGTGATTCAAGACCCTCGCAGCGCAGTTTGCCTGCCAGCCGCCGGTGTATACCGCCGCCGCAGCCAATTAGCCACGGAAGTTTCAACAACCAGGGAAACCCAGGCAGTGTACCTGGCCCAACAGGACACCGAAGCCGAGCTAATCCGGCAAACGCTGCGCCGCAGACTCGACGAGTTGGAAGACCAGCTATTGGGCGAAGATTCGGTGCAGTATGCGGAAGGGCAAGTGATTACACAAGGGACTATGGAGAACGACCTGAGTCCCCAGCCGGCGAATATCTTTGGGGGGATGGACCCCAACGGCTGGTTCTCTCGCTTGGCCGGTTGGCTTTTGGCCAAAGCCTACCCCCAATTGCCCCTGGATTTGGACGGTCTGCGTGATTCGATTGGCCCGGAATCTTCTGGGGAATTCTTCGCAGCCTTCTTCCGCCAACCTGGCTGCTCCCCGGCGGTTATGGAGCAGTTGGGGCTGGGTCTGGGCTTGACCGGTAGAGCGGACGAAGATAATTCAAACCGGGTCTTTGAACTGATCCAAAAAAGAATATCGCAATGCGGCGAGACTATCTCATGGAGAGAACTGCACCGGTACCTAGCCCACGAGATTGGGCTCACCGGTCCATTGGCGACGATGTTTCTGCTTATATATCTACATGGACGCCGTCCTGATTTTGCGGTTGAGTTGTTAACGGATCACGAGTTGGCCTTGTTCGACGGGCGGCGCCTGTTGACCGGGCTGATTACCCCTGACTTAGTTCCTGCGTTGGGTTGGGACAACAGATTATCCGACTGGGCCGTGGGTATCGTTTTCAATAAGCATTCCGGTGAAGAAACCGCCCAAGCCACCAGCTGGAACGATTCTCTTCAGCACCTTGCCGCCCTTTCTCCCAGGCTTGGGACTGCCGATACGGCAGACCAGATTCGTGCCCAAGAAAGCATTCTCTTGGAAGACCTGGGAGAGTGGACACAGGCCGTTATCAGAGGGCGGGAACTGGTGAACAATATGGAATGGACGGCCTGCCAACAAGACGAAAGATTTGAGACGTTGGAATCACTCGACCGGTTGTCCGCTATTAGAGGAGATGACTTTCCAGCTGTATACGATTCCATCGTGGGGAACTATCTGGACTTTCGGCGCTGGGAAGCGGACTTGGCCACACTGCGGGAGTTGGCCGAGTTGGCGGGTTCCAGCGAGGAGATTTCCAGTGCTTTGAGATTCATCAGGGACGCCCGAGTGTCGCCGGTATCTCACCCGGAGCTTTCCGTGGACCGACAGGGGCTACTGGCCAGCCTGTCCCTCAGTGGCTTGGCCGAATCCCGGAGGCGCAATCTGGATGTTTTGATGAGAGAGGTGGCCGGCTTCAAACTGCGCTACCTTGAAGCCTACCGGGCGCATCACGAGAGCCTGAGCAACCAGTTGCCGGTCTACTCGCGGGACTTGGAGTTGGCCCAGCTGAAACTAAAAGCCCTGGAGCTTTTGAATACCGTTGTGGAACTGGGTGAGCCGGTGGGCGCAGGATTGGCGGACAGCATGTATCACTTGGGAGAGGGGCCTTCGCCGTGCATGGTGGACCAAGGGGATATTCAACTTGATTCTTCTCCTTGGTGCGGCTCATGCAGCTTGACGTTGGACTACAACTTGCCCACGGACGGACTGGCCCGCTTGATCGCGGCGACGGATATGGATTTGGGGGCCAAGAACCGGCAACTCAGCGCCTTGCTGGTTGAACAAATCCTGCAGGGAAAGCAGGACGAGCGTTTGGATGACCTGCTTAAAATCGTTCAAGCCAGCGACCTTTCGGCGCTTTCCAATACCATGACTGCCGAGTTGGTTGGGTTCATACAAGGGATTGTCAGCTGATATGCGATTGATTGTTGGATTAGGCAACCCGGGGGTGCGCTTTCGCTCCAGCAGGCACAACGTGGGATTCAGGTGCTTGGATTTGCTGGCGAAAGAGTGGGACATACCCGTTAAGGACCGCCGGGCCAAGGCGGTGTTGGGGGAAGGCTATCGCTCAGCTGAGGAAGTGGTTCTGGCGAAACCCAGGACTTTCATGAATAGCAGCGGTGAGGGAATAGAATATTTGCTGGCCCGGTTCAGAGCCCGGCCCCAAGACCTGCTCGTCATCTACGACGAAATGGAGTTGCCTCTGGGACGTCTGCGGATTCGAGCGCAAGGCAGTGACGGTGGTCACAACGGCATGAAGTCAATCATCTCGGTTCTGGGGACGCAGGATTTCCCCAGAATACGGGTGGGCATCGGCCCTCCAGCAGATGGCGAGTCTTCGATTCCTCATGTGCTTGGCCAATTTTCCAGCGAGGAAGAACCTGTGGTCGTAGGGGCCGTAGGCCGTGTGGCGGCGGCCGTAGCGAGCATACTGGAGGATGGCATTGACGCTGCCATGAGCCAGTTTAACCGGCAAGACTAGCGCCTGAGCCTCCTCACCGCTAAATCACCGCGAAAATGAGCGATGAAACCGACGAGGCACCATTTTGGTTATTAACCGCGACTCTTGAAAATATTGGTTTATGTGCAAATACTAGCGTAGATGAGTTTGCGGACATTCATATTAGGTGCGTTGCTTTGCGTCGGTGCCTTGGCATGCGCCAATACGACCGCCACACCCAGTATGGAGCCTACGTCGACGCCTAGCGTGGAACCCAGAACGGTGCCCGCATTGGGTCCAACCTCCCTCCCAACTCAATCCGCCAACACCCGGTCCGGCTCTACGACGATCAACCAACCTGCAATCACCCCAGAGGCCAACGTCCCGGCAAAACCCGTAGCATCAATCGCCAATCAAGGTTCCTCGACCGACGACACTTCAGCCAGCGTTTCATCCTTTTCCCCAGTCGCCGCATTTCTTCCTGACGCCCCGGAGCGAGACCTGTACCGGCTCACGGACGAGCTTTCGTCGACAGAGGCAGCGACGGATTCCGGCCCGGCCGTATCTATAGTGGAGACGTATGCTGAGGGGCGAATTGACACATTTTGGCTGATAAACCTGAGCGAACTGGAGATTTATCAGAGCGAATTCGAATTGCGATACGTTTCCCCTCACGCCTACTGGTATTTTGAAGAAGGCCAATCTGCCGGACAGGGGGACATCGAGAAGGCCGCCACCGTTTTTGAGGAGCAGATTTACCCGCGGGTTACCACCACCTTTGGCCAAGAGTGGACCCCGGGAATAGATAATGACCCGCACCTAAACATACTGAATGCCAATCTTGCGGGAGTGGGGGGATACTACAGCTCGGCCGATGAATACCCGCTAACGGTAAACAAATTCAGCAATCTTAGAGAAATCATATATATCAATAGCGGCTCCATACGGGTTGGAACCTCACTATATTTAGAAACCCTGGCTCATGAGTTGCAACATGCGATTCACTGGAACGCAGACTCATCGGAAGATACTTGGATCAATGAGGGACTCTCGGAATTGGCTGTAACCGTCGCCGGATTCGACCAGAACAAACGGACACGGTTTTCATTTTCAAGGCCGACCTCGTTGGTTCACTGGCCGCTTACTCCCTTCAGTTCCGGGGCCAGCTACGGCGCTGCGTCGCTGTTCATGCATTACCTTTCCGAACACTACGGAGACCGGAACGACCTGATTGGATTGCTGGAGCAACCTAGAGATGGCATCGTTGGCATAGATTCTTATTTGTTGTCCGCCGGGCATGAGGTTACCTTCCGGGACATCTTCAGGGACTGGGCCGTGGCCAACTTTCTGGACGAAGACCAAGGGCTCTATGGTTACGGAGAATTGGCAGCGGTGACCGCGCCGACTCAAAGAATCGGGGACTTCTCGGAGATTGAATCTCAGATTCCCCAATACTCGGTGGAGTACATCGAATTGGACCAAAAGCTGATTAACTACGATGGGCAGTTGCGCTTAACATTCAAGGGCCAAGTCGAAAGTGCGCTTTTGCCCGTTGATGTAGGCTCATCGGGGTGCTGGTGGGGCAACTCGGGAGATTCCATAGACGCTAGGTTGAGTAGGTCTGTGGACCTATCCAGGCACGACCGGGCCTTCTTGAACTATCAGGTATGGTTTGAATTGGAAGAGAATTGGGACTACGGTTACGTTGAGGTTTCCACCAACGGTGGTCGAACATGGGAAATTCTGAAAACACCTACCACAAGTTCTGAAAACCCCATCGGCAATAACTTTGGAGAAGGATATACTGGGGACAGTAAGGGTTGGATCAACGAGAGAATTGACCTGTCACCCTATGCCGGACAGGAAATCCAGTTGCGATTTCAGCACATCACCGACGATGCCGTTAATGGGTCCGGAATCTGCCTGAGGGGGATTTCCATACCGGAAATCGGATTCGTGGATTCGCTGGAAAGCGTTGAAGGCTGGCAGGCCGACGGCTTCCTGCCCATCAGCAACAGGGTAAAACAAGATTATATAGTCCAGGTCATACGCTCACAGGAATTAGGCTCAGACGAAGAGAATTCGGTGACCCAAATGAATTTGGATAAAGCCAATGTAGGCGAGGTATTAGTGGTCGCTCCCCGAACCGGGGAGCGATTGGTGGTTGCCGTAGCGGCATTGGCCCCCAAGACTCGCATTGAAGCCACTTATTCCTTGTCTGTTGAGCCCGCTGACTGAGTCTGGTAACTGATCAAGGCAGGTGATCCCGGAAACCACTCGGCGACTAAGCCTGACTGAAATTAAAGGCCCTGTCTTGCATGGCCCGTGAGAATTCATACGCGGTGGAGATTAAACTTTGAAATTGGCATTGTGCGTTGTAGGTTGCGGTGAGTTCGCCGGAATCTTCGCAAAAGCAATGGCGCCCTTAAGGTCTGAAGTTGACCTCTATTTCGCCAGCCGAGACGCCCAGAAGGCACAGAGCTATGCGCGAAAGTTCGATGGTTTGGATGCCTTCGGTTCTTACCGTGCGGCGGCAGCCGACCCAAGAATCGGCGCTATGTACCTGTGTACCCCTCATCACTTGCACATGGAGCATTCTCTGATTGCGGCCCGCGCGGGAAAACACATCCTGGTTGAAAAGCCCATGGCGCGCAATCTGGCCGAGAGTCAGGAGATGCTGACCCAAGCCAGGAGATCTGGCGTCACTCTCATGGTGGCTGAAAACTACCGGTTTATGTCGGCGGTCCGTAAGGCGAAAACCCTGATTGCCGACGGGGCTATCGGCGAGCTTCGAATGATACAACTTCAGGAAGAGGCCTATTTCCAACCGGCGATGTGGCGTGACAACCTGGAGGAGAACGGTGGTGGCGTGCTGATAGACGGTGGGATTCACAAGGCTGACTTGCTGATTTACCTAACAGGCATGCCCGATACCGTGTTCGCTTCATCATTGCCCCACGCGTTGCCCGGCGGCGGCGGTGAGGACGGTGCGGTGGTGATGACTAGGACGCCGGACGGAGTGGTAGGAGTTATTAATCATTCTTGGACCGCAGCCAAGTACCCGGCTCCTCCATGGGTTTCCATCTCCGGGACTGAGGGGCAGATTTATTTCGAGTTGGGCGCGCCCCGGCTAAAGCTTGCCAACCGAGGCGGTGAGCAGATTCTGAGGTTTGAAAACGACAATCAAGGCTTGGTGCCTATGGTGCGGGAATTTCGGGACAGCATCCAAGAACACCGTGAACCGATAACTTCGGGAGCTGCTGGCATAGGCGCTTTGGTGGTGGTTCTCAAGGCGTATGAGTCAATGGAGCAGGGTCAGGCTGTGGCAATCGGGTGATATAGCTCTCTTTGCCTGGCTACTCGTTTACCCCTCAAGTTAGCTGCGGGCTCGTCTTGACCGCAGCCACAAGCAGATTCCTCATAGCGTGGGCAGGTATCGAGCAACCTCGTAATCTGTCACAGTGGCGCGAAACTCTTCCCATTCGAGCTTCTTGTTGCGAATGACACTATTCAGGACGTGCTCGCCCAAGGCTTCTCTTAAAAGCTCACTTTCTTCGGCCAGAGAGATAGCCTCCCCCAGACTACCGGGCAGGGTCTTGATTCCTCTGGCTTGCCTCTCTTCTGGGGACATGGATGCCACATTCCCTTCGACCGGCGGCGGAACGGGATATTCTTCTTCGATGCCTTTGAGCCCGGCCGCCAGCATGACACTGAATGCCAGGTAAGGATTGCACGCAGCGTCTGGTGCCCGGTACTCAATCCTGACTGAACTCTCATATCCCGGCTTATATGCGGGAACCCTAACCAGGTCTGAGCGGTTTACGTGGGCCCAAGAGATGTAGACGGGCGCTTCAAAGCCCGGCACCAAACGTTTGTAAGAGTTGACCCACTGGTTGGTGACCAGAGTTATTTCGGGCGCATGGCGGAGCAACCCGGCGATAAATCGCTTGCCGATGATGGACAGGTTATGCTCTTCGTCCGAATCAAAGAAGGCATTTTGATTGCCCCGGAACAAAGACTGGTGGGTGTGCATCCCCGATCCGTTCTTGCCGGACATCGGTTTGGGCATGAATGACGCATAAGCGCCTTGCCCTTGGGCCAATTCCTTAATCACTAATTTGGCGGTCATGACACTGTCCGCCATGGTCAAAGCATCGGTGTATTGCAGGTCAATCTCGTGCTGGCTGTGGGCCGCTTCGTGGTGGGAGTACTTGACCGGTATCCCCATCTCAGCCAGATTCAGCACCGTATCCCGGCGCAGGTCGCCGGCTGGCTGGCTGGACAGTTGATCGAAGTAGCCACTCTGGTCCAAAAGTTCTAGAGAGTTGGCGTCTTTGAAGTAGAAAAATTCCAGTTCGGGCCCTACGTAGTAGGTAAGGCCGGATTTGGCTAATCGCTCCAAGTTTCGCTTGAGAGCGTAACGAGGGTCGCCGATGAAGGAATCGCCTGCCGGAGTGCGGATATCGCAGAACATGCGGGCCACCGAGTTTTGCCGGGGTCGCCAAGGTAACACAGTGAAGGTAGTGGGATCAGGAAAAGCGCGCATGTCGCTTTCGTCTATCCGTGCGAATCCCTCAATGGATGAGCCGTCAAAACCAACCCCTTGCTCGATGGCGTCTTCTAGGTCGTCAACGGAAATAGCAAATCCTTTCAGATTGCCCAGAATATCGGTGAACCACAATCGCACGAACTTAACGTCGTTTTCCTGGGCACTGCGCAGAACAAATTCCCGTTCCGCATCGCGGCCCTCCGGCTGTTCATTAGCCCCATTTTGCGCCATTTTGTTTCCTCCGGATGCCCAGTGTTAATCGATATCCCCAGCCTAATCGAGTTAGAGCGGATATCGGCGGTTTTAATTGACTTAAACTTGGTTTTCTTTTGACAAAAGAGTACCGGTGACCAGGATAATACGGGCTGGCCGGGGAACAAAAAGCGCTGCCCGCTTTCGGCAGACAGCGCCCATTTTCCATTGCCTTCGGCTGCTAGCCGACCTTATTTTATTGAAACGAGATCAGGGCGTGTCACCCGAGATCATGTCCTGTGAACCGAGATCAAGGCTTGCTTTATTGGGCCTCTGCTCCGCATACGGTGTCCAGAATCAGTCTGGTCACTGTGTATGGGTCGCAGTTGGCATTTGGGCGGCGGTCTTCGATATAGCCTTTCTGGTCCCGTGCCACCTGCCAGGGAATTCTTACCGATGCGCCCCTGTCCGAAATCCCGTATCTGAATTCCTTGTAGGAGCAGGTCTCGTGCTCACCGGTCAATCTCTCTTCTATCCGATCACCGTAATTGGCGATGTGCAGCTCAGCCCTGGTCCCCAAAGCCTCCGCAGCGGCCACGCAAGCGTCGTAGTTGTTCCTCATCTCAACGGTAGAGAAATTGGTGTGGGCGCCGGCGCCGTTCCAATCACCCCTGACCGGCTTGGGGTCGAGGGTGGCGCTGACGTGGAATTCCTCGCCTATCCGGTATAGCAGCCAGCGGGCGATCCATAGGTGGTCGGCCACGGCGGGAGTCCCTATCGCTCCGATTTGGAATTCCCACTGACCGGGCATCACTTCACCGTTGATACCGGCGATGGCCAATCCGGCGTACATGCAGGCATCAAGGTGAGCCTCCACGATGGGGCGTCCGAACACTTCATCAGAGCCCACGCCGCAGTAGTAGCCGCCTTGGGGCGCCGGGAACCCATTGTCCGGCCAGCCCAGCGGTTTTACGCCGTCGAAGTAGGTGTATTCTTGTTCGATGCCGAACCACATATCGTGGTTGGCGTATTTTTTCGATGATGCTTCGCAACCGGCTCTGGTGTTGGATGGATGAGGGCTCATGTCGGTCAGGAGGACCTCACACATCACCAGTTTATGGTCTCCCTTGCGTATGGGGTCCGGGCAAGTAAAAACCGGTCTCAGGACGCAGTCAGAGTTATCGCCGGTGGCCTGATTGGTGCTGGAACCATCAAAAGCCCAGATGGGCGGCTCTTCTCCGTCGGGCACAACCTTGCCCTTAGAGCGCAATTTGGCGGTGGGTTTTTGACCGTCAACCCATATGTATTCAGCTTTGTAACTCATTGCTTTTCGTCCTCTCTTGGAAATCCTGTTTAAGACTGTAATTAATTGACCAGAGTCTGCGTGTCCAAGCAACTCTTGGTGGGCGAATAATACCTAGAATCCGCAGGGCTGGTCAAATCCGCGCAAATTTTGGACTATTACCAGGCGGGATTTCTCGCCAATCCGGCTTCACAATACCGGCTTAATAATAATAGATTAGCACCCGGTTGTTTCAAATTTGTGAACTGGCAGACCGAACGCAAAATTGTCCAAATCAGTTTGGTGGTTACTCGTAATCTAGGCCCATAAGATTGATGCGCAAAAAAGGTGGACCAGCATTTTCATGCCGCTCCACCTTACCGATTCTTTTGCCAATCTACTGGGGCTAGATTTGCTAGGGTTTCTCTATGGGCGCTCCCACGATGCTGCCCCACTCGGTCCAGGAACCGTCATAGTTGCGTACGTTCTTGTGTCCCAGCAACTGGGTCAAAACGAACCATGTGTGGGAGGAACGCTCACCGATACGGCAATAGGCGATGGTTTCTTTGGAGCCGTCGATTCCTTTGCCTCCGTAGAGCGCCGCCAAGTCGTCTGCGGATTTGAACGTACCGTCTTCGTTGACTGCTTGGCCCCAAGGGATGTTGGCCGCCCCAGGGATATGTCCGCCCCGTTGTGAGCCCTCTTGAGGCAGGTTAGCGGGGGCCAAGAGCTCACCACTGTATTCCGCCGGAGCCCGGACGTCCACCAAGGCCACATTGCCCGCGGCCACTGCGCTGAGCACTTGGTCGCGGTAGGCTCGGATGCTCTGGTCGGGGCTGCTGGCTTTGTACGAAGCAGCCGCAGGGTTGGGAACGTCGGTGGTCAGGGGCCGGTTCTCTGCTGCCCATTTGATCCGGCCGCCGTTCATCAATTTAACGTCCTGATGACCATACATCTTCAACTGCCAGAAGGCCCAAGCAGCAAACCAGTTGTTGTTGTCGCCGTAAAGAATGACCGTTGAGTCGTTGCTGATGCCAGCGCCGCCCAGAAGCTTTTCCAAGCCCTCTTGGCTGATTACGTCTCTTTGTAGGGTTTGTTGAAGTTGAGACTGCCAGTTCCACCCCACGGCGCCAGCGATGTGTCCCTGTTCGTATGCCGCTGTGTCGACGTCCACTTCCACCAAACGGACATTGGCGTCGTTACCATGCTCGGCCACCCAGTCGGTGCTCACCAGTGAACCTGGATTCGCATAATCCGCCATCTTGTAATCCCCCTTTCGTTTATAAAATATTCGCCAAATGTTCCGGCGTCGCCCCGCCGATTGAATGACCCGTTCTGGCTCTAGTCCGCGTATGTCGGCATTATCTCAAATATACTCCTGGACCAAGCCTGTGAGACGGTGCGAGATTAAGATGCGGGCGATGCGCAAAAGGATGCGGTACTAGGAACGCAAGACCCAAATTTGGAGTAAAGCAAAGTCCAACGCACAACCTACGGAGTCGGACTTTATATCAAATCAACGAAACTTGCATCCAAGTATTTGCATATAAGTCAACTAGGTCAATCTGAACACCCAAGACTGAGGCGCACCATATATGGTAATGAAAATGAATGGGAAATACGAATCCTGGAGAACCACGTATTACCAACGTATCACCTTCGGAAGCGCTAGGGGAACAGCCGAGGGACGGTAATTCGTGCTTTGGGCCCTTAGCGCACCCAACCGGGTTGAGCCGTGATAGCAGGAACCCTGCTTGGCATTTATCGTATTTTGTTTTGCAATTTCAGGGGCGCTCCGTTAAGATATAGACACGGTGGGTTGTGCGCGCCGAGTGCGACTAACGACATGGCAAGGGGCAAGAATGGGCAGCAACCGGTGGATGCGAAATAGCTTCGTTTATCTCTTGGTAATTATCGGTGTCATTGTCATTTTCTATACAATGCTGCCTGGATTTAGCAGTAGGAGTGAAGAGTCGCTGACCACGGTAATAGCTATGGCCAAAAGTGGCGAACTCCGCGAGATTGACGTAGATGGCAACAAGCTGACCGTCTTCCCCAAGTCAGTGTCCAGAGGCGCGACGGAGAGTTTCGTCAGTCGAATCGGCGACGACACCGATATTGTCACTCTGTTAATTGACAGCGGTGTTCAGGTGGGACCGCCCAGCGGAGTCGAGGTTTCTTTCAAAGGCTCCAGCGGCCTGAGCAGTTTCTTCGGCCTGATGATGAATTTCCTACCTCTGATTTTCTTCGGCGGCTTGATTCTATTCATGATGCGTCAGGCTCAGGGCAGCAATAATCAAACGATGAGCTTTGGCAAGAGCCGGGCCCGAATGATGCCCTTGAACAAGCCTGGGGTGACATTTGCCGACGTGGCTGGCGTCGAAGAGGCCAAGAACGAGCTTGAAGAAGTAGTTGAATTCCTAAAGTACCCGGAGCGCTTCCTCTCACTGGGTGCCCGCATACCCAAGGGAATCCTATTGGTGGGGCAACCGGGAACTGGCAAGACGCTTCTGGCCCGGGCAGTGGCCGGGGAAGCGGGGGTCCCCTTCTTCCACATCAGCGGCAGCGAATTTGTCGAGATGTTTGTGGGAGTGGGTGCGGCTCGAGTCAGAGATTTATTCGACCAAGCCAAACGCAATGCGCCTTGTATCGTATTTGTCGACGAGATCGACGCTGTGGGAAGGCACCGCGGCGCTGGCCTTGGCGGCGGACATGACGAGCGTGAGCAAACTCTAAACCAGATTCTGGTGGAGATGGACGGTTTCGAGACCAATACCAATATCATTGTTCTGGCCGCCACCAACCGGCCCGACATCCTCGATCCTGCATTGCTGCGGCCAGGCCGTTTTGACCGTCGCGTGACCTTGGATTTGCCCGACGTCGTGGGAAGGACCGCCATACTAAAGGTTCACTCAGCCGGGAAACCCATCGCGCCGGAGGTAAAATTGGAAACTCTGGCCAAAGAAACGCCCGGATTCAGCGGCGCGGATCTTTCCAATCTTATAAACGAAGCTGCCCTTCTGGCAGCCAGAGCAAACAAGAAAGCCATCTTTATGGAGGAATTCGAGGAAGCGGTGGAGCGAATCATCGCTGGCCCCGAAAGAAAAAGCCGTGTAATCAATCCCAGAGAGAAGGAAATGACGGCCTATCACGAGGCTGGTCATGCTCTTGCGGCTTGGACTTTGCCCCATGCTGACCGAGTGCACAAGATTTCCATCGTGTCCCGGGGCAATATGGGCGGCCACACTTCGTTGCTACCCGATGAAGACCGGTACCTCTGGACCAAGAACCAGTTCTTGGACATGATGGTGGTTACTATGGGTGGCCGGGTTGCCGAGCAACTGATCTTCGATGAGGTAACGACTGGCGCCAGCAACGACTTGGAGCGGGCTACCAAGATTGCTTTGGGCATGATTAAGCGCTATGGGATGAGCGAGGCTCTCGGGCCTCGCACCTTCGGCAAACGGGAAGAATTGGTTTTCTTGGGCCGGGAGTTGAGCGAAGAAAGGGATTACGGGGACAAAGTCGCGGAAGAAATTGACGTCGAAGTTAAAGAAATGATTGTCGTGTCTTATCGCCGGGCTCAAGAAATCCTGGTAACTCACAAAACAAAATTGGTCCGGTTGGCCGAGTACCTAATCGTCAACGAGACAGTTTCAGGGGATTATCTGGGTACTCTTCTAAATGATGAAGAACCAGGAAGCGGCCCGGAGGTTGAGCCTGGGACGCCGGCTGTGCCACCTGTGACGCCGCCCTACGTACCTGAGCCGTCGATGCCGCCCTTCCAGCCCACGCCGTCGCACGCGTTGCCCACTAGCCAAAGCGGCCCGCTGCCGACATCGTCGGTGGGAGACGACGACAGCTAGCGCTGCCGGAACACAAGTGCTTTAGAACTCATGTGCCGAAGTCCGGATTTAGGCTACATCAGCCGGTGACTGGATCCTCGGTTGATTCCGCAGATGCCTCGGTACGGGGCAGTTGCCGGTAATAGATTCCCCATTGCCGCATCAGATTGCCCACCGAGGAGTTTTGCAAGGCAACCAGCTCTCTGAAGAACCCCGCTAACGCATGAGCAGGCAATGTTTCGCTGTTGCAAACCCAACTACGCTCTGCGGGCACAACATAAATCAAACCCTGCTGATGTTCGCAAGCTACTTGGATTCGGGTCATATCCGCTCCCGAAGTTATCTGCAGGCCAGTGTCGACCCCGTTTTCTGCTCCATTCTCCGCCATGCGTCGCATCCTCCACCGGCTCAATTGCATCCAAACCCTTTGGCTGGATAATCCGTAATATGGGTAACGTTACTGGCTAATTTTATTGGGTAGTGCTGCTTGATGAATCAGCAGTGGCAAATTTGACTAAGCAATCCGCTGTAGCCGTTTTTTTGTGGTACTAACTTGGTTTGGGTTGATGTGGCTCCGGGAAATCCGATGGCACCGGATGCCCGAGGCAATAGAATAACAGATTCCCAGAAACTCAGAACGCTTGTCCAGCTTATCGATTCGGAAACTTGACCGTGTTGGTTTGTGCTATGGTAGTTTGGGCAAGTGAGTAATGGTAGAATCCAAAGGGCGAATTGACCGCTTACCCCTGATTGCTGGCACATGATTTAATTCCCACTCATTTATATATTGCTTGCTCGACGGAACCGATTGTTCGAGATTGCGTCGATGCGAAATTGACCTGGAAATATATCCGGATATAAGGACGCATAAATATGGCTTTTCCACAGGGAGGACCCCGGCAGCCGGAATTCGACTTGGAGCAGATTTTAGGGCGTATCAAAGAAGCCCTTGGTCCCATAGGCCAGAAGCTGGGCAGCGGCGGCATTGGGCTGCTCGTCGCCGGTGTAGTGGCGTTAATCTTGGTAATCTGGCTGGCGACCGGCGTATACACAATCAGCCCAGGTGAGCAGGCGGCATTGCGCCTGTTCGGCCAGGTGCGCGAAGCCCCGGTATCCGAAACCGGGCTTCATTGGTGGTGGCCCGGCCCCGTGGGTAGCAAGGACACCGTTCTGACATCGGAGACCCGTAGCATGCAATTGGGATTCCGTGGGCAGCAGGGGGTTGCTGATGCGGCAGTGCCGGTGGAAGCCTTGATGATTAGCGGAGACCTGAACATCGTGGATGTGCGGATGGTGGTTCAATACAACATCAGCAACATCATAGATTTCCTCTTCCGGGTGGATGACCCGGGGGAACTGGCGCGAGACATTGAGCCGGGCGAACCGGATGGCCGAACGCTGAAGGACGCTTCGGAGGCGGCGCTACGCCTGGTAGTTGGGCAGCGCTCCATCGACGATGTTCTGACCGAAAAGAGGGAAGAAGTTCAGACGGCCACCCAGGATAAACTCCAACAAATCCTGGACAGCTATGGCACGGGAATCAATATACTGAACATCCAGCTACAGGACGTGAAAGCGCCTGAGGAAGTTCGCGATGCCTTCGATGATGTGCTGCGAGCACGACAGGAGAAGGACACAAAAATCAACCAAGCACGGTCATTTGAAAACGACATAATCCCCAGGGCTCAGGGTGATGCTCAACGAATCATCAGAGAGGCCGAGGCATTCAAGGCAGCCAGGGTAGCTAGGGCCGAGGGTGAAGCTGAACGGTTTAGCACCGTGCTTAATGAATATGCCAAAAGCGACTCGTCCAAACAAGTTACCCGTCAGCGCCTCTATTTGGAGGCCATGGAGGAGATTCTACCGGGGATAAACAAGATTATCGTGTCACCGGAAGCCGAGTCGGTGTTGATTTTGGGTGGCCAAGGCAACATCACACCCATACCGGTTGGGCCACGGCCATAACGATAGACCAAACGAAATAAGAACATTGGGGTCATCGGTGGATTCGATTACTCCCCGGTTCTTTCTGATTAGCGTTCCTAATTAACACAGCGAGGCCTCAATGACAAAACTGATTATAGTTGGCGTCTTAGTCATCATCGGCTTAATAGTCCTCAGTCAGACCTTATATAAGGTTGATGAGACGGAGCAAGTGCTGGTGACCCGATTCGGTGACGTGAAATCCGTGCACCGAACAGCAGGCCTAAGAGCCAAAGTGCCCTTCGTGGACACCGTTGTCCGTTTTGACCGGCGTCTGCTGCGTATCGACGCGGACCCCGAGTCCATGCGGGATTCCAAGAAAGAAAACTTGGTGATTGACTCTTATGCCCGCTACCGAATCTTGGACCCGGTCCAGTTTCGGAAGACCTTAATCTCCGAAGAGAACGCTTTCAGCCGACTGGGCGACATCGTAAACTCCACCCTGAGGGAGCAAATCGCTCTGCGCACCCGTCCCGAAATCATTGGAGCCAGGGCCATCGTGATTGATGGGATTCCTCTTGAAGACGAGGAGGGTCTGGCCGTGTTCGAAAGCACCGAAACTCGGACCGCCCTGTTGGCCGAGGTGCTGGAAGGCGTGCGGTTGCGGGTAATCGCCAGCGAGACTACCCGTTCGGACTTGGTGCCATCTGATATGGCAGGCGGCGAGACATTTAACGTGACGTTGCCACAGTTGATTCTGGACAGAGACAATCTAGACCGGGACAGCGACCTTAAAACCGGAGCGGGTACCTCCGACATTAGGGTCGTTAGCGGATTGGAAAGTGAGATAGAAGGGTTCGACATAGTGGTGAAACTCTGGTCGCCGGCCACCCGCACGGTAACTCTGGGGGTGCAAGATGGAGAAACGGCCAGTGAAGGTGATAGTTTTACTCTCCAGTTCTTCGTCGAAAGAGATGATCCTTTAGGCATAGAAATCATCGACGTCAGAATTAAGAGGGCGGACTTCCCCGACTCGGTTACCCCCAGCATATTCACCAGAATGCGTGCCGAGCGTAACCGAATCGCCACCAAGTTCCGCGCCGAGGGTGATGAGCAGGACCTGGTGATTCGTGCTGAGGCCAATAAAACACGCGAAGTGATTCTGGCCGATGCCGACAAAGCGAGCAACTTGCTAAGGGGTGAAGGCGAAGCGGATGCCATCCGCATATTGGCCGAGTCCCTGGAACAGGACCCAGAGTTCTTCTCCTTCCGCCGTAGCTTGGAAGCTTACCAGCGCATTCTGAATACAGGAACCACGGTGATACTCTCTGCTGATGCAGATTTGTTCCGGTTCCTAGACAGCTCCGGAGCGAGTCCAGGTGCTGCGCCCTAGGCAGCAGCGATAGTTGGCTTGATAATAAACCCCCAGACCTTTAAGAAAGGTCTGGGGGTTTTCTGTTGGCACTCTTGATCTTGGCGGCTTGTCTGGCTGATTTGGCTCTTTAGCGGCCAGCGATGCGCCTGCCCTCCGACAACCCTTGAGTGTTCTTCTCCGGCGAAGTGATTATTATCCGGAAGCCCTGTTCCAATCTCATGGGCACCTCCGCAGCAGTGGCCCCAGTGGCGCAAGGAACGCCAGCATTCTTGCAGTCCGCAAGAATCTTTAGCAGGTTAGCTTGAACATCGGGATGGCTGGCATTCCCCTTGTGACCCATGGACACGGACATATCCCCGGGGCCTGCCCAGATGGCTCCGATGCCCTTGACCTCCCGGAGAATGTCCGGAAGATTCTTGACGCCATCCGGCTCCTCTATTATCCCAATGAGCAGCATGTTTCCGTTGGGGTCCAGCGGCCACAAATCGGCGGCGTCATAGTACTCGGCGGGAGTCATTCCCCAATATCGGGGTGCGATGCGGTACCACCAACCCCTTTCACCTTTTGGCTCGAAGTCGGCGACACCGGGTACTTGGGGGTAGCGGGCCGCCTGCACAGCCGCTTGAGCGTCGGCCACGTTGTTCAAGTGGGGCAATACCAAGCCGTAAACCCCAGTGTCCAGCGCCTGCTTCATCACCCATTGGTTCCGTTCGCTGGTATTGGGCGGGATGCGCACAAAGGGGACGGGGTCCGCTTGGAGTGTGCCGTTCTCCGCCAGCTTCTTTCGGCTTAGCAGGAACTGCAAAGAGGTTCTCAGGTCGTTTAAATCAAAGCCTTGGTGCTCCATCTCGATTATTACCATGTCGTAATCCGAGTCAGCCACAAACGTCAGGTCGTCCAGGTTGCCGTTCCAAACCAAACCTGAACAAAAAACTGGCTTATCTTGTTCCAACAATTCTATGACCTTGCTGTACCGGACATTGGATGCCATATTCGACCTCCTGGCGAAATGTTTTGTCTAAGCTGTGCGAACTTTCGTTGAATCTCTTCTTGTGGCTGCTCCTCTGGTGCAATCTCCGAGAATGTGCTCTCCGTGGTTGGCTCCAGGTTCCGTCTCTGGCAATCGACACAGGATGGGCCCAAGAGTTGAGCAGCGGACGGATTATGCTCTGCCGAGCTAGGTTTGTCCACCGATCGGGCGGCCTCCCTCGTTGACTGGGGGCGGAAAATCGCCTACATTTTACGGAGTCGCCGG
>DCAE01000047.1:219109-245389 GCA_002311385.1 Dehalococcoidia bacterium UBA1141 | reverse complement strand
ATGAAGATTCACGAATATCAATCCAAAGAGATTTTCGCCCGTTACGGCGTTAAGGTGCCAAACAGCAAGGTCGTCAAGACGCCTCAAGAAGCGAGTTCCGCCACGGCGGATATGGGCGGTCAAGCCGTCTTGAAGGCTCAGGTTCATGCGGGAGGCCGAGGCAATGCTGGCGGCGTCAAGGTCGTTCGCTCTCCCAGCGAGGCCGAGGATGAGGCCAGAGGGATGTTGGGAAAGAATTTGGTCACCCGCCAGACCGATGCACAAGGAGTGCCTGTAAACGAATTGTTGGTGGAGGCATTGGCCGAAATCGTCCATGAGTCCTACCTTGCCATCACTGTGGATTCGTCCTTTAGGGGGCCGGTAATCTTGGTCAGCGCCAAGGGCGGCATGGATATCGAAGAGGTAGCCGCTTCTAACCCTGAAGATATACACTCCGAGCCCATCGACCCAACTCTGGGACTGATGCCCTACCAGACCCGTCGTTTGGTAGCAAAATTGGGCTTTAGCAGCGAGTTGGCGCGGGACGCAGGTCAAGCAATCGCTGCGTTTTACCGCTTGTTCACCGAGAACGATTGTAGCCTGGTGGAGATCAACCCATTAATAGCTACCGTCGGCGGCGACATAGTGGCCCTGGACGCAAAGATAACACTGGAAGACGACTCTCTCTTTCGCCATGCCGATCTTCGGGAACTGCGGGACGTGACCCAAGAGGACAAACTAGAGGCCCAAGCGGCTGATTTGGATATTTCCTACGTTAATCTGGACGGCGACGTAGGTTGCTTGGTAAACGGCGCTGGCCTGGCCATGGCAACGTTGGATGCCGCCAACAACGCCGGAGCGTCGCCCGCCAATTTTTTGGATGTGGGCGGCGGAGCCACTGACGAAAAAGTGGCAAGCGCAGTGGAGATTATCCTCTCCGACCCCAAGGTGAAACAGGTATTGGTAAATATATTCGGCGGAATCCTTCGTTGCGACATCGCCGCAAGGGGAATCGTTCTGGCCTACGGGAACAAGAAATCGAGCATACCGTTGGTTGTCCGAATGTTGGGCACCAATGTGGATGAAGGGAAACAAATCCTAAGGGAATCAGGGCTTCCGGTAACCTTCGCAAACACCATCAGCGAGGCGGCCGAAGCCATCACCGCATCCAAGTAAATTAGCTTTAACTAACTGCGCCTCGACTCTTTATCGGGCAATTGCTTAAGCCGGGTAGTCGTTGAGACAACTAATCCACGAGAATATTCGGGAATTAATTTTCAATTGTGAGAGCCTAAATGGGCATCTTAGTTGATGAAAATACACGGATCCTAGTCCAGGGAATCACGGGGCGAGAGGGGAGTTTCCATGCCCGCGGCTGTAAAGCTTACGGCACCAACCTGGTTGCGGGGGTTACTCCGGGGAAGGGGGGCCAGCTTTTTGATGAAGTAGTCCCAGTATTCGACACGGTAGCCCAAGCAGTGGAGCAGACGGGGGCCAATCTGTCTTTAATATTCGTGCCACCCCCCTTCGCCCCAGACGCAATCGTCGAATCTGCCGATGCAGGTGTGCCGTTAATCGTTTGCATCACTGAGGGCATACCGGTACTGGACATGGTCAAAGTGGACAAGTACCTGCAGAACAAGCCGTCTCGCCTGATTGGACCCAACTGCCCCGGCTTGATAAACCCTGGCGCCAAGTGCAAGGTAGGTATAATGCCCGGCGCCATCCACCAAGCCGGCAGGGTGGGCGTAGTCTCCCGCAGCGGCACATTGACCTACGAGGCTGTGGGGCAACTCAGCGACCTGGGTATTGGTCAGTCGAGTTGCGTGGGTATCGGAGGAGACCCAATAACGGGGACCAGCTTCGTTGATGTCTTGAGAATGTATAACGATGATCCGGGCACAGACATGGTTGTGTTCATCGGAGAGATTGGCGGCACCAAGGAACAGGAAGCTGCTGCCTATATCAAGACGGAGTTCACAAAACCTATATGCGCCTTGGTGGTGGGCGCTTCGGCTCCGGCGGGCAAGCGCATGGGCCATGCCGGCGCCATCATCACCGGTGAGAGCGCTCGGGTAGAAGCGAAGACTGCAGCATTGCGGGATGCTGGAGCGTTTATCATCCCCACCCCGGCAGACATCGGCTCCACTGCCCAGATGGTAATCCAGCAGAGCAAATAGCACGCGTCCGGTAGCCGAAAAAGCGACCGTTTCGCCGTCGGCCAAACTCTCTTGTGATACCGCCAAGCGGCGGAATTGTCACGCTGGAGCCAATTACCCTTATTGAGCCGCAAGGCTCCTGATATGAATTCGATTGTTGGGGTTTCACCTGACTGATATACTGGGATTTGCTGCCTGAAATTTATAGCGTCACGAGGTTTTCTCCAAGTTGGTAGGACTACTTACAGAATACGAAACAGTAATCGGGCTGGAAGTTCACGTGCAGCTTCAGACCCAGAGCAAGATGTTTTGCTCTTGCCGCTCCGATTACCAAGCCGCCGAGGCCAATACCCGTGTTTGCCCCGTGTGCCTCGGATTACCGGGAACCCTACCGGTCATAAACCGCAAGGCGGTGGAATACACTATCATGACCGGGTTGGCCCTCAATTGCCGGATACCCGGATATTGCAAATTCGATCGCAAAAACTACCCTTACCCGGATTTGATGAAGGGGTATCAGATTACCCAATTCGATATGCCCCTAGCTGTTGAGGGTTACTTGGAGTTGGAATCTCTTGTGGGAGAAGGGGACGAGGCGAAGCGGCGCATCGGCATAACCCGAGTTCACCTGGAAGAAGATGTAGCCAAACTTCAGCATCACCTCTCCAATAGTGACGATACCTACAGCTTGGTTGACGTCAACCGGTCGGGTGTGCCGCTGATGGAAATCGTGAGCGAACCCGACATGCGTTCAGCCGAGGAAGCCAGGGAATATCTGACGACTCTTCACGCTATATTGCAATACTTGGGAGTGTCCACCGCCAATATGCAAGACGGCAGCTTCCGGTGCGATGCCAATATCAGCATACGACCCAAGGGCTGTGAAGAGTTTGGAACTCGATCGGAAGTCAAAAACATGAACAGCTTCCGCTCGGTCTACCAGGCGATTCAATTTGAGGTCGACCGCCAGCACCAGGTCATCGAGAGCGGTGGTAGGGTCGTCCAAGAGACACGGGGTTGGATTGAAGAGCGTAGCGTGACCGTGTCTCAAAGGAGCAAGGAACAGGCCCACGATTACCGGTATTTCCCAGAGCCTGATCTGCCGCCACTGAACATTGATGGAGCATGGGTTGAGGAACTGCGCGGATTTCTACCTGAACTGCCCCCACACCGCCGAGAGCGATTTGTCAGCCAATATTCCGTGTCCGACTATGATGCCAGGCTTTTGACCAGCTCCAAGGACATGGCCGACTATTTTGAAAATACTCTGGAAAGAAAGCGACAGTCCGGCACAATCCCGGCCCCTAATTTGGAGGCGTTCGCGAAATCGGTTAGCAACTGGATATTGGGCGATATTAGCCGGTTGATGAACCTGGAAAACGGAGACGTGGCGAGTCTGAGGTTTTCGCCGGATCATCTGTTCGAGCTAATTGGTTTAGTGGAGGACGGCTCAATCAGCGTCACAATGGCCAAGACTGTGCTGGAGGATGCTTTCGCCAGCGGTGATTCCCCGGTTAAAATAGTGAAAGAAAAAGGTTACACTCAGATTAGCGATTCCGCTTCGGTGAAAACCGTGGTGGCGGAAGCCATAGCCGCCAATCCCAAGGCCGTGGCGGACTTCATGAATGGAAAAGACACGGCGACCCGCTATTTGGTGGGCCAAGTGATGAAGATAACCAAAGGCCAGGCTAAACCCGAACTGGTAAATCAACTGGTTCTTGAGTCGTTGGCAGAGTTGAAAGAAAAGCCGTAGTTTATTGGGCCGGGGCAATTTTGGCTCAACGGCCCAGTTCGAGATTACAAACAGAAGTAACACAGGAATTATATTGGAAACGGTCTTTAACGTAGTTCAAATCTTGATTTCCCTGACCATCGTCTTGGTGATTCTCTCCCAAGTCAAAGAAGGCGGTGGCGGCCTCTTCGGTAGCGGCCAAGCCAGTGGCCGCACGCGGCGCGGTCTGGAAAAAACACTGTTTCAATTCACTATTGTCTTGGCGGCGGTTTTCCTTGTTGTGTCGATAATCAGCGTCCGGGTAATCTGAGCCGCCGGGAAATTGCCCTAGGAAATTTAGATATTCCCGGCCCGCTGGCAGGAAAGTTGCAAGAGCGGGAAATCCTCAACAATCGCTCCTCCGGGGAACGGCCCATAATCCTCACCACCGATTTTGGGTTGACCGACTCCTACGTTGGCGTAATGAAAGGCGTGATTCTGGGCATCAATCCCAGAGCCGCGATCGTAGATTTAACCCATCAGATTCAACCGCAAAACATCCTCCAAGCATCTTTCACTCTGGCCACCAGTTACCGCTTTTTCCCCAATGAGTCGATTCATGCCGTGGTAGTTGACCCCGGTGTGGGCACAACCAGGCAGGCGATATTGCTGATTACTCCCCACGGCCGGTTTTTGGCGCCGGACAACGGAGTGCTCAGCGGTGTGTTGGGCGATTACGTGGACGTTGCGCCATCAAAACCGGGAAGCGTATCAGTGCCGGACGGACTCACGGCAATCAGTCTGACCAACCCCACCTACTGGTTGGAGCCGGTGAGCCAGACCTTTCACGGGCGCGACGTATTCGCCCCGGTGGCAGCCCACCTGTCGACGGGAGTCTCAGACACGGACTTGGGAGATCCCATCGGGGATATCGTTTGGTTGCCGGCTCCTCAGCCAGTCAGGGAAGGCAATACTATAAGCGGAGAAATTATCGTCGTGGACCACTTCGGTAACCTAGTTTCCAACATCCCCGCATCGATGATTTCAGGCGACAAAACATCGGGCAAAATAGCGATGGTGGAAATTGGCGGCCAGAATATCTTAGGACTGAGCCGGACTTTCCACGACGCCGCGCAACCCGAGGCACCGTCTGGTTCAAATAAACTGGTAGCCCTAATGGGCAGTAACGGTTATCTGGAGGTTGCATACCCCGATGGGAGCGCAGCAGCGTTGTTGGACGCAGGTGTTGGAGAGCCAGTGCGAGTGCGAATCGATTCCTAGACTGAGGCCGGCGACATGGGGATTAACGGGCTGTTTGGGGGATACCCTAGGGCAGATCCTTCGCCAGAATTACCAACATTCACAGGTTCGCACGGCCCCAACTCACCTCTATTGACATACCTATGGCCCATGCTACCATTGGGAAAATTCGACCGGTAAACCAGGCACCGAATCGAATTTGGCCAACTCCTAGAGCCTGAATCCTTTTAATCAAGTCAAACAGGGGTGCGCTATGGAAATGGACCGGGATTTATTAATCAAACTCTACAAGATGATGGTTACCATCCGGAATTTTGAAGAGCGGGGCATCCCTGAGACTGGGCAGCGCCGCATGTCGGCTTCGGTTCACTCATCGGCCGGCCAAGAAGCTGTGGCTGTGGGAGTCTGCGCTCAACTGACCAATGAAGACTATATGGGAAGCACCCACCGGGGTCACGGCCACTGCATCGCCAAGGGTGTTGAGCCCAGGGTGATGATGGCTGAGCTGTTCGGCAGGTCCACCGGCTCCAACAAAGGCAAGGGCGGTTCGATGCATATCGCCGATATGAGCAAAGGCATGTTGGGCACCAACGGAGTTGTTGGGGCTAGCGTTCCCTTGGCACTGGGCGCTGCGCTCACTTCTAAAGTCAAAAAACTGGGCCGCGTTGCGGTCGCGTTCTTTGGAGACGGCGCAGCCAGCCAGGGAGTGCTCCATGAGTCTATGAACCTGGCATCGGTGTGGAAGCTGCCAGTGATTTTCGTATGCGAGAACAACGGATATGCTATGTCCACCCCTGCCGATTACGCCCTCTCCATAACCCATGTGTCCGACCGGGCCGCAGGATACGACATGCCCGGTATCCACGTTGATGGGATGGACGTTTTCGCCGTTTATGACGCTACGGGCGAAGCGGTAGCCAGGGCCCGTGCGGGTGAAGGACCTTCCCTTTTGGAGTGCGAAACTTATCGATACTACGGTCACACCGTTTTTGACGATCCCCTCACTTACCGTACCAAAGAGGAAGAGGACCATTGGCGGGCTCGCGACCCCATCAAGCACTTTCGCAATACCGTCTTGCCGATGGGCGAAATAACGGCGGAAGAACTGGACCAGATGGACCAAGAAGCTGTGGACCTGATGGAAGAAGCAGTGAAGTTCGCTGACGAGAGCCCTCTACCCGATCCAATCGAAATTTATGACGACATCTACGTCAGTTATCCCGCTGCCGAGTTGAAACGTGGTGTCAACATGGAGATTTAGGTTTATCGGCGATTATGCTCTATGAGCTAATCGCAGATTTTTAGAGCACGCTGATGAATTACCCAACACCACGGCCTTGAGGACCGTGCGTGGATTAAATAGGAGATTGTTATGACCCCAACAACTGCGCCAATGAGCACCACCGCCACCAGGGAGATTCAGTATAGAGAAGCGATTAACGAGGCATTGCGCCAAGAAATGGAGAGGGACGACTCGGTAATAATAATGGGCGAAGAAATCGCAGGCGGAGCTGGGCGGGAGGATCAGGGTATTGTGGATGCGTGGGGAGGCCCATTCCGAACCACCGTCGGCTTGATTAATCAGTTTGGCCGCGAGCGGGTGCTGGACACTCCCCTTTCCGAAGCCGCCTTTATCGGCGCAGCCATCGGGGCTTCGTCAACCGGGCTTCGAGCGGTGGCCGAACTCATGTTTATCGACTTTATCGGCGTTTGTATGGACCAACTTGTAAACAACGCCGCCAAGATGCGTTACATGTTCGGTGGGCAGGTCAAGGTGCCCTTCACCATGATGACCCGCATCGGGGCCGGTTTCGGCGCAGCCGCGCAGCACTCCGAGTCCTACTACTCCATCTTCAGCCACTTCCCTGGCCTGAAGGGTGTGGTTCCTTCGGACGCCTACACGGCCAAAGGATTATTGACCGCAGCGATTCGCGACGACGACCCGGTGATAGTCTTTGAGCACAAAGGGCTGTATGGCATAAAAGGCCCGGTGCCCGAGGAGGCTTATGAACTGCCTCTGGGCAAAGCCCGCACCGTGCGGTCGGGGACGGATATTACACTGGTTGGCATTTCCAAAATGACCTGGGTTTGCACCGCCGCAGCCGAAGAATTGGCTAAGTCAGGCATCGACGCCGAGGTGATTGACCTGCTTAGTGTGTCGCCCATCGACTATGACCACGTCATCGACTCGGTGCGGCGCACTCACCGTCTGGTGGTGGTGGACGAAGATACACCTATTTGCAGCCTGGCTGGGGATATATGCGCCAGAGTGGCCGAAGAGGCGTTTGACTATCTGGATGCGCCGCCGTCGAGGGTCACCGCTCCCCACACGCCTGTACCCTATAGCCGAGTTCTGGAGAACAACTACGTTCCCAACGAGTCCCGGGTCATCAGCACCGTCCAGAGATTGTTGAACCGTTAAATCAGCAGGGCGGTCGTGCCGTCCAAGATCCTTTAGCCAAGTTGAATGAGAGCGTCCCGAGGCATGCCAAAAGCCTGGGGACGCTTTTTTATTCAGAATGGTGAGAATCTGGCAATTGCCCGAATATGAGCCCCCTTTCCTCATTGATTGGGCGACAAGATGATTGGGCGCCAAACGGATACCAAATGAAGACCATTGATTAACATCCAAAAAAATTATAGATGGGTGATTCTGGCTGCCGGATTTCTGGTTCTGTTCTTCGGAAGCGGCTCCCGGTTCGCCTTTGGTCTGGTACTCAAGCCAATGTCCGACGAACTGGGATGGAGCCGCTCAACCCTGACCTTGGGCATAACTGCGTTCATGCTGGTGTCTGCCGTCTCGCTCCCGGTGGTTGGTCGGCTGGTGGACCGCCACAGCCTGCGTGTGATCATGGGAGTTGGCGCGGTTGTCGGAGCCTTAGGTCTCTTGCTCATGGGGCAAGTGAGAGAACCCTGGCAGCTATTCGTGGTCTACGGGATTGTTTACGCTGTGGGCAACGCAGGCATCTCGAACCCGGCAGTGGGGGTGATGATCAGCCGGTGGTTTGACCGGCGGCGGGGGATAGCCGTCAGCGCAGCGGTTTCCGGCGGGGCCATCGGTCAGTTGGTAATAATCGGCCTGTTGGCGGCGTTCCTGGCAACCCTGGGGTGGCGGACGGCCTTCACGGCCCTTGGGATAATAAGCATGGCCGTGCTCGCGCCGGTGGTGTTCTTTGCGGTGCGTTCCCATCCGGACAATCTGCCTTCACCAGATAGCGAACAACATGGGTTAGAAGCTGACGAGAAAGACACGGATTACAGTGCTGGAATAGTAGCGGATTTGAGCTTGCAGCCCGGAACGATTCTGCGCTCTCGTCAGTTGGTCTTGTTGCTTTTCATCTATGCTATCTGCGGCTTTCAGGACTTTTTCGTGGCGACTCATGTGGTGGCCTTCGCTCAAGACCAGGGCTTGGGAACTGTTTTGGCCGGTAACTTGTTGGCGTGGATGGGCCTCATGGGTCTGGTGGGCGTGCTCTTGTCGGGGGTGCTGGCCGATGCTTTCGGGGCGAAGAATCCCACCCTTCTATGCTTCTTGCTGAGGGTTGTGATATTCGCCTTCATCCTCTTTTTTCAAGACACGGTGGCGGTGGCCGTTTTCGCCTTGCTATATGGCTTCACTTTCCTGGTCACTGCTCCCCTCACCGTGGTATTTGCTGGGGTTATATTCGGCCAATCCCGGTTGGGCTTGGTGGCTGGGTCAATCTCCATGGTCCACCAAGTATCGGGTGGGCTAGGCGCTCTTGCCGGGGCGTTGATTTTTGACCAGTGGGGCAGTTACGATCGCGGCTTTATGGTCCTTCTGGTCATGTCCTTGGTGGCCATCCCCGTAACATTGATGGTCCGAGAGCGGGCCTTACTTCAAAGAGTCGCTTGATATTATTCGGCTGGCCTTTCGGCCGCCCCTCTGGTTGCCGCGGATTTTAGTGAAACAACAAGCCACCGTTGACGTTGTAGGCTTGGCCGGTGATGAAGTTGGCCTCATCCGATGCTAGGAATGCCACTACATTGGCGACGTCTTCGGCTTCGGCGATCCGGCCCAAGGGGCTGTTGCGTCCGGCTTCATCCACGATTCGTCCTCTGAACTCTTCCTGGGTGATGCCCAGTTCTTCAGCCCGGTCTTGCTCCCAATAACTCATGCGGTCGGTGTTGATCGGTCCGGGACATACCGAGTTGACTGTGATTTTGTGGGGCGCCAGGTCTAGCGCCGAGGCCTGGGTCAGCCCCAACACGGCGAACTTGGAGGCCGAATAAGCCGCTCCGGTGGCGCTGGCCTGTTTAGAGGCGTTGGATGCTATGTTGATGATACGGCCGCCCTCGCCTTGTCGCACCATTTCCCGGCCCACGAACTGGGTGCACAGAAAAACGGCAGTGGTGTTTATCTTTAAGAAATGATCCCAAACGTCTAACGACAACTCGGTAACCGGAACCTTGTCTCTACCGATGATTGCCCTAGCGTTGTTGATTAGTATGTCGATGCGGCCATAGTGGTCGACCACTTGGTCCACCATGGATTCAATCTGGTCGGGCTGGCTCAGGTCGCAATATACGGGAAGGGAGCGTCGGCCCAAGGCTGTGATTTCCTCGCTCACAGTGTCAATGCTACGCCAGCCCAGCCTAATCTCTGCTGGCGGCAGGTCTCGTTCTTCCCGGTGGACGTCGGTTATGGCCACGTCGGCTCCCAACCCAGCCAGCTTCAAGGCGGTGGCCCGGCCCACTCCGCGCATACCCCCGGCCCCCGTAATCAAGGCAATCTTCCCTTCCAATCCAGCCATCAAACGCCTCCATCCATTTTGGGTTTCTCATCTATTTTAAGCGAAGTGGTTTTACGAAGTTTAGGGCAAAATTGCGGGTGAAACAAATAAGGTGGAGGCTCAGATTGTAAAAAGAGTATTATTGGGCCAGATCGACAGGGTTGCGGGTCTGACTCTGGCAAAACCGATTCCATTACCCGCCTGAACACTTCCGCCCAAAAATTGGACCTGAAAACTTGAAAGGAGGCTCCCCATGGCTACATCATTGATTCGGGGGAAATACGTTATCTGCCGCGCGGGAGCCGATGCCGCCGCCACCACGATTATCTCCGATGGAGCCGTCTTCCAGCGGGATGGGGTGATTGTGGACGTGGGGCCCTATGAAAAACTCAAAGAGACGGTTCAGGCCGATGAGGTTATCGGAGGTCCGAATTTCCTGGTGTTCCCAGGATTGGTCAACACCCACCAACACGGCAGGGGCGTGACTACCTTCCAAATGGGCAGCTGCGACGATACTTTGGAGACCTGGATACTGTCAGGGTGGGGCAGGCGTTCCTACGACCATTATTTGATGACCCTTTACACCGCCATACAGATGATTGAGTCCGGCACGACCTCGGTTATGTATAACCACCCTCAAACACCGGTTTCGGGTCTGGAAGAGGACGTGTCGGAAATCCTGCGAGCCTTCGGAGATTCGGGGATGAGAACGGCGTTCTCGGTATATTTCCGGGGTCAAAACCGGGTTGTCTACGAAGATGACACTAAATTTTTGTCCGGGTTGCCCGCCGACCTAGCGGATTGGGTCAGGAAATTCCTGGCTGCGTCCGACATATCTCAAGAAGATTACTTTGGACTTTTTGAAAGGATGCATGGCGAGTATGGCGCCGACCCCGACGGCAAAGTTAATGTGCTCGTCAGCCCCAGCAACGTGCAGTGGGTGTCCGACGAATTTCTAATGCAGTCGAAAGAGTACGCCGAGAAACACCGGGCCGGAATCCACATCCACTTGGTTGAGAGTTTCTACCAGAAAGAGTACGGCATGCGCAGGTGGGCCAAGACCCCCGTGGCTCACCTAAATGACCTGGGTTTCCTGGGTCCCGAGGTATCATGCGCCCATTCCGTTTGGTTGACGGAGGGAGACATAGAGCTATTGGCTGGCAACAACACAACCGTTTGCCACAACGCCAGTTCCAACCTCAGACTGAAGAACGGCGTTGCACCGGTGAATGCCATGCTGGCCAAGGGAGTTAATGTTTCCGTTGGCACCGACAGCACGGCCATCAACGATGACGATGACATGCTTCAGGAGATGCGGCTGGTTTCCAAGTTGCACCGGGAGCCGTCCATCGCCGGGTCGGCCATCAACTCCCATCAGGTGCTCAAAATGTCCACGGTCAATGCAGCCCAGCCGACCTTCTTCAGGGATAGCGAAGGGCGGGAGAGCATTGGCGCTTTGGAAACCGGTATGAAGGCCGACATGGTGTTGATGGAATTGTCCTCCATCGAAGAACCCTACTTGGACCCTGACATCAACATTGTTGACGCTCTGCTGTATCGTGGCAAAGCTCGCCAGGTGGACACGGTGATTATCGATGGTCAAGTGGTGTTGAAGGGGGGACGCAGCACCAAGGTGGATAAGGATGAACTACTGCGAGAACTGAAAGAACGTTTCTCCCGGCCCCAAGAGTCGGCGGTGGCGGAAACCAGGGCCATGGCCCGGAGGCTGCAGCCCTATGTTGAGAAGTTTTACGAGAGCTGGAGCGCCGGGGGCAGCCCTCCCTACTACGTTTACAACGGCCGCTGAGCATGCTCGCTGACTTCACGCCTTAAGTAGGCGATTGATCTTTCAGATTTTTAGAATAACTGATCCGTCACACCGGCGAAGGTCGGTGTCTAGGAACTTTTCAAGTTGAGACACCTCTGGATTCCGGCGTCCGCCGGAATGACGAGCCCGTCCCTGATAAATCACGTCTGCCCAGTCACGGCTTATTGCTGTATATTAGTACCGTCTCACTATTAGCTGAGCTAGTATGAATTTTATTCAAGCCCCTGGAGGAAATCGAAATGACAACTGTGGGCACCGGTAAATACTCCTATCGTTTAGAACAAGACTGGGCCAAGCTCCCGCCCGGAGAGGAATTCGGCACGGTCAGCGCCGTGGCCACGGACTCGCAAGACCGGGTGTACGTGTTCCAAAGAAAAGACCCGCCGGTTGTGGTTTTTGACCGGGAAGGCAACTTCTTGAGTTCTTGGGGCAACGGAAACTTCGAGAACCCCCATGGAATCTTCATAGCCGATGACATCATTTACCTGACCGACCGGGAAGGCTCGGTGGCCATGAAGTACACTCTGGAAGGTCAGCCACTCCAGATAATTGGTACAAGGCGAGCCTACTCGGACACGGGTAGCCAAGTGTCGGGAGAGGTGGTGCCCCGCTCCGCTGGTCCATTCAATTTCTTGACCGAGATGGTCCCCTCTCCTTCGGGCGATTTGTATATCTCTGACGGCTATCGCAATGCTCGGGTACACCGATTTACCAGTGACGGTACCTTAATCAATTCTTGGGGAGAGCCGGGGAAGGGTGGTCCCAACCAGATGCACCTGCCCCACAGCCTGATTGTGGGAGATGACGGTCGGGTTTACGTTTGCGACCGGGAAAACAGCCGGATTCAGGTCTTCGACGAAGAAGGCCAATTCATCACCATGTGGACCGATATGCAGCGACCCTTGGACATTTCAATGGACACAGAAGGGGTGTTTTACATCAGCGAGCGGCCTGAAGACGATAAACCTCCTCAGATTAGCGTATTGGACCGGGAAGGAAAGGTACTGGCCCGCTGGCCCTCCCGCTCGGCCCACGGTTCTTGGGTTGACGCCCACGGAGATATCTACCTGGCGCTGACCTCGGAGAAAAGCGTGGATAAGTACGTGCGCCTGATTTAGCCGAGGGGCTTTATCTAGGCCGATAATGTTGCTTTGAAGAAGGCCGCCGGTTCAACCGGCGGCCTTCGGGCTGAGGTGTTAATATTCTGTAAAGAGAGCAGATCGCCACTATTATAGTATTCACGCATGGGTTTCGCGCATGGTTTTCACGGTTGGGTATTTCAAAGCAAATTCCGAAAATGCACTATCTAGGATTAGGGTAATTTCGAGGTAACAGAATGACAACAGGCTCAGGCTCATCTCAAGAGCCGGAAAGAAAATTCCAGACACTCTCCGGCCTTGAAGTGAAAGAGCTTTACACTCAAGATGACATTGAGGGCTTGGACCACGACCGTGATTTGGGCGTGCCGGGGGCTTATCCCTTCACCCGTGGCCCATACCCCAATATGTACCGGGGCCGTCTGTGGACACGCCGGCAAATCGCCGGATTTGGCACTCCCCAAGCGACCAATCAGCGGTACCGGTTTTTGCTGGAGCACGGGCAGACCGGCATAAGCACTGACTTCGACCACCCCACGTTGACCGGTTATGACTCTGACCACGAACTGGCCGAGGGAGAGGTAGGTCGGCTGGGCGTGGCCATCGACACCATCAATGACATTCGTGATTTGTTTGACGGTATCCCTCTGGACGAGGTCAGCGTGTCCCTGACCATCAACCATCCTGCTATAACCATTCTCAGCATGTTCCTGGCAACCGCACGGAAACAGGGAGTGGCCTGGGATGCGCTGCGAGGGACCACACAGAACGACTCATTGAAAGAGTTTCATGGGCAGAAGACCTTCGCCCTGGGTCCGGGACCTTCCCTGAAGCTCACCACCGACATCATCGAGTTTTGCACTAAGCACGTTCCCAACTGGTATACCGTGTCCATCTCGGGATACCACACCAGAGAATCAGGCTCTGACGCCGTTCAGGAATTGGCTTTCACCATCGCCCAAGGAATGACCTATGTGGAGTCCACATTGAAAAGGGGTCTGCTTGTGGACAGCTTTGCTCCCCGATTGTCTTTCTTCTTTGGCTGCCACAATGACTTTTTCGAGGAGATAGCGAAGTTCCGTGCCGCCAGGCGAATGTGGGCCAGGGTGATGAAAGAACGCTACGGCGCAACCCAGCCGGAATCCATGCGGCTACGGTTTCATACCCAAACCTTGGGTTCGACGTTGATGCGTCAAGACCCGCAAAACAACATCGTCCGAGGAGCATTGCAGGCGTTGGCGGCGGTCTTGGGGGGAACCCAGTCCCTCCACGTCAGCGGCTTTGACGAGGCTTTTGACATACCTTCCGAGGAAGCCATGCGCATGTCCTTGGCCACCCAGCTAATCCTGGCTCATGAGTCGGGCGTTGCTAACACCGCCGATCCTTTGGGCGGCTCCATGTTCTTGGAGTCGCTGACCAACTCCATGGAGGAAGCGGCTTGGGACTACATCAAAAAGATTGAAGACATGGGGGGCGGGTCCTTGCACCAAGGTATGCTACAAGCCATTGAGACCGGATACATCGAACAGGAGATTGCCAGGTCCTCTTATGAGTACCAGAAGCGGATAGAAAGCAGCGACCAAGTGGTGGTGGGGCTAAATCAATACCAGTCGGAAAACAATCAACCCTTGGAATTGTTTCAGTTCAACCCTGAGGAGGAGGATTGGCAAAAGAAGAGGCTGGCCGAGGTCAAGAGTGCCAGGAGCCAAAGCGATGTGGCCGATTCCCTCCATGCTGTGACCAAGGGCGCCAAGAACGACGAAAATCTGATGCCTCTGATAATGTCGGCGGTAGAGGTTTCGGCGACCGAAGGCGAGGTTATGGACGCTCTCCGGGATGTTTACGGTGAGTATGTGGACCCGGGGGTGTTTTAGCGAACCGTGGCTACACAGAACACCAACCGCACACCAAAAATCTTGCTTGCCAAGCTTGGCTTGGACGGCCACGACCGGGGAGTAAAGATTATCGCCAGGGCATTCCGGGACGCTGGCATGGAAGTGGTCTATTTGGGCATGCGGGTAACCCCCGACCAGGTAGCTCAAGCCGCCTTGCAGGAAGACGCCGATGTGGTGGGCATCAGCATCCTTTCCGGTGCTCATATGAGGCTGATTCCCCGGCTGACCCAGGCCTTGAAAGACCGGGACGCCGGAGACGTGATCCTGTTGGTGGGAGGCACCATCCCTGAAGACGATGTGGAACCCCTGCATGACATGGGAGTGCAAGGCGTTTTCCCCGTGGGCACATTCACCCAGACCATGATTGATTTCATAAATTCCAGCCTGGAGTCTAAATAAGCACCAAGGTCACAACTCCAGCTTATTTCAGCCAAATCTCGGCCAACTTTCAGTAAATGAGCCGCATCTCAGTTCCACCGGCAGGCTTCGGCGTTTACTCTTCCATACTGATCAGAGAATTTCGGATTAAGTAGCGACGGTTGAGTAGCACCGGGCCGAGTATTTTCCAAACGGCCGATTTCAATTGCTAAGGAGCAACCGTGCCAACGAACACGCCGTGGCCTCCCCGATATCCCAGCGACTTCGTACCCAACGAGGACTCGGAGTATTGGGACAAGGAACTGGAAACCATGCCTCCGGAACAGCGAGACCCAATCATCCTGGAAAAACTCCGGAGCCAAATAGCCTACGCCCACCGGAATTCAGGCTTTTACCAAGATTTCTACCAGGATGTTTCCGTTGACCCGTCCAACATCCGCAGCTTTGAGGAATTGGCCCAACTGCCCATCTTGACCAAAGAGGATATCCGGCAGGAGCAGGAAAATCATCCTCCCTATGGCCGATTCCTGTGCATCCCAGAAGAGCAGGTGTTTCGGGTCCACGGCACCTCCGGGACCACGGGCAGGCCCACGGTGTTTGGCATTGGAGGGGACGATTGGAGCCGAATCGCCGAGGCCCATGCTCGCATTCTCTGGAGCGCTGGCCTGCGCCCTCGGGACACCGTAATGGTGGCTTCTGTGTTCAGCCTGTACGTCGGCAGTTGGGGAGCCTTGGTTGGAGCAGAGCGGTTGGGCGCTGCATGCTTCCCCTTCGGCAGCGGCGCGCCCGGGCAAACCGAACGAGCAGCCGAGTGGGCCGCAATGCTGAAACCCACGGCCCTTTACGCCACACCCTCGTACGCCATGTATCTGGCAGAAGTCGCCAAATCCATGGGCCTTGACCCAAGAAAAGACTTCGACTTCCGGTTCATGTTTTTCTCCGGAGAGCCCGGCGCCAGTGTGCCTGCCACACGCAAGAAGATTGAAGAGACCTACGATTGTTATATCGTTGATATGGGGAGCATGGCCGAGATGACGCCCTGGATGTCCAATTCGGGTTGCCGCCATCTGGACCAAGGGATGCATCTGTGGCTGGACCTAGTCTATACCGAGATGGTGGACCCTCAATCCCACATTCCCATCCCCCTGGGTTCTGAAGGTGTGCCGGTATACACCCATCTGGAACGCACCTCCCAGCCGATGATTCGCTACTGGTCTGGTGACGTTGCTCGCTGGGACATGGTCGATTGTCCCTGCGGTAGAACCTATCCTACCTTGCCCTTAGGCATATACGGGCGCACCGACGACATGATTATTGTGCGGGGTCAGAACATATTCCCCTCCCGCATCGAGGACATCCTCAGGTCCATGAAGGAATTTGGCGGTGAGTTCCGTTTGGTTCTAGAACGGGACCCCGGTCAGATGGACCGCTTGACCATCCAGACCGAGGTCGAGGCAAGCTCATATGCTAGTAGAGAGCACGACCCAGCAGCCTTGGAGCCCTTGCGGGAGCAGATTGCAGGAGAGATTCGCCGCGCCATAGGCGTTGGGGTTGCCGTGGAACTAAAGCCCCCAGGAGAATTCGAGCGAACCCAATTTAAGGCCCGCCGCATCATAGACTTGAGAACTTAAACGATAACCTGATCGCAAATCGGTAAAGGGCCGAAGGCACGAGCCATCCAGACCGTATTGCGGATCGTAATGCATTTATAGAGTTCGATTTCTTCACCGAAGCTTGTGCGGTTTTCGGAAAGGCGGGTTTAATTGTCGGCTCTCAGACAATCATGGCTAAACCGAGTGGACCAGGACCAATTTCAGAACCATAGGGTTCGGGCGATATCGCAGGGAGCCCAATTGCCCACATTCTTCCGAAACAAAGCATTTTGGTTGACTGGCATCGCGGCTTTGTTGTTGACGCTGGCCGCCTGCTCTTCATCGGACCCGACAACGGACCCCACAACAGACCCGACAGCGGTTTCGACCGTTCTACCGTCCACTTCCTCGTCCACTGCGGCAGTGACGCCCACCGACCCTGCCCAATCGCCCGGCAACGAGTCGACGGCTACACTTGAGCCAACGTCTACGGCAAATGATGACGGCGGCCGTCAGGTCAATACCAGCACACCGCTTCCGGACCTGCCCGATGATCCCACTGCGTTGATGAGGGCTACCCTGAGCAGGGCTATCCCCGATATTGCCGAGAAGATGATTGCCAGCGAGAACTTGTCTTATATCCCAGTTCTCCTGGAATTCATGAGGTTTCAGACGGGCGGGGAGCCCTTAATACTGATGTCCTCGTATCTCAACAGGCTTCTGGAAGGTCCGGATGTCGTCTTGATAGACCCGCAAAGAGTCGACTGGCAATGGTGGATTGAGTTTCTGGGCCAGAATCCTCAGATACAGCCACCCGAGGGTTACGACGCTTGGAAAGGAGAGTTGTATTCCATCATTGACCCTGGCTTAGGTGGCTTCTTATTCGACGGAGTGAAGACAAATATTCGATTGGAAGAGATTGTCTGGGGCGGTGTCAGCAAAGATGGAATACCGGACCTGCAAAACCCTCCAGCAATAGCCGGATCCCAGGCGGGCTATCTAGAACCTAATGACCGGGTGTTCGGCGTCACCATAAACGGGGAAAGCAAGGCCCACCCGCTGCGGATTCTCAACCTTCATGAGATGGCCAACGATGTTGTGGGCGGGGTGCCCTTCGCCCTGGCGTATTGAACGCTGTGCGGCACTGGAATCGTGTATTCCACAGAAGTAAACGGGAACGTAATGAGTTTTGGCACATCTGGTTGGCTGTTCCAGAGCAACAAGTTGATGTATGACCGGGGCACCAACAGCCTTTGGCATCAGTTCCTTGGTGAGCCGGTCGTTGGTGAACTTGTGGGTAGCGGAATCAAACTGCAGATTCTCCCGTCGACCCTCACCACATGGTCGAATTGGCTTGCGGCCCATCCGGATACCACCGTTCTGGACGTGGAAACCGGCGTCTATCCGGTAGAAGCCTACCTGCCTGAAGGGGCCCCGGGGTCCACTTACTCCACCTACCGGGGCAGTGAGCTTACCATGTTCCCGGTCCCGGAAAGAAGCAATGCCCTGCCGAAGAAGTCCAGGATATATGGCCTTACGTTCAATGGCCAAGCCAGGGCTTACCCCCAGGAGATTTTGAACCAGACCCAAGTAATCAACGACTCTCTGGGTGGTGGAAACCTGCTCTTAGTTACCCCCCAGGACGGCGGTACCCGCTCTTATCAGCGGGATGACAGAATCTTCCTGACCGTGGAGAAGGGAGAAAGCGGGTCTTCGGAGTTGATACTGATTGACGACGAAGGGCCTTGGGTGGAGGATGACTGAAGACGCACTGGTGAGCATCTCAGACCCGACGATGCGATTGTTGCGTTTGCCTGGCCGCTCTTCATTCTGGTTCGGCTGGTATGCGTTCTATCCAGCTACCGAGGTTTACGCCAACGGCTCATGAGCATTGGCAACACCATTTGGTAGAACAAGTCTGCGGAACAGAGTGGCCAAGAAACTTGCAGATGATTATGTGAGGCCCGTAAGTTCGTTGGCTCAGAGGTGTTTCAACTCAAAGGCTGTAGTCAGGCGTTGGGCTCAACACCTTCAAAAAGTGGCTTACATCCGCACCGAATCGAATTGACGAACATACGCCTAATCTCTACAATATCTGGTGGCCTAGCCGGATATTACTACCAGTTGAAGTAGTTCGATTTGTGACCGGGCCCAAAGGGTCGGCACACGCATGTCGCCGACGGCAATTCGGACGCCCGCTGGGGCCGCGCCAAGTTCCGAAGGGTAAGGGTGGGGATGGCGGACATACCAAAGTTTGGAGTATTGGTGAGGGGTCTCTTGGCCGTGTCGGTCATTGCCTCTGCGCTATTACTATTTGACAACACCCCGGTCGCTCGTGCCGATGACGACCACGGCGACTTCCGGTCGCAGGCGACCCCCCTCCCCATAGGCACCGGCCAGCTTAACGGCGAAATCGATGTAACCAGTTTCCTGTTCGATGTGGACTATTTCTCATTCGTGGCCTTGCGAGGCGTCCGTTATAGTTTCGTTTTGGACTTCGTCACCGTGGAAAACGCCAACTTTGTGCTGGTCGACTCCGTGGCTAGAGGAGCCCGCACTTCCCCCGGCCAATTCTTTACTTCCAGCGAGTCGAATAAAACCATCGAATGGATTGCTCGAACCACAGACACTTATTTCATTGAGGTTTCGGGCACTCTCCGTCCCGATGGGACGCCATTGCATGGGACCTATCTTCTAACGGGCACCGGAGAGATGGACTTGGGGGATCGGTACGGTGAAACCCTCGGCGCCCCCACTTCCATCAGCGTGGACAACGTTTATCAGGGCGCCATAAGCCCGTGGTCCAACCAGCCCGGCCTCACCGGTACTGTGGACGGGGGCGATGACCACGACTATTTTGCCTTCCAGGCTGTCAGGGGCGTTAAATACAGCGTTGATGTGGAGTTGGGCTCCACGGAAGGCATCGATATTACCATAGTCAACGGAATCAACGTGACCCAAATAAGCAACGACGCCTTGGGCGGTACTTTGGACTGGATTGCGCCCGCCGACGCGGCGTACTACATCGTATTGTCAGGATCCAGCAGGTTCAGGGATTCCATTGGCACGTATCAGCTTCAACTGACCTCCGACCTAACCTTTCAGGACAGGCATGGTGAATCCCATTCATCAGCGACGGCAGTTAGTTTCGATAATGCTCACCAAGGCGCAGTGAGTCCTGAGACTGACCGAGATGTCTTCTTCTTCCTGGCCCGGAGGGGGGTAAAGTACAATATCCGCGCCACCCTCGGCACGGTACAAGCCATCACCATCTCCGTTGAGAACGTCAGCGGCGAGAACGTCGCATCCAATGTGGGAGTAGGAACATCCTTGGATTGGATTTCCCAGTCCGACAGTACGTTTTATATCGTTGTGTCAGGGTCATCGCAGGTCCAAGACACCACCGGCACCTACACGTTGATCGTTGAGGCCGACACCACCCTTCAAGACCGCCACGGCGGAACCTCCGGTGATTCGACCCAGATTACATTTGGCAATGAACACCGAGGTGCGGTGAGTCCGTCCACCGACCGGGATTACTTTTCATTCCTTGCCCAGCGGGGAATCCGCTATGCCATCGATGTGAAGTTGGACTCCGCACCCGGAGTGAAAATCACAATCTTGGATGTTGACGGGGAGGTCAAGGCCTCCAATGCGGGAGTTGGCTCAGCCATTGATTGGACCGCTACGGTTGATGCCCCGTATTTCGTGGTCGTATCTGGGCCCTCGCAGATTAGCGACGCAGTAGGGACTTATTCCCTTCGGGTGGACCAAGATGATTCGTTGAAAGACCGACACTCAGATATCGAGCCTCTGGCTACGCAAGCGGTGGTGGGCAGCACATATCGGGCGTCCTTGAGCCCGGAGGGAGACTTGGACTACTTTAGTTTCTCATCCTCAAGGGGCGTCCGCTATAGCTTTGAACTGACCTATGGCACCGCCGGGACGGTCTCACTTACGGTAAGTAAGATCAGCGGTGGACCGGCGGTAGCGAGAAATTTTGGCGAAGGAACCGACGTCATTTGGATCGCCCCCGACAATGACCAATACATTGTGGCTATCTCCGGCTCGCCTAGGGTTCAGGACACTACCGGAACCTACTCCCTGAAAATCGGAGCCGACACGACCCTGATAGACCGGCATGGCGGAGCATCGGGCACTTCGTCGAGACTGATCTTAGGGAACACATTGGCAGGAGCGGTGAGCCCTAGCGATGACGAGGATTTCTTCTTTTTCGACGCTCAGCGGGGTGAAGATTATGTGGTGCACGTTGATTTAGGTACGCTGGATTCGGTTCGCTTGGCTGTTAACCAAGCGTTGACCGGATTCACAGCCTCCAATTTTGATGGAGGTGACACACTGGAGTGGCAAGCTCCAGTCACGGGCAGATACATGATTTTGGTATCTGCGTCGGCCTCGGCCAGCGACCCTGTGGGCAACTATCAATTGACGCTAACTAGGAAGGGAGAGTCACCTAAAGTGACGCCCACGCCAACTCCGGGGCCGACGGTTTTGCCTCCGACGCCGGAGCCGCCTCCATTGTCCACTCCTCCCCCTGACGGACCGGCGCTCTTTGCCCAGTCTCGAACAGCGAAATCGGGAGCAACGGTGTTGGTGCCTGTGATGTTGCAGGAAACCCGAGGGTTGACCAGCCTGGGATTCACGTTGAATTACGACCCGTCGGTGGTTGAGGTTGTGGGTGTTTCCAAGGGTGCGCGCTTGAAGCCAGCGACATTTAGTTATAACAGCGATATCCCGGGAGCCGTGCGGATGGGATTCGCCTCGGCATCCGCATTGAATGGTGGCGGTTCTGCTGTGGTTGTGGAATTCAGAGTCATCGGTGACGCCGCATCCAACACATTGGTCACCCTCACCGATGTTTTGGCCAGTGACGGAAACGGCGACACCATCTCCCTTGGAATAGGAAGCGGCTTGTTCATTGCCGGGACACCCGAAGCCGGCGACGGAAACGGAGACAACCAAATTACCGCATTGGACGCTCTGATAGCATTGAAGATGGTGCGAGGTCTGGTGTCTGAAGACTTAGTGATGGACATGAACGGTGATGGTCGGGTCACCGTGGAAGATGTGCGCATTATCCTGGCCGCAGCCCGGCCCAGTTAGCCCGAGCCAGTCAACAAGATTAGCCAACCTAATTGGCGAGAGACGTGTAATTAATCTCATATGAAGTGGCTTCTAGACATAGCCTACATCGGCATAGGCGCCAGCTATAGATGGATACTTATAGCGGTGGCCTTGGTTGGGATATTGGTGGGGGCCCTATTTGCTGCGGGGGTCCTTGGCGGTGGTGATGATGACGATGAAACCGCGACCACCGGTTTCTCTACCCCGGTCCCGCTGCCCACAATAACCCCCGGACCAACACCGACGATTACGCCAATCCCAACCTTGAAGCCCACCACTGCGCCGACGGCAACCTCCGTGCCGGTAGTCGTATTGCCCACCATTCCGGCGCAAACGCAAACGCCACCGGTGGAGCGCTCCAGAGAAATCATCGTTCCTATCATTTTGGCTGGAGCCGCCAACCTGGGTAGCTTGGAATTCGTGTTGGCTTACGACCCGGATGTGGTGGAGGTCACATCGGTGGAGACCGGAACTTTGACCGAAGAAAGCCTGCTGGAGTCCAGTGCAGGAACGCCGGGGCTGCTTTGGGTCGGGATCATAGACGCCGTTGGCATCAGCGAAGATGGTCCCGCTGCCGTAGTCACCTTTAAAGTTATCGAAAGTAGCGATTCCGACACCCTGTTGATACTCCAAAATGTGGTCGCTTATGACGCTGCGTCTTATCTGGATATCATTGTTGAAGCGTCTCCCGGAAGTTTCTCGACCATGGACGGCTCGATTACTCCTCCTTCGCTAACCTTCGCTCCCTAGCTCCCCAGATTGTTGCCGGGGCAGGCCTCGGCGGAACTGCTGTTCCCAACCTCCCCATTCTGCCCTAGAATGTATGCCGGTAGTTTTCTATTGGCACAGCTAGATCGACATAGAATGATAGGGAGGAACACGTATGGCATCGTTGACATTGGCGGAAGCAGAAACAATCCTGGCGGCGGCCAAAGCGAAAGTTCAGCAGATGGGCGCCAAGATGAGCATATCGGTGGTGGACCCCAGAGGCGACCTGCTGACCATGTTCCGGGGAGACGGGGCATCTTGGCGGACACCACCCATCTCGCGGGCCAAGGCAAACTCATCAGCCTGCTTTGGTCGAATCAGCGGCGAACTAACCGAGAACGCTCTGGCGCCCGTCTTCCGGGGACTCATGGCCATGGAGGGGGGTCACATGATTCCCGGTCAGGGCGCAGTCCCCGCATATAGGGGTAGTGATTTGGTGGGAGCCGTGGGTGGCAGCGGCGGAACCGCCCAAGAGGACGAGGACGCATCGCGGGCAGGGGTGGAAGCGGCAGGCTTGTCAGTTACGCCCAGCTAGCCGGATAGCAGCTGTCAACTTTCCAGATTCGCATCAAGAGACCAGAGGGCCCACAGCCGCCCTGCCTCGAAACTGTCATTCTGAGGAGCGAAGCGATGAAGAATCTTTGGTTCAGGCGTACAGGTTCTTCGCTGCACTCAGAATGACAGTACAAATGAGATTTTTGGGGCAAAGCCGAACTACAGTCGCCTAAGGCATAACGTTTTAGGGTTAAACCAGTTCAAAACCGGCTCCAGACTTGAGCGAGACCTTCGATGGCTGCTTGGGGCAATGGCCCCTTCTCGGCCCAAGCTAATGATTGCTCCAATTGCTCCAAGCTGGACACCCCGGCCAGGGCAGTGCTCACTTCTCCCTTGCTCAAGACGAAGCGCAAGGCTGCCTCCGGCAGGCTATCGACCACCCCTTCTTCCACCAAATACTGGAAGCTGTTTGCCTTGCGCACATCCTCTTCGTACTCGGCGGAAGACCCGATGGGTGTGACTCTGGGCAAGGCCAGGGGGTGGCGGTCGGAAACACCGGTGAGAGCCCCAGCGGCCATCACTCGGATCACTATGACGCCTGCCCCTTTAGAAGCAGCCTGGTCGATTAGTTGATCGTAATCGTGGGTATAAAACTTGGGGATGTCTGACACGCCTGCGCTGGGGTTGAGCAGGTTGTAGCAAGCCTGGACGGTATCCATGGACTCCGAATCCAAGACAGCCCGCAGAGTTTCCGTCTCGCCCAAGCCTGTAATCCCGAAAAACCGGACCTTGCCTTGAGCGCGCAATTCTTGGAAGCCCGCCACAACTTGCTCCAGAACCTCTTTGGCGCTCACGTCCGGTCTACCGTGTTCGGTTTCGGGATTCGGCGTCAACCGGTTGTGCAACTGGATGAGGTCCACGCTGTCCATGTCCAAGCGCTTGAGGCTCCGTTCCATGGATTGGATGATTCCCTGTTTAATATCCTTTTTGTCCTCAGGAGCAAGTCCAACCTTGGTTCCCACGAAAACGTCGGCCTTACACTCTTTTAGGGCTAGACCCAGATGGGTTTCAGAGACGCCCTGGCCGTACAGGGGCGCAGTATCAAAGTAGTTGATGCCCCCGGAAATGGCCATCGCCACCGCCCGGTTCCGCAACGCAGTATCGCCCCTGACAATCAACCCGCCCACATCTCCGCATCCAAATCCAATGGCGGACACTTTTAGCCCCGTCCTGCCCAATACCCGATATTCCATAGAGTTCATTCTCCCAAGGCCCACAGGCCGAAAACAACTTACTGGGACATTATAGTTATTTTAGGTCCACCTTCCCAAATCATTTGTCAGTCCGTCCCAACCCCGTTCCTCCTGAGCATGTCGAAGGATTCGCCAATTGCGCCAGATGGTTCGACAAGCTCACCACGAATGGTGGAGCGTCCCGCAAAGACTTGTTGACCTTTCTCCGGCGCCGCTGCTACACTCTGCGCCACCCAACACATGACCGAGGCTTAGCATAGGCGGCACAACAGTGTTCCCATCAATGTTTTACTTGAACTGGTAGCCAATCTGGCAGGAGGCGGTTTTCATGGCTGAGAAGAAAATCACGTGCGCATTTGGAGTTGATTTGGACGCCGTTGGGGGTTGGTTGGGCTCCTACGGCGGCGAGGATTCCCCCGACGATATCTCCCGAGGTATGTTCGCTGGCGAGGTTGGGACTCCTCGGCTCTTGAAACTTTTCGACAAACTGAGCATTAGCACGACCTGGTTCATCCCGGGACACTCCATCGAGACCTTCCCGGTGGAGTCCAAGATGATTGTGGATGCGGGGCACGAGGTGGGCCTCCACGGTTACTCCCACGAAAACCCCATCGCCATGACCCCGGAACAAGAGGAGGCCGTGCTTACCAAGTGCATAGACCTGATTACAACGTTAACCGGTAAACGTCCCACGGGTTACGTGGCGCCTTGGTGGGAGTTCAGCCACGTCACCAACGAACTGTTGCTGAAGAACGGCATCAAATATGACCACAGCCTGATGCACAGGGATTTTGAGTGCTACTACGTTCGCGTGGGGGACCGGTGGACCAAGATTGACTACACGCAGCCTGCCGACCTCTGGATGAAGGCACTGGTGCGAGGCCATGAAACGGACTTGGTGGAGATTCCGGCTAGCTGGTACCTGGACGACCTGCCGCCCATGATGTTCATCAAAAACTCGCCCAACAGCCACGGCTTTGTGAACCCCAGGGACATTGAGGAGATGTGGCGGGACCAGTTCGACTACGTTTACCGGGAGTACGACGAGGCGGTCTTTCCCATCACCATTCACCCGGATGTAAGCGGACGGCCCCAGGTACTGCTGATGCTGGAGCGGTTGACCAATTATATTCGCAGCCATCCCGGTGTCGAGTTCCGCACCTTTGATCAGATTGCCGACGACTTTTTGTTGCGGCATCCTCGGGTAAGCAAGTAATTAAGTAATCAAAGTTTAACGATTTTGGAGAACCTCTTTCTTACGAGAAAGAGGTTCTCCAAGCCTCTCCAGCAAGAACTAGAAACTTGGTCGTTGCTGGTACCAACGGGCGTGTTGCTGATAGGTGTAGGCGGCCTGAATCACCGTTGGCTCGTCGAAGGGTTTACCGGCGATCTGCATTCCCACGGGGAGGCCGCCGGCGGTAAATCCGCAGGGGATAGAGATTGCTGGCAACCCCGTCACGTTGTAAGGGGCGGTAAAACTGGGTCCCCGCACCGTGCTGGTGGAATCGTAACCTTCAAAGGCGGGCGCAGGCTGGGTCATGGTCGGCGTTACCAACAGGTCCACCTTCTTAAGCACATTAGCGAAGTCCCGTTTAATCATCTTGCGCACCCGCTGCGCTTGGATATAGTCGCTGGAACTGAACAACCCACCGATGCGGAACCGAGCCCGGACCATCTCTCCGAATTCCATGGGGCGGGTTTTCAGGTTCTTCTCGTGGAATGCGAAAGCCTCACTTAACATAACCACGATATTGGCAGCCCGCACTTGGTCCAGGCTGGGGATGGTCACGTCCACCAGATTGGCGCCCAAATCCTGCAGTGCCGTCAAACCCTTTTCTACCGTGGCCACCACCTCGGAATTTACGCTGGGGTGAGGGTCAAAGAAGAAGTGGCGGGGAACGCCGATGGTGAGTCCCTTCACGTCTTCCTTAAGGGACAGGGAGTAGTCGGGCACTGGCGCAGTGCTGGT
>DCAE01000047.1:116734-218981 GCA_002311385.1 Dehalococcoidia bacterium UBA1141 | reverse complement strand
TGGTCTTGAGACCAAGAAAGAGTGACCACACCGGCGCGGCTAACCCGGCCGTAGGTCGCTTTCAGGCCCACGATGCCGCACAGGGACGCTGGCCCGCGGATGGAGCCTCCGGTGCAGGAACCCAGGGCGCCCATGGCCTGACCAGCCGCGACCGCCGCACCGGAGCCGCTGGAGGAGCCGCCGGTGATGTGGGCCAAGTTCCAGGGGTTTCGGGCAGGTTCGAAGCCTGTGGTCCAGTCGGGGCCACCCAAAGCATATTCATGCATGGCTAGTTTGCCCAACAGCACGGTGCCAGCGTCCTTCAGCCTGGCGGTGGCGGTCGAATCCTCGGTTGGTACCCGGTTGGTGTCTACCCTGGAGCCAGAGGTTGTACGTATGCCTGCGGTGTCGTAAAGGTCTTTAAGAGCGATGGGGATGCCGTGTAGGGGACCTTTGTAGGCACCAGCTATTATCTCGGCTTCGGCAGTGCGGGCCTGCTCCAGGGCTTGGTCCGATAGAAGCGTGATGAAGGAATGAAGCTGGTCGTCGGTGGCTTCTATGCGGTTCAGGAAGGCTCTGGTGAGTTCTACGGGCGAGAGCTGACGGCTGCGGATGAGCTCGCTAGCTTCTCGGATTGTCAAAAAATGCAGCTCCGTGCTGGTGTTGACCATAAGTTACCTCTTTGTGGCAAATTCGGCCCGCTAGTGAGCCGTGATTAGGCGATAAGTCGGGTTCGGTCCAGGCGCTATTCGGGCCAGTCAGCCTCGAAAGAGACAGCTATTTCTTCTGCGCCCAAATCCACGTCGTGTAGTTGTTTGGCGTATTGGTAGTGCAGGTCGAATAGGGGTTTTATCTCTTCTACTTCCTCGTCGGTCATGTTCAAACCCGCAAGTTCCGCCATTAATTTGAGCCTTTCGATTGAAACTTGTTGAGAGTCCTGTTGGTCACCTGTTGAACTCATGGTGTCTCCTTTTATAGTTGTGATGGATTTCCCGGTTCGTCCAGCAGTATGCTTGATTACTCCCCGGTATAACGTATGGCCTCGGCGGTTGCTTCGCCCTTTGGCCGCCAAGCGAACCGCTCAGCGTAGGGTGTGTCTACCTTCTCGATTGCGTCGGCAATGAGGCCGCCCATAACCGGGGCGAACTTGAATCCGTGGCCGCTGCCTCCCGCCGCCACAACTAACCCCCCTTTGTTGGGATGGTGGCCGATCCAGAAATTTCCGTCCCAGGTGTCGCAGTATAAACACAAGCGGCTGTTGACTATCGGGGCCTCGGCCAACGACGGGATGGTGTCCTTGATGAAGGAATTGAACCGGGAAACCTCGGCAGCGTTAAGGTCCCGGGGTTCTTCGGTTGTCATGGGGCGTCCCGGTCCGTGGTTGGAAATCTTGACGATACCGTCCCGGTTCGCAGGGAAACCGTACCATCCGGTCCTAGGGATATCGGCTGCCCAAGGAGGGAATTGGGGCCCACGGTAGAGGTCCGGGTCGACAGGTTGCAAGTACACGATGGGCTGTCCAACCGGTTGCATTACTTCGGCCAAATCAGGTAAAAGTGCAGCAGTCCATGCGCCTGCGGCGACCACTACCAATTCGGCAGATTCCCGGTATCCGCCGGAGGTAATTACCCCAGTGATTCTATTATCAGCTTCGATGAATCCAGAGACTTGAGTATCCAAACGAAGTTCCACGCCGCTCGCCTGAGCTTCTTCCGCCAACCAGATTACAGTGTTTGCAGCCTCGGCCCAACCCGCTGCAGGATTCAGGTACCCATCTTTATATCTATCACCATTCCAGAGAGGATACTGTTGCTTTATTCGGCCCGAGTCCATGCGTTGTAGGTCGTAACCCTGCTTGCTCAAGTACTGGTAACTGTCGTGTTCGAACTCACCTGGAGCCATGGGCTGACTGCAGGCCATTAGAAACCCGTCCTCATGGTATAGGGTTCGGCCGCTCTGCTGGTTCCAAACGCGCCACCCTTCAATCGCTTTGCCAGCAAGTTCCACGTAAAGGGCATCATCGCCGTAGTCCATACGAACCATGCGGCTGGTGTCGTTGGAAGCCGCCAACGGATGGGGCAAAGGTCCGGGATCCAAGACTGTCACAGAGTAGCCCCTGCGGCGGAGTTCTATCGCGGTTGTGAGCCCGAACATCCCGGCGCCCACTATTAATACGGATTCCATAAGCTATCCTGTCCCATATTCCATTTTTACCGAACCGCCCCTACTATACCACCGGGCTTACTGCCGGTGCGTGTTGCTATAATGAGGCCTCAGCCTTGACTGGCTGGGATATTTCGCCTTCGTTATGTATGGCAAGAAGTATGGCAGGCTATGTTTCGCCAAGCTAGGTAAAGATCGATAAGTTAGGAAATCATGAACATTCAAGATTATCGTGTGAATATCCCGGATTCGGACTTAGAAGACCTGGGGAGGCGGTTGGCCCGCACCCGTTGGCCTGACGAGGTGCTCGGTTCCGGATGGGACTACGGCGCGGACTTGGCTTACGTTAAGGAGTTGGTGGCGCATTGGCAGGCCGGGTTTGATTGGCGAGCCCAGGAAGAAAAGATCAACGCCTTCCACCATTACCGGGCCGATGTGGACGATCTGGGGATTCATTTCATTCATGAAAAAGGCAAAGGCCCAAACCCGATACCACTGATTATCACCCACGGCTGGCCCGGCACCTTCTTCGAGATGCTGAAGATTATCCCGATGCTGACAGACCCGGGCGCCTACGGAGGCGACCCAATGGACTCTTTCGACGTTGTGGTGCCGTCCTTGCCCGGTTACGGCTTCTCCGACCGTCCCACGGCCCCCGGAATGAACCTGGCCGCCGTGGCCGGGGTCTGGGCGAAACTGATGACGGAGGGACTGGGTTACCAACGATTTGCGGCCCAAGGTGGCGACTGGGGAGCAGGGGTGACCGCCAGGTTGGGCGCAGACCATGCCGTTAAGGTGATGGCCATCCATCTGACGTCGGTCAGCACTGCCTTGTTCAGCCCTTACCTTGGGCCGGGTTCAGCAGAGATTACAGCTCAGGAAAAGGCTTATTTGGACGAAAGAGAAGCTTGGAGTCAAGGAGAGGGAGGTTATTTTCACATTCAAAGCACCAAACCGCAAACCCTTGCCTACGGTCTGACCGATTCGCCTGCGGGTCTGGCGGCTTGGATCGTGGACCGTTGGCGCACTTGGGGTTTGGACGAGAAACCAGAGGAGCGGCGCAACTACTACACGGTGGACGAGTTGCTGACCAACATCGCAATTTACTGGTTCTCCAGCGGCATCGGTTCTGCCAACCGTCTGTATTTCGAGAACCGGGCAAAGCCTTCCCACCTGGCTCAAGGCCAGAGGATAGAAGTGCCCTGCGGCATCGCCATCTTTGCCCAAGACCAGAGCCACCCGCCCAAGGAATGGGCGGAACGGGCCTGCAACGTTGCCCGGTGGACCGAAATGCCCAGGGGCGGCCACTTTGCGGCCATGGAAGAACCAAAATTATTGGCTGAGGATATAAGGGAGTTTTTTCGGCAATTTAGGCCATTAACTTAGGCCAGGAATTTAAGCCAAATATTTAAGCCAGGAATTTAGCGTTAGGTGAAAACCATGTTTGAGGGATTCGAGACTCGTCAGATAGAGACCATCGGCACTACCATCAACCTGGTGACAGGAGGGAGCGGTCCGCCCCTACTGCTGCTCCACGGATATCCCCAGTCCCACGTAATGTGGCATAAGATTGCGCCCCGCTTGGCTCAGGACTTTACGGTGGTGGCTCCGGACTTGAGAGGCTACGGCGACAGCGGCAAACCGGTGGGGGACCCGGACCACATGAATTACTCCAAGCGGGTTATGGCCCAAGACCAAGTGGACGTCATGGAGGCTCTTGGCTTTGACCAGTTCTTGTTGGTAGGTCACGACCGGGGAGCCAGAGTGTCGCACCGTTTGACCAAGGACAATCCCCAACGTGTCCAAAAATTGGCGACTTTGGACATCATCCCCACCCGCACAATGTTTCAGATTGTGAATCAGGAAATGGCTACCAATACCTACCACTGGTTCTTTTTGATTCAACCATTTGATTTTCCCGAGAGAGTGATTGGAGCCGACGCTGATTACTTCATTCGCCGTGGGTTTGAGCGCACCAAGGATTCCACCCAGGTTTTCCCGCCGGAGGCTTTGGAAGAGTACGTACGTTGCTTCTGCGACCCGGCGGCAATCCATGGCACCTGCGAGGATTACCGGGCAGGTGCCAGCATCGACTTGGTTCATGACGAGGCCGACTTTGATAATAAGGTTAGCTGTCCCATGCTGGCTATGTGGAGCGAGACGGGCTACGTCGGGCGCACTCAGGACGTCCTTGGAGTTTGGAAGGAGTATGCGACGAACGTCCGGGGTCAGTCCTTCACCTGCGGCCACTACATGGCGGAGGAGCAGCCCGATGAGATATACGCCGCCATTAAGGCTTTCTTGTTGGAGTAGGTGATTGGGGGACGCAGACTGTGTTTCAGGAAATTAGAAGAGAGCCTTCGAGTTAACTCGAAGGCTCTCTTCTTTATTGGCATGGTACGTGATCGCCGGTAGGTTTAGGCTTTGGCGGCCTTGTCAACGGCGGCTTGCAGTTCTTCCAGGCTGACATCTCCTTTAAGCAACTCACCGGCTATCATGTAGCTGGGAGTACCACCGACGCCTAGGGATTTGGCCGCCTCGTGGTTCTGCATCACCTGGTCTTGATAGTGGTGGGACTCGAGCAGGGGCGCCAACTCGGCCCAGTTTAAGCCGCTTTCCTCGGCGAATCCCTTGACCACATCCAGGTCCGCTAGGTCCGTACCATTTTCCCAGTAGGCGGCAGCGGCAACATGGTGGAACTTGTGGTCTTTGCCCTGCTCCTTGGCGTAGGCGGTGGTCTCGTGGACCAACATGGTGTTGGGGGACCATTGGGGCCGCTTCATGGTCAGGCCGACACCTTTGGCCCTTTCCTGCATAGCCTCGCTGACCTCAGTCTCGGTTTCCCCATCAAACATGCGCCGAGGTTCGCCTTCGGGCGGTTTGTCAGGGCGCAAGAGATATGGTTTGCGGTCAACATTGATGGCTTGCTTCTCAGCAACTTTGTCGAGCCTAGCCAGGCCGACGTAGCAGAAGGGTCAAGTGTAGTCATACCAGACAGTAACGTCCACCGGCGTATTTGAGGCCATGGTTTTCCTCCCCTTAAGCTTTTTATCGTTTGTGGTGGGACTCACCGCAGAGGCGCTGAGAACGCCGAGGTTTTTCGTTAAACGGTTCTGCAGCGTCTGCGGAAAACTGGTTTTGATTGCCATGATTATTGTAGCATCATGGTCGGTTGCCTTTGACTCCGTTAGGGCCTGAATATAGCCATGCATTTGTTGGAGTTTAGAACGTAGGTCTCCAGGTAGTCCAATATCTCGGGTTTTCGGTCCAACTCGCGCATTGCCCCCAAAAGGCAGGCCCAGTTGAGCAATTCTTGTTGGCCGGCCTCCTCTATCATGGCAGTGGAAACGTCGGCCCACGCAGCGTAGTTGCCGCTGCTCAACTCCTCGAACCTGGCTCGGTCCGATTCGATGTCCGGCCAGAGGAAATTGTTTTTTTCGGTCAGGAAGGCATGGGACCAGCTTGACGAGGCGACCATGGCGACGCGGTAAGGGCTTTCTTGCAATGCCTTGACCGTGGCAGCGCCAACCTCCATGCAACGTTTGGGCGAGGGTCCCGGAGGGTCTACGGGCAAGGGCACGCCGTTCACCTTGTGGGGAAGGATGCCTCCTCGATTACTGATGATCTTGCTGCCGTAGCAGTTCACTGTGAAGGGCACCACGGGAATGTCGAATCCCTTGCGGTCGTAGTCGAGGTACATCAGGGTGTTGATGAATGCGTGGGCCAGACCGGCATGGTGCAAGGACTTGTAGGAATAGGCCATGTCGATTCCCTGATTTATCAGGCCAGAAGTTAGAAAACGAGCCGCCTCGGGATGACCACGGTACTTGAATTCTTTATCCACCGGCTCCTTCCAAACATTGCTCTTACCGCTGAACGGCCCTTCTCCGGCGAAGGGCTGGCACACTATCTCGTCGTAGGCGAGTATGCAGAACGGCGGAATGATGTCTTCTTTGAAATTCTCGTATTGGTCGTCACCCCAAATCAGAACGAAATCGGGATTGAATGCCACAATCTCGTCCCGCAGCCGGAGGAAGCTTTTGACCAGCCGCTCCCGGTGGGCGATGGCGGCAGTGACTCCCTCGTCCTCCCCATACTCGATTCGCATAGCTTCAGGCCAGTTGGTCGGGATTTTCATTTCCGGTGGTACCCGTTCATCCCTGGCCAGGGTTATCCGCAAGGGTATGCGGCCTTCCTCGTCCGGGATTATCAGCGGTGGATAGTGGGTAAGCCCGACTCCCAATATCTCTGCCATGGTTCTCCTCCCTTCCTTCTGACCAGGGATTCTTCCTGACCGGGGATTCTTCGGTACGGGGTTAGTTAATCAACGACTAATCAGCGTGGACTTGTTATTACACGGGGTCCATGGCGATAATCATCGCAGCAAAATCAGTGTCGATACCACGAGGCCATTCCCGCTTGGAAGGATCACTTATGTTTATGAACAGGGGCGGGCCCATGTTCTCAATCTCCATGCGCAGCTTATCCCCATCTTGGACCGCACCGATTCCTTGATGATTTACGCCGGTGGCTATCACGTCGCCCGGCTCTAGCGTCGTTACTTTGGAGAACTCGGAAATGAGCTCAGGAATTTGATGGGCCATGTCGCTGGATGGGAAGTCGTGGCGGGCCTCATCGTTGTTCCAAAGTTTTATTTGAAGGTTGTTGGGGTCGGGAATTTCGTCGGCTGTGACCAGGGCGGGTCCCATGGGAGCGAAGGAGTCCCAGCACTTGCCTAAGAAGAAGCTGTTCCCAATCGCGCCTTGCAGACCCCGCGCCGACATGTCCAGGAAATTGCAGTAGCCGAACACGTAGGATAGGGCGTCTTCCTGGCTAACATTGGATGCGGTCTTACCGATGACCAAGGCCAATTCCGGCTCGTGGTGAAAAACAGATGCGGGCACCGGCGGAAGCACGCAGGTCTCGCCGGTGGATATAACAGCATTGGGGGCTTTTAGGAAGGCATCCAAGATTGCTGGCTTTCTTTTATTGAACTCCAGATAGTTGACCGCTGCGCAGAGAATCTTGGGTGGCCTGGGGACGGGCGCCCGCAGCGTGACGCTGTCGATGGAAACGCCGTCTTTTCCTTGAATCGCCGCCTCGATTTTTGGCTTCAGCCGGTCCCAACCGACGATGACCTCTTCCATCAGGTCTTGGGGTTTATGGAAATGGGAGCCTTCCAAGGCGGCCATGGCGTCCACAACATTGCCATTCTGGAGCACGCCCAGACGATAATCGTTGAATAAGACCAATTTCATGTCAACTGCCTCCAAATATTACGATAACCTATGAGATAAACAACCTCTGGAAGGTTATCAAGCCAATCGCAGCCTGAAGTGTAGCAGACGTGTTTGGGCTCATCAACCGAGACAGGAATAGCCTGTGATGCGCCCGATACACTCACGTTAAAACCGTGTGAACGAAATATCTTCGATGCAAGCTAGTTGACCCGTTCCGGCTATTGCGGTTCGCTGACATTCGGAACAAATTAGTTTGGGTCGAGGTGGTATCGAAATAAGGGAAAAATTGATTGGACCGAATGCCGGGATCGAACCGTTAGGCTTAGCCTACGACGACGTTTTGCTGGTGCTGATCACCCGGCAGGTGGCTGGCGTTGGTGTGCCCCATTTCACCGCCGTGATGGAGACGCGGTCCGAGTGGCCAGGAAGAATGACATTAAGGTCACAGCTGACGGTGATACGAAAACGCGGGGTCGTTGCCAAAGGCATCGCTGCTGGCGCTTCCACGGTGAAGCTTGGCACCATGCTGTCGGGTCCCAATGAAAGCCCTGGTTTTGTGATATTACGCAATGGCAGAAAGATGAAGGTAGCACGCGAGGTATGGCATCCACGGAGGCGACTGTCGGCTGGGCGATTCAGGTCCCGTTGCCCTACCGGGAGGCCTGCTGCCGAAGTCTTTCAGCACCTGATGGCGGGACTACGATCGGGGGTGAGTTATTGCGATGCCGAAGATATCGAGCGGATGTGGGGGAAAGTTCAGTTCATCTGTCAAACGAAGAGCGGCATCCGAGAAGCGGGCGAAGAATAATCGTTCGTCCTGAGCTTGTCGAAGGATATCCATCATTGGGTGTGCTTAGGCGAAACTCACCAAACACACAAACACCAGTGGACATAGGTTCGTCAAAGTACCTAACACACTATAAAAATAGGGATGGTTCGACAAACTCACCACGAGCGGTTGTGGGTTGAGAAGCTAAACAGGAGCGGTGACGGGGCGACAGGCTCACCATGAGTGGGATCGACAATAAATTAAAAAGAGCCCCCCAGATTGGGGGCTCTTTTTACTTGGTTACCCGAGTTGCAGCTAGGCTGCTACCGCGACCTTTTTGGTCTTCTTGATGCGAGGTGCCACCATAGCGATGAAGTTGGCAGCCGTGCCGATGCCGTGATGATGAGGTATCTTGCGCATGGGGTCATTTAGTTTGGGATGCTTGGCTACGTACCTTTTGATTTGTTCCACCGTAACGTTGTACTTCTCAAGCACGTCTTTGACCTCATATTTAGTATGGACGGTCTTCTTCGGCAATCAGGAGGTTCTTAGCGAACTAACCTCGCCAGGGGATTTTGAGACTGGACCAAGATGCCACCCATGGCGAAGTCTAGGAGTTGTGAGACTAAATCCGGTGTTGAAGGTCTGACGTCTTTGGAAGTCGAGAGCTGGAAAATCACTTCCTTGACAGCGCCGATAATCGAGTAGGACACGATTGTGGTATCGCAGGGCCGCACCAGATTCATCGATACGCCCCGAGTTAATGACCGCTGAATCATCCCTGCGGCTTGGCTGTAAAAATCCTCCAAGCGTCTGACCATTGTCCGGTCCAACGCGCCTGTGTTGTGCATGAGCATTCGTGTTAAATCCCCTTCTTCAAGCACCAGATTCAGTACTCGAGCCAGATTGTCTTGAATCTGGATCAGGGTAGGCGCCGAGCCTGGCGTTACTGAGATGGGTTCTATTGACTCGTGCAAGTCTTGGAGGAAGGACTCTAGGATGCTTTCAAAGATGTGCAGCTTCGAGTCGAAATACTGATAAAATGTGCTTCTGGCAATCCTTGCTTGTCTAACAATCTCGGTAATGCTTGTTTCGTGGTACCCTCGATCAGCGAATGCCAACTTGGCGCTGTCCACCAAGCGATGCTTTCTAAGGTCCCTGGCTTGAGAATTCATGCGTCCGTCACCTTACTAACTTCAACTGACGTCAATGCTCACCAGTCCGTTACCATGGCAATTCCAATGGAAATATCACGCGTTACTTTCTGTTCAGAGCACCAATATTGTCAAGACAATTCGAATATAATTGACCGATATTTCGCCCGCCTGAGAAACCCGGCTCGCTAGTCAAAACTGTGCCTGTCGCATGGGACATCAGGAGTCGGTTTCAAGCAAGAACGACGATAAAAAATATTAGGATGAGGAACCGGCAAAGACAGGAAACTCCATCTACTAACACTGACAAGGATACTCCGCCACTGAGGTAGTAATCTTGGGAAAACGGTGGGAGTATCAGCGATAAATTGGAGCGATTAGAGGGAAAGTAAAGACCCCACCGTTCTACCCGCCGATGGCGGGGCCGACCTAGTGAGGCGTCCTGCACTCGTGCTGAATCATTGCCGGGTAAATAATTCTCCCTCTGGGGATAGCGGCAAGACTTTAATGGCGCACCCAAATCTCTCCAAAGCATCCAGCGTTGCTTTGGCTAAAGACTCACTATCGGCGCTTTGGAACAGATGTCCCGAACAGCGGCAATCCGAAGACCCAAAGCGGGGGATGACCTGGAACTGGTGCCTAAGGACCTGGGCTAATGGGCATTCGAGACGGCCGGCGGTGTGACCCAAGATGGCTGCCACAGGCTCGCCTATAGGCAACAGATAATCCAGGTGCCAGCTGGCCCGGGGATGGGTCCTCAAATGGCGGCGGACTCGAGCTTCAGCGCCTTTCATTCCAGACCCCACGTAGGCGTAGCCGCCGACGGGGAATTTCAGTGTCCCCAGTTTGCCCACAGTCACTGTCTCGTCTTGCGTCAGGCTGAATAGCAAAACATAAATACCGGGGAGCCGGTTTGCGACCGACCCCCCGGTTGATTCTGAGTAGGATTGAATATTAACGCCCAAGTCTAATTTAATCCCGGCGATATTTAACCAGATCGAGCCTATCCGCGATCAAGGCATGGGTTGAACTATAACCGGGACAACGTGTATGGCGTTGTTGGCGAATCCACGGAAATTCCAAAGCGTCTGAACCGGTTGGGTGTCGCCCTTCAAGTCGGTGGCCCGGGAACGGACCAGATAGTTTCCCGGGCTATTGGCTTCCCAGGTGTATTTCCAGGGTTGCCAGGCGTAGGGAGATGGAGAGGGGCTGATCTGCGCCTCCTGCCAAGACTTGCCATCGTCCGTGCTTATCTCCACTTTGTCGATGGGTCCATTGCCAGACCAAGCCATGCCTTCAATCGTTACCCGGCCTGCGGTCACATATTGGCCCCGAACCGGGTGGCTGATGAGAGATTTGACACGCAATGATGTCACTCGCTCATTGGGCCGATCTCCGGTGGCGCCTTCTGGGACAAATACGTAATAAGAGGTTTGGTGATACCCCACGAAGGCGTGATCCAAGACTTGGATGCTCTTTATCCATTTAACGGACGTCATGCCGAACCAGCCTGGCACAACCGCTCTCAGCGGGAAACCATGTTCACCGGGCAGAGGTTCACCATTCATTTCGTATGCTAAGAGGGTATCTGGGTGGAGGGCTTTCTCCATTGGCAGGCTCATGGCGTAATTCAGTTTGCCGCTGGCGCCTCTCTCCTCGCCTTCGTCGCACCCTTCAATCAATACTTCTTTGGCGGTGGAACGTAGTCCGGCCCGTTCCAATACGGTGCAAAGAGACACTCCGGCCCATCCGGCGGTGCCAACACCACCGTGGTCCCATAAAAGGCCTTCTATTGGGGGCTGAATCCCTGCCCGGCTATTGCCGGCACACTCTAGTAGGGCCAACACTTCGTGCCGGGGGAGTTCTTTGAGGTCTTGGTAAGAAATATTGAGGGGGGTATCGACTTCGCCGGAGACAGGGAGGCTCCAGTTTGCTGCATCTACCTTGGGGATGGGGAAATGATTTCTAACGTAAAAACGGTCGTTAGACATCACCTCGGTGTTGAGTAAGTTCAGCGGCACGCCGGCCACTAAGGGGGTTCGGGATAGAGTAGTTAATTCTGGATTTATACAATCACCGTCTGCAGTCACAGACATACCTCCTCGATTATTATTTACGGCGGCTTGATTGGTGCGCCAACTGTTGAGGGCACTAAAGAGGGTAACGGAACCGGCGGAGGAAAATCAAGATGCTTGCTTGTGGGCGCTAGCTACGAGTGGGAAATTAGCCGTGAGATCAGCAAGTCCAGGGGAATGCAATTTTGCGTGGTTGCAAGAGCGGCCACGGAACCCTGGTTGGGCGAAATAACGGGTGTCAGGGAGGGAGTTGGCTGACGGCTGCCGGCGTGATGGCGGAAATTGCCATAATGGTGTTCTCTCCAACCTGCTTTAAATCACTCTGGGCTTCTAAGGTCTGATACTATTGGGGATGGAATACTTTAGGGCGGAAATCCGTGAAGATTACGGTGGTATTGGGGCGGTCCTATTTCGTGACAAGGCGGGGAGAAAAATAAACTCGAGACTAACATCGTTGCTAGGTCTGGAACGGGGCAGCCACGGGATTGGGGTTGGTACTCACCGCCGGACTTTGGTACTGTTTTCAGTGGGCATACTCATTTTGCTGGCGGGTCTGTCTGGGATGGGTCCAACGTTGGTGGCCGCACAGGACCAAGGAGACAATATTCAGCGGTATGAGCAGGTAGCCGGCCCATATGCCATAAATGCGGCGGTGATTCAATCTGGCTTGTCCTTGGGCGTGACGTTATTTGCGATTACAGTTGTGGATGAAGCCACCGGTTTGGCCATTCCCGACGTCAAGGTGTTTTTATTTGTCAAACATGAAGATTCGGAGGAAGAGGGGAAGGGAGCGGCCCTTAACACTCCTAACCACCCAGAACGTTACGACGCTAAAATGGATCTAACGTCCTCCGGCCTGTGGCGAGTTACTATAGATGTCGACAGCTCCAAGGGAAGGGTAGCGGTCCAAATGATTGATTTGATCGTTCCCAGCACGCGGCGAATCACCGGCGGAACATACGTGTTTATCGGCGTATTTGCGATAATAATTTTCGGTGCTGCCTATGTCTGGTGGAGCACGCAGAGGCAGCGCTCCAAGAACCAAGGATCCGGGACCACTCCCACCTAATCACGCACCGGTGACTTGCTACCTGTTCCGCATCTGAACTATGGCGATTCGGTTAAAAGTTAGCTAACCGGTTGGCACTTTGACCCACGCCGAATCCCTTTATGCGGATTGGTTCAGCGGCATGCCGGATAGTGGAAACAAGCCCGGAATTATCCTGAGAACACAAACTGAATATGAAATTTACTGGTACTGGCAAACTATGGATTTTAGGCACGCTTGGAGCCGTCGTGGCTCTTCAGATATTATTGGTGTCTGGAGTTGCCTACGCTCATGGCGGTTTAAATGAGGGGCAGAGCCCATGGACTGCCTGGAATACCAACCCGTTGCCCACCATTCTGCTCCTCATGGTGGCTAACCTATACCTCACCGGCCTAGTCCGCTGGGAACGGCCAAGCCATCCGATAAATAACTGGCAAAAACTCAGTTTTTTTTCAGGCTTGTTGTTTCTATTTTTGGCTATGCAAACGCCAATAGATTCTTTGGCGGAACACCACTTCTTCATCCATCAGATTCAGCATATTATCCTACGCATGTTCGGGCCTCTCCTCATCTTGTTGGGAGCGCCCATGACACCCATGTTGCGGGGATTGCCCCGGTGGGCATTGCGTGGTGGTGTGCGGCCTCTGGTCAGGAACCGGCGGGTTAGGGGTTTCTATGACCTGATTACGAATCCGGTGCTCACCACCGTATTATTCCTGGCCGTCCTTTATCTATGGCAGTTGCCGGGGCTCCACAATGCGGCGTTGAGAAATGCAGCTTTGCACGAGTTCATGCACTTCACCATGCTGCTATCAGGGTTCTTGTTCTGGTGGCTGGTGGTGGACCCCAAACCCCATCGCTCGCGCCTGCATTATGGTCTTCGCGTACTGTATCTCGGACTCATCATCATCCCCAACACGGTTATGGGCGCCGCAATCACGTTCACCGACCATGTGATTTACCAGGCCTACGCTGATGTTGAGCAGCCTTTGGGGATTTCTTTGATGACCGACCAACAGTTGGGCGGCGCTATATTGTGGGTGCCGGGCGACATGATGAGCGTGCTGGTGGCTGGGATCGTGATGATTATGTGGTATCAGAAGGAGGTGGAGAAAGAGCCGCAGGATATCCGCCCCCGGTAGCATTGGCTTGATTGGGTGATAGGTCCATGCTGGTGTGTAAACCTGATAGCAAGTCATGTTTGAACGGGTACGGCAAAAGAGTAGGGACGGCAGCGGCATATATCAGGTTTAGCCCGGCTCAGATAAAGGGAAATCGCCGGAGCAGTATCACCGTAATCACGTAAATAAAAAGAGGCCGTAGGTATATTCTACGACCTCTTTTTTTCTCTATTAGGGACACTTAGGGGGATACTGTAAAGTCCCCGAACATAGTTATGTTGTGTCCCGGGAACGTGCAGACGAAGGTGTATTCACCAGCGTCCAGCGTAAATCTCAGCACCTCTGATCCACCTGGGTCCAACAGACTGCTATTAAACAGAACACGCTCATCACCGGGCGGCACCCAGTTTTTGTCTGCGCCTGCTGCGATACCCGCCGTCGCCACCTCGTCTTTGGTCCCGGCTTGCACCACTACCAGGTTATGCTGGTTGACCGTGGATATGTTGTTGAAGGTCAAGGTGATTTCAGAGCCGGCTGAGGCCTCCATTGCTGATATGTCGAACTGGAGAGCGTCGCCCACTACACCTACCTCTAAGTCAACCGGCCCTGCCGACGGACTTTCGCCGCCTTCTCCTGCGTGTTCAGCGCCTTCCCCTTCATGTACGTAAGGAACGGCATTGGCCAGTGCGTATTCCCGGGGGTTCCCTTCGAAAGTGAAGAAGATACCGAGCAGCGCAATCCCGACGATGAGTCCTAATGCCAAGCCGGATACGAATAGCAATGAGAACAAGTTGGCATCGAACTTGAGGTGCATATAGAACAGTATTACGACCGCGAATTTGAAGGCGGAGAGGATGATGAGTATGGGTATCTTGGAAGCGCCCAAGTCATCATCGATTCCTACCTTGTCCCAAATCAGTAGGAACTCGACAATAGTGACTACAAAAAGGATAGCCGCCACCACGACGTATAGCATAAATGACGGGTGGTGAGATTCGTTTTCCACGTGGCTAGTGGTCATGCACCGAACTCCTTGAGATTAAGCGACAGCCCTAATGGGCTCACCCGCTTCCGCCTGGTAACACCGTGGGTCCAGCATCAAAACCGCCAATCAGATACAACAGTGTAAAGATGACAATCCAGACAATGTCCACGAAGTGCCAATAGAGCCCCATGATTTCCACGTCGAGGCTGGTGGCGGGACCTAAGCGGCCTTTGCGGGCTGCTACGTACAGTCCCAAGAGCCAGATGATACCGACGGTGACGTGAGCACCGTGGAACCCGGTCAACGTAAAGAAGGAAGCACCAAATAGGTTGACGCCCAGGGTCAGACCTTCATTCTTGAACGCATTGAACTCGTAAATCTGGAAACCGATGAATACAGCGCCCAAGGCAGCCGTTACCAAAAGCCACATCTGTATTGCTTTTTGATCATTTCGGACCGTGGCCGACAGGGCCTGAACCATACCGAAACTGCTCATTAACAACACGAAGGTGCTGATAGTGGTGATGGGAACGGAGATTATATCTATCGGATATGGCCCGTTCAGGCTCTGCCCCCGGTACACCATGTATGTGGCTATCAATGCTCCAAAGAACAGACAGTCTGAACTTAGGAATACCCACATCAGGAGCTTCCGGTGGTTAAGACCGGTGGTGGTATATTCGTGATCTCCCGGAGACGGCTGTACCGTGTGGGCCACTACGTTCCTCTCTTAATGTTGGCTACCGTGATGAGGGTCAGGCGCCGCTGGAGGCTCGTTGGACCAGCCTATGATTCCAATAAAGGCAAAAATACCGCCAACGAAACTCAGAGCAAAATGACTCAAGATACCGCCAGCAATCAGCGTAGTCCCGGCGGCAATCCAGATGGGCCAATATGAAGGACTGGGCATGTGAATCGTTCTGGGGTCCACATGAGCCTCGGCAGGAACATCGCCTTGTCCGGCGGCCTTGGCCCGTGCTTTCACGATCCAATATTGGTCCAGACCATCCACTTTGGGTATCTCAGCAAAGTTGTATGCCGGTGGCGGCGAGGAGATGCTCCACTCCAAGCCCGGTGCGTCCCAGGGGTCATGACCGGCTCTCTCTCCTCGCAATGACTTGAGCATGGCAACCACGAAGGCCAGCATTCCCAAGAATATGATGATATATCCGAGAGAGGCAATCATGTTCATGTCGCCCCAACCAAACTCCTCGGCATAGGTGTAAATCCTGCGAGGCATGCCGTTCATTCCGAGCATGTGCATGGGGAAGAAAGTAACGTTCATGCCAATGAATAGGAGCCAGAAGTTTATCTTGCCCCAGGTTTCATTGACCATTCTTCCGGTAATCTTTGGGAACCAATAATAAATTCCCGAAAACAACCCGAAGATAGAGCCGCCGAACAATACATAATGGAGATGGGCCACGATGTAATAAGTGTCTTGCTGTTGGAAGTCCGATGGCGAGACCGCATGGGAGACGCCGCTCAGGCCGCCGATGATGAACAATGAGACAAATCCCAGAGCAAACAGCATGGGGGTTTTGAACTCGATTGAGCCGCCCCAAAGCGTCCCTATCCAGTTGAATATCTTCACACCGGTGGGAACCGCAATCAACATTGTGGTGATAGTGAAGACTGAATTCGTGATGGGACCGAGTCCCACGGTGAACATGTGGTGGCTCCAAACAGCCCACCCCATCATTCCAAGAACGATACCGGAGAACACCACGAAGGGATACCCGAATAACGGTTTCTTGGAGAATGTCGGCAATACTTCTGAAACTATTCCCATTGCTGGCAATATAAGGATGTACACCTCAGGATGGCCGAATACCCAGAACAGGTGCTGCCACAAGATGGGATCCCCACCTGCTGAAGGTACGAAGAAATTTGTGCCGTAGTTCCGGTCCATGGTCAACTCAATCAAGCCGACGGTGATAACCGGGAACGCTAAGACCAAGAGAATGGACGTAATCAACGTCATCCAGACAAACACGGGCATGCGCATGAGACTCATGCCTGGCGCCCGCAGGTTGATGATTGTTACTACGAAGTTCAATGCTGCGGCGACTGAAGATGTTCCTAGCACTAACAGGCTGAGGGACCAGAAGTCCAACCCGCGGTTTACGCTAAATGGTTTTTCTGTCAGGTTTGCGTAGGAAAACCAACCGGCATCCGGGACTTCATCCACCAAGAATGAAATGTGGAACAGAATCGCTCCGAACAGGAATAACCAGTAACTCAAAGCATTGAGTCGCGGGAAAGCCACGTCTCGAGCGCCTATCGCCAAAGGAATCACGAAATTGAAGAAGCTAGCGGATAGGGGCATGATTACCATGAACACCATAACCGTGGCATGCATGGTGAACATCTGATTGAACCGGTCACCACCGATGATGCCGCTGTCCGGCGTAGCCAGTTGCATCCGTATCACACCCGCTTCGATACCAGCAATAAGCATCAACGTCAACGCCGACATGCCATACAAGACGCCGATGCGTTTGTGGTCTACGGTGGTCATCCAGCCCCAGATTCCTGCGTAGCTGGTTGGTCGTGGGATTACGGCGGTGATTGCCGCCATGGTTTCCCTCCCTTAGTGTCTTTCATCTCGTGTCACTGACATTGGTGTGACGCTAAATGACTTAAATACCTTCTTTATTGCTTAAATAGGCTTTATCGCATAAAGGTCGATGTTTTTTACTGCAGCTGCAGAAGATAGGCAATCAAACCCTCTACCTCTTCGTCGCTCAAGGTTACGTCGCCGTCTTGGTAAATGAAAGCCCGGCCCGACATGTGGTTGACCTCTTTCAGGTCCGATGGGTTGTTGATCCAAGCTCTCAGTGTTTCCGAATTCAAGTCGGCCAAGCCGGCTCCTATGGTCTGCCGGGTGCTTAGATCGGTCAAGTTTGGCGCTGGAACCGCTGTGACATCGCCGCCTGCCATAAAGCTATCCAACTTGCTCTTGCTGGCCAACGGGTCATCTGGCCCGTTAATTGTATGGCAAAGCGAACAGTTTATGGTGAACGTGTTTTGGCCTGCTTCTGCCATTTCGGTTAATGGCTGGGGCGGTCCGTAATTGTCGACCCACGAGTCGTAATCTGCCTCGGAGAGGACCTTTACCCGGAATCTCATTAGTGCATGGGATACGCCGCAAAGCTCGGCGCACTGACCATAAAAGGTCGCGGGCAAAGTGTCTATTTTTGTGGAGTCAGCCTTGAACCACATCTCGTTGCGGTGAGTTGGCACCATGTCCAGCTTTCCGGCTAATTTCGGAACCCAGAAGCTGTGGATGACGTCATCGCTGTACAGATTTAGCTTGATTGACCGATCGACCGGTATCCTAAGCTCATTGGCTGTAGTGATTCTCTTGCCGCCGCCAGCATCGATATACTCGAATTCAAACCACCACTGATGCCCGGTCACATTGACTTCAATCACATTGGTGTCTTCGCTGGGTGGCTGGTCTATCTCGAACAGGGCGATCACCGACCATATCCCCAATCCCAGTACTAGGATCGTTGGGATAATCGTCCAAGTGATCTCCAGAGGCAGATTTCCATGGATGCGGGAGGGTTCTACACCGGGCTTTTTGCGGAAGCGAATGATGGCGTAGAGCATCAAACCTTCGACCCCCACGAACACTGCTACCATGACCCAAAGGAGGACGTTGAAGAGTTGTAGTTGCTTTTCGGCGACGGGACCAACAGCTTCCCACGTGGACTGCTTGCCTGTGGAGCAACCTACGACCAATAACAGAATCGCGATCAATAGTCCGAAGATAATGGCGCGATTGGGCCGCCACTTGCTAGGTGCAATACTCGCGGTATCCGAGGCGTGCCGGTCGGTAGTGTCGCTGGGAGAATCAACGCCCACCGGGGCACTTGCCCGCTTGAAGGGCATAAACCCCATATTCATCCCCCTTGTTGTGTAGGACAGGCTTAAATACAGCGTGAGTATGTGCGAATTTTCACTAACCGGTGGGACGTTATCACAGGCTCAAGTGTACTGTCAACCGATATTGAGAGTGAAACTGCTCTGAAATTGGGGTTGGCGGCGACCTTTTGCCAACGGCGCAGGGAACGAGAATCGGGCCCGATAACTCGGGTCAACTGCCATCTTTATGTTACTCGAATTCTTACTTGTGGTGTTGCTAGCGGCTACCTGAGTGCTGGGACCACTTCTTTTGCGAAAAGATTTATAGAATTGAGCATGCGGTCCACGGCTATGCCGCCACCCACGTTCGGTTCAATGACCACGCCCGAAAGCCCCAATTCCTTAGTCAACATGCCGAGCCGCTCGATAACCATTTCCGGAGTGCCATAGGCCAACCGGTCTACTAGCAATTGCTCATAGTTTACGCTGGCCAGCCTCTTGGCTCTTTCCGCTCGGTCCTCGGAATTTTGGGTGCCTTCTCCTCCGATGGACTGGCTGAAGGTATTAGCCAGGCGTTCGTAGGATTTCATGGTGCTGGCTTCGGCGTCCTCTCTGGCCCTCTCAGCGGTCTCTGCGACGTAGACGGGAATCCTCAATAGAACGTCGGGAGCCTCGGTGAAACCCGCATCAAGCCGTGACTGGCGATACACTTCCAAGTTTTTGGATAACTCATGCACATCGAAGCCGCGGAGACCCACGAAAATCGCCAAACCTTGCTTTCCAACGGCAGGGAATGTGTCCTGAGTGGTCGCTGCCATGCGTACGGGAGGATGAGGGTGCTGATATGGCTTTGGCATCACGCAAACGTCGTCGAACTTAAAATACTCGCCTTCATATGAGAACCGGTGTTCGGTCCAGGCTTTCAGGATTATTTCAAGGGACTCTTGGAACCTGCCCCGGCTTTCGCCGTAGGGTATGCCGTAACCCTCGTATGCCCTGGCGAAACCGCTCCGGCCCACCCCGAACTCCAGACGGCCTCGGCTGATTTGGTCCACCGTCGCCGCTTCTTCAGCCATGCGAACAGGGTGACACAAAGGCAAGACCGCCACGGCCATGCCTATGCGTAGCCTCTCGGTGCGGGCCGCAATGGCGCTGGCCATAATCATGGGGACGGATACGATAGACGGAATACCGGCGCCAGCTGCGTCTGTGGGCCGCTTGGGAGCAGCAAAATGCCGTTCGGCTAGCCAGACCCCGTCCAAACCGTTCTTCTCGGCTATATCCACGACGGAAAATGCTTCCTGGAATGCGTCTTCTATAGTACCGCTCTCACGGTAGTCGCATTCCATAATCATTCCAAAATGCATAGATTATCCTCCGGTTGTCCTAGCCGACTTGAACCTAGTTAGGCTCAAGTCAGAGGCACGGCAATATTATCATGGGCCATAGTCCAATACAACTTGAGCGTGCGCAACTGAGAGTCCCCGTGAGGCTTCCCGTTAGAGTCCCTTGGAGCGTTCCCGCTGATATATGGATAATGGTGATTCGCCCATCACTTGGGGCTCGGCGCCTATGGTGCTTTGAGCATAGTAAGGTAATAATCTTACTTGGCGCCGCGCTCTCCGGTCAGCTTAATCGGCCTCCGACGATCGATTTATTTCTGTAGAGGTGTCGCTCGGGGTTTGGGCCACCCGAACTGCCTGTAACCTGAGTTGCTCGTTGATTAATACTCGATTATTAAATATTGAGGGATGATTTTGTCGAAACAGATTGGGATTGCTTTCGTGCTGATTTTAATGATAGCTGCTTGTGGCGGGACGGCCACTATTGCGCCGACAAGCGCTCCGGAGCCCACAGCGGCTGTCGAAACATTGACAGTGGGTCACCAGTTGTTCGTCACCAAAGGTTGCGCCGCTTGCCATGGTCAGGTTGGCGAAGGTTCCGCCATTGCCCCGGCATTGGGGGCCACACAGGGAACCAAGTGAGGCGTCAGGCTCGCGCGCCGCTGGGGCTCATGCCGGTTTTCCCGCCAGATAAGATTACCAACACCGAACTGGATGAAATCGCTGGGTTCGTAGAATCGTTGGCTGGTGACCACTCGCATCAGGCGCCAGCGGCTAGGGCGGACGCTCTGGCCCAACACCACTGGATGGCCTTGTTCGCCTTGGAAGATAATCAACCCTTCTGAGGCGGCTCACCACATCGTCCACGTGATTGAGTTGGTGTCTGGTGACCACTTGGCCCGTATGCAAGAAGTTATTCAGTTGATTCAAAGTGCGAAATTACATGATGCTGAGCATGTCATCGAGACTATGATTGCTGGGACGGCAGCGCCAGGTTTAACGGATTCGGAGATGCATCTTCGCTTAGCGGCATCGTCAGCCGCAGTAGCAAGTGGAGCATGCCATTCATCACTTGGAGCACTACTCGGAGGCGATTTTGTTGTTAGAGGCGGGAGAAATGACAGAGGCGGGCCATGAGATTTCCGAACTCGTTGGCGGAAATGATGAGGAACCGGGCCACGACGATAGCACAGAGGAACACGAAGACGAGGACGAACACGAAGAGGAAGATGGCCATGAGGACGGAGGCTAGAATCCGTCGATTTCCCTCCCAGCAATGTTATTGAACTTGCGCATAATCCTGCGATAGGCTGGTATTCGGCATTATATTTGCGAATCAGAGTATAATATCGCATCCGGTCCGGTGTCAGTGACGATAGACGGGAGGTCTAAGGCCGGGAGAGGAGGGTAAATGCCTAAGGTTTTTATTCAAGCGCCGACAGACAAGGTGTTCGAAGCCATGTGCGACCTGACCCGCCACGCCAAATGGGCGAAGCATGATATTGCCATAGAATCCGGGCAGGAAGGGCCTCCGGCAGTGGGCAACATTTACACTTCTTCTCACAAAGGGGGCAAACCCGACCGGCTAACTATTACTGACCTGACCCCTAATGAAAGGTTTGGTTTTCATGTGGTGATGCCCAATAATTGGGAACTTCAACAGGAAATGACGGCTTCGCCCCAAGGCGAAGGGACTCTGGTCACTTGATCCGGCAAGATTACCAAAATTCCGGTATTGATGGCCCCTCTGAAGCTACTGATTGCCCTCGTGGGGCCTATGGATGACAAAAAACTCTTAAATAATATGAAATCCGACTTGGAAGCGTAGGCCAATTCCTAGTTCCTCCCAGGCTTGGCATTTCCCGGTGTCGTATTTCTCAGTATTTTTTCTTGCGCGTGTTTCCAGTATAGGGTGACAGCATAGGCCGGCCCAACGTCGGCCTATTTGGGGCTGGCGGGTCGTTTTTCGGCTGGCGACTACTGCCAATTTTTGGCTTTTGGCAGGTGTCTTGCTCCTCTAACATTTCCTGCGTGTTTGGCGACTATGTTCATAGTGCCGTCCCTTCGGGACACTTCTCCGCGAATCACCACCACGGGCTCTTTGAGGACCATCCGGTACCGCATGTATATCTTGGGCCACACGATTATGGGTATGTGGCCGAACTCATCCTCCAGAGTAAGAAACACTGCCTTGCCCAAGGGCCGCTGACGGCGGATTATCAGGCCGGCCACGGTAACTTCTTCACCGTCGGGCAAATTGGTAACATCCGGACTGGTCAGTACCCTTGGAGGAAGGTGAGGGCGCAACTGGGCCATCAAGTGTCCTTGAGGATGGAGACCCAAGGTGCGGTATTCATCCAGCATAATTTCCCACTGGTCTTGGGGTGGCAACTCGGCCATGTCCTGCTCCACGGGCAAAGGTAGAGCTAATTGAGTGACGCCGTTTTTAGCCTTTCCGTTTTTGGTCTTTTCGAGCTTAGCCTTTATAGGGCGGTAGCGCAGGCCTACTTCCCACAGGGCTGCTCTGCGGTCCGGGGCGGGGGTGACGAAATCCCCCCAACCCCCCTTTACCAAAGGGGGGCTAGATTTGGTTTCCTTTACTAAAGGCGCACTGGTCTGCAGCGAGTCGAAAGCGCCAGCGGACACCAGGTTTTCGATGGATTCCCGCAGTAAGCCGGTGCGTTCCATGGCATCGGCTAGGCTGCTGAAGGGCTGGCCTTGCTCTCTGGCTTGAACGATGGACGTTGCTGCGGTATTGCCCACGCTCCGCACCATGGAGAGGCCCAGCAGCACGGACTCGTCTTTGACTACGCATTTTTCCATGCTGATGTTTATGTCCGGATTGAGCACCGTAATGCTGTGGCGCTTGGCGTCTTCTTTCAGGGTTTCGGTGTTGTAGAACCCCATGGGCTGCTGGTTGAAGATGGCAACGAAAAACTCCAGAGGATAGTGGTGTTTGAGCCAAGCCATGTGATAGGCGGTCACTCCGAAGGCGAAGGCATGGGATTCGGGGAACATGTAGTGGCCGTTGAACTTCTTGAATATTCTTTCGATGGCTTCTTGAGGCACGCCCCGTTCTTCTGCGCCCTTCTGGAACTTCTCCCAGTAGAAGGCAATCAAGCCCTCGTTGTGCTTCCGGATAAAGGCCCGGCGGAGTTGGTCGGCCTCTAAGGCGCTGAACCCAGCCACGTCCATGGCCAGTTGGTTCACTTGGTCTTGGAACAAGATGATTCCCAGCGTGCGTTCCAAGGCCCGTTTTTCCAAGGGATGGTCGTAGTCCCAGGGTGCCTTAAAAGCCCGCCGTTGGATGAACTGGGTTACGCCGTCGTTGGCGCCCACGCCGGGCCGCACCGCTCCCACCTCGTAGGCCATGTCGGTGAGGTTCACGGGTTTGATGCGGGGTGTAGTCTGCATCTGAGCCGCTGACTCCACCTGGAAGATGCCGATGGTATCGGCTTGGTGAATCATCTCGTACACTGCTTGGTCATCAAAGTCGATGCGGCTAAGGTCTATATAGTGGCCCTCACGTTCTTCTATGAGGAGCAGGGCTTCTTGCATCTGGGATAGAGCGCCCAAGGCCAGGAAGTCAATCTTCACGAAACCGGCTTGGTCGATGCTGTCCTTGTCCCAGTGGCAGATGTAGCGGTCGGCGATGGCCGACGGTTGCACCGGTACCATGTCGGTGAGAGGCGAGGAACTGATAATCATTCCGCCGGGATGTTGGGCCAGGTATTTGGGGAATCCGTCCAATTGGCAGGCCAAGTCTATGAGGTCTCGCCACACGGGGGCGTTTACCTTATCTCGAAATTCGGGGAGGGTCAGCATCTCAATCTGCAGGCTCTTGGCGCTGTGGGAGTCCACCCGCTTGGCCAGCTTGTCCACCTCCTGATGAGGGAGTCCCAACGCTTTGCCCAAGTCCCGGATGGCCCCCTTCATCTTATAGGTGCTAATCATGCCGGTGAGGGTGGCGTGGTCCCAGCCCCACTTCTCATGCACTCGCTTGATTAGCTCCTCCCGGATGTTGCGGGGGAAGTCTAGGTCTATGTCCGGCACCGACCCCATGTCGTCGGACAAAAAGCGCTCCAAGGAAAGGTTGAACTCCAAGGGATCGATGTGGGACAGGCCGATTAAATAACCCACCAGCATGGCCACCGACGAACCCCGGCCTCTACCCGGCGGACGCTCTTCCAGGGGTATTTCGGCATCGCTCAACCCCAACTCAATCATGATTTGGCGGCCCATCTGGATGATGTCGTAATAGATGAGCAGGAACCCCGCCAGGTTATGCCGCTGAATCAGGCGAAACTCTTCCTTGAGCCGGGCTTCCACCTTTTCGGTGACGCTGCCGTAACGGCGGACGGCGGCCTGGCGGCACAGGTTTTCCAGGTGGGTTTGGGGGGTGAATCCTTCAGGCACCGGATAATCGGGGAACTGGTAGTTCAGGTCTTTGGTCAGGTCGAAGGCGCACCGGTCCGCAATCTTGACGGTGTTTTCGATGGCCTCCGGGCATTCTTGAAATAGGGCCGCCATTTCCTGGGGAGACTTCAGATAAAACTGGTCGCTGGGGCGGCGCTCCGGGTGGGTTTCCTCCAAGCTCCGGTTGTGCTGGATGGCCACCAAGGCGTCTTGGAGTCGGTGGCGCTCCAGGGCATGGTAGTGGACGTTGTTGGTGGCTACCACGCCCACGCCCAGGCTGTGGGCTAGTTGAATGAGCCGCCGGTTTCGCTGGATGTCGCCTTGAACCAGGTTCTGTTGCAACTCCACAAAGACATTTTCCGGGCCGAACCACTCCAGGTATTGCTCCAAGGTCTCTTGGGCCTCCCGCTGGTTCTTGGAAGACTGCGAGGCCAACAGGCTGGAGAGGGGGCCTTTGCGGCAACCGGTGAGCAGGATCAACCCTTGGGCCAACTCGGGTATGTAGATGGGATCCAGCCTGGGATCCCGCCGGTCGCTGGAGATGTGGGAGTAGGAGAGGAGGTTGCACAGGTTGCGGTAGCCTTGCCGTGTCTCGGCCAGAAAGGTCAGGTGGGAGCCGTCCTTAAAGGTGACCTCGGCGCCGGTGATGGCCTGCATGCCCAGGGTGCTGGCGACTTGGGCGAAGTGCATGGCCCCACAAAGGTTGTCGTGGTCGGTTAGGGCCAAGGCTTTATGGCCCAGTTCCTTGGCGCGCACCAAAAGGTCCTCCACCGAGGAGGCGCCTTCCTGGAAAGAGTAGTTGCTGTGGCAATGAAGTTCGGCGTACATGGTTTTTAGTTTTCAGCTTTATGGGTGGGAGCGGCCCAGTTCTCCCCTTTTGTAAAGGGGAGTTAGAGGGGATTTTCACCCGCCGCCGCCTCCATGTTCAAAGAATCACAGCCTGAAGAATCACGCAATGTCCGAAGAATCATGTCCACACCACCAACTTCGACTTAGGTGCGTAAAAATCGACGATATAGTTGCCTATTGGCTTCTGTCGGTAAAACTGAGTGTCCATAAGCTGCCTTGTACGCAGCCGCGCCCACAATTTTCGCTCACTGGGAGTCATTTCTTTGCGCAATCGGCGTGCGCTTTGTTTCAAATTGGGGTTGTACTTGAGCATTGTTGGAGAATCCTTTCGATGCTTCTTGTGATGGGTTAAATCCCCCTAGCCCCCTTTACGAAAGGGGGGACGTGTTATTCGTTAAGAAAGGAGGGGAGAGTATCCTCCGAAAGATAGCTGATAGCTGATAGCTTTCTCACCCCCTTTGTTGGTACCAGTCTCCGGTGGTTAGGTCCTGGAAGAGGGTGATGCGGCGGCCGTCTTCGGTGGTGACTTGGTAGTACATCCTGACGATGGGCTTTTCCCGCCACCATTCCTCGTCGATTTTCCAGGTGTTGTCTATGGAGACCACTTTGAGACCAGGCCTTTCTAAAGATGAGGCCTTCGGCCTTCGGCCCCTTGCAGGCAGGGATTTGGACACAGATATTGGCTGCTGGCAGGCGTCTTCTTGGACGATGACGGGCACAGGCAGGTTTAGGGGGCGCAAATTTACGGGTCGCAAATTTACGGATCGAATGGAACCAGCGCCTGGCGTCTTTCTGGAATTCTGGACCATGGTTCTACATCCCTCACTCGGTAGATGGGCGGCCTGCAGCCCAACAGGGCCTCCAACTGCCGCATCATTTCTTTAAGTTGCTCCTGTTTGCGAATGTCGGAGAATAGGCTGGACTGGATGCCAGCCTGTCCGGTGAACCCGGCCAAGGTCAGCTTCATGTCCTCTAAAGGGCCGGGCATGGTAACGATGTCCAAGCGGCTTTTCAGAGAGAAGAGAGCCCGTTCTTTACTGCCCACCGCCTCTTTGAAGGCGAAGCGTTTGGTCCAAGGAGGGCGCCGGAACACCTGGCTTTCCATGGTTGCGGTGCGCACGTACCGGCCCATGATTAAGGGCCGGGTAAAGGCGCGGCCCAGTAGGGTTTCCACGGCGGTCAGGATGGCGTGCTGGGTCACCGTGGGCGAAGGGAAGGTGAGGAACTCCGTCACCACCTCTTCTCGTTGGTAGGGTAGAAGGTGGCTGGAGTCGATGCCATTGGCCAACTCCCAAGCCTTCTTCCCCTCGGCCTTTAACTGAGCTTGGACCGAACCCACCTTCAGGCTGGCCAACTGGCCCAGGGTGTGCAGGCCAAAGGCGTGCAGGCGCTCCTTGCTGTTCCAAGACAAGGGCAACAGGTTGACGGAGAAGTCCTTCAAGAACCCGGCTGTGTCTCGAGGGACCCTGGTGGCCCGTCCACCGCTGCTGGTCACCGAGGCGACGTAGGCCGGGAACTTTCCTTCGGCCACGCCGATGCGGGGGTTGAACTCTTCGGGCACGGCTTGGAGCAGGGAAGAGATGAGCCTGGCCTCGCCTCCGTACATGGCTTCCAGCCCGTCCAGCCCCACGTAGGCGCAGCCCAACTCCGCCTTTTCGACCAATGGGCTTCGCTGTTCTAAAGAGCTAATCACGTCATCAAAGGCCGTCTCGTAATAGGGTGTGTCGGCTTGAAGCAGGGTCGCGCTCTTGCAGCGGGACACGGCTTCTTGCAGAGACATGCCGGAGACAACGCCCCGGGCCTCTGAGGAGCTGTCCAGCACCAACTCTTTGGAGCCGTAGCTCTCGGTGATTATCACCGGTCTGCGCCGCAGTTCCGGATAGCGGCGCAACTCGGCTTTTACCGGTAGGTGGGTTATGAGTATGCAAGCGATTTTCATGTTCAGCGTTCAGCTTTGTTAGCCATCAGCGGTCGGCTTTATTCCCCCCGCCCCGGATTCTTCGCTCCACTCAGAATGACAGAGTGGTGGGCGCTCAGAGTGGCAAAAACGAGCCTTAGAATGACAGAGTCTGCTTCTGTGTTGGGCATTGGAATGACGGAAAGTACCTCCATGTCACCCTGAGTGAAGCGAAGAGTCTGGAATGTTGGGGGCATAGAATTACGCATTCCACTGCTTGCTTCTGGCACTGCCTGCCACTGATGCTGGGCAACGGATTATATAGAACGAATGTGCTACTTAACAATACAAAGAAGTCAGCAATCTTCGAATTATTGTTAGATAAAGTTTTAAAAAGTGAACAACGTATAGAAATATGCCCTAGATGCTTACGAAAACAGGATAATTTAGGCATATAATTAATGTTTACGTTAAGCACCGCCTTGCTATGAGGTAGGACTGGGGCGTCATGGGGGATGTACCTCCGTTAACCGTTAAATTAATGATTAAGCCGAAACAAGAACCGGAACTTTGAGCGTAGGTTTCGGATAGATTTCCCTTTGCGGCTGCGTTAACCTGAGATTCGTTCTAGAACATTACCCGGTAAAAATCACCGGTTAGCTTGAGCGCTTTAGGGGAGAATCAAATGGCCACTGAACCGTCGCCTGTCAACCCGACTCCAACAGAACTGCCGCCAAAAGAACTGGCGGACTGGCTTAATGAAAGTGTTGGAGGAACATTGATGGAGCCCTTGGGGATAAGGGCCATCGAAGTTGGGCCCCAACGGGCAGTGGCCGAGCTTGAAGTGGGCCCAGGGGTCATGACACGAACCGGCTATGTCCACGCTGGGGCCATGATGTCCTTGGCCGACACCAGTGCCACCTATCTGGCAGTGGCCCACATCAAGGGCAGCTATGACGACCTGGACCGTTTTCCCGTGGCCATCGGGCTGAGCAGCCAGATAGTCAGCAACGTTCAGGAAGGGACTATCAGAGCAGAGTCCCAAGTGGTACACGGAGGCCGGACCCTGATTGTGGTGGAGACACGGGTCACCAGCGGCGATGGGCGCTTGTTGGCAATGGTCAACACGACACATTTCGTCCGTGGCTCCAGAGCGTAGCTGCCCAGAGGCAACCCCAATCACGAGTGATAAAAGCAACGAATCAGGTACAATATAACGATGAGATGGTGAGTAAGATGACCATATTGAGAGACAAAAAAGATTTGACCTCCAGGCATCAAGATGAACAGGCAAAGTCCGTGCCAGAGGCCGAATCCGAAGCCCGGTGGCAGGCTGTGCAAAACCGTGACCGCCGATTTGACGGCGCTTTCGTTTATGCGGTGCGTTCCACGGGCATCTACTGCCGGTGCACCTGCCCCAGCCGCAGGCCCAATCGGCAACACGTTAGCTTTTTCTCCGGCCCGGAACCGGCATCGCAAGCCGGGTTTCGAGCCTGCCTCCGCTGCCACCCCGACCAGAGTCTAACGGCGGATAGGCAGATGGACTTGGTTCGCACCGCCTGCCGCCACATACAGGAAGCCGAAGACGGGCCACCCAGCCTGACTGAGTTGAGCGCCGCTTTAGCTGTTAGTTCCGGGCACCTGCAACGGGTGTTCAAACGGCAGCTGGGCGTCTCACCACGCCAGTTTGCCGACGCCTGCCGCCAGGAGCGGTTCAAAGCGCGCCTGAAATCCGGGTGGGACATCACCGATGCGATGTACGATGCCGGATACGGCTCCACCAGCCGTCTTTACGAAGGCTCTTTGGACCACCTGGGCATGAGCCCAGCGTCATACAAACGGGGAGGCGGCGGGGCCAGGATTGCCTACACAACAGTGGAGAGCCCCTTGGGACAATTGTTGGTGGCGGCGACCGAACAGGGCGTTTGCGCTGTTAAGATTGGCGACCATCATGAAAGCCTGGAGGAGGAATTGGAAGGCGAGTTCCCCGGCGCCGAGTTGCGCCGAGACAGCCCGGTCCTAGGCGAGTGGGTAACCGCCATAGTGGAACACCTGAGCGGACAACTACCCAACTTGGACCTGCCTGTGGACGTTCGGGCCACGGTATTTCAAAGGCTGGTCTGGGAATACCTTCGCAACATACCCTATAGCGAGACTCGGACCTATCAACAAATCGCTATCGAGTTGGGCCAACCGAAGGCGGCTAGGGCGGTGGGTCGGGCCTGCGCTACCAATCCGGTGGCCGTAGTTGTGCCTTGCCACCGGGTTGTGCGCCGGGACGGAAACCTGGGAGGCTACCGCTGGGGCCTACATCGCAAAAAAGAGTTGCTGGCTCAAGAGCTAGCCCAAAAACTATCCAGCACAGCGGCCTCCAATTCAAGATAAATCAAAATCTCCCAGCTTGTTCGGCAAGCCATTATTCGGCGACTGCCTATACCTATCAACACGGTTCGGTGAGATACCTTGGACGAACCTTGGACAGACCTTCAACTAACCTTCGACGAACTTGTAGTGAATAACAGGTAGATAACCTGACCAGCAAAATCACCCCGAAGCTCGCCGGTACAAGGTCTATAGGCAAGGCTTCTCACCGTAATCCCGGGCTTCAAAAATTAAGCGTAGCAGCTATATGTCGATTACCCGGCCAAATAACCCACCAAGAAGCGTCTCCCGCCTGTTTCTAATCTTAGCTGTGCTCGCGGCAATCAATGTCCTTTGGGTTTGGCCGTCGTCCGCTGCCATGGCGGAAGGTGGGATTGAGGTGGTAGAGGACGACCGCCAGGTGGAATTCCCCAACGAGCTAAGTTTCACCATGACGGCGGAAAGTAGCGAAGATATCGTAGAAATCCAGTTGCTTTACCGGATCGCTGGCAGCGGGGTATGGTCCTACGCCTACGCTGACTTGATCCCCGGCAAGAGGGTCACTTCCAACCTTGACCTGGTGGTCGCCGGTTCCACCTACCTACCACCGGGAGTTGACGTGGAGTACTACTACGTCATCACCGACTCCCTCGGAAACACCCACGCGACCGAGATTCAGTCGGTAGAATATCTGGACGGAAGATACGACTGGGAACGCACTCAGATTGACCCGTTAACATTGCTGCACCATGGACTCTCCCAGTCTAGGGTGACCGTGGTCAGCCGTGAAGTTGAGGATGCTCTGAGCCATATCCGCAGCTTGCTTGACATGGACAACTTAGTGGACCATCTCGAGGCTATACGTGGCGTAATCTACAACAGTAACTCCGAAGCGAGAAACGCTTTTCCTCGTCAGAGTCAGACCATCACCGACTCCCAGGTATTTGGCGGATTCGCTTTCCCAAACAACAGGGTTTTCGTGGGAATCGGATTTCGGACTAGGATTATCTCCCACGAGTCTGCCCACCTCATGCTGGATCAAGCCGTTGGCCCCAACGCTCTGCCGGTTCCTTCTTGGCTGGACGAAGGGTTCGCCGGTTACGTTGAGCCGGGCAGCCGGGCATTTAGCGGTAGCAGCTTGAGTGGAAGGGGACTTCCTTTGAAGTCCATGACCAGGCTCTCCGGGACGCCCCAATCCATCGGCACTTTTTATCGAAAAGCCGAGAGCGTAGTCGCCTACATGATTCAGGAGTTCGGGGTGGACTCTTTCCAGGGTTTGATTGCCCGCCTATCCCAAGGCGACACCATGGACCAGGCGCTTAACCGAGCTTACGGGTTTGATCTTTCCGGCTTGGAAGCCCGCTGGTCAACCGACGATGGCCCACCCACCGCTCCACCTCCTGGCAGGCAGTCCCAAGGCACCCCATGGGCAAGTTTTAGCAGCGTGATGATTGGCGGGTTGGCAGTGGTGGTGGTAGCAGCATGGGCGTTAAAATCCGTTATGAGGAAACTGCGTCCGGAATATCCAACCGAAGAGGGTTTGCAACCGTGGGAAGACCCGGACTTGATGGAATGGGACGATGACGAATAAGCTTGGCTTTTAAGCGTATCGCAAAATCGGGCGAGCTTGATACAGGGGATAAACGATATGACCAGTGATGAAATACAAAGTTTACAAGCCGGGCTGGGAACAGCGAAAGAGCAGGTGGACTCGGCCATAGCCGGAATAACTGAAGCCGAGGCCAGGCAACAACCGGCTCCCGATGCTTGGTCGGTGGCTCAATTGCTGGCCCACATCGCTGAGATTATAGGATTCTGGATGGAGAAGGCAGTATTGATTACCGAAGAGAACGACCCACAAATTTCGCGTTCGGATGTGGAAAGCGACCTGCGACTTGCGGCGGTGACCGACACGGCGGAAGAGTCTCTCGAAGACCTGCTTCAAAGCGTGGATATCGCTTGCGATGAGGCGGTGGAGACGATTGGCGAGATAGATCCCACCGACTTGGAGCGGCCGGGGCACCGGGAGACCAATCCCATCACCGCGGGTGGGGTAATTGAGAACCTGGCCAACCACGTTTCGGCCCATGCCGTGCAGATAACCGAGGCGAGGCAGCAAATCACCCGGAAATCCTGAAACAGGTCGAGTCGGATAAAGCATGCCACATCTAGACGTTTATTCCGGGTTCATTCTTGTGGCCCGTTCGGAGACGGTAATTTGTGAAGCCGGTCGGTCAGGAGAATCGGTTATACTCTTTGCGCAAGATTGATTAGCTGGCGTTTTGGGAAAATAACTCCTCAAAACAATATTGAGGTTTTCGAGGTTTTCGAAATTTTCACTGAAATGAGGCCCAATTGGTAAGAACATTTAGGTTTATGCTAGTCGCTGGAGCCGCAGCCGCCGCTATGTTGGTGGCTGGGTGCCTGCTTGAAACGCCGACTCCCGCGCCCAATGCCACTCAAGCGGGCGACGAATCTCCGGCGGACGGGTCGCTTTCCACTCCCACACCTGCGTCGTCCGCAGGAATCACATCTGACGGGCAAGCCTCGGTTACTCCTGCTCCCAGGATGCAGAACGTCCAAGGACACCTGGTGAAGCAATATGCGTCACTACCTTTGATGACCATAGACACCGGCGCGAATTACACAGCAACGATTCGCACGAATCAGGGCCCATTCACCGTTGATCTTTTTGCGTCCCGAGCGCCCAAAACTGTTAACAGTTTCGTTTTCTTGTCTCAGGATGGCTTTTACGACGGAGTTATCTTTCACAGGGTCATTCCTGATTTCATGATTCAAGCAGGAGACCCCACCGGAACCGGTTTCAACGGACCGGGATACCGATACGAGGATGAAATTGACGCTTCCTTGGTTTTCGACGGCTCAGGAATATTGGCCATGGCCAACGCAGGACCCGGTACCAACGGCAGCCAGTTTTTTATAACTGTCGCTGCTACGCCCCAATTAAATGGCAACCACACGATTTTTGGAAGAGTGACCGGCGGGCAAGACGTGGTGACTGGAATTTCATTGGTGGGTACTGACCCGAACGATCGACCCGTTAACCCGGTGATTATCCAAAGCATCGAAATCCTGAAAAACGGCAGCTAGATGATTAGTGAGGCGAACCCGGAGCGGTTTGCCGTTCCCGCAGAACCGAACAGGGCAGAACTTAAAAGGAGTCGCTTGTGGCGTTTGAATTCCTGATTTACGAACGAAAAGGGCAGATATGCTACCTGACGTTGAACCGTCCGGAGAAATTGAATGCCTTAAATCCAGGGCTTATGGAGGAGCTGCGGGAAGCCCTGGCAACCATTGAAGTCGACCCAGAGATACGTGTGGTCATACTGACCGGTGCCGGCAGGGCATTTTCCGCTGGCTTCGACATTACCCGAGAACCCGGAGACCCGGAGCTTCATGAGATTCCACCCGACATTCGGCGAGACCAACTGAAGCACCACATAGATACATTCATGATGATTTGGAATCTGAGCAAGCCGGTCATCGCCGCTGTCAACGGGCTGGCACTGGCGGGAGCCTGTGAGCTGATGCAAGTTTGCGACATCAAAATCGCTTCGGAAAATGCCATTTTGGGTGAGCCGGAGATTCGCGCCGGCCTGGGGCCTCCTTTCCTGATTACACCATTTAGCGTCAGCCCCATGAAGGCGAAAGAGTTGCTGTTAACCGGAGATACAATCGATGCTCAAGAAGCACTCCGTTTGGGAATGATTAACCGTGTGGTGCCCCAAGACCAATTGATGTACGAGTGTGAACGAACGGCTAAAAAGATTTGTCTGATGGCCCAAGTGGGCGTGAAAATGACCAAGCGAGCGGTCAACCGGGTCATGGAGGGAATGGGGTTCCTTTCGACAATTGAGCACAACCTAGAGCTGATGGTCCACTTCGAAACCAGCACTAGCCCGGAGATAGATGCCTTCAATGAGGTGCGCCGGGAGAGCGGGTTAAAAGCGGCGTTGAACTGGCGAGATGATCGCTTCCGGGACCTTTAAGTTCCAAAATTTTTAATCACTACAAGTGCAGAAAGGGCAGGGTTTTTTAAAAAACCCTGCCCTTTCTTAGTTTATTAACCTGGTCTCTGGGACGAGATTTCGGCTCTTAACCGCCGCGCTTAACCTCTGTTTTGGCCATTCCCTCGATAAAATGCAGTATGGCCGAATGATCCGACTCGCTTTCGCCGTCGTTAATCAGGGCGCCAATCATCTGTTGCACTAGGGCGGTGGCTGGCAGCGGAATATTCAGTTCCTGAGCGGTCTGCAGGACGTTGCGCAGGTCCTTCTGGTGGAGCCGCATGCGGAAACCCGCCTGGAAATTCCGGTCCAACATCATGGGCCCTTTGGCCTCCATCACGGCGCTCCCCGCCAACCCACCGCGGATGGCATTGAAAACCTTTTCCGGGTCCACACCGGCCTTTTGGGCTAGGACCATGGCTTCGCTGAGGGCTTCAATGTTCAAGGCCACAATAATTTGATTGGCCAGCTTGGTTACGCCGCCAGCGCCAATGTCGCCGGTCAGAACCACGTTGCCGCCCACGGTTTTCATCAGGTCATAACACTTGTCAAATATCTCCTGATTTCCACCAACCATGACAGACAGAGTGGCGTTGATTGCTCCGGGCTCTCCACCGCTCACCGGGGCGTCCAGCATATCGACACTCTGCTTGGCGCATTCGGCGGCTATCTTCTGGGAAACCGAGGGTGCGATGGAACTCATGTCCACTATGATGGCGCCGGAGCTGGCGCCTTCCAGGACGCCGCTGGGCCCTAAAATAGCAGCTTCAGAGTCGGCGGAATCGGGAAGCATGGTGATGATTTTGTCCGAGTTGGCGGCTACTTCTCTGCTGGAAGAGGCACCGGTGGCACCTTCGGTCACCACCTCTTCCAAGTTTGCGCCAACGATGTCGTAAACGGTCAACGAGTAACCGGCTTTCAGCAGATTTTTGGCCATGGGCTTTCCCATGATTCCCAGTCCGACGAATCCGATTCGTTCCGCCATTATCCCTCTCCTTGAATCGCCCTTGCTTGCGTCTATATTTTTGGTTCAATCTGACTTCGCTGAGCCACTCTATCACACATAAAAAGGCAAGGCCATAATTAGGCGGCAGGTGCGAATCAACCCATCTCACCGGCTTTTGTCGGAATTTCGTGGGAATGATGAAGCCGGGCATCACATGCCCGCATCTGCCGTTGTACTGAATTGGTGATGGGTTTATTATTGGTAGTGAAATCTTTAACACACCTCCAGCACCTGCATGCGACACTCAGGCGTTGGTCCAGAGGCGCAAATGGCTGATGGCAGAACCGCACTGGTAACCGGAGGCGCCGGTTTCATCGGCTCCCACTTGGTGGACCGGTTGCTGTCTTTGGGGTACCGGGTAGTCGTAATCGACGACCTGAGTTCGGGCAAGCTGAAGAACCTAAACCCGGCGGCTTCCTTCCACCACAGCGATATCACGCAGCCAGCGTCGGCGGAAGTTTTTCAGATGGAGCAACCGGACTTGGTATTCCATTTGGCCGCTCAGACCAGCGTGCCCTACTCCACCAGAGACCCGGTAAAGGACAGTGAGGTCAACGTCATTGGCACTCTGCGTATGCTTGAGGCGGCCAGGCGACATGGTGTGGAGAAATTCATTTATTCCAGTACCGGGGGCGCCCTATACGGCGAGCCGAAAGGAGACCCCTGCCCTGACGATCACCCGGTTACACCCCTATCCCCGTACGGTATGTCCAAGCGGATGGGCGAATTGGAGATGGAGTTTTACCAGCGGATCTACCGGCTGAATTACACATCCCTCAGGTACGGCAACGTCTACGGCCCCCGCCAAGACCCCCACGGTGAGGCGGGTGTCATCGCGATTTTTAGCCGGGCGATGCTCGAAGGAAAACAACCGGAAATTTTCGGGGATGGCAGTCAAGACAGGGATTTCGTCAGCGTGGATGATGTTGTCGAGGCCAACATCCTGGCTATCGACCGTGGCGACGGGATGTCGATGAACATCGGAACCGGACAAAGAACCAGCATTAATCGAATCTTTGAAATGTTGAAAGACATCATAGGTTTTAAGTGGGGACCGGTGCACAGTGCGGCCCGCTTGGGTGATGTCTACCGAATCAGCCTAGAAAGCACCCGTGCCCAGCAAGAACTGGGCTGGTCCGCCCAAGTGGATTTGGAAGATGGCTTGCGGCGCACGGTGGATTATTTCAGAGAAACTGCCCAAGCCGCAATGTAACGTCCAGCCGGCGGAGTCCAAGCGGCGGTGTGAAATCGGCCTATTCACCTCTAACGGCACATCCGGATATGAATCCGAATAGTAAATCCGGCTAATAAATCTGCGGAGGAACCACACCAATATGGAAGCAGACTACGATGTCATCATCCTTGGAGCAGGGGCTGCCGGGCTGTCTGCCTGCGTATACACTTCTCGGGCGATGATGAAAACCCTGGTGCTGGAGTCTTTGGGGTCCGGCGGACAACTTTTGATAACCGACGAGATTGAGAATTATCCCGGATTCCCAGAGGGTGTAAAGGGCCCGCTGCTGGCTCAGGACATGGAGACCCAGGCGTTGCGATTTGGCGGCGAGTTGGAGTACGCCGAAGTTGAAGCTTTGGACGATATCGATAAACCGGTGAAAATTGTCCGCACCGACGACAAGGTATACACCGCTAAGTCCATAATCATCGCAACCGGCGGCGCCCACAACAAGTTGGGAGCACCTGGCGAAGACGAGCTAGCTGGACGAGGTGTGTCATATTGTGCGGTTTGCGACGGCAACTTCTTTCGGGGTCAGGATGTGGTGGTTGTTGGTGGCGGTGACTCTGCCCTAGACGAAGGGATATACCTGAGCGCCATCGTTAAATCAGTAACGTTTATCCATCGCCGGGATGAACTGCGGGCCACCAAGCTGCTTCAAGAGCGGGCATTCGCCATCGATAATATCAAGTTCCTTTGGAGCCACGTTGTTGAGAACCTTGTCGGAAACGAGCTTTTGGAGGCGGTCAAAGTAAAGAACTTGAAGACCGAGGAAGTGTACGAATACCCCACGGCGGCAGCCTTCATTTACGTGGGCTTCCATCCCAATTCCGAATACCTTCAGGGTGTTCTGGAGATGGACCCGTTGGGCCACATAGCCACCGATCTTCACATGAGGACCAAGGTGCCCGGTGTTTATGCCTGCGGGGACATTCGCACCGAGTCCACCCGTCAGTTGGGTGTTGCTGTGGGCGATGGCATCACTGCCGCTCTCTCCGCTTATCACGACCTCTTGTAGTCAGGGCCTACGTTGCGTTCGAATAAATTGGGCAAGCTGCCGAGCTTGCCCTTTTTTGTTGTAACGACACTGCCTTGTGTAGGTTGCAAGAACAATTGGCGGGGCGATTATCCTCGCTTAGAGCCGGAAGATCTCCCGGCCAAGCAGGATGGATCCGCCCACAATTATTACCGTGACAGCGACGTATCGGAACACTCGAGTGTCCATGCGGCGTACCAACACGGTGGCCAGACCGAAGCCCAATAGAAGACTGGGAATCATCATTCCGGTGTTGGCCAGGGTATCCCGGTCCACCATGCCAGCTTGGGTGTAAAGACCGAATGCCAATATGTCGGCGACCAAGAAGTAAAAGGCCAGTGATGCTCGCATCACCTGGGGTGGCCAGCGCCGGGCAAGTGCGTAGATTGCCACCAAAGGACCACCGATGCTCAGAGTCGTTACCGACAATGATGTTAGAAATCCGATCACCGGTCCAGTCATGCGCCGTTGGGCTAAGGGAAGTTCCACGTTGGTGATTGCCAGGGGCGCCAAGCACAAGATAACGACGCCAATCGCAATGCGCAGTATGGCTGGGCTGGCATTGTCCAGAGCCAGGACGCCGATGGGGACAGCCACCAATCCCCCTGCCGCCGCACCGGCGATGAGCTTTAGGTCAAAATGATGGCGTGTATTGATGAGGACGATAAGTAGCAGGATGCCGATGAGGCTGTTGACCATCACCACTGTGGACTGAGGAGCCAAGAAGAGCAACAATATGGGAGCGACCACCAAGCCAAGTCCGAAGCTAACGGTTCCCATCACGGTAGCTCCGACAAACACTATGGCGAATGCGGCCACCAGTTCCAGGCCCGACAGCAAATTAGGCTCTAAACAGACCGGAAGCAGCGGCTTCGTGCAGTGCGGCTTCCACCTGAACCACCCGGGGTCCGTCTCTCTGTACCGAAATCTCCAATTGTTGGTCAGGTGTCACCGAGAATGCCCGCTCCCCGTCCAAAGCCACCGTTGAGTGCCGCCTTTCGACGCTGACCCGCTGGCCTATTTCCAGACGCCGCCATGAACTGATAGCAACCTGCGATACCATGCCCGGAGCTATCGGGGCGAGAACAGTGCTCGGCCCCTGCATGCTCTCTGAGCCGCCTTCCGGGATCCCCAATTGCTCATCAATGCAGTAATGCAGGCCACCGTCATCGTTGATGGACACTGGCTGCAGCCTAGCGCCGATGGAAGAAAGCCCGATGCTGGCTGGCTCGGCCCTAGTCAAAAACACCTCGTAAATGGTGCTCATGTCCCAGATCGCTCTGGTGGCTACGAAGCGTTCCCGGGACAGGGCCACGTCGATTAAGGCCATGTCCCGGTACTCGCCGTCCACGTATATAGCCAAAGTTTTGCTGGGAATGGACACTCGCTGCAATTCCAGCCTTCCATCGGCCACCAATCCAGCGGCCAAACCTGCCAACGTGCCTTCAATCATTGTGGGGAAGACATTGTTGGTTCCTGTTGAGATTGCAATCATGGGCAGTTCCGCAGAGCCGCGCACGACAGCCCGGTTGGTTCCGTCGCCCCCAAGGGTTACCAAACAACCTACACCTTCTTTTTGCATCAATCCGGCTGCCCGAACGGTGTCACCCTCAGAGTACAGGGCGGGCATTTCCAGCATGCGCAGGTCTAGGGAGAGGTTGGGGTCTTCTCTGGCCCGCTCCACCAAGTGGGAACTGTCCCTCATCGCCACCACATGTTCGATTCCCACGGACTGAAGTCCAAGAAGTACGCGGCGCACCGTATTTACTTTTTCCCAGTCGGGCACCACGCGGCCTTGGGCCACCAGGCGGCGGATGTCCTTGCTGGCCGCCGGGTTGGCGATGATTCCCACCAAGGATGAAGAGGTTGGCGAGGTTTGGGCTTGGGACAACAGGGCTCTCCTAATTGTGGATTGGCATCCACCAGTGTTGTTTTATGAATATTGGCATCAGCAACCTGGGTTGCGACGCAAGCTGGATGTTATTACGTCCGGGTAGGGATGTCGATGGTGGTTATGGGACTGCTATAATGAGCGCGATTTTAGCCGTGACGGGTCTGGCCGTCAATCTTGCACTGAGGGATTGGAGATGGATACCGACTTATGTTTTGCTCCTGCGACAGAGATTCGAGACCTTATTCGCACCAAGAAAATTTCGATTCTGGAATTGACCGAGCTGTTTTGCCGTCGCATCGAAGAGCTCAACCCCAAGCTCAATGCCTATTTGGCGCTTTGTCTGGACCAAGCGGTGGATGATGCCAAGGCAGCGCAAGACGCCGTTCAAAAAAGAGAAACGCTGGGGGCGCTCCACGGCATACCCATCTCCATCAAAGACCTGGAGATGACCAAAGGCATCCCCACCACCATGGGATCGCTGCTGTTCAAAGACCGAGTTCCCGAAGTTGATTCAGTGGTGGTGGAGCGGGTACGGCAGGCCGGGGCAATTATCTTGGGGAAGACCAACACGCCGGAGTTCGGGCAATCGGGGATGACCGATAACAAACTGGCCGACCCTTGCCGCAACCCTTGGAACTTGGAGAGGACCCCGGGCGGTTCCAGCGGAGGAGCCGGTTCAGCCTTGGCTGCCGGGCTCTGCACACTGGCCACAGGCAGCGATGGAGGCGGGTCGATACGCATTCCTGCCAGCTTCAGCGGTGTATTCGGCATAAAGCCCACCCAGAACCGCGTTCCGAGATACGGCGGCTACGGTCGACCCGCAGCTAACCATTTCTCCCAGTCCGGTCCTATGTCCCGCACCGTGGCCGACTCGGCAATGCTGCTACAAGTTCTCGCCGGTCATGACGACCGGGACGTTCTTTCCATCCGCGAGACGCCTCCGGATTTCTCCGCTGGACTGACCAGCGGCGTCAAGGGCATGAGAATCGCTTGGAGCGCGGATCTAGGGTACGCAGCCGTTGACCCGGAGGTGATTCGGGTCGCCGGTCAGGCGGCCCAGGTTTTCCAAGAGTTGGGCGCAACGCTGGAGGATTCAAAACTCGAACTGGAAGACCCGTTTCCTGCTTTCTTCGACGTATTTACCGTGGCGACTTATACGTCGTATAGCCACTTGATGGAAGGCCATAGGGACGATTTTACCGACTATGGGTTGTACGCATTGGACAACGCAGCCAGGTTGACCGCAGCGGACCTGTCCCGTGCCCTACTGCAGGTGGACCAATTGCGAAGGTGCATGGAGATGTTCTTCGACGACTACGATTTGCTTTTGACGCCGACGATGGCGGTGCCAGCCTTCCCGGTGAACCAGCGGCCAACGGAGATTGCCGGCAGGAAAGTGGAGACGTTCTGGGGCTACTTGCCCTTTACCTACCCTATAAATATGACGGGACAGACCGCTTCCAGCGTACCCTGCGGTTTTTCCAGCGATGGTATGCCCATCGGATTGCACATCATTGGACCCAGAGGAGCCGAAGCCAAGGTGCTCCAGGCATCGGCCGCATTCGAGGCGGCCCGACCGTGGGAGGACAAGCGCGCGCCTATGGTTTAGAACCTTGACCAGACGGCAGGATGGACTCGGCGGCCCAATACGTTACTACCTACCCGGCGCCATAGAATCCGGTGTGCGGATAAAAATCCTCCCAGGCCCAGTCGTATGCGGTGATGTAGGGAACTCTTTGTAGCACTTCACCGCGTAGAGGTCCATCTACCGCGATTCCCTTGACCAAGTCCCATTTGCTGCCGGTTTGAACGTCCACCAGCGATTCGTCACGCAAGGCGAATTCCAATTCTTGGTTGGCCGCAGTTCTCAAAAAACTGTGGACGGATTTTGTTTCGGCATCTGCAACCACTACCACCGCATAAGGACCGATGTGGTCGTTCACTGCGCCTTCACCACTGGCCCGCTCGAACGAGTACGCCTTGGCGTCTTCACCTAGGGCGATACCGATGACAAAATCAGAGGTGAATCTTTGCTGCCGGGTAGAATAGCGACTGCTGGAAGTCTGGAGCACCGTCGTTTCGGGATGGTCCGCCCACCAAACCTCCCACGGAACTATGGACGCGGGTATCAATGCCAAGCGTACCCCTTCCAATTCTCCTGCGATGGACATGCCCCAAGGTTGTGACCAGACACTGGCGGTTTCGTGGTCCCACCAAGTCATGGCCCGCATGAAGAGTGCGCCTTGATTGCCGAATGTATGGGTTTCTCCGTTTATTCGCCGGTCATGAACCAGACCGGTGTAGCAAATCGGTCACCAGGTAACCAGGATTGGTACCCCCGCAATCACGTCATTGACCATCTCCCTCCGTGCCAGAGGGCCTATTGGGTAGGCTTTGCTCTCACCGTTTATCGACACTCCAATCACCAATTCCTCCGGATTCAGGTCAGCAACCCGCGGCGGAAAGAACTGGGGCGTGTATATCGGGGCTATGGCGTCCTTGGGCAATAATTGCCGGAATTGACGTGCGTTTACCTCCACAGCCTTGCTGCTCTGTAAAGGAGTCACCTCGGTTGGGGTTGAAATGGTTGACGGAGAGGGAGCCATTTCGGCCTGGACTGTCGTTGGACTCCCTGTGAGAACGGAATCCTCCCGGGGGAATTTAGTCGGAGATTCCGTCGATTCCGGCGACACATCAGTACCCGAATCAGCAACGGCAACTGGTTCTTGGGAAATTTGGGCCTGGGAGATTTGGTTCTGGGAAAGTCGGGCGGCTTCGTTATCCGAGATTTCCTGATTTGACTCAAACGGAATCAAAGCCGATGGTGAGTCTAAGGGGCTCGTATCGCCATCCTCTGACCCTAAGCAGGCGGTCACAAGAAGGGCTGATACAACGACCATGGCTATGGCGACCTTGGGTATGCTAATTTTCAATATTCCTGCTATCACGCTCCCTTTACGATGCTACGGGCGTAGCCGATTCAAGAGTGGTGTGATTGATTAGACGCCGGACAATCAATTTGGATTCCGTTAAACAATCCGCAAACAATCGAATGTTGGTTAAGATTACGTCTGACGAAGAGGATTGGATTATTCGGACAGAACCTAACGCTGAGGAACGACCAAGCTTGACTCACGCCGGCGGCTGATTCAACTCGATTGGATTGCCTGAGAGATCCTCCGCAAGAATCTGCAGGCCACCCACGCCGCTGAGAATCTCGTTTCGGAAGATAGTTCCCTCTGCTTTTAATTTCTCCACCAGAGACGGTAGGTCATCCACCTGAACTACGAAGCGGTTCCACCCACCCGGCTCCGGAATACTCCCATCGGTCATGGGTTGAGCAGCGGAGGTTCTTGGATCACTGAGCCAAAGCCGGAGGTCTTCCTTGGAGACGATAGCGAAGGGACCGAAGTTCTGAACCAGCGTAAACCCCAATCTCTCGGTGTAAAAAGCAATAGACTCTTCAATGTTGCTGACGAAATATCTGAAATTTACCATTCGCTGTTTCTCCTATTGGTAAGCACTACTGGCAATCCCTACGGGGGTGTGTCGAACTTTAGAACGAGGGTCCGAGCCCGTCAACCGATTGCGGTCAGGGGCCCACAACCAAAAGAAGGCCCCCGGTTCACCGGGGGCCTTCTTTTGGTTAACGAAGTAGCTTGGTCTTACGAAGTAGGTTGGCCAGGGATTGTGGACGGTTATTCGTCGGTAATCTGGTCGTTGGTGAGCAGGCCGGTGGCCCTCAGGTAGGCCAGGGTTGCCTGCACCCTGGGATGCTTGGAGCCGTCTTCCTCGTCGTCTTTCTTGTCGCTGAAGAGCTTGCTGTAGATATTGTTGATGTGCCGCTCCACTGTCTTGACGTCCCGTGAGAGAACGTCGGCAATGGTGTCGTTTCGGTAGCCCTTGGCCATCCAACTCAATACTTCCAGTTCTCTGGGCGACAGATCCCGCAGGAAGGCTCCGTGGCCGTCCCCGGTCTTGATTAGTCCTTCCATCACCATGGGGTCGATGATTATCCTGCCCTCTACCACCGAGAAGATTACCTGGGTGAGTTGCTCAACTGTATCCACGGTATGCTTCAGAAGGTAGGCGCACCCTAAGAGAGTCTCCTTGGAGAACTCTCTTAGGGCCTTGATACCCTGAGCGTCGTAGAAGGAGAAGAGTAGGACTATGCCGATATTTGGGCATGCCTGTCTCAGGTCGTCCAGTTTCTGAATGGTGTCTTTCTGGACCGACTTGACCCCCAGCAATATGGCATCGGGGTTGTGAGCCTTGACCGCAGCCACTAAGGTCTCGCTGGAAGTATCGTCGGATGTGCCCAATATATTGACGGACCGCTGGTCTTGGAAGAAGGACATATAGGCTTCCTTAAGAATCTGTTGCTCTTCCGCCAGGAACAGAGTGATAGTTTTCTGAGCGGGCTCGATTATCTTGCCGGTGGCTTTTTTAGCAGGAGAGGCCACATTCAGGACTTGCTCGATTAACTTGGGTTCGGGCATCTCTACACTGGAATCTTGTTGGGCGGCTGGTGAGGGGCTCTCTGCCGGGCAGTCTGCATCATGGAGAACACCCGGGCTAGGTCCGCGTCTCCCAGACCCAGCTTGGCCAGGTAGGAGATGAGGCCGCCTTGTTGTTCGATTTGTTTCTCGGCCGGTTTAAAGTTCGTGCTAACCATTTTGTTTCGTCCTAAAACCGCTTGCGCGGTGGCTACTTCGTCGTTAACTGTTTGGTTTCAGGCTTTGGTTGTTAAAAGGGGACCCAAATTATTAGATCCCCTACAAATGTCGCCGTGCGCTAGTCCCCAATCAGCCCTAGTTCTGGGAAATAACTACCTTGGCCGTGGTCAGTGCGCTGGCTTCAACCGCGGAACCCAGGGTCACTGAGTCAGTCCTAGCGCTGGTGCCGCTGGTGGGAATATTCAGGTTTCCGGTCTGACCGCCAGCTTTGACGTCGATGTCGAAGTCGCCGGTGGCTGCGGGGGTCCAAGTGACCTTCACGCCAGAAACTGTGTCCCCGGTCATGACCCAGGCCAGGCTGACTGAACCGGTGTTAGGCGCGCTAACCGTTTCGTCTCCCGAACCGGCTACATCATTCCCGCTATCATCAGTACCATTAACAGTGTCCTCATCAGATTCTCCTCCTCATTTTTGGGCCTTGGCTGCTCTGCCTTTGACCCCGGGGTGCTTGCCCTTAGTCAGACTACATGCCAGCACCCATAGGGATATATACAGCCAACCCCAGCATTAGGTGTTGTCACCCCGCATAAATAAATGGGGAATCACCCACACTGTTTTGAGGGAAAACCCTCGTCGCGATAATTCGCCGGGCAAAGAAAGAGGTTGGCGCCTTTAGAGGGTCAAAAAAAACAGAGAATGCCTAGTTGGGGCGTTGCTCATGGACTAAGTTTTGCCTCAAAACTGTCATTCTGAGGAGTCGAGCGAAGAGAAGAATCTCTTGCCCCGAGAGTAAAGATTCTTCTCTTCGCTCAGAATGACAAGATTAATGAGTTATTTGACCAAAAGGAGATGAACCGAGGCGGAGGGATTAATCGAGTGAATCGCTGTTGATTGACGGGTGCTCGATGTGGTGGTTTTCCAGGCAACCGGTGAGGGAGTCCTCCAATTGGATAGTCACGTGGGCGATGCCAAACTCCTTGGAGGCGATGTTTCGCAATTGCCTAAGCACCGGACCTGGATTGCCTAAAGCGGATGATTCGGCGGTGACGTGGGCGCTCAACGCATCATAGCCGGTGGTGATGGACCAAGCATGTATATCGTGGACGCCGGTCACGCCGTCCAATTGCTCCATGCGTTGACATAACCGGTGCAGGTCCAGATGAGTCGGGGTGCCTTCCATCAGGACATGAATCACTTTCCACAGTAGCCTGGCTGAGGTGGCCAATATCAGAACACCGATGACTATTCCTAATATTGGGTCAGCGATGTCCCATCCTAACGTGATGATTAGCACTCCGGAAATTACCACCGCCGCTGAGCCCAATAAATCCCCTAGAACGTGGACGAATGCGCCTTCTACATTCAGGCTTTCGCCTGCCGAGCGGTGAAGCACCCAGGCCACGATGAGGTTTACAAGGAGACCGCCTGCGCCTACGCCCAGGGTAATCACGCCCTGCACGCTGGGAGTGTCGCCAAAGCGTTGGGATGCTTCAAAGAAAACCCAAGCGGCGATCAGCCAGAGGCTCAGAGCGTTCAGCAGTGCGGCCAAGATTTCGGTCCGCTGGAAACCAAAGGTGCGTTGTATGGAGGCGGGGCGGCCCGAAATCCACATAGCGAACAAAGCCAAACAGATGGCAGCGGCGTCGGTGAGAAGGTGGCCCGCATCGGCCAGAAGAGCGAGGGAATTGGCGGTCAAGCCGCCGACAAGTTCGACCAACAAGTAGCTGATGGTCAAAACCAGCGCCACAGAAAGGCTGCGGCGGCTGGCGTCCCTGTGGGCATGGTCGTGGCCACCGGCTATGGCATGGGCATGAACAGACCGGTCCTCCCCTGAGGTCGGGGAAGGTTCGGAGGAGGGTTCGGTCTCGTCTTTCGCCAACTGTTCTGTCAGTGCTTAGTGCCTCAAGCCCATTTGGGCGGGCCCCCGGATGTTTTCCCAGAGGCCCGATTCCCGAAAATCTTGAACCTAAAGCTCGAAGGTTTTAACCCAAACCCCAGGAGAACCAGTGGCGTGGGTCATCATGTTACGCATCTTATCGTTGTCGGGGTTGATGTCTCGCTGCTTCATCCATTCGTCGGTTTCCGACACCTTTTCGTTCTCAAATTCGTAGACCACTGAGTATTTGGGCTCGCCCCGCACGGCCTTGAATCGCCTAGCCCGGATGCAACCCGGAACCTTTTCATAGTTGGCCGTGTAGACCGTGTTGTACCAATGGTTCCACTGCTCTTCTTGGTCGGCAGGAACCGCCATTCGACCGATTTGAAGGGATGGAGCCATGCCGCTATTGAGAGCGTCGGTCGACAACGCATCGGGCCGAATCATCTCGTAAACGTTGCTAATCACCGGATTACCGATGATGCTGGGGCTGACCTTTTCGCCCCATGGGGTGCGAGGCCGGTCCTTAAAATCGGGAGTTTGCACCACTCCTGCGTTCTCCAGTTCGTAGCATGCCAGGTGCTTGGGGCCGCTTTTGACCGCTTCGTATCTGGCGGCGTTGAGGACTCCTGGGATCGACAATAGCTCTGCCAGGTGTTCCTCGTTGTACCACTTATTAAACTCGGCTTCTTTGTCGGCCGGTATGTCGGCCCAGACCATTAGCAGTGCTGTTCCTTTCTTGTTGGCCATGATTAACCTCCTTATATTGTTTCAGAATTCGATGTTGATTTGAATGACCTGTGCGTCAATTGGGCTGCCTGCGCCTATGTTACATCAATTAGGCTAGCTGAAAAACCAAGCTAATCCAGACCAAGCTAGAATAAAAGCGAGGCCCATAGGATATTGATATTTTCTGCGCTGACGCCATTAGCCGTCGCGTATTCTTGGGCGCCGCCGTGGTCGTTTTGCAGAGCGGACAAAAACGCTTCCATGGCTTTGGGTTGGGCCTGGAAAGACGCTCGAGGGCGAGTTTCATTGCCGGGAATCGCGCAGAGCAGCGGATACAGGCGATCCATAGTCAGGTTGGTCAACTCGTAGTCCGCCATTATCTGCTCCTCGTCCACATCTAGGATTGAAAGGAGAATGGCGGCCAAGACACCGGTGCGGTCTTTGCCCGCAGTACAGTGGAATAGGGAGGGCCGATTCGGTTGCTGGGCCAAAGCGTTCAAGGCCTCGGCGACCAGGTGGCCCGAGTTGTTCAGGATCCAAAGATAGGTCTCCGCCAGTCGGCTTGCGGGGTCGTCGCCCAGTTCAAATGGGTCTATGCCGTGCAACTCCAAAAACGATAAAGAAAGGTAATTGACGGTGGTTGGAAGGGTGGACTCATATCCGTCCCGGTCCATCTCGGTGGAGTTGCGCAGGTCAATCAGGGATGCCACACCCATGGTCTGATAAACATGCTTTGTATCCTCATCTGTCATGAGATGGAGGGAGTCGCTGCGAAATACTTTGCGCCAAGCTACGGTCTTCCCTTGGCGGTTCCGGTAACCGCCAATGTCCCGGAAATTTACGCAGCCCTGTAGGTCGATGAACCGGTTTTGGTCTTGCGCCATTAACTATCTACTCCAATTGTATGAATTATTACCGCAGAGGCGCGGAGAGCGCGGAGATTTTTCTTCTGGACTTACTTGCGCTCGGCAGCTCTGCGGTGAAGAACTTCTGCGTTCGAGTGTCTCAGGCCGGAGAAAGCGTGGCTTAGGAATCCAAGACGCCAAGTTCTTTGGCCATTTCCAGCATCCTGCGGGCTGTGTCTTCGTGGGCGATGTCAACCATGTCTCCATCAAATGTAACCGCCGCTCCTCCCTGTTCTCTCTTGGCTTCCATGGCCTTTATCAAGCCCTGCCATTGAGCAATCTCATCTTTAGTGGGGGTGAATACCTGGTTCACAACCGGCACGTGGGACGGGTGAATCAGGTGCATCCCGGTATAACCCAAGCCCTTTGCTTGCTCAGCCGCCTTTCTCAGACCGTCGAGATTGTGGATGTCCATCCAACCTCCGCTAACAGGATAAGGCACCCCGGCAGCCCGAGAGTCGACTAGCACTTTCGAGCGGAGGAAGAGGGTTTCCATCCCCTGGGGCGTCCACTGGAAGCCGATGGACCGGGCCGTGTCTCCACCCTTGCCTCCGGATGCGCCCAAGTGGGCAACCCTGGGAGAAGCCGTGGCAATCTTGTAAGCGCGTCGGACTCCTTCGGCTGTTTCCAGGGCAGGGTCAATGAATATCTTGCCGACCTCCATGCCAGCCCGGCGCTCGAAGTACCTGAGCAGCACGTCCACTTCCACCACGTCTTCCGGGCCTTGAACCTTGGGCAGCATAACTGCGTAAAGATTGGGACAGGTTATCGCCTCCAAGTCTTCTCCGGTCAGTCCTGTCTCCAGGCGGTTGACCCGCACAATGAGAGTCTGGCCGGTGGGTCCAAGCTCATCCAGCATCTTGCGGACTACCGCGCGCGTGGCCACCTTTTCCTCTGGAGGCACCGAGTCTTCCAAGTCCAAGATTAATGCGTCGGCGCCGTATCGGGGCGCTTTGCGCATCCAGTCTTCTTTATTGCCGGGAACAAATAACTCCGAGCGCAAAGGCTTGGCTTTGAATTTCATCTTTTCTCTCTTCTTAATCGTTGGGGGTTAATCATTAGGGGTAAATCGTTGGCGAAAATTAACGGCTGCTAGGGCCCTGACCAACTGAACTTGCTATAAAGCCCGTGGGTGTCGCTGCAATCCCACTGAAGTCCTTCATCGGAGATCCCGTGTTTGGAATGGGCCAGCGTATGAACCGGACCATGGATTACGTTCTTCAAATTGGTGAGAGTGGCTACTTCTTCTCTATCGGCTCCGGTTATGGCGGCCACCTCCAAGAAAGCCACATCGGACACCTTTAAGCTAAAATTACGGTCTTGTTTGGTAAATTCCATGGGCACCAGCTTGACGGCCTTGTACTTCCCGTTAGTAAAGAATTGGGCCAGCCTAGGCCAAGGACCACCGGCGTCGCCGGAGAACATGGAACTGAGGGCGTCTGCTTGTTCCGGAGTGGCCCGTTCATCTATATATAGTAATGCGGTCCAATTTCCCTCAATCATAGTCTTGCCGGGTGAGAGGGCAACCATGAACACATTTGAGCCAGCTAAATCGATTTCGCCCCAGGAACCTTGTTCAAAATGAAAAGCCCAAGTCGCCTGGCATACCAACTCGGTTTGCCTTTGTTTAAATGAAAAGTGACAGGGGCAAATCATTTGACAGTTGCAGCCCTCGAAGAGATCTCCCGCCGCTTCCCATTTGGGGAATTCCATCTATTCTCCAATTCCTCTAGTCAATGCCTATAGTCAGTGAATTCGGTCAGAGAACGCCGTCTGATTTAAGGGTTTTCAAGTCCTCGGCGTTCAATCCCAGCAAACGGCTGTAAATCTCGTCATTGTGCATTCCCAGCGTCGGCGCTCCGGTCATCTCCGGTAGAGGCCCGCTGGAGAAAATCACTGGAAATCCGGAACCGATTCCCCCTTCGACCGATTGCTCCATGGCTCCGTGGCGCATTGGGACGAGGCTGCCGCGGTCCGTAAAATGCTGGTCGTTCATGATGTCTTTCGCCGTACGGATGGGAGCGCAAGGTACGTCGGCGCCCTCTAGTTGAGCAATCGCCTCTTTCAATGTTAGCCGTCCGATTAGCCTTTGGATGTCCTCCCGGGCATCTTCCACGTTAACCGTGCGGGAATGGTAGTCAGAGAACCTGGGATCCTCCAACAACTCGGGCGCGTCCAGCGCCTTGGCCAGACGTAGCCATTGGTCGTCGCTGGTGACGGTGATGGACAAGTCACCGTCTTTTGTTTCGTAGAGGCCGGTGGGCCCGCTACGGCTAATGTTCCCCGTCCGCAGGGGCATTCCATCGGCGATGCTCTCTTCCAGGTTTTCCATAAACATGAGAGAAACCAGAGAGTCCATCATGGACACGTCCAAGTACTGCCCCTCACCGGTGCTGTCTTTGTGGCGGAGGGCCGCCATGATTGAATAGCAAGCGAAAAGTGGCGTTACCAAATCGCCGATGTAGAAGCCAACCTTGGTCGGCGGGCCGTCGGCATCGCCATTGATATCCATTAGGCCGCTCATTCCTTGAATCTGCGGGTCATGGGCTGGCTTGCTGGCATATTCGCCGGTTTGGCCGTAGCCGGAGATGGAAGTGTAGATGATGCCTGGATTGACTCTGGAAACATCTTCGTAGCCCAATCCCAACCTGGTCATGGAGCCGGGGGCCAGGTTTTCCAGCAAAACGTCGGAGCTCTTGGCCAATTCCAAGAACATTTCCCGGCCTTTTGGGTTTTTCAGATTGAGGGTCACGCTCTTGACCCCTTGGGTGCGCTTGAGGAACCGAGTGGATAGGTCGACGTCGGTTTGAATCTGAGGACTGGTGCCTTTCGGTCCGGCGAATGGTCCGTTTCCTCTGACAGGGTCTCCTTTGCCAGGAATTTCCACTTTGATTACTTCGGCGCCCATTCGGGCTAGGGTCATACTGGTGAAGGGGCCGGCCAAGTACACGGTTACGGCCAGCACGCGGATGTCGCTTAGCGGTTGCATAGTTCCTCCGGATGAAATGAGGGACCGGCTAGTTGCCGGCCAGTAAGGGTCCGTAGGTTTTTCTTATTGGGAGACCAGCATCACGGCCTACAGCCGGGATTGGCTAGAAAATCGTCTCTGTGGGTCAACCAGCCAAGTATACACGGAGTTTTTGCCGTATTGCACCGGCGCTTAGGCTCGGATGTGTTACAATTTCCACTGGCCTGCTCCAGGATTGCTATTGCGGGCGGCCAAGGGTAAAAACCCAATTCCAACACCGCAAATGAGGTGTCTTATATGGCGACGAACATCGTTCTTTCCAACCAGGAATTCAAGGTAGTCGGCACCCGCCCTATTCGCCATGACGGCGAGGACAAGGTCACAGGCCGGGCCAAGTACGGTGCGGACTTTCAGTCGGCCGGACTGCTGCACGGCAAAGTGCTGCGGAGTCCCCACGCTCATGCGATTATCAAGTCCGTTGATACGAGCAAAGCCGAGTCCTTCCCTGGCGTCAAAGCAGTACTAACCGGGAAGGACATGCCGGTTAATTTCATGGATAGCCCAGGTCGCGGCGCCCAATTTGCCAGCGACAATATCATGGCGCGCTCCAAGGTGCTGTACCGAGGGCACCCGGTTGCTGCCGTGGCGGCGATCAATCAGCATGTGGCGGAAGAGGCTGTCGCCTTAATCGTCGTAGTTTATGAAGTGCTGACCCCGGTAATGGATGTGCGCGAAGCCATGAAAGACGGCTCGCCACTTTTGCATGACGATCAAACGACCAGAGAGTTTGGTGAAAAAACCGATAAGAAGAGTAATATCGCCGACCACTTTAGACATGAGACAGGGGACGTAGAGAAAGGCTTTGCTGAAGCCGACGTGATAGTGGAAAGAGAGTTCACGACGGCCATGGTGCACCAAGGCTACATCGAGCCCCAAAACGGCGCAGCGATGTGGAACAGGGACGACAGCGTTACGGTCTGGTGCAGCACCCAAGGAGCCTTTAGCGCCAGGGACTCACTGGCACCGATACTGAACCTGCCGGTCTCGAAAATCAAAGTAGTGCCGATGGAGATCGGTGGTGGTTTCGGTGGGAAAATACCCATCTACCTGGAGCCGTTGGCTGCGCTACTCTCCAAAAAGACCGGCCAAACCGTCAAAATGGTGATGAGCCGGGCAGACACCTTTGAGGCCACCGGACCCACATCCGGGACCTACATCAAGGTCAAGATGGGAGCGACCAAAGACGGCAAAATCACCGCTGCCGAAGGCTACTTGGCCTACGAAGCCGGTGGATATCCAGGCGCTTTGGTGGGCGCCGGCACGATGTGCATCTTCGCACCTTACGACATTGAAAACGTCAAAGTGGACGGTTTCGACGTAGTAGTCAACAAGCCCAAGACGGCTGCCTACAGAGCGCCCGCCGCTCCCAGCGCCGCTTTTGCTGGTGAGCAGGTTGTGGATGAAATTTGCCAGAAGCTGGATATAGACCCCATCGAATTCCGGTTGATTAACGCCTCCAAAGAGGGCACTCGCCGGGTGGACGGGCCGATAATGCAGCGGGTGGGCAATATCGAATGCCTGGAAGCCGCTAAGGATAGCGAGCAGTTCAAGTCTCCGGCAGGCGGACCATGGCGCGGCAGGGGCATAGCCTCGGGATTCTGGTTCAACGTCGGCCTACAGTCTAGTTGCTCCATAGCGGTCAACCCCGACGGCACCATCAGCCTGGTTACGGGCTCAACCGACATCGGCGGGACCAGGGCATCCATCGCCATGCATGCCGCCGAGGTTCTGGGCATCCCAGCGGAAGACGTGCATCCCAGCGTGGCTGACACGGATTCGGTCGGATACACGAACCTCACGGGAGGCAGCCGGACTACCTTCGCCACCGGCATAGCTGCCCACGATTGCGCCCAAGAAATCAAAACCAAGATGCTGGACCGTGCGGCGGCAATCTGGGACACCAACGTGGACGACCTGGAGTTTTCTGGAGGTGTGTTCCAGCACAAATCAGACCCGGACTTGAAGATGACCTTCAAGGAGCTTGCTGGGCAGTTGAACGGGTCGGGCGGACCGATCTCCGGTGCTGTCAGCGTCAACCCCCAAGGAGTGGGCGCAGCTTTCAGCACACAGATCGCAGATGTGGAAGTTGACCCAGAGACTGGTAAAGTAACCATACTGAACTTCACAATCGTGCAGGATGCTGGTAAAGCAATCCACCCCAGCTACGTGGAAGGCCAGATGCAGGGTGGCGTAGTGCAAGGAATCGGTTGGGCGCTGAATGAAGAGTACTTCTATAGCGACGATGGCCGAATGGAGAATTCCAGCTTCTTGGACTACCGAATGCCCACCTCTCTGGACCTGCCTTTGATAAATACCATTATCGTGGAGGTGCCCAATCCCGGACATCCCTTTGGCGTCCGGGGAGTGGGAGAGGTCCCCATCGTGCCTCCCATGGCTGCCATAGCCAACGCTATTGCTAGGGCTACCGGCACCAGGCTACAGAACCTACCCATGTCGCCGGGAGTTGTCTTGGATGCCCTGTGGGAGAAAGACGGCAAACCAAACGGATAGAAGTTTCGAGCTAACTTAGGGCCAGGCTCCCCTTTTTGGGTACCTGGCCCTACCTTTGTCGTCGGCATAGCAAAAAACTTCAACTATCAAATCGGGTCAACCAAAGCGGAGGTGGAGACATGCCTAGAGTACCCTTTGCTACGCGGGAAGGAATGAGCACGGAAGACCAGAAGGTCTGGGACGAGATTGAAACCAGCCGCGGGGGCGTTGCGCCGAACTACGCCGCTCTGTTGAACAACCCACAGGCGGCGGGCAACATGGCCGTGCTCGGAGGTTATGCCAGATATGAGACGCCGTTGCCGCCACGGATAAAGGCGCTGGCTGTATTGACCGCCGCCCGGGAGGCCAATGGCAGTTACGTTTGGACGGTTAATCAGCCCGCTGCGAAAGCCGCCGGATTGAGCCAAGAGATAATCGACTCCATCCACGAGCGGCGTGCCCCGGTGGGATTGGACGCAAACGACGCAAGCGTGGTCCAGTTTGTTCTGGAGTTGCTGCGGCAGCATAAGATATCCGACACAACCTTTGAGGCAGTGCGGGCTCAGATAGGAGATTCAGGCGTTGTCGATATGCTGATAGTGTCTGGCTACTACCACACCCTTGCCCATTGCTTGCAAGCCTTAGAGGTCGAGTTGCCGGAGGGTACGCCTTCGGCCCTGACCTACTAGCGGGCAATGATGGAGCGGCCGGTACTGCCCGTTGCCGGTACTTAGTTTTCTATTGGCAATAAAGGAGCGGCCGGTGCTTCCCGAAAGAAGAAGGGGCCGCTGAAGGAGCGGCTCACTACCGGTCGCTGAAGGGCCGATTGTAGCCTGGAATGCGGTAATCGGTCAACCTGCCGATGGCGAGTTTTGCTCGTCGATTTGTGTTTCAGAGAAACTTAGAGCAAATGGGGCGTTGGTTCTGGGAAATTACGGGTAATCCAAATTAGAGGTGATAGTCTCATGGCGGATTACATGTACATGGTACAAATGGACATTCCCAGCGAGATGGAAGGGGAATTTAACCGGATTTATGACACCGAGCACGTGCCCAACATCGTAAAGGCCCCTGGCGTGCACGGCTGCACCAGGTATCGGGTGGAATCAGCCAACGTGGAAGGGGTGGCCAGGTACGCTGCGCTTTACGAGATTGATTCGCCCGACGTTCCTCAATCAGAAGGATGGAAGGCCGAGTCGGAGAAGGGAGATTGGGCTAGCAAGATTCGGCCCCATGCCACCAATCGGTCCCACATCGTGTACAAGAAAATCGGCTAGTGTTGGCGGTAGTTCAGCCGAGTGTATTTGAGAGCCAGCCGCGATGACCATGGCCGGGTTTTGCACCAAAGGCCCCAGTTTACCCGGCTACTACACAAGTAATAGTGCGGAGAACGCCGGGCACCCCTTGAATCCGGCCGGTTACTAGATCGGCCATGGCGCTCATATCCGCCGCATCGACCAATACAATCACATCATAGTTGCCTGTGATTACGTCGGCCGAGGCTACTCCATTCAAAGCCCTGAGAGATCTCACGACCTGCTGCACCATACCCACTTTAGCTTCTATTAATATGAACGCTTTGGTCGGCAAGGCACTCACTTACTCCTGGGCATAATCCAAACTGGGCTAAAACCATCGGGCTGATTCCCAAATCCGTTGATAGATTTGAAAGCGGGGCCCACTATTCGAGCCGTTGTTCTTTGACTCAGTCCGGTATACACGCGGTGGTGGTGATTTCCACCAGGTTGTCCGGCGCTCCGAAGTTCACTATGGTGGTGGTGCGGGCTGGCCGGTCCGTCTTGAAGTACTCGGCATAGACCTCGTTGAACCCCGCCAAGTTTTCCCGGTTGGTGACGTAGCAGGTATTGGTCAAAACGTTGTCCAACCCCGTGCCCGCCCCTTCCAGAATCATCTTGATTCGATCAAGCGTAAACCGCGTTTGCTCCTGGATGTCCTTACCAACGGCGTTGGTGGAAGGGTGACGTCCGGTGCATCCCTGAACGAATACCAGGTTGCCGAACCGGGTCGCATGGGACAGGGGCGCAGTTCCAGAGGGTAGGTCCGGGTTGGTGATGATTTCCTTCTTGGGCATGAGTGTGCTCCTAGAAACAAATTGGGTAGACGGTTGGTTGGTCGTTTTGATTAAATGTTAATTGGCTGCCGATTACTCGTCACTATTGTCCTGTGAGGTGGATACCCCACGAATATCCGACCATTATAGTCACCGGATTGTCGCTGTCAATTTAACGCAGTTCTACAGAGGTTTTTTTGAACTGGCCTGGCAATACCGGGACATGATTTCAGCGGTAACCTGTTGTGCACCCGAATTAGCCGTGGACTCAAAAAGTCAGGCTCAGATTCGATATTGCGCACTAGGCGTATTTGCCGATAGAATGGGGCGTAGAGTCTGATTATTCCTCATAACTGTTACCTGGGTCTTTGAAAGTTCGACGGCCAACATCTTTTTGGTTTCAAACCAGGGTATAAAACCCTTTGGGAAAATAATTCCCAATTGCCCGGATTGAATAGATAAAGTATGTCAAAGGGGGTCTCTCGATGCCCGCAGTTGATACTCAGAACCTCAGAAACGTGGCACTGCTCTCCCACAGCGGAGCTGGGAAAACCTCGCTAAGCGAGGCGGCGCTCTTCCATGTAAAGGCTACCACTCGGATGGGACGGGTGGAGGACGGTAATACCGTCTCCGATTATGAGCCAGAGGAAATCAAACGCGGCGGTAGCGTTCAGACAGCGCTGATAGCCTGCGAATGGGGCGATAAGAAGATAAATTTCTTGGATACCCCCGGCTATGAAGATTTCTTCGCCGAGGTTACTGCCGCATTACGTGTGGTTGAGGGAGCAGCTATCTTAGTGGCTGCCCAGTCAGGCGTGGATGTGGGCACGGAACGGGCCTGGTTCACATCCAAGGCCGCAGGTTTGCCCAGGATGTTTGTTGTTAACAAGATGGACCGGGAGAACGCCAGTTTCTCTAAATGCGTCGCCGATATCCAAGGCACGTTCGGGAACAATTGCATCCCCCTTCAGTTGGTTGACGGTGATGCCCAGGATTTCAAGGGCGTCATTGATGTGCTTAACCCCCCCGCTGATACGCCGTCCTCCTTGGCCTCGGAACTTGAAGCGCTTCGTGACCGGTTGATTGAAGCCGCCGCCGAGTCGGACGAGGTGCTGGCCGACAAGTATCTGGAAGGCGAAGAACTGACTCAAGAAGAGATTGAAAACGGTGTACGAGCAGCAATCTGGGATGGCAGCCTAGTGCCTATCCTGGCATGCTCGGCGACTAACAGCCTGGGCATAAGCGAGTTTCTGGATGCGATTCAGAGCTATTTTCCGTCCCCGGGCGACGGCGCCCGGCCGGTGATGAGTGAAAAGAACACGGCCGAGCTTGATTCAAACCCCGGTGGCTCATTAGCCGCATTTGTGTTCAAGACCACAGCAGACCCCTTCGTTGGCAAGCTTTCATTGTTCCGGGTTTATCAAGGCACGATAAAGAGCAACTCCGAGGTCTGGAATCCGGCGCGGGAACAGGCCGAGCGTATAGGTCAACTCTATCTCCCCAGGGGCAAGTCGCAAGACAACGTCACAGAGGTGATAGCCGGGGATATCGGAGCCATAGGAAAGCTCTCGGAAACGGTCACCGGGGATACGCTGTGCAGCAAGGAAACTGAAGTGTATTTCGAGCGTATCAAGTTCCCGTCTGGATACTACTCGGTGGCGGTCAGTCCTGCGACCAAGGCGGATCTAGACAAGATGTCCACGTCTTTGAGCCGCATCGTGGAAGAAGACCCCACCCTCCGCCTAACCAGGGACGCCAACACAAACCAGACGGTGATTACCGGCTTAGGTGAGGCACAGATTGACGTTGCCATGGACAAGATACGCCGCAAGTTTGGCGCAGACTTGAAGGTCCGTCTTCCCAAGGTGGCTTACAAAGAGACGATAACCCAGATTACCCAATCCGAGTACCGCCATAAGAAGCAGTCCGGTGGTCACGGGCAGTACGGCCATGTGAAGTTGAGATTGGAGCCCATGGACCGGACTCTAGGCTTTGAATTCAAAAGCGAGGTGGTGGGAGGGAAAGTGCCCAAGGAATACATCCCCTCGGTGGAAAAAGGTGTGGTCAAGGCGATGGAAGAAGGTGTCTTGGCTGGCTTCCCGGTAGTTGATGTTAAGGCCGTTATTTACGACGGCAGCTTCCACGATGTGGACTCCTCAGGCATGTCCTTCGAGATTGCGGGCAACCAGGCGCTGCGCAAGGGTATGCCGGATGCCAGTCCGGTTTTGCTCGAGCCAATCATGAAACTAACCATCACCGTGCCCGATGCCTACACCGGAGAGGTCATGAGCGATCTCAACGGAAAACGTGGTCGTATCTTGGGAATGAACCCTCACGATAACACCACAACCATCGAGGCCGAAGCTCCTTTGGCTGAGACCCAACGCTATGCTCAGGACTTGCGTTCATTGACGCAGGGCAGGGGCGAGTACGAGTTGCAGTTCGACCGCTATGAGCAGGTGCCAGCTAATATAGAGCAACGGGTGATTGAAGACGCCAAGCGGGCCCGGGAAGAGGAAAAGGAATAATTAAAAAAGTTCTTTAAAATCCCGGAAAGTCTCAGAACATGAGAAGGGCTCCGATTTAACGGAGCCCTTTTGATTGATTTATTTTTCGAGTACCGAGCTAGGGGACTAGTAGCCCCACGACGGATTGTATTCTCCGAATACGCTGCGAAACACGTCCATCATCTCGCTCAACGTCGCATAGGAATTTACGGCGTCCAGCAATGGCTGCATAAGATTGTCGGAGCCTTTGGCGGCTTGTTCCAATGCCCGCAGTTTTTCCGCCACATCACGATTGTCTCTTTGCCTGCGCACTTGATTGAGCCGCTCTATCTGGATTTGTTCGCCTGCTCTGTCCACCCGAAGCAAAGGGATGTCCAAGGCGTCGTCGCTGAAATACTCGTTCACGCCCACAGTGATTCGTTCCTTGCGATCCTCTTCCTGCTGGTAGACATAGGCTGCGTCGGCAATCTCTCTTTGGAAGAAACCCGATTCCAGACTGGGGATGACACCGCCCAGGTCTTCGATGCGGCGGAAATAATCGTATCCAGAGGCTTCCACCTGGTTGGTTAGGGTTTCCAGGAAGTAGCTGCCTCCCATGGGGTCTACGGTGTCGGTAACTCCGGTCTCGTGAGCGATGATTTGCTGGGTGCGCAGAGCCTGCAACGCGGCCTCCGCCGACGGCAATGCCCAGGCTTCGTCCTTGCCGTTGGTGTGGAGGGATTGGCAGCCCCCCAAAACTGCGGCTAGGGCCTGCAAAGACACGCGGACCACGTTGTTGTCCGGTTGCTGGGCAGTCAAACTGGCGCCCGATGTCTGAGCGTGAAATCTCAGAGTGTGAGAGCGCGGGTTCTGGGCATGGAAGGTGTCTTGCATCTCTTTGGCCCAGATTCGCCGGGCCGCCCGGAACTTGGCAATCTCCTCAAAGAAGTTGTTGTGGACATTGAAAAAGAAACTCAATTTGGGAGCAAACTGGTCAATGTCCAGCCCTCTTTCCAAGGCATGACGAACGTATTCAAAGCCATCCGACAGCGTGAAGGCCAACTCTTGAATGGCTGTGGAGCCTGCCTCTCGGATATGGTAGCCACTGATACTGATGGGGTTCCATTTGGGTAGATGTTTCGTGGCGAATTCCACCGTATCCACCACCAAGCGCATGGAGGGTGCTGGCGGAAATATATACTCGTTCTGAGCGATGTATTCTTTCAAGATGTCGTTTTGAAGCGTGCCGCCTAGACTGTCTAGGGAAGCGCCCTGCTTTTGAGCCACGGCGATGTACATCGCCCAGTGAATGGCCGCAGGTGCGTTGATGGTCATTGAGGTGGTGATTTGGTCTAAGGGTATGCTGTCGAAAAGGGCCTCCATGTCTGCCAGAGAAGAAACAGCGACGCCGCATTTGCCGAACTCACCAGCAGCCCGTGGGTCGTCAGTATCATAGCCATACAAGGAAGGCATATCGAAGGCGACGCTCAATCCCGTTTGCCCATTGCCCAGAAGAAATTTGAAGCGCTCGTTGGTTTCTTCGGGCCGCCCGAATCCAGCGAACATGCGCATGGTCCACAGTCGGCTACGGTAGCCTGATGAGTGAATTCCTCTTAGGTAGGGGAATTCACCAGGTAGGCCAACGTCTTTGGAATAATTGGCATCGCCCAGGTTGTCGGGCGTGTAAGTCTGTTCAACTTCAATCTGCGAAGGGGTCTTGAAAACCGTCTTGGATCCGCCGTTGGCGATGGGCGCGGATTCCTGGCTGCTTTGAGCTTGAGATTGATTTTGAGGATTCTTGGCTGATGTCAATTTTGGCTCCTCTGTCGGGGAGGTTTCTGCTTGCAGTGCCATTGGATTCTGGATTAGCTACCGGTTCATTTGTGATTAGCGTTGCATTTCAGTCTAGAGTGGCGGTTTATTGGTGTCAACGTTGGATAGGGCTGGCTCTCCATCCCATCAGATTGACAGTTTTGAGGCGAAGTCACATTTCGGGGGCTTTGCCTCAAAAACCCTTCGTGACACCGTCATTCTGAGCGAAGTGAAGAATCTTTACGCCTGAACCAAGAGATTCTTCGTCGCTTCACTCCTCAGAATGACAAATTTGAGGCAAGACCCATTTCGAGGGAAGTTTAGGATCAAAGCCCCGAAATGCCTGAAATGACTGAAACGGAGGAAGGGACAAATCTTTGGATGCTGAATCCCTGCCGCGTTACTCTTCCACCAGGCGAACGAAGCGGCGTTTGCCGACTTTAATAACATCACCGGTGCGGAGAACCTTGAGGGGTTGATCGGGGTCCCATCGTTCAGTCTCGCCTGTAACGCGGACTACCTCCACCGCTCCTTGGCCAATCAATCGCTTGGCTTCAGCGTTGCTGGGAGCAAGTCCGGTGGTCACCAGCACAGAAGTGGCCGAGCGGGGTTCAATTTCGCCATCTCCCTGTTTTTCCGGAGGAGGCAAGACAAATTCGGGAATATCGTCAGGGAGACTGCGGCCTTGGACCACCTGCTCAAAGTTGGCTTGAGCGGTTTGGGCAAGCTCCAGGCTATGGAACTGGCCGGTGATATCCAGGGCTAAGTTTTTCTTCACGTTCATAGGATTGATTGAATTGGCCGCAAGGTCTCGAGTCAACTGGTCTAGTTCTTCGGTCGGGGTGTCGGTCAAATACTCCAAGTAAGAAACGATTAGCTCGTCGGGCAGTGACATGAGCTTGCCGTACATATCGTTCGGCGGCTCATCCACCGAAACGTAGTTGTCCAGGCTCTTGCTCATCTTCTTGACCCCGTCGGTCCCCACCAGAATCGGCATCATGAAGAGTTGCTGGGGTCTTTGGCCGTTGATTTCCTGCAGTTCCCGGCCCACCAAAAGGTTGAACTTCTGGTCGGTGCCACCGAATTCCACGTCGGATTCAATCATCACCGAGTCGTAGGCTTGGAGCAATGGGTAGAGTAACTCCGTGATGGCGATTGGCCTATGCTCTTGATACCGCAGGGCGAAGTCGGCCCTTTGCAGGAACTGGGAAACGGTGAATTTACTGGTCAATCGGATAACATCTTCCAAGGTAAACTTGCCGAACCACTCGCTCTGCCAGACTACTTCGGTGCGGTCTTTGTCCACCACTTTGAAAAAGTGGCGCAAGTAGGATTCGGCGTTGCTCACAACTTCTTTGTGGGTCAGCATAGGGCGGGTGGCGGACTGACCGCTAGGGTCGCCGATTTGTGCTGTCCAATCCCCGACAATCAGGATGACCCGGTGGCCTAGCTCTTGAAGTTGGCGTAGCTTTCGAAGGCCCACCACATGGCCCAAGTGGATGTCCGGTCGGCTGGGGTCAAAGCCCATTTTCAAGCGCAAGGGCTCACCCGTTTGCAGGAGCCGAATAAACTCCTCTTTGGAGATAATCTCGCTGACGCCCCGTTCGGTTATATTTATTATGGTCTGGTCGTCAAGCAAATCAGTTGCCTCGGTCATCTTCCAGGATTGAGCGACAGTCGGCCACATCCTGGTTTATCTTCTCGATTAATTCGTCTAGGCCGGAGAACTTCTCTTGGTCCCTCAGCTTGCTTACAAACTCTACGGAGAGTTGTTTTCCGTAGATATCCTGATCAAAGTCAATCAGGTGGACCTCCACCAAACGCTCGGTCAAGTTAAAGGTGGGTCGAATTCCGATGCTGGTGGCGGAAGGGTAGTGGACGCCATCAATCACAGCCCAGGTTGCGTATATCCCGTCATTGGGCAACAAGGTCCGGTAGTCCATTTTTAGATTCGCAGTGGGGAAGCCCATCTCCCGTCCCCTCTGGTCTCCGGTGATCACCTCAGAGGTCACGGAATATTTCCGGCCCAGCATCTTGGCGGTGCCTTCAACGTCGCCTTGAGAAATGGTGCTACGAATAAGTCGGCTTTTAACCGGAGAGCCGTCCAGAGAGAAGGGCTCAGCGCTTTCCAGCCAGAACCCCATCTCATCGCCGCATTTCTTCAGAAAATCGAAGTCGCCCTCACGGTTGCGTCCCAGAGCTGTATCCGGGCCCACGACCAGACCTCGCATGCCCAGGGAGTCAAACAGGATTGAAACGAAGTCGTGGGCCCGGATTTGGGAGAGCTCCTCGGTAAATTCCAAGCTCACCACGGCTTCAATGCCCTGGGCCTTCAAGAGCCCTTCTTTCTGCTCGGGGGTGGTTATATTTCCAACGAATGTGCCGGGCCGTAGCACCGTAACGGGGTGATTGCTGAAGGTTAGAACAAGGGGAATCAATGGAGGCTTGGTGAGTTGTATCAAACGTTTTAACAGGTGGCAATGGCCCAGATGTACCCCGTCGAAGACGCCCAAAGTCAGGGCTGTCTCTGTATCGGGTGCGGCATTGGCCAGCATCTGGCGAAAGCTCATTCCGGTATTGCGTCCTTTGGAACCGAGGTGAGATTAACGATTGGCTGGTAAAAATAGCTGGCAATTTCCCGGAAAAGCCAGAAAGGGATTCTCCGAAAGATTACCCGTAGATTTTAACATGTTGTATGGTTGCAGCGAGCACTGTAGCGGATGCTGCAACCGTGCGGATTATCAGCGAATCTCGTCTTGGTTTTGCCCTTAATAGTCGAGAAACGGCGGCTAACCCAGTCGTGAGATAGGCCGGATGTTAGCACAGGCAGATAGGAGCGTCAACAAAAATCCTTGTCTCTGCTTTGGGATAAAATGCTATAAACGGACATGCCAGATTGTGGGAAAAGGTATTGACATTATGTATAATCCGACGTTACAGGACTGATGCGCGTAAACGGCGGTAAGGTGAAAGGGTTGCGGCTGAAGGGCGCCGTCTCCTCTGGTACGCGCGCTACCACGGAACGAGCACGGGCGGCAATATTTAATATTTTGCCGGGGGAGTTGTACCAAGAAGGGAGAGTGCTGGACCTCTTTGCCGGGTCGGGGAGTTTGGGCATTGAGGCATTGAGCTTGGGTGCGGGGTGGGTCGACTTCGTAGAGTGGGACCGTCGCCAGTGTCAGGTAATCCGCACCAATCTTCAAACCACCGGTCTCCTTGCTTCAGGCGAGGTTCATTGCGCCGACGTTGGACGACTTCTTGATAGGCTAACCCAGAGATATCATTTGGTTTTGATGGACCCACCCTATGCGATAGAAGAACTGGGTCCTGTGTTGGAGAAGCTGGGAGAGGAGGATGGGCCAATCGAGGAATGGGGAATGCTGGTTGTAGGTCATTCCAGATTCATAGAGTTATTGCCTGAATATAGTGCGTTGCGGCGGGTGTCCCAGCGTAGGTATGGCGATAACGCCGTGGACTTTTACAAGAAGATCGGCCCCGATGACGAAGATTAGACCGGCTCGCACTTAAATGAAGCAGGTAAATAAAACAGCAAGCTAATTACTGGTTTTCGATTAACAAGAGCGGCTTGATATTAAGTATAGCTGCTGAGAGATAAGATAAATGGTATTGGGAGTTTACCCAGGAACGTTCGACCCGGTGACGGTGGGCCATGTAGATGTAGTACGCCGGGCGTCGTCCTTGTTTGAAAACGTTATCGTGGCGGTATACGGAGGGTCTTCAAAGAACCTACTATTCGACGCGGATGAGCGCGTCGATTTGTTCCGAAGGTCGGTGGGAGAACTTCCCAACGTGGAGGTCACCAAATTCGAAGGACTGGTTGTCCGGTTTGCCAAGGAGGTGGGCGCAAAAGTAATCATTCGGGGGCTCCGGAGCGGTTCGGACTTTGAGTACGAATTCGACATGGCATTCATGAACCGCCGCTTGGAGCCGGACCTGGATATGGTCTTTTTTATGACCTCCCAGGAATACATGTTCGTTAGTTCCAGCTTGCTGAAAGAGGTAGCACGGCTAGAAGGGGAAATAGACGAATTTCTGCCGCCCCACGTGGCCGAGGCATTAAAAATCAAATTTGGGTTGCCGGCCTAATACAGAAAAGACCGGACGGAGGGGGATATCATCGATATCATAAATATCATAGACCGAATAGAGACTCTAATCGAAACCAGCAAGGCTGTCCCGGTGAGCGGCAATATACTCATCGACCGGAAAAAAGCCATGGAGTTGGTTGACCAACTGCGGTTGGCGGTTCCTCAAGAGGTTCGTTCCGCAGAAGAAGTATTGTCTCAAAAAGACCAGATAATTAACCAAGCCCAGGTAGATGCTCGCCGGACCAAATCCAAGGCCGAGGAAGATTACCGGAACCGTTTGGACCAGAGCGAATTGGTGGCCATGGCCGAGCAACGGGCAGAACAGACGCTGCGGGATGCGGAACACAAAGCCACCCAGATGTTGTCCCGCTCCGAAGACGAAGCCCGAAACAAGTGCACCGACGCAGATGCTTACGCCCTGCGTAGTTTGAGGAACCTGGAAAAAGAGCTAGCCGGGTTGACCGGCTCGGTCCGTAAAGGCATTGATGTCTTGGCGGGACAGGCGGTTGCCGGATTGAACGGGCATTACTCGGAGAACAGCTTCACTGAAGACTAAATCCCGAGAAGACTAAAACCCGAAAGTTCAAGGCCGGTCAATCTCAAGAACGCATTGGCAAACGGGCCGGTCAGTTGGCAGACTAACGCAATAGTCGTAAATCACCGGAGATATCGGGTGGGGCACTAGCACTTCAGTCGCCCTCCGCGGTGTCGCCGGTGTTTTGCGTTTTGAGTGGAACGCCAGCCGGTTCTGGTGCCTGAAGGACTGGTTTAAAACCAAGCACGGATTTTCTCTAGTTTGCTTCGGCCAAGAGCCCACCATAATAGCCGCGCATGGACTGATTCAACTCTCTTAGCCGCTTCTCAACCAAACCGTTGACACTGCCTTCGGCGAATTTTCCATCGTCTTCCCGCTGCCCGGCCTCGTGGTCCATCAGAAGCTCCAGACCTTCTTCGATGGTTTTGATGGCGTAGACGTGGAAGGTGCCTTCTCTAATCGCTGCCACCACATCGTCGCGTAGCATCAAGTTTTGCACGTTTTGGTGCGGGATCATAACGCCTTGGGTTCCGGTCAATCCAAAAACTCGGCACACATCGAACATACCTTCGACTTTTTGATTGACGCCGCCGATGGGTTGAATTTCTCCCCGTTGATTCACCGACCCGGTCACCGCTATGTCTTGGCGCAGTCCCAAGCCGGATAGGCTCGAGAGGATGGCGTAAATCTCCGCCGAGGAAGCGCTATCGCCGTCCACGCCTTCGTATGACTGCTCGAAGCACAAACTTGCGGAGAGGGTTAATGGCCGCTCTTGCCCGAATTTGGCGCCGATGTATCCGTTTAGAATGAGCACTCCTTTATCATGGGTGCGGCCACTGAGGGACGCCTCCCTCTCGATATTGATAAAGCCCTCCCGGCCAGCATAAGTCTGAGCGGTGATGCGCGTGGGGCGGCCAAAGCTGAAATCGCCCAGGTCGTATACGGCCAGGCCGTTGATTTGGCCCACCTCCGATCCGGTTACCTGCAATAGCTGGGTTCCGTCCGCCACCATTTCCCGAATCCGCTCTTCAACTAAGTTCAGCCGGTATATCTTGTGGGCTATGGCTTGCCGGACATGTTCGTCCTTCACTCGGGGAGCCCCTTCTTTCTGGGCCCAATAATCGGCTTCAATGAGCAAGTCCTTAATCAATCCAAAGCGGGTGGAGAGTTTTTGCTGGTCGGCAACCAAGCGAGCTGCGTACTCTATAACTTCCGCTGCGCCACCGGGCTCAAAGCCCAGCAGTCCTTCTTCCATACCGGTGCGGCAAATAAACGAGCAATAGGCCTGCAAGTTTTCTTCGGTGAGATCCACCCGGTGGTCGAATTCCGCCTTGACCTTGAATAGGTCCCAGAAGTCTTCGTTGTCCACCGACGTCAGCATGCGATATATCGCTTCATCGCCGGTGACGATTACCTTCAAGTCCAAGGGAATAGCCTCTGGTCGCAGCCCTTGAGGGATGTACATCCCTGACTGTTCTCCCGGGTCCTCCAGAAGAATCTTCCTGTTGCGAATCACTCGCTTGAGGCCCTCCCAGACTACCGGCGACATCAGGATATCTCGGGCGTTTATGACCAGATACCCGCCGTTGGCCAGATGCAGAGCCCCAGGTTTGAGCATGGCATGATCGCTGACGTAGGTGCCCATGATGGCCCGCCGCTCGATTCTCCCGAAAAGGTTTCCCCAAGTCGGGTTGGGTTCAATCACGATGGGCACCCGGTCAACTGCGCTGTTGTCCACTAGGACGTTAACGTCGAAGGGCAAAAACGGATTCAACGCCAATGCGGCGTTCCCCATCGGTTGGAGTGGGCCGGTGGACTGCAACGGCTTTTGCGGTTCAGCTTCCTTGAATATGCCCAAGTTTCCCAAGACATAGTCTTTTAGCTGACTAAGGAAATCCTGCAATCCGCTTACGCCCTGATAGCTGTCGGCCAGACTCTGGAAAATCGAGCCCACCAGTTCATCGGCGCCAGCCCGCTCCAAGTCTCTGACCTTGTCGGAAGTCCCTTTTTCGATATCACGGATGTTGGCCATCACGTCTTGGGTGCGCTGCATCAGCTGGGCGCGTATATCGTCGATGGTCTTTTTCGCCTCAGTGGTCAGGGCTTGATACTCCTCGGGGTTCATAGGACGGCCTTCCAACATTGGGAAGATGGTAACTCCCGTGGGGGAAACCTGGACCGCAAAATTAGAGCCTTGTGCCGCTTCCTCCAGTTCCGTCATCAGAGTTCGAGTTTCCAGGCGGTCGGATTCCTCCAAATTGCGCTTTTGGGCTTCAAAATCTTCGCTCTGGAAAACCTTGGGGACTTCTTCGCTCAGCACTCTCAGGATTTCAGACATTCGGTAACGCAAGGATTTGCCGGTGCCCGAGGCTAGTTTTAGGGCGCAGGGGCGATCATTGTCATCGAAGTTGTAAACATAAATCCAGTCGTTTATCGGCTTTATTTGCTCGGCTTGGGCCAATTCGTCAACTAAGGTTTGGAGGTGGGCTTTGATTGCGCTGGTTTTTCCGGTGCCGGTGAGGCCGGTGACAAAAAGGTTGTATCCCGGTTTGTTGACCTCCAGCCCGAAACGCAAGGCTTCTTGGGCTCTGTCTTGACCAATCATCCGGTCCAATGGAGGCAGTTCGTCGGTGCACTGGAAATTGAATTGACCGACGTCGCAACTCCAACATACTTTCTCCCAGGGTATGCGGTACTTGTCGGCTCTTTTATCGTCAGAGTTGGTGTATTCACGAATGCCTTCCGCAGTACTTCCGTGGCTGCCTTTGGGGGTATCTTCAGATACAGTCATTAGACGTCTCACATTCACTTTAGTAGGCGTGGGTTATAGGCGTGCGTTAAGCCTGATTATACACTCGGGGATTTAGGTTGATGCATGCGGTTATATTCATAAGATGCTCGAGCCGGCTTTCAGACTCAGGGGCGAGAACGACAGCGAATGTTCTTTCGCGCCATGGGAGGTTGCAATTGCATGGTGCGGGCGGTCCGAATCTATTTTCACTGGTAGAATAGGCTCTCATTGGGTTGACTGTAATTTCTCTTGGGCATACAATTTTTCCGAATCTAGGGCGAAGTACGGAGGCAGCAGGAATGCTGGAAATGACGATAGACAGTATCAGGGTGAGCCCGATGAACTATCAACGGGTGGTAATCCTGAAGGAGAAGGGATCCGACCGGTACTTGCCCATCTGGATCGGACCTGCCGAAGCGGATGCCATAGCAGTCAAGTTGCAGGATTTGTCCGTCCCCCGCCCGCTTACCCACGATTTACTGCGTACAATCATAGACACCTTGGGCGGGTCTGTGCAGCACATCTTGGTAAACGATTTACAGAACGATACCTTCTACGCAAAAATCACCATACAGACCGACGGAACAACCAAAGAGATAGATTGTCGGCCCAGTGACGCAGTGGCCTTGGCAGTCCGAGTTCAGGTCCCCATATACGCCGAGGAATCGGTGCTGGACAAAGCTGGTATTCAATTGGATAAAGATACCGGAAAACCCTTGGGGGTTGAGCCTGCGCCGCCGGGAGAACCCGCCAAGGCTGAGCCAACGGAAGAAGAACTGCGGCGTATGTCCGCATTCACTGATTTCATTGATACCCTGGACTTAGAAGACTTCGGAAAAGGGCAGCTCAAGTAATAATCGTCAATACCCTGGACTTGGAAGACTTCGGAACAGGGTAGCCTAAATATTAATCACTGAGATCGAATTCGCCGTAGATAGGTTCAATCATTACGATATATGAATCAGACCTGTCTATTTCGCGGATATATTTATATCGGATAGTTGCGAAATACTTATCTCCAGTCTCAATTGACTTTGAAAATACTTAGTGATATTATTCACCAAGTTTGGCGGGGTGATGGATTGGTGGGTAGTTGGCTTACGCCTGATGGGTCTCGGCTGGTATGTGGCCGGATGTATCATTTTGGGTGTCCTCGGGGGACTCGGACTAGATAAACTGATTGGAATCACACCCCTCTTTACTCTACTAGGAACAGTACTCGGTTCTGTCCTTGCCTTTTGGGGTTTGTATAAGATGGTCCAACCGGTCATTTATGGGAGCAAAGGGTTGAACCGAACGGATAAGCGCGGACCAGATAACGGGAGGCAGCACTAGTGCCATCGGGTGCCGGGGCAAAAAAGCTTCTGATTCTAGCAGGCGTTGGCCTGACCGTGCTGATGTTGGTTGGGTTCGTGTTTGGGGCGATTGGGTCGGCCATGTTCGGCACAGAGCAATTTCTTGATAAGCCTGAGATTCACCTCTCTCCACAGCCTATTTTCCCCGCATCCACGCGCAATGAGTCCCTAGGCTTGTCGGAAGTCGCAGAGTCGGCATCCGAAGATGGTTCCGAAGAAGAAGCTCACTTCACTCCCATGAGCGCCTCCAAGATTGCCGTAACCAATACCCTTTTATCCGCTTGGTTTGCCACCATCGTCATAATCCTCTTTTTTGTACTTGGCGCCAGAAAAAGAAGCTTTGTTCCCGGTCGATTCCAAAGTGTGATAGAAGTATTGTACGAGGGCGTCTTGGGCTTTTGCACCAGCGTTCTTGGCCCGGAGATGGCACGTAGGGCATTCCCGGTTATCGCGACTATATTCTTCTTTGTTCTTTTCAATGCCTGGTTGGCCCTTCTGCCCTTCTACCAATTTGTTGGCTTCGTTCAGGGTGGTGAAATTAAAGCCCACCTGCTCAAGTCCGCTGGCACCGACCTGAATATGCCTTTGGCTCTGGCGCTAATATCCTTTGTGTTCGTTGAGTACTACGGCCTGCGGGCTCACGGCCTGGGCTACTTCAAGAAGTTCTTCGCCTTTGGCAAATTACTAAGAGGCAAACCCTCCGGTGTGATAGATGTTTTCGTGGGATTCCTTGAGGGAGTTAGTGAACTGGTCCGGGTGGTCAGCTTCACATTCAGGTTGTTTGGCAACATGACGGCCGGCGAAATTCTGGTTATCATGATTACGTTCTTGGTGCCCTTCGTGGCCACCCAGTTCGTGTTCGGGTTGGAGTTGCTGGTGGGGTTGATTCAAGCGGTTATCTTTGCCAGCTTGACCGTGGTGTTCTTGTCGGTGGCGGTGCGCCACGAGGAGCATTAAGGACATTGGATTTCTAAGATCGGTTATCTAAGTTCAATCGAAAAGTCAAAAGCGGGTTAAAGCCATAGGCGGCAACCCGCGGCCTGTTAACCGGGATCCGAAATCATCCATCCGCAATACTAGGTTGGCGGAAAGGCAATATAAGGAGAGACGGAAATGGATTTGGTCCTATTGTTAAGTGCGGAGGCCGCCGAGAAATTCATGGAAATCGGCAAGTTCATTGGCGCTGGTTTGGCCATTGGCCTCGGCGTCATCGGCCCCGGCATCGGCATTGGTGTATTGGGCGCCGGAGCCATGGGCGCCATCGGGCGGAACCCGGAAGCGGCGGGAGCAATCACCACCAACATGATTCTGGCCATCGCGTTCGCCGAAGCTCTGGGAATTTATTCTTTGATCGTAGCGGTCATCTTATTGTTCGTGGTTTAACTCGCTTGGGCTACGAGCGTATGGGAGACATCCGTGATAGTAATTGAAGCTAGCATTGCCAGCTTGATTTCTCATATGGCGGGAGCAATCCCCCTATTGGGAATCACCGATCTGGGAATAAACGGCCCTAGTTTAATCGCCTATCTCATCAACTTCGTGTTGCTGCTGGGCATTTTGACCCTGTTTGCTTACAAGCCTCTTTTGAAGGTGCTGGACCAGCGATCCGAGCGTATTCGAGAGAGCTTGGAGGCCGCTGACCGGGCTCGTGCGGATGCCGCCGGTTCCCAGCAGGCGATAGAAGATCAGCTAAACGAGGCTCGAAGGGAAGGGCAGCGGTTGCTGGAACAGGCCAGGGAAGCCGCAGCAAGGTTCCAGGAAGAGCAGATGGGCCAGGCCAGGAAGGATGCCGAATCCTTCGTCGAGCGGGCTAGAGCCGACATCCAGAGGGAGAGAGACGCAGCGGTACAAGAGGTGCGGGCTAATTTCGGCGACTTGGCCATCACGGCTGCCGAACGTGTAATCCGTCGTTCCTTGGACCGTCAGGCCCACGAAGAGCTGATTTCTCAAGTTCTGGAAGAGGGCGAACAAGCCTCCAGTGGACCTAGGGCTTAATAAGATTTATGGCACCTAAAGTCTCAGGAAAACGTTACGCTCAAGCCATCTTCGAACTGGCCCAAGAGCAAGACCAACTGGACCAGTGGGAAGGCGACTTGGACTTCGTCCATGGTGTGCTCCAAGATGAAGACTTCAGGGCGCTTCTGGGACACGCCGATGTTTCGATTGAGAATAAGATAAAAGCCGTCGACGCGGTGATGGAACAGATTCACCCCTTGGTGCGCAACATGGTCAATCTTTTGGTAACCAAGGGTCTGGTGAAAGTGGCGGCGGACCTTAAAGATGGTTATTTGGAACTGCTGGATGAGCACCGGGGACGGCAACGGGTGGAGGTCACTTCGGCGGTGCCGCTGGAGCCCGGAGAACTGGATCGAATCACCAAATTCGTGGCCGAGTTGGTCAGAAAAGAAGTTGTAGTCTCGACCCAGGTGGATGAGTCCATCTTGGGAGGCTTGGTAATACAGATTGGTGACCGGCTTTTAGATGGAAGCACCCGGTCACGTTTGAACTCTTTACGAAATCAATTGCATACAGAAGTTGCTGTACCGAGAGCATAAGCCGGTACTGAGGAGAGACATCCATGGGGATTAGGGGACAGGAGATTGTATCTCTAATAAAGCGCCAGATTGAAGAATTTGGCGGTGACTTGACTCTGGTGGACGTTGGGACAGTGGTGCAGGTTGGTGACGGAATCGCCAGCATCCAAGGGCTCCAAGGTGTGCGATCTAACGAACTGCTGGACTTCGGCAATGACGTTTTAGGTTTGGCTCTTAACTTGGAATCCGATTTAGTCGGTGCCGCTATCTTGGGTGATCCCACTGGGGTCAAGGAAGGCGACCGGGTCCGTTCTACGGGCCGCATCATTGAAATTCCAGTTGGGGAAGAATTGATTGGCCGAGTGGTGGACCCTCTGGGAAGGCCACTGGATGGAAAAGGGCCAATCAATGCGACCGCCACTCTTCCCGTGGAGAGGGTTGCTCCCAACGTGGTGGTCCGCAAGTCGGTGGATACGCCGGTGCAGACGGGAATCAAAGCCATCGACGCCATGATTCCCATTGGCCGGGGACAACGCGAGTTGATAATCGGTGACCGGTCAACGGGCAAGACCGCCATTGCACTGGACACAATCATCAATCAGAAGGGCGGCGACCTAATTTGCATCTATGTGGCCATCGGCCAGAAGCAAGGGAAGGTTGCTCAAGTCGTCGGTATCCTAGAAGAAAACGATGCCCTTAGTCACACGATAATCGTGAACGCGGGAGCGTCCGACTCGGCGCCATTACAGTACATAGCGCCATATTCCGGTTGCGCCATGGCCGAGGCCTTCATGGACCAAGGCAAAGACGTACTGATTGTCTACGACGATCTGACCAAGCATTCATGGGCCTACCGCCAGATGTCTTTGTTGCTACGGCGTCCTGCCGGACGGGAAGCCTACCCTGGGGATATTTTCTACCTTCACAGCCGTTTGCTGGAACGTTCGGCCAAGCTGGATGATGCCAGTGGCGGTGGTTCCATCACGGCGCTCCCGATTATCGAGACGCAGGCCGGAGACGTTTCCGCCTATATTCCCACCAACGTGATTTCAATCACCGACGGCCAAATCTACCTGGAAACCGAATTGTTCAACTCTGGGATTCGGCCAGCGGTAAATGTAGGACTATCCGTCTCTCGTGTGGGCGGCGCAGCCCAAAGCCGGGCAATCCGCCGGGTGGCGGGCCGGCTGCGGCTGGACTTGGCCCAGTACCGTGAATTAGCCACATTCGCCCAGTTTGGAACCTCCGACTTGGACGCAGCCACCAGATCCCAATTGGCCCGCGGCCAGCTGGCCACCGAGGTGCTCAAACAAGGGCAATACGTTCCCATGCCATTGGAGCAGGAAGTCGTAATTTTGTTTGCGGTAAATGCGGGGTTGATTGAGGACTTGGCATTGGACCGTGTCGCCGACTTCGAAGAACAGCTAATGCGCTACATGAGCAGCACTCATCCGGATATTGTGCAGACCATCGCGGATACCGGTGACCTTACTGAAGAAATTGAAGGTAGGCTGACCCAAGCGATCAATGATTTTAAGGGTACGTTTGCTGCTTAAGTTGGAAAGCTAGGCCCGAATTTTCGCTGAGCGCCACATTTTGCACATTGCTATATCGAGAGTCAAAGAATGAAAAACTTCACATGTAAAGAAATAATGAATGGTGAGGGTGGATGTGATGAGGTTTTTCTTGGTGAGACAACCATGGATTTACTAAAGCAAAGTAGTACGCACTTTATGAGTTCTACTGACGATGCTCATAAGCCAATGAGGGAAGGGATATGATGGCTAGTTCTCCTAGCAAAGAGGAGCAGGAGAAATGGTTTGATTGGTTTGATGGGGAATGGGAAAAGAAATCTGAAGCTTAATTTAACAACGAGGAAATCCCCCTTTACGGAAAGGGGATTTGAGCAGCAGACTGGAAAGGCCTTTAGGCGAGTGCCAGGAGATTTTTAGAAAGTGCCCAGTGTTAGAGACTTAAGGTTACGAATTCGCAGCGTTGGCAACACCAGCAAGGTGACCAATGCTATGTCTTTGATCGCAGCCTCAAAAATGCGCCGGGCACAGATTGCGGTGACCCAGGGACGTCCCTACGCCGAGAAGATTCAGGAAGTCATTGGACACTTGGCTGCCCAGCCCGGCGAAGACGGAAATGCAGCCCATCCGCTGTTGCAAGTCCGACCGGTACAACGGGTTGGAATATTGGTGATTAGCCCAGACCGTGGATTGTGCGGCGGATTGCATGGCAATCTTAACCGCCGGGTCGCCCAGTTCATCCTCGACCAATCGGCGCCAGCGCGGGTCATTGCGGTGGGCCGGAAAGGCCGGGATTTCATGGTGAGATACGGCCAAGATGTGCAGGCAGTGTTCACGGACATGGGTGAGCGGCCTGTTTTGGCAGACACAACACCAATCTCCCATTTGCTCATTGATGGCTACACCGAAGGGGAATTAGACGAAGTCTATCTCGCTTACACAAAGTATGTGTCCACCATGAGCCAGACGGCAGTCGTGGAGAAATTGCTTCCCATCAAGCCTGGGGAACTCACTGCCGGAGAGCGGGTTGGCTACATATACGAGCCGGACAATCTAATGGTGTTGGGTAGCTTGTTGCCCCGGTTCGTGGAGATGGAAGTCTACCATGCGTTGTTGGAGTCCATAGCCAGTGAGCAATCGGCTCGAATGGTGGCCATGCGCGCCGCTACGGACAACGCAAACGAACTATTAGATGACCTAACGCTGGTTATGAATAAATTGCGCCAAGACAGCATCACCAACGAATTGTTGGACTTGGTTGGCGGCCAGATAGCCCTAGAAAGTTAGGTAAGGCTAGGGCTAGGCCCAAGAGACAACCATAGAGTATTTCAGGAGAGAACTATGGCCACCGGAAAGGTTGTGCAGATTATTGGAACGGTAGTGGATGTGGAGTTCCAGCCGGACCAACTACCCAAGATATTCGACGCATTGTCTGTTGACAGAGAAGGCGAGAAATTGGTTTTGGAAGTGCAGCAGCACATAGGGAACAACTGGGTTCGCTGCCTTGCTTTGGGGACAACAGACGGACTGGCGCGCGGCGTGGATGTGGAGGACACGGGCGATAAAGTTTTGGTGCCCGTGGGCCAAGAAACTCTGGGACGTTTATTTGACGTAACAGGCACTCCTTTAGATAACCTGGGGCCTGTGGAAGCAGGTGAATTCTGGCCCATCCACCGGGATCCTCCGGCCTTTGACGATCAAAACTCCAGCGTCGAGATTCTTGAGACCGGAATCAAAGTGTTCGACCTGATTACCCCCTTCATGAAGGGGGGCAAGATTGGCGCTTACGGTGGAGCCGGCGTGGGCAAGACCGTGATTATTCAAGAACTCATACGAAACATCGGCGCCGTACACCAAGGAGTTTCGGTTTTTGCTGGTGTGGGCGAGAGGTCACGCGAAGGCAACGACCTTTGGCACGAGATGCAGGACTCGGGCGTGTTGGCCAATACCGTTTTGGTATTCGGCCAGATGAACGAGACCCCCGGTGTCCGGGCCAGGATTGGCCTCACCGGCCTGACCATGTCGGAGTATTTCCGGGATGAGCAGCACCAGGACGTGCTCTTATTCATCGACAACATTTACCGGTACATCCTGGCAGGAATGGAAGTGTCGGCGCTGCTGGGGCGGATGCCCTCTGCGGTGGGTTATCAGCCCACATTGGGCACCGAAATGGGTGCTTTGCAAGAGCGCATCACCTCCACCAAGTCCGGTTCCATCACATCATTCCAAGCGATTTACGTGCCCGCCGATGACTATACCGACCCTGGCATCGTGACTACATTCGGTCACTTGGACGGTGTTGTGTCTCTGGAGCGAGCATTGTCCGCCCAGGGTCTATATCCGGCGGTTGATCCGCTGGCATCATACTCCAGGATGCTGGAGCCCCGGATTGTCGGCGAGGAGCATTACAATCTGGCTAGGGCAGTGCAGCAGGTCTTGCAACGTTACAAGGACCTGCAGGACATCATCGCTATCCTGGGGATTGAAGAGCTATCAGAAGAAGACAAGCAGACGGTATTCAGGGCTCGGAAAATCCAGCGCTTCCTGACCCAGCCATTCTTCGTTGCCGAGGGTTTCACCAACCAACCAGGCAAATACGTGCCGCTGCGGGACACGATTCGTGGATTCGCTGAAATCCTGGAAGGGACCCACGACGAGTTGCCCGAGCAATCGTTCTACATGGTCGGCACCATCGAAGAAGCGGTTGAAAAAGGCCAGGCGCTAATGGCGCAGAGATAAAAGTTATGCCGGGCATGATTTTGGAAATAATAACAGCGGAAAGCCAGGTCTTTGGCGATGACGTGGATATGGTTGTGGCTCCAGGCATTGACGGAGAGTTGGGAATCCTGCCGCACCACGCCCCCCTAATGACAATGTTGCAACCTGGGGAAATCCTGATTCGCAAAGAAGGCGCGGATACCTACATGTCCGTCACCGGTGGCTTCATGGAGGTAATCGGCAATAAGGTGACCATTCTGGCCGATGCCTGTGAGCGGTCGGAAGAGATTGACGAATCCAGGGCTCAGCAGGCCGTTGAACGAGCCCAGCAAAGAATAGCCGGTCAGGAGTCGGAACTGGAAATGGAGCGGGCATTGGGAGCCATGCGCCGAGCTCAGGTTAGACTGAACGTGGTCAGACGCCGCAGAGCTAGGGGCGGGGCGATCTCGCCGGGAGCGGGTTCTTCGGCATAACCCCTGGTTCTCTAAGCTACGGCGATAGTTAAGCAATAAGGGCGGACCGATATTATCGGTCCGCCCTTATCCGTTTCAAATAGTCTGAATTGATAAAAACTCTAATGCTCCGGGGAGTCGGCCAGGTAGTAGGTCATGGACTGCAAGGCAATTACCGGGTCGATGTTGCGTATCCTCACTCCATCATGAACCTGTGGGGATGTTGGAGCGTAGTTGAGGATGGCCCGAACTCCGCAATCGATCAAGGTATCGATGACCTCCTGGGTAAATCTCACAGGCACAGCTACGATGGCTATGCTGATGTTTTGCCCGCTGACTACTTCCTCCAGTTCATCAATAGAGCGGACAGTTAAATCCCCCACTTGCAGACCCACCACATCTTCGTTGGTGTCGAAGGCGGCAACCAAGTGGAATCCGTCCGGAGTGAAGCCGGGGTAGCTCAGGATTGCCCGGCCCAAGCGACCAACACCCACCACCGCCACGTTCCAATAAGAATTCAAGCCCAAAATATCCCGCAGGCGATCGTGGAGATGGCGGACGCTGTAGCCTCTTCCCTGTTTGCCGAAGCGACCAAAGTAGCTAAGATCTTTTCGGATCTGAGCTGGAGTTACTTGAAGTTGCGCACCGAGTTGCTGCGAGCTTACGACTTCGATTCCTTCTTCCAAGAGCCGGTTGAGAACGCGGACGTACTGGGGCAACCTGGTGACCACGACTTCGGGCACATCCGCCCGGTCCGGTTGGCGGGCCTGGTTACTTACCATTCTTGCATCCGCTCCTTCACTCCCGAGAGCTCTTCCCCAACCAAACGCGCAAAGGCCGGGAACTAAGCGAAAAGCCTTTACCGAGGTCTTTGATAACCTCGATTTCTACTGTTAGGCCTATAATCTATAATGGGCTTTCCAATGGAGTCAAGGAAATTGTGAAAATTAGTGCTAATCAATCTTGCGGCACGTCCAGTAGTTTCGGAGGAGAGGGTTGCACATAGGGGTATGTAGGATAAGCGCGCACCTGCCCGAGGCCACTAATCTCAAGGAGAAACGGCAGATCGCCAGGTCTTTGACCGCACGCCTGAGGAATCAGTTCAATGTTGCGGTCGCCGAGGTCGACCACAACGATTTGTGGCAACGGCTAACTATCGGTGTTTGTTGTATCAGCAATGATACGGCTCACGCCCACGAGATGATGTCTAAGATCGTGTCTTTCGTTGAGGAGTTCAGCGGCGATTTGATTTTGCTGGATTACGAAACTGAGTTGATAACCGGTGTCTAGCTCAAGCTGATTTGGATGCTTCTTGCGTTTTGCGCCCCATTGATTTGAGATTAACTAAGTTCTAAAACAACAAATCCGCGCCGGAAGACTTGACTAGGCCAGGCAGGATTTGTAGACTTCTGAAACACGACTCGTATAAACGGAGACAGCCCTGGGAAATCCACGCAATTGGCACAGGGTTGGTCCGAAAGATTACGGTCGAAAAACTGGTAATTGGAGGACATTCATTGGCTTACGCTGAAATGGCAAGTATCGAGGCCGGGTTACAATTCAAGACCAGGGCCGGTTTGACCGTGGAGACCACAGGGGTCACCCAGGCCGTGGAGAACCATGACATGAACGTCCATGAGGTCGTGATTGTTGAAGGAGCGGGGGAAGGAAGCAAGTACCTCCATAACTTGGACTACGCCGAAAAAGTTTAGCGGCTCCGCATCCGTTCACAGCGAGCGGATGCAGTTGTTTCATCCTCCCGTAGTTAGGTGATTGATTCCGGGCCGAACCGGTATCGATGTTGATTTGGGCGAAGAACTTGCCTAGGACAACACCGGTGCCGGTTTGTTATATGCCTTCTTTGTTAATGCTTCTATGTCTTACATACGGTCCAGAAACCCTTCAATAGCTCCCCAATAAACCTCGCCGCCGGTCTGGAATGTGTCGTTGTGTCCCGTTTGGGCTAGGGCTTGAAAAGCCTTTGGTTCTCGTGCCGCTCGGAATAGCCTTTCTCCGTGGGCAAAGGGCACCAATTCGTCTTCTTCTCCGTGAAGGAACAAGACAGGGCTGTTGACATTTGGTATGCCGCTCAGAGTGTCGTAGTGGCCCCTCACCAACCATGACACTGGTAACCAAGGGAATGCCCGGCCGGCCATATCGCTAATCGACGTAAATGGTGATACCAGCACCAATCCAGTCGGAGGCTGTTCCGCCGCTAGTTTCACGGCGATGGCCGTTCCTAGGGAATGGCCATAATAGACGACCGGCTCTGATTCTTCCCCTTTAATGTGCCGCAGTTGGTCAAGAGCTGCCCTGGCGTCTTGATATGTGCCCAATTCCGACGGCTTCCCTTCACTCCTACCATAGCCTTGATAGTCGAAAATCAGCACGCTTACGGCCAGACGTTGGTGGAGCAGCGCCAGTTCGATGACTCGGTGGCCTATGTTTCCGCCGTTGCCGTGGAACCAGAGCCAGGTGCCGTTGCCGGAGCCGGGCACCAACCAACCGTGGAGGAGGTTGCCGTTTGCTGTGGGAAAGAAAAGGTCTTGGAATTCCAAGCCCACGTCGGCAGGCGTCATTTCGATTTCCGAAGTGGGGAAAAAGACATACCGCTTTTCCACCATGCTCCAAACCCAGCTGGGCAGCATCAGCGGATGAAGGTAATCAAGGGAAAGTCTCGGCTATCTTGCTGGCCGTTGTTCAAAAGAGGTTCAGGGAGCTTGAAACGAAGAATCACAGATAGAAATTTGCGGACCGTTATTTTTCTGATTTGGTTGTAGATGGTCCAGAGGTAAAAGGAGTGGCTGGAACGGCCTTGGGATAGCTGGCCGTTTCCCGATTTATGGTTTCCAAGCGGCTTGCCATGTCCCGCACCTCCGGGGTATTTTCGTTGCAATGCGGGCACCATATTTCGTCTGCGGTGATGAGCATCATGTTGTCTTTCTTTATTTCGAAGGTGCTCAGTTGAACTCGGCATTTGCCGCATAACTGAGCTACCGTTACTTGATCACCTTTTGGCATATGCTCATTCCTTTTGCGGAGGCCGGTAATTCCGTTGGGCCGCCGCCGCCTGTTAGCCTGATATTATCCCAAGCTGTCCGAGAGAAGCTCTAGGACGTCCTTGGCCTGCTTTTCTCCCGCCATGCCCTTTGCCTGAATTCCTTCGTCCAACATCTGAGCACAAAAAGGGCAAGACACGCCGATTGTGTCGGCCTTGGTTTCCAAGAACTGATCGGTGCGGGTGTGGTTCACCCGCGTGCCCTGACTTTCTTCGATCCACATGTGGCCACCGCCAGCACCGCAACAGAAACCCCGCTCTCGGCAATGGGGCTCCATCTCCACCAAGGTGAGTCCTGGTATGGCCTTGGCCACATCGCGGGGCTGGTCGTATACGCCGTTGTGGCGGCCTAGGAAGCAGGAGTCATGATAGGCCATGGTAGTGTTGACTGGGATGACCGGTTTTAGCTTGCCATTCTTGATTAGCTCATCAACCAGTTGGCTGTAGTGGAGGACCTCGTAATTGCCGCCAAACTGAGGATACTCGTTTTTCATTGTGTTGAAGCAATGAGGGCATATAGTCACGATTTTCTTGATGTTGTATTTGGTAAACGTTTCGATGTTCTGTTGGGCCAGAATCTGGAAGAGGTACTCGTTGCCCATTCGCCTGGCCGGGTCTCCGGAACAGGTCTCTTCGTCCCCTAGGATGACGAAATCCACCCCGGCTCTTTGGAGGACTTTAACCATGGACCGGGCTATGGACTGACTCCGCTGCTCTAATGCGCCGGTGCAACCCACCCAGAACAATATTTCAGCATCCGGCTTGTCGGCGATGGTGGGAACGTCTAGCCCCTCGGCCCAGTCGGTGCGGGAGTACTGGGTGCCTCTCCAAGGGTGGCCTCGTTGCTCCAAACTGAGTAGAGCGTTCATAGCGCTCTCAGGTACTCTGGACTCTTCCAGTACCAGGTTGCGGCGCATATCCATGATAGTGGGTATGTGCTCCACCACAACCGGGCATTCCTCCATGCAAGCTCCGCAGGAAAGACAGTCCCAGATGGCTGTTTCCGAGATTGCGCCTCCGAAGAGAAGGGTTGGCTCCACATGCTCGGGATCGCGCTCTCCTTGGTGCCCTATGTCCATCATGTGGTCCTTGATGTTTTCCACGATGTGCATGGGAGAGAGAATCTTTCCGGTGATGTTGGCGGGGCAGGCATCGGTGCAGCGACCGCACACAGCGCAAGCGTAGCCATCCAATAGCTGCTTCCAAGTAAAGTCTTGGACCCGCCCAGCGCCAAAGCGCTCGGCATTCTCCAAATCGATGGTCGGCAGCGCACCCCGTGGTTCCAGGGAGCGGAAAAAGGCGTTCAAGGGGGCGGCCATCATGTGCATGTGTTTGGAAAACGGGATGTACACAGAGAAACCCAAAATGATGGCTAGGTGAATCCACCAAAAGGTGCCCTGCAAGGTGTTGGCGGCGCCTGCTCCCAAGCCCAAGTCGGTGAACCAATTGCCCAGGCCCTTGCCGATATAAACGTCCGCTTCCGGACCGATGCCGCCTTGAGCCACGTAGAACGAGTGAGTCAACAGTGTCGAAACCATGAGACCACCTATGGAGGCCACGATGATGACTGAGTCGATGTTGCGGGTGAGGTCGAAGCTCAACCGGTGGGGTTTCACCGCCCATCGCCGGATGAGTCCCCAAGCCAGCATAACCAACAGCACTGCGGCAATTATGTCCAGGTATCGGCTGTACACCCGGACTCCGCTCTCTGTAAACAGCTTTTCCGGGAATGCGTGCCACGCCGAGCCTATGAATATGAATATCAGGTAGCTGAGGGCGAAGGATAAGAACCCCCAGAAGATTGTGGCATGGCCTATACCCGCCCAGTCCCTGGCCGGAACACGCTGCAATACCCGGCGCTGGCCCAAAACTATTAGCAGCGCGCCTTTTAGACGGACAAGGGGTTGGTCAAAGCGAGCGACGCTTTTGCCTTGGAGGATTAGGTGGATTACCCGGAAGTAGAAAAGGTAGCTTGAAATCGCCATCGAAACGGCTAAAGCGATGTATACGCCTACCCAGATGGGTACTGCCCCAATGTCACCTGGAGGTACCAAAAGAAATTATCTCCCTGACGGGCCTTTGCGGACCGCTGGTAGACCGGACGGATTTTCTTGTATCGGGTTTTGGGACTCAGTCCCAGAGCCCGACCACCACCAATTCAGGATCAGGTCGAATAACCGAAACAAAAATTAACGGGCAAGTCCGTTAGCGAATACCTTTAGTTCCGCATCGTCGGTCTCGTTCATACGTTTCGCCACGTCTTGAATTAACTTAGAGATAGCGGTTTCCCCCCAGAACCAAGAATGAATCTCTTCCTCGGTATCGTTGGACCGCTGGGACATGCGCGCCTCGTAGTAGAAAGCCTTGATGCCGTCCACGCAGTAGCGCATGAATTGAGGCACCGATACGTCCTCGGGACGCTCTTTCATATCCGCCCCACCATTTTGGGCATACTCTTCCATGAATCGGACAGTACCCCGGAACCGGCGCTGCGGGATGCCACTCAGGCCCACCATAGTTCGCCCATCGTGGTCGGTTACCCAACGTTCGTAGAGTTCCCTCAGGGAGGTCACCTCATCGGCGGGGTTAGTCCCATTGATGGTTGAGGTAGAAGGTTGCACCGCAGAAGCCTGAATCAACTCCTTGGGGCCTGCTTCGCCTTGGAAGTCGGCCAGCACGGGTCCGGACGGACGGTTCAGTAGGTCTAAGGCGGAAGCGATTACGCTGTGCTGATATTCAGGGTCATTGGGTTTGCCCAAAGTGTGGCCGTAAGGGAATGGAACGAATAAAGCACGGGGAGGTTTGACCTTCTCGACATGCTCCCGCACTAAAGCGACCAACACTGTGCTGATTCCGGCACCTTCGAAAACATGACCCAGCACGCTCACGGCGTGAGTGCATAGGGGTCAAATGGGCACCAGGAAAGCCACATCTACGCCCTCGTCTTTCAGGAGTTGGGCAACTTGGGGGCCGGTGTCGTCCACTACCCTCCGTGGGTCCCTTATGGCGCCCATGAAGGAGTAATAATTGTCAGAGACGCTACCAATCACTCCCCGGTCAACCAACTCACGGAGACGGTCAATGGGGAATGCGATGTTCATGTCTTTATAGAAGCCGGTGTGGTCGAATCCGATGCTTACATGGCTCTGAAGAATGTCGGCAGGGCTGGTGTTGCTTGGGATGACCCGGAAAGACGGGTCACCGCCTTTGAAGTCGCTGATGAAGGGCTTGTCGCCGCGGACATGGAGACCGGCGGTGGTTATCAAAGCAACCTTGCTTTGAGACAAGTCTTTAGATAATGAGACCCAGGGAGTGCTGTCGAATTCCATGCACGGGAAGAAAGTTACGGTTTTACGTTCCACTTCACTTAGATCTTCTAGCCGGGGCATGGACTCCTCCTTGGGCGTTGTGGTGACCGGGGGCTATCTTGTGTCCGGGATTCTAGCTATTTTCCTAGCTTATACTGGCGACTTTTGGCCCGTCAAGCGGCAATCGCGGCCCTTTGGAAAACTTGTTTGCCTGGAGCCGGTGAAATGCTCGTGTGAACGGGTTGCGAGGCGTTATTTTGATGCCGCTTTCACCCGTGGGATTACTTCTTTGCCCATGAGTTCAATCTGCCGTAGAGCCTGTTCCTGAGGCATGCCAGGCCACTGCATCCGGAAGATAAGATAGTTCACGCCTAATTCATCTTGATAGCGCAGCATCTCTTGGGCCACTTCGTCGGGAGACCCAAGCAGGAATCGGTCTTTGGCCAAGTCTTGATAGGGAACAGAGAAGCTCTCGTTGCCTGGCAAAGCCTTATCTTGGCCCCAAGCGGCGTAGGCAGCGTATTTGGTCTCCAGATAAGGCTGGCTCTCTATAAATGCTGACTCCCGGTCGGAGGCCACGTACAGTTCCCGCATCATGGGCAAGGTTTCGGGAATGGGTTGGCCGAACTTCTCCAGGTTTGCTGTGTATGTCTTGAACTGCCCGGCTACCATGGGAACCGTGGCGTGGGGGTTGATGAGCCAGGGGTATCCCCATCTGGCGGCGCGGCGGATAGCAACATCGTTGTTGGCGGCCACCCAGATTGGCGGATAGGGTTTTTGCACCGGTTTGGTGGCTGGTTTGACCTTGGGGACATTGTAGTACTTGCCATGGAACTCCACTTCATCTTCCGTCCATAGGAGCTTCATCAGTTCCAGGGACTCGTTCATGCGTTCCACCCGCTCACTGCGGTCCACGCCGAAGGCCATGTACTCTTCGTCCCGGTAGCCTAGGCCGATTCCGAAGACGAAACGGCCACCGCAGATTGCGTCCATGGTGGCCACGCTCTCGGCTAGGTCAACCGGGTTGTGCAGTGGCAGCAGTACCACGGTAGCTGCCACCTGCATGTCCCCCGCCTCCGCAGCCATTCGTGCCAAGAGCGGGAGTGTGGCGCTCATCTGAAAAGGGGCGGACAAGTAATGCTGCCCGGCGCAAATCAAATCAAAGCCTGCGTCTCTAACCGCACGCACCAATTCGACGCTGTCTTGAATCTTTTGGGGCATGGACTCGTTGGCCGGATATTGGCCGTTGATAAAGTAGCCTATTTTCATTTGTGTTTAACCTCGGTGGTGTCTAACCACTGTGTATAACCTAGATTTGGGTGCAGAATTCCGAACAGTTGATAGCCAGTGCTTGGGTTGTTTTCCGAATATTCGTGATGTCCTAGGTATGGCATTTTAATCCCGAACCAGTATTTCGACAATGGTGAAAATAGTCTTGCGGCTGAGTTAAGGAAGGGGTAAACTCCCAGCCTGATACCTCATCCATCCACGCCGCACATCAGTCTAAAGAGGAGACCCCGCATGAAAATTGCTCGATTTCGAACCGGTAGGAGGGTAGCTTATGGGGTGGTGCAGGGCGAAGAGGTGATCGAAATTCGAGGTAGCATTTATACCAGGTTCAGGATGACCGACACCAAGCATAGATTGGAGGACGTCAAGTTGTTGGCGCCAACCGAGCCCACAGAGATGTGGGGGCCGGGATTGAATTTCGCGGACCATCTGGAGTATGCGGCATCGGTATTCGAGAATGGCGATAAAGCGCCTCCACTGCCGGGGCATCCCGAGCCTTGGGTCAAAGCCCGGGGTTCGTTAACCGGCCACGAAGACCCGATTATATTGCCTAGGGATTCGTCGGGCGAAGTTCATTACGAGGGAGAGGCGGTGGCGGTCATTGGCAAGCAGTGCCGCCGTGTTACTCCCAGTGAAGCCCGCCGGTTCATCTTGGGATACACCTGCGGCAACGACGTCAGCGACCGCACCTGGCAGAACCAGGATTGGACCTTTTGGAGAGCCAAGGGCGCAGATACATTCGCGCCGGTAGGGCCTTGGATCGAAACAGATATCAATCCGCAGCAGTTGGAGCTCATCGTCCGCCTCAACGGCGAGGAAGTACAGAGGGCTTATACCAAGGACATGCTGTTTACATTTTCCGAAATTGTTAGCTACATCAGCCAGCAGGTGACGCTGCATCCCGGTGATTTGATCTTTTCGGGTACAACCGGCGTCACCAGGGCATTGAAGCCAGGTGACACGGTTGATATTGATATTCCGGGAATCGGCGTCTTGAGCAACCCGGTGGCAGAGGAGTTCGACGCGTCGGCGCTTTAGTTATCTATAGCGCATGAGGGAAAAACGTGATAAAAGGGCATCCTAGCTAAGCTGGACGCCCTTTTATCACTCTTGGGCTATACCTTCCGGCTGGAAGGCTAGTCCTGACTACTGCAGGAGTTTGTGGAACAACTTGTCGCTTCGGTGGGGACCTACCACCGCCAAGCGGAGATTTTCCTGGCAGAACAGGTTTTGGGCCACTCTGGCAACATCGGAAGTGGTGACGCCATCGATGCGTTCTACGGCCTGCTCGGGGGTCGCCACGTGGCCTTGAAGCAACTCTTGAGTTGCCAGCCAAGTTGCTACTGATCGGCTGTCCTCCAGCCTCAGAAGCAGTCTGCCCTTGGTATACTCCTTGGCTTTGTGGAGTTCCTCTTCCGGCGCTTCTATGTGCATGCCATGGAGTTCTTCTACAACGGCTTTAATGGCTGGGCGGGATTTCTTGGGTTCCACACCGCAATAGACAACCACCGAGCCGCAGTCGCGGAAGTGGTTAGTGGAACTGCTGATGTCGTAGGTCAGGCTTTGGCGTTCTCGCAGGTTCTGAAATAGGCGGCTGCTCATGCCGTCGCCCAACATCACGTTTAGCAGGGCCAAGTTGTAGCGGTCAGGGTCGTCCAGAGCCACCCCTGGCAGGGCTAGGCAAAGGTGGGTTTGGTCCGTGCGGCGCTGGTCCATGAGGACGGTGGGACCCTGGATGTCGACATTGACCGGTTCCCAGTCCAATGATTCGACGGGCTGCCAACCGTAGGTTGTCTCCTCCAGCATGTGAACGACTTCTTCGTGGGTAATATTCCCGGCAACTGCAATAACCGTGTTGGCCGGGTTGTACTGGCGGCGCATGTACTCCTGGATTTCTTCCTTGGTGATGGCTTCCACCGAATCAGCGGTGCCGCCAACGTCCCGGCCCATGGCTTGGTTGGGCCAGAGCGCCTCATCAATCAGCAGGTCTACTTTGTAGGTGGGATGGTCGTTGGTCATCCGCAATTCTTCCTGGATAACCTCACGCTCTTTCTCCAATTCCTCCGGATCCAAAAGCGGATTGATGAGCATATCCAGCAGGACTGAGAAAGCGGTCTTGAAGTGGGGCTGGGCTACCTTGCACCAGAACGCGGTCATTTCCCGGTCGGTGCTGGCGTTCATCACCCCACCCACGCCCTCAATGGCTTCGCTGACTGCTTTGGCAGTGGGCCAATCCTTCGTGCCCTTGAAGGGAAGATGCTCAAGGAAATGGGACAAACCAGCTTTGTCCTCGGGCTCATATCTAGACCCGGCGCCCACGCAAATCACTATGGACACTGACCGGGTGTGGGGCATAGTTGACGTTAATACCCGCAGTTGGTTATCAAGGACTGACCTTTGGAACATTTTTAACTCTCTAATCTAAATGGGTAACTTTGGTCAAACACGTTTTCTGAGTCCAGGTACTGAAAAATGAACCTGGACTCAGCTAGATGGCCGGGTTTGGGAGAACTTTAGTCGGTGGAATACGGACTAGGTGCTCCAGGTTACATCGCCGGAAAGCTCGGACGGATGTTGCCGGGACGCGAATGCCTGGTATTCCCGGCGAGCGTCGCCGATGGTGGTGTCAGAGCCGTGGCCGGGGTAAACGGCGGTGTCGTCCGGCAGTGTCAACAGCTTGCTGGTAATGCTGCCGATGATTTGCTGTAGGGCTTCGGAGCTGCGGGTTTTCCCCGGCCCGCCGGGGAACAGAGTGTCTCCGGAGAACAGGTGTTTGCCCACCAGCAAGCAGACTGCGCCGTCGGTGTGGCCCGGAGTGGCCAGTACTTGCATTTCCCGGTTGCCGAACTTGATAACGTCTCCGTCATTCAGGTTCAATTCCGGTGGCCTGGGAAGAGCCGAGGCATCGTTGGTCCCGATTCCCACCGGCACGCCCACCCCACTGGTTATTTCATCAAAACCCAATAGGTGGTCTTGATGGTTGTGGGTGATGAGGATGTGGCCGATTTTCACGTCGCCGATTTCGTTCAACAGCTTTTCGGGTTCGGCGGGGGTGTCAATAATTATTCCTTCGTTGGTTTCGGGGCAAATCACGATGTAGCCGTTGTTGTCGTAGGGACCCATATTGATTTTGTTGATGCGGACTTCGCCTTCGAAGTGGACTGGCATAGTTTTCCTCTCGAATGTTGACTGATTGGCCCAGCTATTCTAGCAAAGGGAGAGGTTTATGACAAAATGAAAGTTCCGCCTAAATATAATGCGAGCGTACGGAGGATTATAGAGCCATGCTAAAATAGTCGTGTGCGTCTAAACTATGAGTGATGAGCTGATATTCGACGTTGCCACAAGCCTAGGATTTAGTGTGCAACTATCGAGTATTCGCTGGCGATTGATAGTTACCTAGAAACATCCGGCAATGTTTGGAAGACAATGGGAAGTTGAATAATGATTACTTGAGCCGGTTGAGATTAGGCGGAGTCGAAGCGATTTTGACGTTTAATTGTTTTACCGACCAGTCGCACACAATCGCTGGATTTGCGTCGTAGTTAAGCACCAAGACGTAAATGGATTTGTGATTACTACCTATCCAACAGATACCGCTAAATAAGGTGAACCGATTTAGGTGAAGTGAAGGTCCTATATGACCAAGGAGCTGGCACTTTGACAGTGTGGTTTGGAAACCCTAATGCTGAAGATACCTGCGAGGAGACCGGGGACGGAATTGTCTTGATGAAAGATAAGGACGGGCAGGTCATCGGATTTGAGAGACTCCATTACCACTTGCGGCCCCAAGAGGTACTTGAAGTTGCGGTGGAAACCATTTAGGTCTTACAAACTTGGTACCCCGTCGCTCTCGTTCGAAACTCGCGTTCCTGCAAAAATGACCCGTTCAAATCGATAATTTCATTGTTGTGAGTTTGGCTTAACTATTTGTTGAACTATAGGGACGACTCATGGATCAGCCGCGACTTCTGGCTATGAGTCTGATTCTTCACGAGGCGTTCGTGATTGGGCAGACCGTCCATGGAAGTTCCATCCCAATTCTGGCGTTTTCAGCCGTTTAGCTGCCCCAATTATTAAGTCCCCTACGGGAACGGGCTCCGGTTCCGCTTTCTTTTCCGTTTGTTTGGGTTGAGATTTTTTCAAGGACGCTTTTAGGTAGTGCCCGGTGTGGGACTTGGTGTTCTTGGCCAAATCCTCGGGGGTGCCGACGGCTATTATTTTCCCACCCTTGTTTCCTGCTCCGGGGCCCAAGTCTATGATCCAATCGGCGTTCTTGATAACGTCCAAGTTGTGCTCAATCAACAACACGGTGTTGCCGCCGTCCACCAAGCGGTGCAGAACCCTGAGAAGGGCGGCGCAGTCTTCGAATGACAGGCCGGTGGTGGGCTCGTCCAACAGGTAGATGGTCTTGCCAGTGGCCCGTTTGGAGAGTTCCGTGGATAGTTTCACCCGCTGAGCCTCACCACCCGATAGCGTGGTGGCTGGTTGGCCCAAGCGTATGTAGCCGAGACCAACGTCGCGGAGGGTCTCCAACTTGGGCTTAATGCGAGGGAAGTTCAGGAAGAACTCCAGCGCTTGGTCCACGGTCATGTTAAGCACATCTGCGATACTCTGGCCCCGCAGCAGCACTTCCAATGCTTCACGGTTGTAACGGCGACCTTGGCAAATCTCGCAGGGCACCGTAACGTCGGGCAGGAACTGCATCTCAATCTGGTTGTAGCCCTCGCCTTGACAGGCTTCGCAACGTCCGCCTTTAACGTTGAAGGAAAAACGTCCAGCGGCATAGCCTCTGACTTTCGCTTCGGGCAAGCTGGCGAACAACTCCCGGATTGGGGTGAACGCCCCGGTGTAGGTTGCCGGGTTGCTTCGGGGAGTTCGCCCGATGGGAGATTGGTCGATGTTGACCACCTTGTCCACGTTTTCCACGCCCAGAAGGTCGTCATGTTCTCCGGGAAGTTCTCGGCCACGGTAGATGATTTGGGCCAGCCTCTTGAAGAGAATCTCATAGGTGAGGCTGCTCTTTCCGGAGCCGGAAACACCGGTGACGCAGATGAGTTCGCCAAGGGGGATTTCCACGTCAATGTTTTTCAGGTTGTTTTCTCTGGCCCCGATGATTTTCAGGAATTTTCCATTGCCCAGCCGCCTTTCGGCTGGCATTGGCACGATTTTACGCCCACTCAGGTATTGGCCGGTCAAAGAGCCCGGGGTATTCATGATGTCTTCGATGGTGCCCGTGGCGACAACGTGTCCACCATGCTCGCCGGCGCCCGGACCCATGTCGGTTATAAAGTCCGCCGCTCTCATCATGGCCTCGTCGTGCTCCACCACCACCACGGTGTTGCCCATCTCCCTCAGGCGAATCAGCGTGTCAATCAACCGGGAGTCGTCGTGGGGATGAAGACCGACGGTGGGCTCGTCGCAAACATAGAGCACACCGGTAAGGCCGGAGCCAATCTGCGTGGCAAGGCGGACCCTCTGGGCTTCGCCGCCGGAGAGCGTACGGGCGGTCCGGTCCATGGTCACATATTCCAATCCGATACCTTCCAGGAATCGCAGCCGGCCATCAATCTCTTTGAGTATCTGATTCCCGATGGTTTTCGCTCGCTCAGAGAGGGTTTCCCCCGTGTGCTTGCCGGGGGCGTCGGCGTCTATCTGACGCACCCATTCCAGGGCTTCGCCTATGTTCTTGCTGGTGACGTCCATGATGCCCAGGCCGCAGACAGTCACCGCCAGCGCCTCGGGCCGTAACCGCTTACCACCGCAAGCCTTGCAGGCGCGGGCGGCCATGTAGCGCTCGATCTCCTGCCGGGTGTGATCGGATTCTGTTTCCCGATAGCGGCGCTGTAGGTTGGGAATTACCCCTTCGAAGGTGGTTTCCCAGCTATATTCTCTACCGTGGTGGGTCTTGTGGTGAATGGTCACCTTCTTGGACTTATTGCCATAAAGGACGATGTCAAGATGCTCTTCGCTGAGTTCGCTCACCGGCATTTTGGCCGAGAACCCATGGCTACGAGCCACCGCCTCCAATAAGCTCACGTACCAACTGCTGGAGGTGCCGCCCCGGGTCCATGGGGTAATGGCTCCCTCAGAGAGAGAAAGTTTCTTGTTGAACACCACCAGGTTCGGGTCGACTTCCAACTTGTAGCCCAGACCGGTGCACTCGGTGCAGGCTCCGTGAGGGCTGTTAAAACTGAAGGTACGAGGCTCGATCTCGGGAAGGCTGGTGCCGCACTTGGAGCAGGAAAACTGCTCGGAGAAAATCAGCTCCTCCCCTCCTTCCAAGTCAACCTGCATCACCCCTTCACCCTCTCGGAGGGAGGCTTCCACCGACTCAGCCACCCGGCTCATTTCGGTGTCTTCCCGGATAATCAGCCGGTCAACAACTATCTCGATGTAGTGCCATTTCTTCTTGTCCAGGTTCAGATCGCCCAGTTCGTCCAGCATGTGTATGGTGCCGTTGACGCGGACGCGGACGAAGCCGGACTTGCGGGCCGCCTCAAAAATGTCTTTGTGCTCGCCCTTTTTGCGGCGGACCTTGGGCGCCAGCAGCATGATGCGGCTATCGCCTGGAAGGGACATTACTGAATCGACGATTTGCTGTACTGTCTGCCTTTCCACGGGCCGACCGCATTTGGGGCAATGGGGCAAACCGACCCGGGCGAATAGCAGTCTTAAATAGTCGTAAATTTCGGTGACGGTACCCACAGTGGAACGGGGGTTGTGGGAAACGCCTTTCTGGTCGATGGAGATGGCCGGCGAAAGGCCCTCGATGTAGTCGACATCGGGCTTGTCCATGCGGCCCAAAAACTGGCGTGCGTAAGCTGAGAGGGACTCAACGTACCGGCGCTGTCCTTCAGCGTAAATCGTGTCGAAGGCCAACGAGCTTTTGCCTGAACCGGAGACGCCGGTGATTACCACCAGTTTGTCCCTGGGGATGGTCACGTCAATGTTCTTGAGGTTGTGTTCCCGAGCGCCCTTTACGAAAATAAAATCCTGGGGCATCACTTCCCATCCATTTTCACAAATTCGAGCTTCATTTTATCACTGCATGCGTTATTTGTGGGTGAGTAAATCCAATGTTAAATCCTTGACATAACCCACCACAATAATGTGCTATGGCGTGCTATTATGTGCTAAATCGACTTCAAATTCTTAATTAGGAGCTTGCCATGTCCACGGAATCTAACAATCCTGTCGAAGATTTGTTGGATGGAAACTTGGCCGAAGTGCTCAAAGTTATTGGTAATGGTAAAAAGATTAAATACTTCGATATTCGCAGTAGGTCAGGACTTGTTGGCGAAGAATTAGACGGTAGCCTCGAAAAGCTTGAACAAATGGGGCGCATTAGGTCGGAGAGATTGCGAGACTCCGTGCAATATTGGAGAGTGACCCAGACTCCGCCCCAGAGTTGGTACACCGTGGATGAAGCAGCCCAATATTTGAGAGTCTCGAGACGGACTATATATCAATTGGTCAAAGACATGCAATTAGCGTCTTACAAGGTGGGCCGGGCAGGCCATAGAAGGTTCAAACAAGAAGACATTGACGCCGTTATGCGAAAAGAGCAAGACGTCCTTAAACCGGCTCCAAGGGAAGCGACTCTAACGGCGTCGGACGATCCAGTTCTAGCCGAGTTGTGGAATAACGACAGAGATGCTGAATACGACAAGTTATAGCCGGGGTGACGTGGTCTTGGTCAATTTTGTTTATTCAGACGAGACTGGGACCAAACGGCGCCCGGTGTTGTTGCTCAGCACTGAGGCGTACCGCAACGGAAGGCAAGAAGCGATAGTAGCCGCAATCACAAGCAACACTCGAAGAATCTTGACCGGCGACACATTGGTGTCCCAGTGGGAATCGGCAGGGTGCTATGCCCGTCTGTGGTCACCGGAGTTTTGCGGACCATCAAACAAGAGATGGTCGCTGGCAAGCTGGGAAGTCTTACCCCCGGCGACTTAGAAGTGGTGGAAAGAGAAGTGGGCAATAGCCTAGGATTGGTGAACTGACCGCATGCTACGAAAGCTGTTCCCTGCGCCTAAAGTGTTCATCGGCGTGGTGCACCTACCGCCATTACCTGGGTCGCCCAGGTGGGGCGGCGACATGGACGCTGTCTTGGCTCGCGCGGAAGAGGAAGCGAATACCCTGGAAGATGGCGGGGCCCACGGGATAATCGTGGAGAATTTTGGTGACGCCCCTTTTCGCACTGGCAGGCTGGATTCCGAGACGGTGTCGGCTATGACACTGGCCGTGGATAGAGTTAGGCGGGTCACCGATGTGCCCGTGGGAATCAACATGCTGCGCAACGACGCCGGGTCGGCCATGGCGGTTGCTGCCGTAACTGGGGCTGCGTTTATTCGGGTAAACGTCCACTACGGGGTCATTGCCGCCGACGAGGGCCTAATCGAGGGGGAGGCGTATCGAACGCTGCGGCAAAGGCAAGCCTTGGGTTTGGACGTGAAGATTCTGGCCGATGTTTTGGTGAAACATGCCGTGCCATTGGGGCCGACGGACTTGGGCCATATGGTGCGGGAAACCTTGCACCGTGGTTTGGCCGACGGGCTGATAATCAGCGGTCCGGCTACCGGCATGGCGACTGCGAGCGCAGACGTGGGAATTGCCAGAAAGGCGGACCCAGACGCATTCATATTAGTGGGCAGCGGTATCGACGAGGCCAACGCCGCCACAGTCTTGAACCAGGCTGATGGCGCCATTGTCGGCACCAGCCTGAAACGAGGAGGCTTGATAGCCAACCCTTTGGACCCGGCAAAGGTCAAGCGGATGGCGGAGCTTTTCGTGCGGTTGGGTTAGACTTACTCAGCGCCCAATTCGTGGGCCGCTTGGCCGATGACCCGGTCCATCACCGACAGGATTTCGTCTATCTCTCCAGGCGTGACACACAGGGGCGGAGCCACGTTCATGGCGTCTCCGCCGCGCAACAGGATTCCGTTGTCGGCAAATCCCTGAGTCAAACGGGCGCCTAGGTCAGCTTCGGCAGGGAAGTGCTCCTTTGTAGCCCGGTCTTTGACCAGTTCCACGCCACACAAGAGGCCCAATCCACGGACATCTCCAATGATTTTATGCTTGTCTTTCAAGTCGTTCAGACCTTCCAGCAGACGGTCACCCATCACGGCGGCGTTGTCCGCCATGTGCTCATCTTCCAGGATTTGGATGTTTCTCAGGGCTGCCGCCGATGCTACGGGATGGCCTCCAAAGGTTATGACATGACGGAAGGCGGCTTTGGAACTGCCCACGAAAGCGTCGGATATGATTTTGCGGGTTATAGCGCCGCCCATGGGGATGTAGCCGCTGGTAATGCCCTTGGCCACGGTCATAATGTCGGGCGTAACGTTCCAGTGCTCGCAAGCAAACATCTTGCCGGTGCGCCCGAACCCGGTGATTACTTCGTCGGCGATGAGCAGGCAGCCGTACCGGTCGCACAGTTCCCGGAGTAATGGCCAATAGTTGGGACCAGGGACAGCGGCGCCCATGGGGCTGGAAATGGGTTCGGCTACCACGGCCGCGATGGTGCTGGGCCCTTGGAACAGGATGATGTCTTCGATGGCTTTAATGCATAGTTCGGCGCACTCTTCAGGGGTGGTTCCGCCGTACTCGCAGTGGTAGGGCAGCGGTTGTGGGGCGTGGAAGACCCCGGCTAGGAGGGGTTCGTAGTCCTCTTTGGGGAAATATTGGGACCCACCTAAAGCCAGTGTGCCGAATGTAGCGCCGTGGTAGGAGCCCTTCCGGCTGATAAATTTCGTCCGAGTGGGTTCCCCGGTTCTCTTGAAATAGGCCCGCGAAAGCTTCATGGCGGTTTCGTTAGCCTCCGAGCCTCCGCTGGTAAAGAAGCAGCGGGTGAGGTCTCCAGGAGTGATGCTGGCGACCTTTTCCGCCAGTTTAATCGTTGGCTCGCTGGTGGTGCCCATGGGCATGTAGGTCAATTTCAGCATCTGCGCGTAGGCGGCGTCGGCAATCTCGGTGCGGCCATAGCCCACGTTCTTCAACCACAAGCCGGACATGCCGTCGATGTAGGTGTTGCCCAAGGCGTCGGTCACCTTGCATCCTTTGCCCTCGACGAAAATCTGAGGCTCGCCCTTTTCGGCCATGTCGCTGGGCTCCCGCAGGTAGACCCACAGGTGCTCCAAGGCGGATTCTTGTAGCTCCGTAACCTCGGCTTGTGTCCGGGTTGCCATGGCATGCCTCCGTTGACAGTCGACTTTCAGCAATCAGTCGTCAGCTTATCCTAAACCGTATTTGGCATCAAGCGAAGGGTCACCTGCGGCGTTCGCCCTGAGCATTTCACCTCGGTTGAGGCGTCAAAGATAGTAGTATAAGCTGATAGTTGAACCCTGATATCTGAATGCAGTCTGCTGATAGATTGTGGAGAATGATTCAATGGCCACAACATCTATTGCCGCCAATCGTATCCGCGGCAAGGAAAGGGAAGAGCTAGCCCGAGAGCTGGAGAACCGGGTGTCCGGTGAGGTGCGCTTTGACGCCTACTCCCGGATGCTTTACAGCACCGACGCCAGCATCTACCAGATGGAGCCGGTGGGTGTGGTAATCCCCCGTAATGCCGAGGACGTCCGGGCGGTCATGGAAATTGCTAAGGAAAGCGGCGTGCCGGTTCTGCCCAGGGCCGGAGGCACCAGTCTGGCCGGCCAGACCGTGAACCATGCTATCGTCATTGATTTCAGCAAGTATCTGAACCAGGTATTGGAGGTTAACCAGGAACAGCAGTGGGCACGTGTGCAACCGGGCATCGTCTTGGATCAGCTCAACAGAGAAGTGGCCATCCAGGGATTGATGTATGCGCCGGACCCCACAACCTCAAACCGGGCTTGCGTTGGCGGCGGCATCGGTAATAACACCTGCGGCGCTCACTCGGTTATCTACGGCAAGACCTTGGACCACATACAAGAGGTTTCTACCGTTTTGGCCGACGGTTCGACCGCCCACTTCCGTACACTGGACGCTGACGAACTGGAGACGAAGCTTAGCGGGACTGGCCTGGAAGCGGACATCTACCGGGGAATCCGCCGCATAGCCAGGGATAACCGGGATGAGATAGAGAGCAGATACCCCAAGATTAACCGGCGGGTCAGCGGGTACAACCTGGACGAGTTCCTGACCGATGAGAAATTTAATATGACCCGGATGGTTGTGGGCTCGGAAGGCACACTTTGCGTGGTTACCGAAGCCAAAGTCAATTTGGTGCCCCGCCCAACCATGACATCCCTTTCAGTGCTCCATTTCAAGGGCATCATCGAAGCCAGCGAAGCAACCAAGGAAGTGCTGAAACATGGCCCGTCATCCGTCGAGGTGATGGACAAGATTCTGCTGGACCGTTCGAGGGAATCATTGGGCCACTCCCGCAGCATGAGCTTCATAGAAGGCGACCCCGGAGCCTTATTGGCGGTGGAGTTCTACGGAGAGTCGGAAGCTGAACTCAAAGAAAAAATGGAGTCGCTGAAAGAGGACATGGTCCGTCGGCGATTGGGTTACGCCTGTGTAAACCTGCTGGACCGGGGTGCTCAAGCTGCCGTCTGGAACGTGCGTAAAGCGGGACTGGGTTTGTTGATGAGCCTCCACGGCGATGCCAAGCCGTTGCCTTTCGTCGAAGACCCGGCGGTGGACCCGGAAAAACTGGGAGAGTTTGTGCGGCGGTTCGACGAGATAGTCCGAAACCATGGAACACAAGCCGCTTATTATGGTCATGCCAGCGTTGGTTGCTTGCACATCCGGCCTTTGGTCAGTCTCAAAAACTCGGCCGGTGTTGCGACCATGGTGTCAATCTCAGACGAGATTAGCGATCTAGTGAAAGAGTTCGGCGGCTCCATGAGCGGGGAACACGGCGATGGCATCGTCAGAGGAGTCTGGACCGAGAAGATGTTCGGCTCTCAGATGTACCAGGCGTTCCGCGAGGTCAAGCAGACCTTCGACCCCCAGGGAATCATGAATCCCGGCAAGATTATCGATTGCCCGCCCATGACCGACAATCTGCGTTACGGCGAGGATTACCAAACTACCTCTCCACCCACCACGCTAGACTTCACTATAGATGCCAACTTCGCTGGCGCAGTGGAGATGTGCAACGGCATGGGTGCCTGCCGCAAGCTGGACGGGTCGATGTGCCCTTCGTTTGTGGCAACTCGGGACGAAGAACATTCCACTAGAGGCCGGGCCAACCTGCTCCGCGCCGCACTATCGGGAAAGCTGCCGGAAGGTAGCATCTCCAGCAAACGACTCTTCGATGCCATGGACCTTTGCTTGGAGTGCAAGGCTTGCAAAGCAGAGTGCGACTCAGGTGTGGACATGGCCAAGTTGAAGTACGAGTTCCTAGACAACTACTACAAGGTCAATGGCCGGCCTTTGCGTAACAAGGTGTTTGCAAACATTAACCGGATTAGCCGTTTGGGGAGCAGGTTCGCTCCTTTTTCCAACTGGATGGCGAGTAATCCCATGGGACGTTTCTTCGCTTCGACGTTCTTGGGCATTCACCCAAAACGGAAACTACCTGCCTTCCAGAGGGAGACGTTTCCCAAGTGGTTTGCATCGCGGGGGCGCGGAAATCCCTCTCAGTACCCCTTTACGAAAGGGGGAGGTATGACGGTGACCAAAGAAGGAGGTGTGACGGCAAACAGGGGGGGAGGTATGACAGCAACCAGAAGTGAAGGCGTGACGGCAGACAACGAAGGTCAAGCTGTCCAGACCGTGGTTCTGTTTAATGACACGTTCATGAATTACAACTACCCTCAGGTTGGGAAGGCGGCGGTGGAGCTTTTGGAAGCTGCCGGATTCAACGTCGAATTGGCCAACGCCGGCTGTTGCGGCCGTCCCATGATTTCCAAAGGAATGTTGAGCGCAGCAGCCGAGCACGCCCGCTATAACGTGGACTTGCTCTACCACTACGCTGAGGCGGGGGTGGCCATCGTGGGTTGCGAGCCCAGTTGCATCCTGTCCTTCCGCGATGAGTACCCGGAGATGCTGCAAGACGACAAATCACGCAAGGTCGCGGAACACGTTTTCATGATTGAAGAATTCCTGATGAAGCTCCAGGATGAGGGCCGTTTGACCTTGGAATTCGAGGACAAGGCTAATAAAGTGCTTTTCCACGCTCATTGCCATCAGAAAGCGCTGGCGGGCACGGACAGTTCCATGGGAGCGCTCCGGTTGCCACCGGGGATGGAAGTAGAGTTGGTAAACGCCGGTTGTTGCGGCATGGCCGGGTCCTTCGGGTTCGAGAAAGAGCATTACGACATCTCCATGACCATTGGAGGAGAATCGTTGTTCCCGGCGGTCAATGGCAAGGACGACGATTGGGAATTGGCGGTGACGGGAGTGTCTTGTCGACAGCAGATAGAGGACGGCACGGGGCGCAAAGCCCGGCACTTGGTGGAGATTCTGCGGGACGCTCTGGTGTAACGGCCCCCACCCGACCCTGTCATTCTGAGAAGTGAAGCGCCGAACAATCTCTTGGTTCAAACGTAAAGATTCTTCGCTTCACTCAGAATGACAGGGTTGAGGCAAGACTAGCGAGGGCTTTCATGCGGCGCCCTTTCCGTTGTTAAGTGCGCATAGTTAGACCGGCAGCTCGGCGGTCATGCCGGGGGCTAGGTCAACGTCGAAGGCGGCTAGGATCTGGGCGACCAGCAGGTAGTGGCCAATCAGCGTGGTCACGTCCACCACTCCCCGAACGCCCCATTTCTCCTGAACGGCGTTGAAGGTCGCGTCGGTGATTTTCTTGTCTTGGAGCAGTTCAGTGGTGTAGCGCACCAGCAGCTCTTCGTCGCCGGTCAGGCCGTTGGGGGCGGTACCGTCTGCGATGGCCTTGATAGTTGCGTCCGACACGCCTGCCTGCCTGGCCAAACGAGCATGGGCAGCGAATTCGTATTGGGATTTCTGGTGGGCGGCCGCCGTGATAATCACGGTTTCTTTCAGAGACTCGGGCATGGTGAAGTCGAAGCGCACGTAGGCCCCGGTGTGGGCCACTCTGGCCGCAACGTCGGGGCTGTGGAGCATTACACCGTAGGGGCCTCTGATGCTCCCCCGGCTGCCCGCTATCTCATCGTAATATTTCTGGTCTTCGGCCTTGAGTTGGTCTCTCTCTAGGTTTGGCAATCGGGCCATCTTGATTCCTCCGTTATAAGCGTCAATGTTTTAATCGGTTTATCGTCTAAGTTTGCTGGCACCGGGCTAGGCGGAGGGCACCGGCATGCCCGGAATGTTTAGCTTGATTCGCATGAGCTCGTTTCTGGACGTTATATAGAGACTCTTCCAATCATCATCGCCCCAAGCGATGTTCGTTGTCGCCGCTTTCCCGTGGACGATTATGCCCAGCAGTTTACCGCTGGGGTCCATGACCCAGACACCGCCTGCGCCGCCGCAATAAACGTTGCCCTCCACGTCCACCTTCATCCCGTCGGGCACGCCGGGTCGGTCTCCTCTGAGGTCGGCGAATATCCGGCCCGTACCCAAGGCTAATGCGCCGGTGGGCAATAAGTCCCAAGCCCGGATGTGGCCCCGGCGGGAATCGTTGACGTAGAGGACCGTTTCGTCAAGGTTAAAGGCCAAACCGTTAGGAATCACAAAGTCGTTGACCAGCAGAGTCATCCTGCCCAAATCCGGGGTAATCCGGTAGACACCGGAGAACTCCAAGTCCCACTGGTCTTGAGGCCAAGGCATGGTCCACGGATCGGTAAAGTATATGCAACCGTCGGATTTGACCACCACGTCGTTCGGCCGGTTGAGTTGCCTCCCCTTATAGCTATTGGCGATGACGGTGGTGCTGCCGTCGTGTTCAGTCCGCGTTATCCGCCGAGCGTCGTGCTCGCAAGCAATCAAGCGGCCTTGCAGGTCCCGAGTGAGGCCGTTGGCCCGGTTGGTCGGCTCTTTGAAGAGGGTAACGCCCTCTCCGGCAGCCCACTTCATCCGCCGGTTGTTGTGGATATCGCTAAAAAGCAGATAACCACCATCGTCCTTCCACCACAGAGGTCCTTCAGCGGGGCCTTGGTCGCCACCGTAGCCGCTACCCAGTTCTTCGATCTCTTGATTCGCCCCGACGATGCGGTCCATTTCAGGCGCTGATTTTTCAATGGGCATTTGGTTCCTCCGTCAATCTGTTAACTCTCTATTAGCTACCGGTACCTCGGGAACCCACCATGGGTTCGAGATAACCCGGAGGGGATTGTATTACGAATCAGCATGCGCCGTTTAATCTCGATTGGCTACTGTTCGCCAGCCCTGGCGAGCGGTCAAACTGTTAGGCGGCGGGCACCGGTATACCTGCGATGTTTAATTTGATCCGCATGAGCTCATTTCTGGAGGTGATGTAGAGCGTCTTCCAATCATCGTCGCCCCAGGCTATGTTCGTGGTCGCTGATTTCCCGTGGACGATTATGCCTAGAGCTTTCCCTGATGGGTCCATCACCCAGACGCCGCCTGCGCCCCCGCAATAAACGTTGCCTTCTACGTCCACCTTCATGCCGTCGGGTATGCCCTCTCGGTCCCCTCTGAGGTCGGCGAAAATCCGGCCCGTACCCAAGGCTAATGCTCCCGTGGGTAATAAGTCCCAGGCGCGGATGTGGCCGCGGCGAGAGTCGTTGATGTACAGCACGCTCTCGTCCGGGGAGAATGCCAGACCGTTGGGGAGCACGAAGTCGTTAATCAGCAAGGTGAGCCTGCCCAAGTCAGGGGTGACCCGGTAGACGCCGGAGAACTCCAGGTCCCATTGTTCCTGAGGATGTTGTATCGACCAAGGGTCGGTGAAGTAGATGCAACCATCGGACTTGACGATAACGTCGTTGGGCCTATTTAACTGTCTGCCTTTGTAGCTGCTGGCAATTACGGTAATGCTGCCGTCGTGCTCTTGGCGAGTGACGCGCCTGGAGTCGTGCTCGGCGGCAATCAGACGGCCTTGCAGGTCTCGGGTAAGGCCGTTGGCCCGGTTTGTCGGTTCGCTAAAAACGCTGACGCCTTCACCTTGCGCATACTTCATTCGTTGGTTGGCATGGATATCGCTAAATAGCAGATAACCGCCTTCCTTCCACCAGACCGGTCCTTCGGCAACGCCCATTTCCCCGCCGAAGCCTGCGCCCAAATCTTCGACTTCTTGGTTGGCCGAAACGATGCCGTCCATCTCCGGCGCTAGTTTTTCGATTGGCATAATGTCCCTCCGTTATTTGTTGATGGGATTTGATTACGGGTGACTCGGGGCCGGAGAGCCGGCCCAAGTTAATCTGGGGGAGATTATAGTACGAATCGATAGGCGATGGGGAGGAGTTTGGTCACCTGGGTCCGGCGTTGGCTCCGGGACAATAGCGTGCTTGACTAGAGACTGCCGTTGGATTATTCTCCCCTAGTCGCCAGCCGGGGCCAATCTGACCTTGATTATCGGCTTGGCGGACGTGTGATGCTGGATTGACCGACGCGGCAAGTCCATAAAATTGCGAGGTGCATTATGGCTTTCAAGATGAACCACATCCATCTGAAGACCCCGGATCCCGAGAAGACAGCTCAGTTCTATGTCGATAGCTTGGACGCGAAGATTGTGGGTAAAGCCGGTGACAGCGGGTTCCGCCTCGATTTGCACGGGCTCACCGTGAATGTCACCAAGCATATTGAATCCCAAACTCGGGACCAAGTTTACGGGATTGAGCATATCGCCATCGACACCGATGATTTGGACAATGTGGTCGCCAATCTTAAAAAGAGCGGCGCCCGCATTTTAGAGGAGACCGTGGTCGGCAATGGCCGGAGGGTCTGCTTCTTTGAAGGTCCTCAGGGAGTCCAACTAGAAGTCCTGGAGATGGAAAAATAAGACCCGCCTGGCATTTGGGCGAGAACCTGAAACACGAAAATGAGGTGCTAGATGATTTACGAGAACCGAATCTATACCGCCGTACCGGGAAAACTTGGAGCAATCAATGACCGCTTCGCCAACATCACAATTGATTATTTCAATCAATACGATATCGGGATGATGGGGTTCTGGACCGATGAGATTGGCATAAGCAATCAAATGACCTACATCCTGACCTTTGACGACATGGGTGACCGGGACAAGAAATGGGCGGCATTTAGGGCCGATCAAGGCCGGATCGCTGCGTTTGCCGAGACCGAAGCCGAGGGCCCGTTGGTGGCTTCTGTCTACAACACGATTTTGGAAACCACACCCTATTCACCCGAGCCCCAGTTGTCCTCCAAGGTGCAGGAACTGCGGGTATATGACGCAATGCCGGGTAAATTGCCCGCTCTCCACAATCGATTCTCCAATCACACCATGGGTCTGTTCGAGAAGCATGGCATAGAGAACGTCGCTTACTGGACCGAGTCTGTGGGCACCAGCAACCGGCTGGTATACATGCTGGGCTACGACGACGTAGGTGCCCGTGAAAAGGGATGGGCGGCCTTCGGCGCTGACCCGGAATGGCAAAAAGCGCGAGCAAAGTCGGAAGAAGACGGCGCGCTGGTACGGGAAAGCCGACATTCCATCATGCGGTTAACGCCCTACTCACCCAGATAAGCGCTTTGGTTGCGTCACCCTGGTGACACGGAACCAACTAGGTCAGACCAAAATCCCCCAATCCCAATAGGGCAAGGGGGATTTTAGTTTTGTTGATTGGCTCGGATATTTGGCGAAATTTGGGAGCTAGAAACATGGATGTCCTGAAGATACGAGAACAAATACCGGTGTGCCAGAACATGACCTACGTTAACACCGGTTGGTCCGGCCCATCACCCTTCTCTGTGGTAAAGGCAATCAAAGACCGGTTGGATTTGGAGATGAATCAAGGTCCAACCACTTCCGAGGTCTATCAGGCCGGCAGGGACATTCAGGCCAACATCAAAACAGCCATGGCCGATTTGATAAATGCTTCGGTGGACGAGCTTTGCGTCACCCGCAACACCACGGAAGGCTTAAATATCGTGATGAACGGGCTTACCTGGGAGGAGGGGGACGAGATAATCACCTGCGATCTGGAACACAGCTCGGTCCTGATTCCCAGCTACTATCAGCAGCACCGCCACGGCGCCGTGGTAAAGGTCTTGCAGTTTAACCCCAACGAGAACCGGGAGAGCATCTTAGAAAAAATATCTGATGCGATTACCGACCGCACCAAGATGGTCTTTCTCAGTCACGTGGAGTACTCCACCGGTTTGCGGATGCCAGTGAAAGAGATAAGGCAGCTTACCAAGAGCCGGGAAATATTTATGCTGCTGGATGGCGCCCAGTCGGCCGGACACATAGCCTTGGACATGAAGGACTTGGACTGCGATTTCTACTCGATTCCTGGGCAAAAATGGCTTTTGGGGCCGGAAGGCGTGGGAGCCCTGTACATCAGGCAGGACCTGATTAGCCAAGTGCAACCCACCTTCGTGGCGGGCCGGTCGTCTCTGTCGCCGGGGAACCCTTACGGTTTTGAGCCCAATGTGGAGAGCATGGACAAGTTTCTTCTAACTTCTACCAGCGTCGCACTACAGGCGGGCGCTTTGGAGGCCATCAGGTTCGTGAACGACCCTGGGGTTGCGGCAATTGAAGAGCGAGACCTGGACCTCTCTACCATATTGAAGCAGGCCCTGGTTGACGTTCCCGGAATCAATCTGCTCTCGCCCATGGACCGGCAGGACTCCACAGGGCTGGTCTCTTTAACCGTCGATGGCATGACCCCGGAAGAGGCCGTGAACCGGTTGTGGCAGGAGCACCGCATCGTCTGCCGCCAGGTCAGTTTCCCACCAGGGCTTCGGATTTCTCTGCATTTCTTCAATACAGAGGAAGAGGTTGAGCAGGTGGTCGAAGCATTAAAAAGGTTGGTATAAGCCGGGGCTAGTCCACCATTACCCGCTCAAAACTGGTCTTTGGGAAGGCGGCCACCAAGGTCGCCTTGGACTGGGTACGGTTGACGAAGCCGTGTTTTATACCGGCTGGGGCCAGCACAGTGTCTCCCGGCCCCAAGGTCACTACCTCATCGCCTAAAATCGCTTCCAAATTCCCTTCCACGATGACCATGGCTTCTTCCGTGTCGGGGTGAATATGGGTGGAGACGGTTCCCCCCGGTGCGATTTCCAAGTGGCCGATGTATAGGGAATGAGCACCGTTACGGTCGTCCACCAAGACGGCTCTGGTGACCCCCGGATAGCCTTCGCTGGACTCTGCGTCGGAATAATGAATGATAGGCATAGTTCTGCTCCCGATTATCAAGTTATCTCTGATGGAATAACGATGTGTGACCCTCTCTAAGGCCTAATTTTCTAAGTCCTAGCTTGTGAGGTACTTTTCGTAGAACAGCAAGACTCGGTGCCACATGTCTTGAGCTGGGGCAGCGCGGTAGCTGGGCCGGTAGTCGGCGAAGAAAGCGTGGCCAGCGTTGGCATACATCTTGTACTCGTAGGTCTTGCCATGCTTGTCCAATTCTTCAACTAGACGCGTTGCGTGGGCTGGTGATGGGTTGCCATCTTCCTCCCCGAAGAGAGCCAGCAAGGGACAGGCCAGGTTGGCCACCATGTCGATGGTTGCCACCGGGCGGGACTCGGTAAGTTCGTCTGGGATAATGTGCCCGCCGGCGGAGTCCACGGCGGCGTCTACGTTCCCGCTGGTGCAAGCGAACATGAGAGTGTACCGGCCACCGGAGCAAAAACCGATAATCCCCACCTTGCCGTTAGCGTGGGCGTGATTCTTCAGATGAAGGGTGGCTCCCTCCAAGTCTGCCATAGTCTGAGAATCGGGCACGGCGAAGAGAGTTTCCAGCACTTTTTCGGGAGCGGGTCTTCCTTCCCGGGTGTAGAGGTCGGGAACAATCGCGATGTAGCCTTGTTCCGCAAAACGCCGGGTTAGTTCCTTCATGTGGTCTTCAAGACCCATTCCTTCCATGGCAACGATGACGCCCGGATACTTGCCCGGTATGGCGGGTTGGCTTATGTAGGCATCAATCTGAGTGCCGTCCTGGCTGGCGTACCGGATGGATTCGGACTGGATATTCGCTGTTGTTGTGACCATACACACCTCTTGTTGATGTTGTTTT